>NZ_JAECVT010000002.1:0-592881 GCF_016055175.1 Thermoactinomyces sp. CICC 10735 | reverse complement strand
GGGATCCACCCGTTCCCATCCCGAACACGGAAGTTAAGCCCTCCAGCGCCGATGGTACTTGGGGATGACCCCTGGGAGAGTAGGTCGTTGCCAGGCAAACAATCCCCCCTGATTTCAGACAGGGGGAATTGTTTTCAAAAATTATTGCCCTGATCTTACAGTTTTGTTCCTCGTGGCATGTCCTGTTCCTTGGTGGAATGGGTTCAATCTTCTCGCCGGTTTTAAGGTGAGAGGGCAGAGTGGGGAGTTTCAGAAAAAAACTAAAGTAAATTTTGTCTTGACATGAAGACAGGGGCTGTGTATCATATTATTTGTCAGCACGATAAACAATACGAAATAAGTAAGTAACTTATTTTCGAATGACTTGACACGGAGAGATGTCCGAGTGGTCGAAGGAGCACGATTGGAAATCGTGTAGGCGGGCAAACCCCGCCTCGAGGGTTCGAATCCCTCTCTCTCCGCCATTTTATGAGGCTCGGTAGCTCAGTCGGTAGAGCAGAGGACTGAAAATCCTCGTGTCGGCGGTTCGATTCCGTCCCGAGCCACCACTGGCTGGTGTGGCTCAATTGGTAGAGCAACTGACTTGTAATCAGTAGGTTGGGGGTTCAAGTCCCTCCACCAGCACCATCGTAGGGGCGTAGTTTAATGGTAGAACAGAGGTCTCCAAAACCTCCAGTGTGGGTTCGATTCCTACCGCCCCTGCCATCTTCAACTTACGGTTGCAAGTTTGGCTTCAATGGTTTGAATCACTTTTTCAGCCCGCTGAATCCATTTGTCATCAATGGGTTCATCTGCTGAAGGGACGGGTTTGGAAAATTGATTCACCAAAGAACTGACAAGTCCGGTATCTCCGGATGGGTCATTTTTTGTCAGAAATTCATGTTTGATGATGAAAGGTTTACCGATTTTGACGATGGCGTTGCGTGATTCCAATTCTCCTTTAACCGTGTAAAGGGGAATACGCAAATAGTAACGGTAACCTTGATCAGATTCCCAATCCAAAGGCTTGTCGAGATAGCCGTGGTCGTAATCATAGCCACCACCCAGATGGAAGTCTTCAGGTTCCAGTTGTTCTTGAAGAATTCCGTAGGGAATCTGTAAACCTTCGATTTTTGACGAAATGGTAATCACCATTGTTTCCTCCTTTCAAAGTTATTGTTTGATGATCTGATTTATTTCATTCAACATGGCGGCATAGCCAAGTGGTAAGGCAGAGGTCTGCAAAACCTTTATCCCCGGTTCGAATCCGGGTGCCGCCTCCATGACGTGCGGACGTGGCGGAATTGGCAGACGCGCAAGATTCAGGTTCTTGTGGTCACTTCAGACCGTGGGGGTTCAAGTCCCTTCGTCCGCACCAATTAAATATGTGCCCTTAGCTCAGCTGGATAGAGCGTCTGACTACGGATCAGAAGGTCGGGAGTTCGAATCTTCCAGGGCACGCCATCAAAAAAGCAGCTAATTCAAATTGAATTAGCTGCTTTTTTGATGATTCCATTTTGTTTTTGTTTTTAAAAAGAACGGCTCTTTCTTCACAGGTTGGGTCTTTATTTTGCTGTGTAGATGCATGTCTTTCATTTCGAAAAGCAAGGCCTGCTTTTGAAACCGTTTGAAGTCTTGTTTGGGTTTTTCTTTGGTTGAAACGGTCTGCTTGTTTTGGCTCCGTCGATGGCTTTCTTGTTTTTTCACATCAGATGAATCAGATTGGTTGAGCCGCTTGGATTGTTTGTCATCTTCATCCTTGTGATGGGGGTTTAAATGAATCCATTTGAGATCGTTGTTTGTTTCTGGTTTTTTAATGATTGATTTTGTGCAGTCTTTGGACGGTTCAGGCTTGCAAGGAATCAAGTGGTCAAGGAAACCCGGTTGATTCCATTCAAACTTGGGTGGCGGAAACTTCGGTTTTTGATCGTTGGATGGTACCGGATCATCCTTTTCATAAACCGGCGTTTCTCCAACCGGATCGGCAATGGCCACAATATCCGACAAGTCATGATTTTTTGGTTCCTGTGTCGCCGGATCGTTTTTCGGAGAAGGGTTGGAAGCGGACGGTGCCGGGTCGTTTGGATTGGTGTCAGGCTGAATGGATGTGTTCGCAGTTTCCCCGTTGTTCTCCGTGGTGGCCGGTTGGTCGACATCCGCTGATGCCAGTTGCCTGGATTCGTTGACTGCATGTTCAGAGATATTTGACTTTTTCTTCGAAATCAATGGTTGTTCAAGCTTGGATGCTGTTGGATAAGCTTCTTCCATTCCGATCACATATGCGGAAAAGGTCATGATCAGGCAAGCAATGCCGGCACTGGTAAACACCAGGGCTTTTCGCTTGACTTGTAAGCCGAACTCATCGATGGAAAAATTCTCTTTGTGTTCCGGTTCACCGCGATATGTATTTTTCACGGAAATGAGTCCTCCTTTATGAAAACTCGTTTATATGCTACTCTATTTTCCAGTTTTTGAACAGCCGACCAAAGTTCTATTTTTATATAATATATAAAATGGTTTTTTTTGGGTTAAATATAATTATTCAAGCAATTAAAAGGAAAACGGAGGGCGGGGAGATCCCCGTCCCCGGGCTTTTTATGGGAGAAAGGTTAAAAAGTGTGATCGATAATGCCGCCGCCCAGACATTTTTCATCGCGATACATCACGATTGATTGTCCAGGGGTTACCGCGCGTTGCGGCTTTTCAAATTCGACGTGCAGGCATCCGTCAGCTTGAGGATGGACAAGCACTTTTTGGTCTTGTTGGCGGTAACGGAATTTGGCTGTGCATTCAAACGGACGGTCCGGCAAATTTCCTTCTCCCAGCCAGTTGACGTCTGTTGCCGACAAACCGTTGGAGTAGAGCGCTTCATGGTCATGCCCTTGGACCACATACAAAATATTGTTCTCCAAATCTTTTTTGGCAACAAACCAAGGCTCGCCGGTTCCGGAACCGCCAATGCCCAATCCTTGGCGTTGACCCAATGTGTAATACATCAGGCCGTGATGCTCGCCGATTTCCCGGCCGTCCAGCGTGCAAATTTTGCCTGGTTGTGCCGGCAAATACTGACTGAGGAATTCACGGAAATTGCGTTCGCCGATAAAACAGATGCCGGTGCTGTCTTTCTTTTTGGCGGTGGCCAGTCCCGCTTTTTCAGCCAGTGCACGCACTTCTTTCTTTTGCATGTGGCCAATCGGGAAGATGGCTTGCATCAATTGTTGTTTCGGAACTGCATATAAAAAGTAAGTCTGGTCTTTATTGGAATCAGCACCGCGAACCAAATATTTGGTGCCATTTTCATCTTTGATTTGTGCATAGTGTCCGGTGGCGATCAAGTCTGCTCCCAGTTGTTTGGCTTTTTTGAGGAAATCGCCAAACTTGATTTCCCGGTTACACATGACATCCGGATTGGGGGTGCGGCCTTTTCGGTATTCGTCCAGGAAATATTGGAACACTTTTTGGTAATATTCTTTCTCGAAGTTTACCGAATAATAAGGGATGCCGATTTGTGCGCACACTCTCCGCACATCTTCATAATCCTCTGTGGCGGTACAATGACCGAATTCATCGGTGTCATCCCAGTTTTTCATAAACAGGCCGATCACTTCATATCCTTGTTCTTTCAGTAACCAGGCTGTAACAGAAGAGTCCACGCCGCCGGACATGCCAACGACAACTCGAGGTTTTCTGGTCATAATGAATCCGTCCCATGCTAAAAATTGATGTATAATGCTATTTTACCCGGTGATCTCATTATAACCAATCCAAAGACATTCAACAAATTTTACAAAAGGAAATGATGTCGTGTGTTGTACAAGAAAAACAAATCATTTCAAAAGAAAAGATTAAATCCGGCTCAAGTGCTTGCCATCGGTTTTGTGGTGGCGATTTTGGCCGGGAGCTTTCTCCTTTCCTTGCCTGTTGCCACCGAAAGCGGACAGCCGCTTCCATGGATTGATGCTTTATTTACGGCAACCTCTGCCGTTTGTGTGACCGGACTGGTGGTGGTGGATACGGCTCAAACGTTCAGCACATTTGGCGAAATGGTGATCCTCCTGCTCATTCAGACCGGCGGACTGGGGATCATGACTCTCACCACTTTGTTTGCCATGATTCTGGGGAGAAAAATCGGCGTGCAGGAGCGGCTGGTCTTGCGGGAAGCATTCAATCAATTGGAATTGCAAGGGGTGGTCAGCCTTGTTTTGAAAGTGTTTCTCATCACCCTGATTGTCGAGGGAACCGGGTTTGTCGCTTTGTGTTTTTGTTTCGTCCCGGATTGGGGGATCAAAAAAGGGTTGTATTATGCGCTTTTTCATGCGGTCTCCGCTTTTAACCAGGGAGGCTTTGACTTGTTTGGAGAGACCCGGGCATTTGCCGGGTTGACAGCTTATGTGCACGATCCGTGGGTCAATCTGATTGTCGGCTTCCTGGTGATTTTGGGTGGCATCGGTTTTATCGTGATCCTGGAGCTGATCCATTATCCAAAAACCAAGCGGCTCAGTTTACATACCAAATTGGTGTTGACCATGACCGGCCTGCTCCTTGGCATCGGAATGCTGGTCATTTTATTTACGGAATGGAACAATCCCCAAACCATGCAATCTTTTTCTTTGAAGGAAAAGCTGTTGGCTTCTTTTTTTCATGCGGTCACTCCCAGGTCCGGAGGATTTCAAACTCTGGACTTAAGCCACATGTATCCGGCGACATTGTTTTTCACCATCCTGCTGATGTTTGTGGGAGCGTCTCCCAGCTCCATCGGGGGAGGAATCAAAACCACCACGCTGGCTGTGATTTTGTTGGCCGTGTGGACCATGATGAGGGGACGTCAGGATGTGGTGGCTTACCGGCGCCGGATTCCCACGAAACATGTGTATAAAGCATTGACGATTACAGTGGCTTCCTTAACACTGGTGATCATCGTCACCATGCTCTTGGCGATCACGGAACAAACCGACATCCTGTCTGCCTTGTTTGAAGCGGTTTCCGCCGTGGGAACCGTGGGGTTGTCCACCGGACTGACCCCCCATTTGAGCGAGATGGGAAAAATTATTCTCATTTTCAGCATGTATGCCGGGCGTCTTGGTCCGATCACTCTGGCGTTGGCCATTGCCCGCGACATTGATCCGCCTCCTTTCCGGTATCCGGAAGAACGCCCTTTGATCGGATAAAATCTTTCCCGAGATTGTCGAATGAAGGCAGGCTGCACCTATTGCGAAATCAAAGTGCATCAAGTAAGCTAAAATCAAATTGGGATGTTTTTCTCTCAGGTTGGATATATATAGATCAATGAAGAGGATAGGATAAGGAGGGCTTATGCGTATCAGCAAAAGTCGAGTCCTGCTGACAGGCTTCCTGTTGTTGACGGTCGGGATGTCAAGTGGTTGCGCGTCAGTGATCCAAAAAATCCAGCAAACCACAGGCAATGAAATCGAGAAAGTGGACAAATTAACGCTTCAACAACAGGAACAAGCCAAAGAAGAGAATCCGGACGAAGAGGAAAAGGATCGAAGCATTCCCAAAAGCCCGGCTCCCCACACCGAGTTGCAGGCGATATTGAATGATGACGGGCAAGGAAGATACGCCGGGAAAAATTATGAGCGGAATGAAGTCATCAACGCTTTGCAGCAAATGCCGAAAGGCTTGTCGGATGACAAAGCTTATGCTTATTTGCTGGGGTTGGTCGGCGAAAATTATAAAGAGGATATCGAAGCGTTTGATGCACTCTCCCATCAAACCTATAAAGCCAAAAGCGAAGCATGGCGCAATGTGAAAGACCGCTGGCTGCAAGCGGAAGAGGCAGCGAAGAAATCGAAGACGGATCCGGAAAACAAAAAAATGAACTATGTGGTTTTACTGGATACGAGCGGGAGCATGGGAGGAAAATTGAAAGAACAACCGAAGATGGATGCGGTGAAAAAATCACTTCAACAATTGGCCAAACGCTTTCCGCAAAATACGGTGGATTTCCAGTTGCGCATTTACGGACATGAAGGGAGTCCGGAGTTGAAGGACCGGGACCGGTCATGCAACAGCACCCAAAAAATTTATGCAGGTTCCCGGTATGACCAAAAACAGTTGGAACAAGCTTTGAGCCGGGTTCAACCGACGGGCTACAATCCCCTGGCCCTGGCATTGTTTAAATCCCAACCGGATATGAAAAAAGGGGCACCCGGTCAGGTGGAAAACCATGTCATTCTGATCACGGACGGTTATGACAACTGTGACGGCAATCCGGAAAAAATGGCACAAGCCCTGCATTTGTCCGACACCGCAGCCAATGTTCATGTGATCGGTTTGGATGTGGAAGCGAAAACCGAACAGCAATTGCGAAACATAGCCGATCAAACCGGCGGGGATTATGCCACCGTCAAAAATGAACAGGAATTGGAAAAGGTATTGTCATCCGAAACGGAACGCTTGAAAGAATCCCGGCAACCGTGGGCGATCCGTGCAATCAATTCGGTGCAAAAAGCCCATCACTATGATGAAGAACGCCTGCAACAATATTATGCCGATATGCAAACCAAAGTGGACCAGGAATCGGATCGTCTGAAAAAAGCCAACCACTTTATCAAAGATGATCAAAAAATCGACCAGCGAACCTTTCAACAAATCCGTTCCTGGATTGAACAAAGAAATGAACAGCTGCAAAACTATGTGAGACAGCGTTTTGATGAGGTGGGCAACAAACTGGATGAAGATTACCGCAAAGAAGTGTCCGGTTTGCTCAAAGATTGGAAAGAAGCCGGAGGGGATCCGGATCAGATCGAGCTGAAAACGGAGCAATTGATCAAAGAGGATTTGCAAGATCAAGTGAAACGCAATATGCAGTTAAATACGGAAGAAAAGCCGCAACCCTAAAAAGGTGAAGGTGAAGATGATGACAAAACCCGCTTTTGAGCTTCGCTATGACCAAGAGTTGGAATTGATGCGGCCGGTTTTGCACGTGGATTATGAAAGTTTGTCCCCGGAGAAGAAGCAGGAATTTGAATGGGCTTGCCAACAAGTGTGTGCCAAAATTCCGGACCGGCTCCAACAACTTGAACAAGCTTATATGGAGCTTTATGAAAAATTGAAGGATACAGAAGATGAAGAGCTCTTTTTTAAAACCAACGAGGAAATGAACGAGCTGTCCAAGAAAATCAGTGAGATCAATTTGCTTTATTTACAAATTGAAGGAACCTATTTGCACAGCAATGTTCATATGTGACGCCTCGCCGGATTGGCTTTGAAGACACCTGCAAAGGGTGTCTTTTTTTATGCATTTATATAATCTTTTCATTTGGGAAATAGATAAAACAGAGTGCATTTCCGTCGTCGGGACAATTTTGCAAGATGGAAAAGAAGATTCTTCCTTTAAGTCAGCTGTTTACTTCTGTGTTAAAATAAATGATTGGATCCGGTCCGTCCCTGAAAAAGCCCGTGGTGCCTGTTGTTCCTTTTCTTCCAATACCGCCAAACCGCATTGGATATCAAGATATGTCGTGTGTTTTTTATTTCCAATGTAAAGTTTTTGTTAAGTTTTTTTAAATCAGAGATAAATAATTGGTTAAGTCTCAGGCTGAGGTATTTCAAAACTTCTTTTTTAAGAATAAGATAATTTTTAGTTAAAAAATGGTTGATTGGGAGGAAACGATTGTGCTCTTTAACCGGTCAAAGGACAAGATTTTTTACCAAACCATGGTGGATGCAACCACCAACATCATCGAGGCCGTACAGCTGTTCCGCGAAAACGTGGAAACCCTGGAAGAAAAGGAACAATATGCGGAAAGATTGAAAGAACTGGAGCATAAGGGGGACGATTACACTCATCTTGTGATCCAGGAACTCAACAAGGCGTTTGTCACTCCTCTTGATCATGAAGACATCTTGAAATTGGTTTATTATCTGGATGATGTTTTGGACGGGATTGAAGCGTGCGCCGCGCGGTTTGTTTATATGCATGTCAACAAAACGACGCCTTACCTGATCCAGTATGGAGAAATCCTGGAAAAATCGGCGCGACAGTTACAGGAAGCATTTGTCGCATTGGAAAAGCGGGATTATGATACCATTCGCCGGATTTCCGTCGAAATCAATTCGTTGGAAAACGAAGGCGACAAATTAATGCGGGAAAGCATCAGTGCGTTGTTTGAAGAGGCGATTGACCCGATTGAATTAATCAAAATGAAAGAGATTTATCAAAAACTGGAAGGCGTCACGGATTCCTTTGAAGATGTGATGGACGTGATGGAAAGTGTGGTAATGAAGTATGCTTGATCCGTTTTGGTTACTGGTTGCGGTTGTGGTATTGGCATTGATATTTGATTTTACAAACGGATGGCATGACACCGCCAACGCGATTGCAACGGTGGTGGGGACACGCACGCTATCCCCGTGGGCAGCCATTCTCATGGCCGCGGGATTAAACTTGGCCGGGGCCTTTTTTTCCACGGCGGTTGCAAAAGCGATCGGAAAGGATATTGTGGATCCGGAAAATGTGACATTGGTTTTGTTGATATCGGCTTTATTGGCAGTGATCATGTGGAATATCATCACCGTGTTGTTGGGACTTCCCACCAGTTCATCCCATGCCTTGATCGGCAGTTTGATCGGGGCGGTGATTGCATATAAAGGTTTTGGCGTTCTTAAAGTTCATGGAATTATTATGATTCTTGTAGCCATGTTGATTTCTCCCGTATTGGGAGCACTTTTCTCGGGAAGTCTGATCAAATTGATTCGGAAACTTTTCCAAACCATGCCCCGCTCCCGGGTGAAACGGATTTTTAAACCGTTGCAGATCGTTTCGTCAGCGTTTATGGCATTCAGCCACGGGGCGTCCGATGCGCAAAAAGCGATGGGGATTGTTGCCATGGCTTTGGTGGCGTACGGTTCATACAGTGAATTGACGGTGCCAAGCTGGGTCAAAGTGGCTGCAGGTTTGTCCATGGGATTGGGAACCGCAATGGGCGGACGAAAAATCATCCATACGATCGGTTCCCGGTTGAGCCGTTTGGAAACGCCGCAAGGTTTTGCCGCTGAGACCGGGTCGGCCATCTTGTTGACGACGGTGGCGAAAATTGGGATTCCGGTCAGTACGACACATACCATCACGGGTTCAATCATTGGCGTCGGTGCGGCTGAACGGGTCCGCAGCGTGCGTTGGAGTGTGGCCGGAAAAATCATTTATGCCTGGGTGCTGACCCTTCCGGGTACGGCTGTGATGGGCTTTCTCTTTTACCACGTCTTAAAATTTTTGGAAGGTTGATGGGACTTGTGGCAACACAAGTCTTTTCTTTTTTATTAAAATATATGAACAGTCTGGAAACGGGGGTGAAGCTTGCTTCATTTACTCTTTTTACCCAAACGTGGTATATTAATTAGAAATAAGTCATGCATCTAATAAATCCCATAAAAAGAGACTTATTCCATTTTAAGGAGAATATTCACGTTTGGCTCATCATCTCTGACTATACATAACGGAAAGGAGAAAAGGCATGAACGTGAAACAGGAGGAGTCGGTTATGAACCAAGTGGCATGGCAGGAAGAAGTGTTGAAACGGAAAGATGAATTGTTAGCGGAATTAAAAAGCTTATTGTCCATTGCAAGTGTTTTGGATGAATCCACGGCTTCCGCCCGGGCTCCGTTTGGGGAAAAAGTGGCGGAAGCACTTCATTATATGTTGGAATTGGGCAAAAAGGACGGCTTTCAAACCAAAAATGTGGACGGTTATGCCGGGCATATTGAATACGGCGATGGGGAGGAGATTATCGGAATTTTGTCCCATGTGGATGTGGTTCCGGCGGGAGATGGATGGACGAGTCCTCCGTTTCAACCCGAAATCCGCGATGGAAAATTGTATGCCCGTGGTGCCTTGGACGACAAGGGCCCGACCATGGCGGCTTATTTTGCTTTGAAGATCATCAGGGATCTGGGGCTCAATTTGTCCAAAAGGATCCGGCTGATAGTGGGAGGGGACGAAGAGTCCCGTTGGCGCTGCATGGCTCATTATTTCGAGAAAGAAGAGATGCCGGTGATGGGATTCAGCCCGGATGCCGATTTTCCGATCATTGCGGCCGAGAAAGGCTTTTTGGATATCCAGGCGGTAAAATCCGGCCAAAAACCGGCGAACAGGGATGGCGCATGGACATTGGAACGATTTGAATCCGGGGAACGCGTAAACATGGTTCCGGACGTGGCCACCGTCCGGCTGAGTGGAGACGGGGATGTCTTCGCATTGAAAGAAAAGGTTCAAGACTATCTGCTTACCCGCAGGATTCAGGGATACGCCGAAGAAAGCAACGAGGGTGTCACCATTGTGATGGAGGGGAAAGCCCATCATGGCATGGAACCGGACAAAGGAAAAAATGCGGCGTTGTTTATGGCCCGATTCCTCGAGGAAGTTCCTTTGGATCCGGAAGGGGAAAATTATGTCCGCATGATCAATGATCTTTTTGTGGACAGTTTCTTCGGGGAGAAACTGGGTATTCAGGTGTCCGATGAATGGATGGGACCCCTTACCGTCAATGCCGGGGTTTTCCGCTTTGAAGCCGGGGAAAGACAAATGATCCGCATCAATATCCGCTATCCCAAAAACGGCGATGCCGGTCAGATTTTGCAAACGGCAGAGAAAAAATTGGCCGAATACGGTTTCCAAATTCTGGAGGCCGACCATAAGCCGGTTCATTTTGTGGAACCGGATCACCCCTTGATCCGGACGCTGACGAAAGTCTATGAAGAACAAACCGGAGAAAAAGCGGAGATTCTCGCCATTGGCGGAGGAACGTATGCTAGGGTCCTGGACACCGGCGTTGCCTTTGGGCCGTTGTTCCCGGACAGTGCCGAAACCGCTCACCAGCGTGATGAATATATCGATGTGGATGAATTGCTGAAGGCCACTGCGATTTATGCCCAAGCCATTTATGAATTGGCCAAATGATTGAAAACATCCCCTCACCCGGGTTGTCAGCCTGGGGAGGGGATGTTTTATTGCGAGTGAAAATGGAACATCTGATAAATGAATGAATCGGGGGAAACATCCGCAGGCAAGGGACGTTCAATTATCACCGGAACTTGTTTCCGAAGCAACGTGCGATGAATCGCCTTGAATTGGCTGGCATCATAAAGCGGTGAATTGTAACTGTTCAGGTTGTAGGCTGTTCCATCCTTAAAATGGATGTGATATTGAAGACGGAGTTTTTCTTTCATAAACGGAAGTTGTTCCGGCTTGTAGTCCAAAACCACGTGATTGATGTCTTGCCAGCGGTAAAAATGCATGTCTTCGATGCTGAAAAAGCGGCTGTAACCGAGGCCTTGGGGAGTCACGAGCAAATAATTGTCAAAGCTTAAAATCACAAGCGGGCTGCTGACCAAATAGAAAAAAGCAAAAACAAAGAAACGCCTTTTTAATTTGGCGGGTTGGAACCGGTTTTTGAAAAAGGAAAAGATAAAACCGACAGAGATACATAAAAAGAAAAAGACAAACCCGTAGGCGACAGGGGTTCCCATTAAGTAAATCTGTTCCGGATCCCGATAATTCACTTGTTGCAAAAAGACAAACAAAATCCAAAACAAAACGGCAATCAGCAAACCGGACAATAACTTCAAGCATCCTTTGATATATTTTTGCAATGGAAACAGCCTCCAAGTATTAAGGTTTGTTTCGCAAGAAGGATCGCAAGTCTTCAAGAATTTCTTTTAAATGATCCACCAGTTGATGGATATCCGACTCGGTGGTTTCCCTGCCAAAGGTGATGCGAAGGCTTTGATAGGCTTGTTCTTCACTTTTGCCCATGGCCATCAGGACATGGGAAGGGGCATGTTTCCCTGCACTGCAAGCGGAACCGCTGGAAACAAAAATTTGTTTGCGGTTGAGTTCCAACAAAACGGCTTGTCCCTCGACCCCGTGAAAACTGAGATTCAGATTGTTGGGTAACCGGTTGCTTGGATGGCCGTTTAAATCCACTTGGCCGATTTCCTTTTGGATCCGCTTCAGGCACAGATCGCGCAACCGGGTCAACCGTTGCCGTTCTTGTTCCAATTCTTGGCTCATCAGATAAGCGGCTGCTCCGAGACCGATGATTCCGGGCGTGTTTTGGGTCGCGGGACGCAGGCCTCTTTCTTGGCCCCCGCCAAAGAGAACCGGTTCAATCCGGATTCCTTTTTTGATATACAAAGCGCCGATTCCTTTGGGGCCGTAAATTTTGTGCCCGCTGACGGAAAGAAGGTCCACGCCCAGTTCCTGAACGGAAAAGGGGATTTTGCCGTAAAATTGCACCGCGTCGGTATGAAACAAAACCGGTGTGTCGCGAAGGAGCCGGCCAATTTCTTTGATCGGTTGCAGCGTTCCCACTTCATTGTTGGCGGCCATGACACTGACCAGAATGGTTTGCTCCGTCAGGGCATCTTTGACTTGTTCCACAGAAATTCGGCCGTATGGATCGACCGGCAGGTAAGTGACCTCAAACCCTTCTTTCTCCAATTGTTTGCATGCTTCCAGGACCGAAGGGTGCTCGATGGATGTCGTAATCACATGATTTCCCCGGTTCCGGTGTTTTCTGGCCGCTCCCAGGATGGCCAGGTTATTGGCTTCGGTGCCGCTTCCGGTAAAGATGATTTCCCGCGGGGATGAAGCGCCCAGCGAGTCAGCCACCTGTTTTCTTGCCAACTCGATTGCATCCCGGCTTCGTTGTCCGAAATCATGGATGCTGCCGGCATTGGCATATTCTTTTTGGAAGAAAGGAAGAAGGATTTCCATGACCTCCGGCCGTACGGGACTGGTGGCCCCATAATCCAAATAAATGGGTTTCATCGATTAAACCTCCGCATTTGTAAAGCTTTCTCCACCTATTATAGCGAAAAAAAAGAACGACAGACCTTTTTTCGTGAAGTGTTCAAAACATAAAAAGAAAAAATTTGCTATTGACATTCCTTTCGTTATTGAGAAAATGAATATGAACAAATTGTTAACGTTTTTTGAAAGGACCTTATCATGATGAGACAAGTCACTACCGATTATATTGTCGTAGGGAGCGGGATTTCCGGTTTAATGACAGCGCTTTTCTTATCCGAAACCGGAGAAGTGAAGGTTTTGACCAAAGCATGTGAAGATGAGAGCAATTCTTACCGGGCCCAAGGCGGGATTGCCGCGGCCGTCGGCGTTGCAGACTCTCCCAACCTGCATTGGCAGGACACACTGCGGGCGGGAGTGGATTTGTGTGATGAGGATACCGTGCGTTTGATGGTTAAGATGGCTCCCGACACGATCCGGTTGCTGGCAGATTGGGGAACGCCTTTTGATAAAAAGGGGAATACCTATTTGCTGGCCAAAGAAGGTGCCCACTCGGCTTCCCGGATTTTGCGGGTGCACGGGGATTCAACCGGAGCCGGGATCACTTCCACCTTACTGCGGCAAGCCAAGCGGCGAAAATCCATTCATATGCAAACGCATACAATGGTGGCCGATTTGTTGGTGGAAAACGAAACTTGCCGCGGAGTGATTGCACTGGATACCGGTCGGGAGCCGACGTGTTATCTGGCACGGAAAGGGGTGGTCTTGGCGACGGGAGGATGCGGTCAGGTCTTTAAGTATACGACCAATGACCTGGTGACCACCGGTGACGGTTTTGCAATGGCACATCGTGCCAACGTGCAATTGACAGACATGGAGTTTATTCAGTTTCATCCGACTGCACTGGCCGTCGATCAAAACCCGATGTTTCTCATTTCGGAAGCCGTGCGGGGCGAAGGCGCCGTTTTGGTGACGGAATCGGGAGACCGGTTCATGGAACGGTATCACGAATTAAAAGATCTGGCTCCCCGGGATGTGGTGTCCAGGGCCATCTACACCGAAATGCAGCAAGGGAACCAAGTGTATTTGGATGCAAGACATTTGAAAGGGAAATTTGCCCACCGGTTTCCTGCCATTTACAAGAAATGCCGCAAAGCCGGGATTGATCCGGAACGTGAATGGATTCCCGTCCGGCCGGCCGCGCACTTTATCATGGGAGGAATCAAAACCGATTCTTATGGACGGACTTCCCTCCCGCGGCTGTTTGCATGTGGGGAAGTGGCTTGCACGGGTGTCCACGGTGCCAACCGTCTGGCGAGCAATTCTTTGCTGGAAGGAACGGTTTTTGCGCAACGGGTGGCGGAAAAGCTGTCGTCTTATGAAGAGCAGCCCACAACGATGCAACTTCCTTCGCAATTTCCTCGTTTGTGCCAAGATAAACAAACGGAAGAAAAAATCAAAAAGGAAATCCGGCAGATCATGTGGGATCACGCAGGCATTGTCCGCACATCGGAAGGATTGGCTGAAGGGCTTTCCAAGCTGAAACGGTTGCAGGATTCGGGACGCGTTCTGCCGGGGATGTTTGAGTTGAGAAATATGTTAACGACTGCACAATTGGTGATGAAAGCTGCACGATGGCGCGAGGAGAGCAGAGGGGGGCATTACCGTCGTGATTTCCCGCAAACCATTCCTGAATGGGCGGAAAAACACAAAGTGATCCAAGGGGGGATTTCATCGTGAATTGGATAGCATTAAAGCAATGGATTCGTGAAGTATTGAACGAAGACATCGGTGCCGGCGATCTCACGACGGAAGCGCTGGTGCCGGCGGATCATCAAAGTTCTTGTTTGTTTATTGCCAAGCAAGACGGGGTGATTGCCGGTTTGCCGGTGGCGGAAGCCGTGTACCGGGAGTTGGATCCCGAAATAAAGTGGGAATGGCTGGTCCGGGAAGGGGACCGGGTGAAAAAAGGAACGGCGATTGCCCGGATCACCGGACCGACCCGAGCCATCTTGACGGGGGAAAGGGTAGCGCTGAACCTTTTGCAACGGATGTCAGGCATTGCCACGATGACCCGGCAGTTGGTGGACCGGTTGGAAGGGCTTTCGTGCCAGGTGTTGGACACAAGGAAAACGACACCGGGGTTGCGGCAGTTGGAGAAGTATGCCGTCCGTGTCGGCGGCGGCACCAATCACCGGTTTGGATTAAGCCACGGCGTGATGATTAAAGACAATCACATTGCGATGGCGGGGAGTCTGGCGACGGCGATTGAACGGGCCCGCAAACATGTCGGGCACATGGTGAAAATTGAAGTGGAAGCGGATACCTTGGAACAAGTGAAAGAAATTTTAAAGCATGATGTGGATGCGATTTTGCTGGACAATATGGATCTTGACACACTGCGGGAAGCCGTTCGTTTGATCGACGGCCGGGTATGGACCGAGGCATCCGGAGGGATCACACCGGAAACGATCCGCCCGATTGCGGAGACCGGGGTGGATGCGGTATCGCTCGGTTGGCTGACGCATTCGGTTTCCGCTCTTGATATCAGTTTGGATTTTGGGGAGGAGGCATCTCGATGATGGATACCATGTTGAATTACTTGGATCAAGATTTGCCGGAGGTTTACCGTTCCATGTCCGGGCAGGAGCTGGACGAACGGATTCAAAAGGCAAAAAAAGCACTGGGGGACGATTTGGTGATCCTCGGCCATCACTACCAGCGGGATGATGTGATTCAATATGCCGATTTCCGCGGGGATTCCTTGCAATTGGCCAAGACGGGAGCGAAGCAGAAGAACGCCAAATATATCGTGTTTTGCGGGGTGCATTTTATGGCTGAGACGGCCGATACGTTGGCGTCCCCGGGGCAAACCGTGATTTTGCCGGACCTGCGCGCCGGTTGTTCCATGGCGGATATGGCGGACATTGAAGAAGTGGAAGAAGCTTGGGAAGTTTTGCAGGAAACATTTCAAGACACGGTGATTCCGGTCACTTATGTCAATTCCACGGCTGCGATCAAGGCTTTTGTCGGAAAGCACGGCGGAACCACCTGTACGTCTTCCAATGCGAAGCAGGTGTTAGACTGGGCATTCCGCCAAAAGAAGCGCGTGTTTTTCCTCCCCGATCAACACCTGGGGCGCAACACCGCTTATGATCAATTGGGCATTCCCTTGGAAGAAATGGTGGTTTGGAATCCTGCAGACGGAAAGTTTGAGGAGCAAAAAGGGCCGTTGGATCGGGTGCGCATGATCTTATGGAAAGGATATTGTTCCGTGCATCAAAAGTTCACTCCTGAACAAGTGCACCGCATTCGCAAGCGGGATCCGGAAATGAAAGTGATCGTCCATCCGGAATGTTCTTTTGATGTGGTGCAATTGGCCGATGATTCCGGTTCGACCAGCTATATCATCAAAGTGATCGAAGAAGCGCCGGCCGGAAGCCGCTGGGCCATCGGCACCGAAGTCAATTTGGTGCAACGGCTGGCCCAGGAATATCCCGACAAGCATATTGAACTGCTAAGCACGACGATGTGTCCCTGTCTGACCATGAACCGGATTGACCGCCCCCATTTATTATGGGCGCTGGAAAGTATCCTGGAGGGAAACCCGATTCATGTCATCAAAGTGGATGAGGAAACCAAACATTGGTCCAAGGTCGCGTTGAACCGGATGTTGACTGTTTGATAAAAAAAGGAAGGAGAAACCAATGTTTCTCCTTCCTTTTTATTGGGCAACACTGTGATGTATAAATCCGGTGCGCCCGTCTTTTAATTGGATGATGTGCCAATCACCGTTGTTTCCGATTTTTTTCAGTTCCGTTCCTTGAGCCACTCGCATGATAATGGTTGCATTTTCTGAAGGGGAATTACGAATGTTGGCAAGAAAGACCGTTACTTTGATCGTTTGGGCATCGGGTGTTTTGGCTTCTGTTTTTTCGGCGACACTTTTATGGACGTATGCGGTGTAACCGCTGGATAACCGGACCCGGTACCATTCCGCATTTTCTCCGGTCAGCACAAGTTGGGTGCCTTTGTTTACTTTTTGCACAATCGGAGCGGACAAAGACGGATTGGACCGGATGTTGGTCACGGAACCGGTGACTTTGATGGAACCGGTGGCATCGGTAAAGTTATTCTGATTGGAAGAACCGGTGTTTTTCGTCACGGTAGATGAATGGATAAACCCGGTTTTGCCGCCCGGTGTTTTGATTTGATACCAATCCTTGACAAAGCCGGTCATTTCCAGAACCGTCCCTGTTTCAGCCTGTTCCATGACAAAGGCTCCCAGTGAAGGGCCTGTCCGGATATTGGCCAGGTTGACCGTCACTTTCAATTGGCCGCTTGTCGGTTGAACGGCAAAGGAAGGATCTCCGGCCCATTTCCCCGTCGATTTTCCGCTGTGAATCCACACGGGGGTGCCTTCAGGGACGATTTTGTACAATTCATTCACATCTTCATTTTTCATCCGTACACATCCGCTCGAAGCGTGGCTTCCGATGCTTTCCGGTTGATTGGTCCCGTGAATGCCGTAAGTACGTCCATTGTCTTCATTGACACTGATTCCCATCCATTTATCTCCCAACGGGTTCTTCGGGTCTCCTCCCGGGATGTTTTTCCAGCCGGGTTTGTTGATCTTGACCACCATGGTGAATGTTCCTTCGGGAGTCAATTCTTTCGTGCGGCCGGTCGCCACCCGGTATGTTTTTTCCAAGGTACCGTCTTTATATAAATAGAGTGTGTTCGTGGATTTATTGACCTCGATTTGGTAATTGGCCGCAGCGCCTGCGGTTCCAAAGTAAAAACCGAAGACCAGAACGATGGCCAAAATGGATGAGAAAATCCATTTTATATGTTTCAACGCTTCTTTTCCCTCCTACATGTTATTGTGAAAGCAGCAGGAGTTTAACCGGAATGAAGCCCGATCGGATCATGCAATCGTTTCCCCCTCCTTGCTTGCGAATCATCAACTGAAATTAACTATACCGGAAAAATTGGGGGAGAGAGCAGGAGGAATTTTACCATTATTTGAATTTCGCGCAGAAAAAATGCCTCGTCAGAGGCATGACACATCCGTTTACCGGCCGATGCAAATTTCGTGAATGTATGCGATCGATCCATCTTTCAGGCGCAGTTTGTAAAAATGCCCTTCTTTCCCGATGGCGGTCAAGACCATTCCTTTGGGAACGCGTTGAAGAATGGTTGCCGACAAAGAAGGCTGAGACCGGATATTGGCCAAAAAGACACCGACACGGATTGAATGTTGATTTCCGCCAGTGTTCCCTTGCACCCGGATATAGTTTTGATGGACATAAGCAGTGCGTCCGTCCGCCAGTTTCACTTGCACCCAATCCTTCGTTTTTCCCGTGGCCGAAAGACGGGCGCCTTTGTTTAATTTTCCGATGATCGCGGCGCTGAGGGAAGGGGCGGTCCGGATATGAACGTGGTTGCCCGTAATGGTGGCGGTTTGTAAAACGGGTTGTCCGTTCTGTTTCCCTTGTGGTTTTTGATTGCTTTTGCCGCTGTGAATCCAAACCGGTGTACCTGTCGGAACCAGCTTCGATAATTCGATGACGTCCTGGTTCCGCATGCGGATGCAGCCGTTGGAAACATATTTCCCGATCGACCCGGGTTGATTGGTGCCGTGGATGCCGTAAGTTCTGCCCTGGTCCCCGTTCACGCGGAGACCCAGCCAGCGTTCGCCCAGCGGGTTTTTCGGATCTCCTCCCGGGATGCCTTTCCAGCCGGGTTTGTTGATTTTGATGACCACGGGAAACGTGCCTTCCGGGGTCAACCCCGGCTGACGCCCGGTAGCCACCGGATATACTTTTTTCAATTGATTGCCTTGATACAGATAGAGGCGGTTGGTGGCTTTGTTGACTTCTATTTTGTAACCGAAGGAAGCTGCATCAGAAACCGTCGGCCAAAATGAAAAAATGAGTGTGAAGGCAATGGTCGTGATCAAAAGAGAGGACCATTTGAAAAAACGCAATCGGCATGCCTCCTCGCCAGTAAATTTGTTTTTTCTGTCTATTTAGATAATAATGGATGTTAAATGATTTGTGAAGAAGAGAGTCGCATTTCAGGATGTTGCGCAAGAGATTTCATTCAAAGTCGCAAAAAGAAGAAGATTCCTTTCTTGCGAGACAAGGAGTGCTTTATTACAATGAGGCGAAAGGCAGAATGTGATGTTTTTCTCAAAAGGGGTGTTCCGATTGTATAAAACGGTTTTATTTGATGTGGATGGTGTGTTTTTAAGTGAAGAAAGATGTTTTGACGCTTCGGCGCTGTCCGTGTGGGAATTGCTCCATTCGCCGCAATATCTGGGGCTGGATGACCAAAAACATGTGGTCCGGCCTTCCGAAGAGCAGATCCGCCGGATCCGGAAAGAGGTTTTTGTAAACGATCAAGTTTTGGACTGGATGAAACAAAAGGGGCTCAATTCCAACTGGGATATGGTTTACCTCGTCTTTTCGGGACAGCTGATGCTCTTTTTGAAGGCATTGTATGAAGAAAAACCGGAGAGGGTAAAACAATTATTGAGTGAACCGGTGACGGCGGAGGTGCTCCAAGCGATCCAAAACGAGGCAAACGGCTTTCAACTGCGGTTTTCCGGCTTTATCTCTCTGTTTGACGGGAAAGAAAACCTGGACAAACATCAATTGTTGATTTATTTCAATGAACTGGCTTATGAATGGTTTGGTTTCGCGGTGGATGCGTTTTCCCGGAATTCTTCCTTGTGGAAATTGGCTTACTCGGTTTATCAGGAATGGTATTTGGGTGATCAAAGATTTGAGGAAACAGAGGGCAAACCGGCGAGACAAAAAGGGAAAAAAGGATTTCTTGAAAATGAAATTCCCCTTGCCGAACCGGAAAAGGTCAGGCAATTGCTGACAACGTTAAAAGAAAAGGGAATCCAAGCCGGAATCGGAACCGGGCGCTCCTTTTTGGAAACGGAAGTCCCTTTCCGCTCGTTCGGCTGGTTCCCCTTGCTGGATGAGAACCATATTGCCACGGCAAGTGATGTGATGGAAGCGGAAAAAGCATATCCCCATCGCGCCCCGCTCGGAAAGCCCGAGCCATTTACCTATGTCCGGGCTTACTTGGGGAGGGAGGCAGACATCAGCGATTGTCTGGACCATCCGTTGCCGTTTGAAAACGGAAAAGAGATTTTGATTGTGGGCGATTCGGTGGCCGATTTGCTTGCGGCCCGGAAAATGGGCTGTGATTTTGCCGCAACTTTGACCGGTCTCACCGGGAAAGCAGCCCGGGCGAAGTTTGAAGAGCTGGGGGCGGATTATGTTTTGGAGGACATTACGCATTTCATTCCTCTCCTTCAACGTTTCGGTTGACTAAATACTTAAATTTCAAGCATAATAAATATAGATGTTGGTTTTGTTTCCAATGTCCCAAAAAGCCATTCATTTTCATTACATAGGAGGTTAAAAACCATGGCCAAATACGAATTGCCGCCACTGCCATATGCAAAAGACGCTTTGGAACCGCATATTGATGCAACCACCATGGAAATTCACCATGACCGCCATCATGCGACCTATGTCAACAATTTGAACGCTGCGCTGGAAGGGCACGATGTTGGTGCCAAAAGCGTGGAAGAATTGATTTCGGACTTGAATGCTTTGCCGGAAAGCATCCGCACCGCTGTCCGCAACAACGGAGGCGGACATGCAAACCACAGCTTGTTCTGGCAAATTTTGAGCCCGAACGGAGGAGGCGCCCCGACGGGTGAAGTGGCAGAAGCCATTAATGCCGAATTTGGAAGCTTCGATGCCTTTAAAGAAGAATTCTCCAATGCAGCCAAAGGTCGTTTTGGAAGCGGCTGGGCATGGCTGGTTGTGAAAGACGGCAAGTTGGCCGTCACCAGCACGCCGAACCAAGACAGCCCGTTGATGGAAGGGGCGACCCCGATCCTGGGCTTGGATGTTTGGGAGCACGCTTACTATCTCAAATACCAAAACAAACGTCCGGAATACATTGAAGCGTTCTGGAACGTTGTTAATTGGGAAGAAGTAAACAAACGTTACCTCGCCGCTCGCGGTTAATCCCGGTAAAAAGACACAGCAAAAACGCTGTGTCTTTTTTTGTGTCTTTTGATTCCCAATAAATCACTATTGAGTCGTAAAATCCCTTCTCCTACAATAGCGATTGTGTAGCTCTGCCCGGTCAAAAAGGGGAGGGGATTGAATGAAGACAGCGAAAAATCTGGCGGCGGCCATTGCAATTCTTGCCATGGCTGTGATTGTTTTGTATAAAACCGCCCATCAAGGACATGCAAAAATGGCAGACCGGAAAATATTGAAGAAAACATCCGCAGCAGTGGATGACAGAGAATATATCCGCTTATGGAAAGAGAGGAATCAAGAAGCGTTGAGCGAGGGGATCGCTGTTTCCCATGTGAAACAAGATGCCCGGAAAACCAAGCCGGTTCGCTTGGCCGGGAAATCCATGCAAAAGAAAGAAACGGGCAACACCGCGCAACCCGGTAAAAATGAAATAAAAGGAAAAATGGCCGGCGATGGGCCGGGGAAAAAAAGATTTGATGTCACGCCTTCGGAAAAAAGGCTGTTGGCCAAAGCGGTTTACGGAGAAGCCCGCGGAGAATCGTTCAAGGGGCAGGTGGCCGTGGCCGCGGTGATTTTAAACCGGACGGAACATGCGGCTTTCCCGGACAGCATCCGTGGAGTGATTTATCAGAAAAATGCTTTTACGGCGGTCAGTGACGGACAAATTCAACTGGAGCCGGACGCCAAGGCGGTAAGAGCGGTGGAAATGGCGATCCAAGGGGAGGATCCGACACAAGGAGCCGTTTATTATTACAATCCGGAAATCGCCACCTCCGAATGGATGGAGAAAAAAGCGTCGAACAGCAAGAAAATGCGCATTGGTGAACACGTCTTTTTTAAATAGCATCCGTGTTTTTGCTCCCTGTTTCAAAAAAGTGTAGAATATAGAGATACAGCGGCCCTGTGTCATTTTTTCCGCTTCCCTGAAGTGAGGGAGAAGCGGGAGGATGAAGACTGGTTCAACGGGACATCCTTCATCGGGCGGGAAAGCATATTCGCCATCCGGATGACGTAAAGATGGAAGTAGCCAAGCCGTTTTTGTTCAATGGGAAGAGCCGGAGGTGTCGGACGGATCGTGCCGAAGGCGAAAGGAAACGGGGGAAACGGCCCGCAGCACGGCATCCAAAGAGTTGTCCGAGTGGTTGCTGCACTTTGCGTGTTTGGTTTCATTGCGAGATTACGGATTTAAATCCGGGCAGTTTTGGGAACAGTATATAGGGGTTAACGGGTTTGCAAAGGAGGGAAGCGCCATCGAACGCATATTACTGCTGACCATGGGCTTCGGTACCGGACATAATGCTGCCGCCAAGGCACTGAAGTGTCAATTTGAAAAAATGCCTGCAGTAACAGCGGAGGTGGTTGATTTACTGGATTTGATCCCTGGCACCTTCCATCCCCTGTTGCAATCTGGATATCACGGAATGTTGAACAAGTTTCCAACCCTTTATCATTATTTATATGACTGGACTCATCACAATAAAATGTTTCGTTATGTCTCAAGCGAACTCATTGAAAAGATGGGATGGTCCATTCGGAAGAAAATGGCGCAACTCTTTGAACAAGTGCAACCGACACGAATAGTTTCCACCCATCCTTTTGCGTTGCTTTTGTGTCCGACCCAATGGGAGGAAGTTCCGGCCGTCGGAGTGATTACCGATTATGAATTGCATCCCATCTGGCTGATGCGGTTGCCGCATGCGCTTTTTGTGCCCAAGCGTTTGCTGAATCAATGCCAGTTGGAACAAATTCAGTGGACAACAGGGCTTGAAATCCATGAAACAGGCATACCGGTCAATGAAGCTTTTTATGAAGAAATACCGAAGGAAGAAGCGCGCCGACAATTGAATTTAAAAAGCGACGAACCGGTGGTGTTGATCATGGGCGGAGGCACCGGTCTCGGACCGCTGGAGCAGTTGGTGGATGAAATCCGGCTTCTCCGTTCCATGCAATTTGTTGTGTTGACCGGGAAAAACAACCAGTTGTATCACCGGCTTCAAAAGAAAGTGAATCAACCACACATCCGGATTGAACCCTTTCGTTGCGACATCCCGCTGAGGATGGCGGCTGCCGACTTGTTGGTCACCAAACCCGGCGGATTGACCATCAGCGAGGCCATTGCCAAAAAATTGCCGATGTTTTTGTTTGAAGCTTTACCGGGACAGGAAAAAGCCAATCAACAATATTTGTTGCACCATCGTGTGGCCATGATCACCAGACCGCAGACGATCCGGTTGCAATTGGAAAAGTTTTTTTCGCCGGATTATAAAAGAGATCGCATGGTCGAACGGTTTACCGGGCTGATGTCGCCGAATGCGGGAGAGCGGATTGTTCACGAGACGCTTCGAATCCAGGCAAAGATGATGCAGACTTTATAGCTAACATGGAGCAGCTACAAAGTCTGTTTCTTTTATATAAAGGGGGATCTGCTTTTGAAACTGGTCACGTATTGCGTCAAAGCCGATGAATTGAACATCCAGACGGAAGAGATTGCCGGTGCCCGCCTGGGACTGGTGTCAGGGGCATGGATCATCGATGTGGGACTTGCCCAAAGATGGCTGGAAATTGAAAAACGTTTGGTTTTTTCTCATGAAATCGCAACGGAGATGGGGCAATGTCTGGCCAGAGGGGATGCGGAATTCAACGCCCTCAGAGAGATGGAAAGGCAGCTTGCGCAGGAGGACATCGGGACTTTGCAGATCGAAGGGGAGCCCGTTGCGATCCGCCTGAAGGAAGCCAGGCTGTTTGCGCCGGTTCCTGTGCCGAACAGTTTTCGCGATTTTTATGCGTTTGAGCAGCATGTCAAGACCTGCCGCCATAAGCGGGGACTTCCCATGGTGCCGGAGTGGTATGAAATTCCTGTTTTTTATTTTTCGAATCATCGGTCAATTGTCGGGCACGAGTCACGGGTCAAGAAGCCGGAATACACCAACGAGCTTGACTTTGAACTGGAAGTGGCCTGTGTCATCAAAAAGAAAGGAAAAAACATTCCGCACGAACGGGCGTTGGAATATATTGCCGGCTTTACGATTTTAAATGACTGGAGTGCAAGGGATGAGCAACGAAAAGAAATGGCGGTCGGGTTGGGGCCGGCCAAAGGGAAAGATTTCGCCACCTCGATGGGTCCTTATCTGGTGACGCCGGATGAATTGGAAGACCGCCGGTCCGGTGAGCACTGGGATTTAAAGATGCGGGCCAGAATCAACGGCAAAGAGGTTTCATCGGGAAATGTAAAATCGCTTTACTGGAGTTTTGCCCGGATGATCGAGCGGGCTTCGCGGGATTGTGAGCTTTTCCCGGGCGACGTGATCGGCTCCGGGACGGTCGGAACCGGCTGCATCCTGGAATTGGGCACTGATGTGCACCGCTATTTGGAACCGGGGGACGTGGTGGAACTGGAAGTCGAGCGGCTCGGCATCTTGAAAAACCTTATTATTTAAAAGAGCGGCCCTTGACAAAGAAGGAGTTGAACTTCATAATATACAGAAATATTTTTTGAATTGAATACAAAGCAGATTCATTCTTATCCAGAGTGGCGGAGGGACTGGCCCGATGAAGCCCGGCAACCTCGGTGATCAGCCAATCACCGGATGGTGCCAATTCCTGCAGCGGTTGAAACCGCTGAAAGATAAGAAGAACGTTCTTCGGATCTCAACCCTCTTCTTATCTTTATGGAAGGGGGTTTTTATTTTGGGAGGCAGAGGTGGAACAATGGAAAAAGTGAATGTTGCGTTGCTCGGTTTGGGAACCGTGGGAAGCGGAGTGTGGAAAATGCTCAAGGAAAACCAGGATGTGATTGCCCGCAAAACCGGGAAGTGGTATCAAGTCCATGCCATTTTAGTGAAAGATCCCGGGAAAAAGCGGGATCTGGAAATCACGGATGCACGGATCACCACGGATTTTTCCCAGGTTCTGACCGAAGAGACGGATGTGTTGGTGGAAGTGATGGGGGGAGTGGAACCGGCTTATTCGTATATCAAACAGGCGATAAAAAAAGGATGCCATGTGGTGACCGCCAACAAAGAGCTGATCGCCAAACACGGCATGGAATTGGAACAGCTGGCCAAACAATGCAAAGTCCAATTGCGGTATGAAGCCAGTGTCGGGGGAGGCATTCCGGTCATCAGCACCCTCCGCCATTTTCTGAAGGCCAACCGCATCGACCGGATCCAAGGCATTTTAAACGGAACGACCAATTATATTCTGACCCAAATGCAAGAAAAAGGTTGTTCGTTTGCGGAGGTTTTAAAAAAAGCCCAGGAAAAAGGGTATGCGGAAAGCGATCCTTCCTCCGATGTGGAAGGATTGGATGCGGTCTATAAATTGACGATTTTGATGCGGCTTGCTTTTCAGGCGCAGGTATCCGTTTCGGACATTTTTTATCAAGGAATTACCGATATGCTTCCGGGAGAGCTTCAATTGGCAGAGAGATTGGGGTATTCGGTCAAATTGTTGGCACAGGCCGAAAAATTTGGCGAGAACGGCCCGGTTTCCGGTTTGGTTTTTCCGACGCTGGTGCCCAAGGAACATCCGTTGGCCTCGGTCCGGGATGTTTATAATGCCGTGACGGTCGAAGGCGATTATGTTCAGGATTTGACATTGGTCGGACAAGGTGCGGGACAGAAACCGACAGCCAGCGCAGTGGTGGAAGACTTGCTGAACACAAACGGCTTTGCGGAACAAAACCCCCTTCCGGCAAACGAGCCATGGATGCTCTCCGGGGATGATTTGTTTCCCACCCGGTTTTTGTTGCTCAAAGTATGCGGACAGATTTCCGAATCCATGCTTCCGCCGTCTTTCCCTGAAGAAGCTTCGTCCCTGGCTTTGCTTCCGGCGGAAGAACACACGTTTATCGGGTTGATTCTCCGGGGATGGACACAAGAGAAAACAGATACCCTGGTTTCCACATGGGATGGAAAAGTGGATGGCATTCGGATCCGTCCGGTGTTAAGCGGCGAAGCAACGGGCAGCAAACGTTCCCTTCCGCTTGCCCGGACGATGTGAAAGAAAGGCCGCCGGGCAAGGAGCAGGACTCCTTGTGCGGCGGCCGCTTGATTGCCGAAGGATTCAGGGCGGGATTAATATTTGCCGGAATACATCATCAAACCATGCTTGACACAATGGACATACAATTTCGCGCCTTTGACGGCCGGGAACCGGAAAGAAGGGTCTTGCTCGGGGTATAACCGGTTCAGGTAAACTTTGTCGCTTTTGACCAAGGCGGCAAAAGAAAGATAGTGTTCTTTGGTCATCGGGTGGTCCAACGTAAAGAAGTAATCCGTGTCCGTTTCTTCTGCCTTGATTTCTGTTTCGTGAAGGGCTTTCGCAGGCCGGAGCCGTTCCAGCTTTCTGCCGCAGCAGAAGACAGAGGCATTTCCGGTGCTGACCAACATATTTCCGCAGCTTGGACAAACATAAAAGCGTACTTTGTCCATATTCCCGGCGTCCGGTCGGTTGGGAATGATTTCCCCTTCCATCATTTGTGCGATATCCGCACCCAAAACGGCGGACAATTTCGGCCACAGGGACAAATCCGGACATCCGGCTCCGCATTCCCATTTTGAAACGGTTTTGCTTTGCACCCCTAACGCATCGGCAATATTTTTTTGGGTCAGGTTTTTTTCTTTGCGCAGTCTGGCAATCAACTTGCCGATTTTATCAGCATCCATATTCTTGCCTCCATCTTTTTATATTTATCTTATATTCATCGCCCGATTTTGGGTTGGTTGCAAAATTCCTGCAGTCGGCGTCCGGGATGCAGGTTGGTTGCCAATCAAAAATGGGCGCCTGTTTTGGAAAAATTGCCGGAGTGTTTTTTCTTGCTTGATCCATTGCCTCACCCCGGGTTTTATTATATCTCCCGGGGCTGCTGAAACGTCATCCACGCTCCGTGGAGTTTCGGACTCAGTCATTTTGTTTCGATCCTCCGGTTGTCTTTATTGAAGGTTTTGGGAGAATTATTTTATGATGTGGTAGAAAAGCAGATTATCAGAGCGTGTTTTTATTATGGGGTTGATCGGTTGGATTCCCGGACAGCGGAAAGCTTGGGGACGGATCCGGTTGTTTCACCGGCACCAGACGGAATGAAAAGAAGCGGGCCGGGAGAAAAAATGGCAACGGCGGCAGAAGGGACAGCCGTGAAATCCGGGGGATTTTTTAAATGGCGGAGATCCTCCGTTTACACAGGAGACAGATTTGTATAGCGGAAGAGCAAAAAGAGAAAGAAGGGGACGTTTGTGCAGAAGATTTATTGGAAACAGGGACTTCAGTCCGGTTGGAAAACTTCTTTGGAGCTGGCGAAAGTGGTTTTTCCGATTGCTTTTTTTGTGCATATCGCCAAACATACTTCACTTTTGGCGTGGTTTGCCAACCTCCTTGCTCCGTTTATGTCCTTGTTCGGATTGAACGGGGAAGCGGCCATTCCGTTGGTGCTTGGAAATGTGCTGAATCTGTATGCCGCTCTGGGAGCGATCGGAGCGTTGGATCTGACGGTGAAACAAGTGTTTATATTGGCGGTGATGTTGAGTTTTTCCCACAATATGTTCATTGAATCGGCCCTGTGCCGGAAAGTGGGGGTGGCGGTTTGGGTGCCTCTGGCGGTGCGCGGGGGGCTTGCCGCTTTATCGGGGATTTTGATCCATCTGTTCTGGCCGGGCGGAAACAGCAAAGCCTCTGTGAATTTGGCTTCTGGCGGGGAAACGGTTTATTCCGGATGGGATGAAATCATCGGATCGGCGTTTTGGACCGCCGCGACGGGGGTTCTTCAATTTGCCGCCATTTTGATTCCGTTGACGTTGTTTTTGCAGGCGCTGAAAGATTTAAAAGTGTTGGACAAGATTGCGGTTTGGATTTCTCCCTTCTTAAAGCCGTTCGGCATTGCCAAAGAAGGTTCCATCACCATGGCAAGCGGTTTGCTGGCTGGTTTGTTTCTCGGGGCCGGATTGATTATCCAGCAAGCACAGGAACACAATTTGTCAAAACGGGACATTACGCTCATCATCATTTTCCTGGCCGCTTGTCATGCCGTGATTGAAGATACCGTCATTTTTATTCCTTTGGGAATCCCGGTCCAATATTTGCTGTTGATCCGCTTTGGCGCCGCGGTCCTGTTGACTTTGGCGGTGGCCAGATTTTGGCGGCGGCCCGCTGCCCGTTATGCAACGAGCCATCACGGGTGACCGGATACTTTTTGGACGCTGTAAATGGCGGAAAAAGGGATGATCTCCTCATAGCGGCCATTGGCTATTTTCATCCGGCGCTCCTGCGGATTCAGTTTTTCGACAAATCCGCACAGTTGACAGGGGCGCCGGTTTTTCACATAGCGGACCAGGACAGGGAAATCGCCGTGCAATGCCTCCAGAAGAATTTGGTTGATTTCTTCGAGCGCGTCTTCCGCCAGTTCAGGCGGGCTCCATTCTTCTTGCTTTTTTCGCCGGGCCAACAAGGCTTCGCGATGCTCAGGCAGAAACATGCGGCTTCCTTCCCAAAGGAGATTTTTGCGGTTTAATACAGAGCTCATCGATCATGACCTCCAATCTTTTGTGCCCGGCTGAGCGCTTGCCCGGCATGCGTCAGGGAGACGGCGCGCAAGATGGCTGTCGGGCCGAAGCGTTCCTTGATTTCGTCCATCACATAGCCGAGCTCCGTTTTTTTGTTCCGGTCTTCGAAAAGGCTGAGTTGCAGGGCTTGATCGGTTTGGAACCGGCTTAAGCTGACCCCCAGCGAACGGATCGGCTGTCCTTCCCAAAAACGCAAAAACAGTTGCCAGGCCGATTGAAAAACTTCCATGGTCTGATTGGTTGCTTCCGGGAGTTTGCATTGGCGGTGAAATCCCGACGGATTTTGAAAATCTCCCCCCCGGCATCCGACGCTGACCGTTTGGCCGAGAAGATGGTGACACCGGGTTCGGCGGCAGACCTCTTCACACAGTTCCAACAGGACGACCCGGATTTCTTCGGCGGTCCGGTAATCGCGGGGCAAGGTCATCTGATGGCCGATCGCTTTTTGGTGTTCGAAGGTGTCGGGAGAAACCGGGGACAAATCATGTCCGTTGGCGGTCATCCACAATACTTGCCCGGGGATCCCCCACCGTTTTTGCAGGCGTTTCAGCGGAAAGCGGGCGAGATCCCCGATGGTGCGAATCCCCATCTTGTTCAGGTGATGCCCCATCCGTTTGCCCACCCCGAACATGTTTTGCACCGGCAGGGGCCATAAATCGGTTTTCAATTTTTTTCGATCCAGCCAATAAATGCCTTCCTTGTTTTTCTTGGCAAAATTGTCGCAGGCCATTTTGCTGAGCACCTTGTTCGGCCCGATCCCGATCCGGGCATACAGGTGAAGTTCATCCTGGATGGTCTTTTGGATCTTGCGGGCAATGGTTTCGGGAGGGCCGAACAGCTTTTCACTTCCGTGGATTGAGATAAACTGTTCATCCACGGAGTAAGGTTCGACCAAATCGCTGAAACGCTCCAGAATTTCTGTGATGCGCAGGGAAAATTCCAGATACAAACCCATGCGGGGACGGGCGACAACCAGATCCGGGCAACGTTTTTGCGCTTCTTGCAACGTGTCGGCATTTTGAATGCCATATTTTTTGGCAAGGGGACAAGCGGCCAAGATCACGCCGTGGCGCCGTTTGGGATCGCCGGAGACAACCACCGGGCGGTTGCGCCATTCGGGATGAAGTGATTTTTCGATATTTGCATAAAAGGATTGCATGTCAACGAGAAAGATCACTTTTTCCATGCTTTTACCTCCCCTCAAAACGCGAACAAACGATCGGGTTTGTTCTCATTATATGCGAACATGCATTCTTTTTATACCTCAAAATATTTCCAGCGCGTGTCCCGGTTCTTTACGACCGAATATTCAGACGCTATGATGGGAGTAAGCATGTTCCATTCATGAAACGGGGGAGAAGAAAGATGAAAGGGACGGTGATTTTTCACCATGGACACATTCGTCCGGCTACCGGCGCTTCCTCTGTGGAAGCCGTGGTGGTGCGGGACGGGCGGATTGCGGCCATCGGCGAAAATGATTCCATTCTTCTGGAGTACGGGCGTCCGGATGTGAAGAAGGTGGATCTGGAAGGCGGCTACATTTATCCGGGACTGGCCGACAGCCATGTGCATTTGTCGGGGGTCGGGCAAAAAAGGCGGTGGATGGATGTGAGTTTCTGCCGTTCCAAAGAAGAACTGTTGCAAGCCATCCGTACCCGGGCCGGGTCGTTAAAACCGCGGCAATGGATCTTGGGAATGGGATGGGATGAAAATCAAATGCAAGGCGAAATCCCGACATTGGAAGAGCTGGATGAAGCAAGCGGGGATCATCCCCTTTTTCTGATCCGCATCTGCCATCATGCCGGTCTGGTCAACCGCCTGGCTTACCAAATGGCCGGAATCCGGGAAGGGGAAAAAGATCCGGAGCAGGGAAAATGGGGACGGGATGAAAAGGGACGGTTGAACGGACGGGTTTATGAAAATGCCACCCGGTTTTTTTATGATGTCCAACCGAAACCGGATTACACGGAAAAAAAGGAAACCATCCGCCTGGCGATGCAAGAGGCGTTGGCTTGCGGGTTGACCGCCGTCCATACCGAAGATCTGCGTTATGTCGAAAGTTTGTCCGAGTTGATCCGGATATACCGGGAGCTTAGGGAAGAAGGCGTGTGGTTGCGGACTCATCAATTAATTTATCATCCTTATTTGGAAGAGCTGAAAGAAAGTTCGTGGAATGCCGGGGATGGGGACGAGTGGTTCCGGATCGGGGCGATGAAAATTTTTGCGGACGGATCGTTGGGAGGAAAGACGGCACTTCTTTCCAGACCGTACCGGGATGAACCGGATCATTACGGGCTTTTGATTCACGAACCGGGAGAATTGATCCGGTTGACGCAAACGGCAGCGGAACAACGGATGCCGGTGGCAGCTCACGCCATTGGCGATCAAGCCGCCGAATATGTGTTGAAGGCCATGCAGTCCTGTCCGGTGGTTCCCGGCAAAACAGGCCACACGCTTCGCCATCGGCTCATTCACGGACAATTTTTGCGGCCGGATCTCATTTCGAAACTGAAAACCATGCCGGTGGCTGTGGACATCCAGCCCCGGTTTGTGGCCAGCGATTTTCCCTGGGTGTTGGACCGCGTCGAAGAAGATTTGATGGCGTGTGCTTATGCCTGGAAAACATTGCTTCAATCCGGTGTTCACCTGGCAGGCGGAAGCGATGCGCCGATCGAGCCGCTTCATCCCGTGTGGGGACTTCATGCGGCGGTCACCCGGCGGTCACCGGAAGAAGATCATCCGGGCTATTTCCCCCGGCAGAAACTGAGCTTGACCGAAGCTTTAGCCTTATTTTCTAAAGGTAGTGCTTATGCAGCCGGGGAGGAAAAAGAGCGGGGACGCCTGCAGGTTGGTTATTATGCAGATATGACGGTTTATGACCGGGATTTGTTTGCCACAGATCCCGGGGAGTGGGGAAAGACGAAGACGCGAATGACCATTGTCAACGGGCAAGTGGCATACCGGCAAACCTGAACGGATGGCAAAGAAGAAGGCGGTGTCACCCATCTGCTGGTGACGCCGCCTTTTCGGCTCAGGAGGATTTCCGGTTGAAAACGTCTTTGAAGATCAGATTCAGATTTTGCGGGCGTTCGGCCAACCGGCGCATGTAATAGCCGAACCAGTCATGGCCAAAGGGCATGTAAGTGGTCATCCGGTATCCCTCTTTGGCCAAATCATATTGCATCTCTTGCCGGAATCCATAGAGCATTTGAAACTCAAACCGGTCCGTCGGGATCCCGTTTTCGGCGACGAACTTTTTCAGTTCGCCGATGATCCGGTGATCATGCGTGGCAATGGAAGTGAAAGCCGGTCCGGTCAGTCTTTTCTTGGCCAGTTTCAAAAAGTTCCGGTCAATATCCTCTTTGGATTGAAAGGCGACATCCGGACTTTCTTTATACGCTCCTTTGACGATCCGGAGGCGGACATCCCGGAGTTCATCCGTCACTTCTTCCGCGCATCGCAAATAGCTTTGGATCACGGTTCCCACATTGTTATAGTCTTTCAGCAATGTTTTTAAAACGTCGATGGTCGGTTGGAAGTGAATGTAGTCTTCCATGTCAATGTTGATGAAAATGTCGTATCGGGCGGCGATGTCCAGGATCTCTTTCATGTTTCCAATGCAAAAGTCCTGATCGATGTCCAGCCCCAACTGGGTCAATTTGACCGAGACATGGCAATCCAGATTTTCTTCATTGATTTTATTGAGCATCGCGATGATTTGGTTTTTGGCTTGGATGGATTCTTCTTTGTGAAAGACAAATTCCCCCAGGTTATCTACCGTACAGCTGATGCCTTGTTGATTCATCTTTTTGATGGTGCGTGTGACGCTTTCAATGTCCGTGCCGGCCACAAACCGTTCGGCCCCCAAGCGAAATCCCCATTTCCGGGCGCTTTGGTTTAAAAATTTATTGGTAGATAAACGGATGAAAAAATTACGCAACAATTTCTGCACAGCCCCCATCCCTTTCATCTGTTTCCGATCTGCGATCAATACGTTTCGGAAACCGTTTTTGCTTCCATGAATAATTTCAGGTGGTCAGGGCCTCCTGCTTTGGAATCGGTACCGGACATTTTGAATCCGCCGAAAGGCTGATAACCGACAATGGCCGCGGTGCATCCTCTGTTAAAGTAAAGGTTTCCGACATGGAATTCATATCTTGCCCGTTCCAGATGTTCCCGGTTATTCGAAATCACGGCTCCGGTCAAACCGTATTCCGTGTTGTTTGCGATTTCCAGCATTTCATCAAAATCACGGGCTTTGGTGAACGCAACCACCGGGCCGAAAATTTCTTCCTGCATGATGCGGGCTTTGGGATCCACATCTTTGAAGATTGTCGGGTGGACGAAATATCCTTTGGAATCATCCGTTTGTCCGCCGTAGACAAGGGTTCCTTCGGTTTTGCCGATTTCAATGTAGCTTTTGATTTTGTCAAATTGTTTTTGATTGATCACGGCACCCATGTACACATCTTCTTCCGCCGGATTTCCCACTGTCAACGCTTTGGTGCGCTGAACCGTTTTTTCGATCACTTCGTCGTAAACATCCTCATGAACCACGACCCGGGAGCAGGCGGAACATTTTTGTCCGGAGAATCCGAAGGCAGAATAGACGATGGCATCTGCAGCCAATTCCAAGTCTGCATCTTTGTCCACGATGATCGTGTCCTTGCCTCCCATTTCCGCAATCACCCGTTTCAGGTGGGTCTGACCTTCCTGCACCTTGGCAGCGCGTTCATAGATGCGGACACCGGTGGCTCTGGAACCGGTAAAGTTGATGAAGTGTGTGTCTTTATGGTCAACCAGATAGTCCCCGATTTCCGCGGGATCTCCCGGGACAAAGTTGAGCACGCCTTTGGGGAGACCGGCTTCTTCCAAAATTTCCACGACTTTGTAAGCGACGACGGGGGTGTTTTCCGACGGTTTCATCAGAACCGGGTTTCCGGCAACGATGGGGGCGACGGTCGTTCCGCATACAATGGCAAAGGCGAAGTTCCACGGCGGAATCGTGACGCCCGGTCCCATCGGCTGGTAAAACAAGGTGTTTTGTTCAATGGGACGGCTGTTTACTTTTTCCCCTTTGGCAATTTCCAGCATTTGTCTTCCGTAGTATTCCAAAAAGTCAATGCCTTCGGCCGTATCCGCATCGGCTTGATCCCAGGGTTTTCCGGCATCGTAGACGAGCCATGCGGAAATTTCATGCTTTCTGCGACGGGTGATGGCAGCGGCCTTAAAGAGCACGTTGGCGCGGGCTTCCGGGGACATTTTCCGCCACGTTTTAAAGGCTTCGTTCGCTGCTTCAAATGCCTGGTCAATGTGTTTTTTGGTTGCTTTTGAAACCTTTCCGATCACTTGATCTTTGTTGGCGGGGTTGACGGAAACCAATTTATCTTCGGTGTAAATCCGTTCGCCGTTGATGACCAGCGGATATTCTTTTCCGAGTTCACTGCGGACTTTTTGCAAAGCTTTTTCAAATGCCTCGCGATTAGCCGGATCCTTGAAATCGGTAAAAGGTTCATGTTTGTAAGGGACAACCATGAGAAAACCTCCTTTAAAAGATCAATGATTTTAAAAATGAATCAATGACTCAAGAAAAAATGCTTTGCCCTTTTTCTATGCAAGGAATGTGCCAACAAAATGAAACCGGTTTAATCATGTTGTTTTCATTTGTCTGGAAGCGATTTCATTTGCTGATAATCTTGTTAATGTGTAAAATATTATTAACAATATTGTAAACAGGGTTAACACCTGTTTACAGTCGGATTCATCCACATTGAGCCGAAAGGGGCGGGGAAAGTGACGAATCCTCATCACTTTTATTTGCAGGCGGTGTTGTCGACGGAAGATGATGCGATTACGATTGTGGATAAAAAGATGAATGTGATTTTTTGGAATGAAGCGGCGGAAGAGACTTACAACATTAAAAAAGAGGAGATCCTGGGCAAAAAAATCACGGATTTCTTTTTCCATGACGATTTAATGGTTTTGAAGGTCCTGAAAACAAAGAAAAAAGTGAAAAATAAATATCATCGCCCTCGCCATGACAAACATGTTGTCATCAATACCAGCCCCATTTTTGACGGGAACAGGGAATTGATTGGAGCGGTGTCGGTCGAACGGGACATCACCCAGTTGGTGAAATTGAATGAAAACCTGATCACGACATCCCGGGAGCTGCAGGAATTGAGGCAACGCGTTCACACGGATCAGGAGATCCTTCCCTTTTCCAAATTGATCGGAAAAAGCAAAGCCCTCCGAAAAACGATCGCAATTGCCAATAAAAGTGCCAAAGCGGACGCAACCACATTGATTCTGGGGGAAAGCGGAACCGGGAAAGAAATTTGCGCCCGGGCCATCCACGAAGCCAGCGCACGGAGAAAAGGGCCGTTTATCCCCGTGAATTGCGGGGCGATTCCACACGCTTTGTTTGAAAGTGAATTGTTCGGGTATGAAGGCGGTTCCTTCACCGGGGCACAGAAAAAAGGAAAACCCGGAAAAATTGAAATGGCCCACGGCGGCACCCTGTTTTTGGATGAAGTGGGAGAGCTTCCGTTGGAGATGCAGGTGAAGTTGCTCCGGGTGTTGCAAGAGCAAGTCCTTTACCGCATCGGGGATTCCAAGGGGAGAAAAGTGGATGTCCGGTTTATCGCCGCGACCAATCAGGATCTTAACAAGCTGATGGAAGAAAAAAAATTCCGTTCCGATTTGTATTACCGGTTAAACGTCATTCAGCTGACCATGCCTCCCTTAAGAGAGCGGGTGGAGGATATCCCCCTGTTGGCGCAATATTTTTTGGAGCAATTTGCCAGCCGGTATCAAGTGCCGGTTCCCGAAATCCAGCCGGATGCCATGCCGGTTTTGCTTCAGCATCCATGGCCGGGAAATGTGCGGGAACTGCGCAATCTGATGGAACGGGTCGTGATCCTGTCGGAAAAACCGGTGATCCAAAAAGAAGATTTGGTCAGCTTTTTTCAACATCCGGATGCCCCGTCTTTTTCGGAGCGTGGTGCGGAAAACCCCCGCAGCTTGTCCGGTGAAAAAGATCACATGGAGAAACAGTTGATTGAACAGGCATTAAAGGAGACGGCCGGCAACAAATCCCAAGCTGCCAGAAAATTAAGGATATCCCGGGTGACACTCTACAAAAAGCTGAAAAAATACCAGATCCGTCTGTAGAGCCGGCCGTCCCGGTCCCCGGTTCAAAAGATGACTTTGGTGGCCAAGGCGGTGATGATCGTAGCCATTGCCGTGCCGATGGCCCAAAGGATTGTAAAGCGCTGAAATTCCCCAAAGTCGACTTTTGACATCCCCACCAAAAGGTAAGTGGCGGGCACGAGCGGGCTTAACAAGTGAACCGGTTGCCCCAGCAATGATGCCCGGGCGATCTCGACGGCAGAATAACCGTAGGAAGCGGCGGCTTCAGCCAAAATGGGAACCACGCCGAAATAGTAAGCATCGTTGGACATGAAAAAGGTGAACGGAATGCTGGTCACCGCAATGATGAGATGAAAAGCCGGTCCCCAAGAGTCCGGAATGATGGAGATCAGGCTGGAAGCCATGGCGTCCACCATTTTGGTGCCCGAGAGGATCCCCGTGAAAATGCCGGCGGCAAAGACCAGGGAGACAACGGCAAGGGCGTTTCCGGCATGGGATGCGAGCCGTTCTTTTTGCTGTTCGGGATCGGGATAGTTGATCATGACGGCAAGGGAAAAGGCGAGCATAAACAACACCGGCAGCGGCATAATGCCTTTGATCAGGCCGATGAGCAAAAGAACGGTCAAGATGGCATTGGCCCACAGCAGTTTCGGGCGTTTCAAGGAAGTGTCCCCTTCAGGGGAGGATTCTTTTTGCAGGTTTTTGATGCCCTTTTCATCCAGGGGGATCACTCCCAGCCGCTTTCTTTCCCGGCGCCCCAACCAAAATGCGGTGAAGAGGATCCAAACGGCCCCGCCGATCATGGAAGGAATCAAAGGGACGAACACATCGCCGGCATCCACGCCCAATGCGGCGGCCGCACGGGCGGTGGGTCCTCCCCATGGCACCATATTGGTCAAACTGACCGACATTACGGTGATCCCCGGCAGGATCAGCGGATTCATGTTTAAACGCCGGTACAGCGGAAGAAAGGCGGAAACGGTGATCATGTAACTGGTGGTGCCGTCCCCGTCCAGGGAAACGACCAGTGCAAGGACGGCCGTCCCCATGACGATCTTTGCCGGATCTCCTTTCACCGCCTTTAAGATTCTGGTTACGATGGGGTCAAACAAGCCGGCATCAATCATGATGCCAAAATAAAGAATCGCAAACAAAAGCATGATCCCGGTCGGTGCCAAATCTTTGATTCCCTCCAAAGCCATATGGCCCATTTCGGAAGCATGTCCGGTGAATACGGCAAAAAGGACCGGGATGATCATCAGTGCAATGAGTGTGGGCATCTTTTTCGACATGATCAGGTACATAAACAAAAAGACCATCAGGTAACCCGTGAGTGCAAGCATCATTTGCCCCTCCTGTCAAGTGGTGACCGGAAAAAGGATTCCGGCGAGATAAACCACCAGCGTGACCGTCACCGTGCTGAACAGGGTGCTGATCATGACGGCCTGTGCAGCCAGATCGGGATGGTTGTTGTATTCCAAAGCCAAAATGGAGCTGTTTCGTGAAGTGGGGAAGGAACTGGCGATAAACAAGGATTGTGCGACCGTGCCGTCCAACCCCAGCAGGAAGATGATGCCGAGTGCGGCACCGGGCCCGATCACCAACCGGGAAAAAGTGCTCAGGTACAAAATCGGATGGAGTTTGCCGGGCCGGATGGTGGCGATTTGTGCGCCGAGCGTGATCAAAGCGACTGCCAGAAACGCGTTGGCCATGTTCCCGACCGGCCCCCACAGGATGGAGGGAATTTCGATCTGAAAACCGGAACAGATAAGACCGAGCAGGAGCGCATACAGCATGGGGAGTTTTAACAGCTCTTTGATCACGGATTGCACTCCGCTTTTGGCGCTCACTAAGTTGAAAATCCCGTAGGTGAAGGTGAGCAGGTTTTGAAAAATCATCACAAACAATTGAATGGAAACTCCCAGCGGATTGGCATGGAAAACCATCTGGCTGACCGGAATCCCATAGTTGGCCGAATTCATCAAAACCACACTGTTCTTATAGGTGGCCGCCGTTTTCCGGTCCATCTTCGTGACCCGGCTGATGATTTCGGTAAAGGAGATGGAGAAAGTGGAAAACAACAGCAAAAACAAGATGATTTGCCCGAAAATCGCCAGCGGCATGCGGCTTTGATAAATATTGACGAAGGTGTTGGCCGGCAAGAGGCAATACGTTAACAGTTTGGAAAAGGATTTTAAATGCAAAGCAAAGACTTTATGCAAAATCGCACCAACGGCCAGCAGAATCAACAGTGGCAGAATGATTTGCAAAAATATCAAGGACAAAACGGCCATCTGTTCTCCTCCTGTTCCTTCCGTTTGAGACTCCGATCATTGCATCCGGTGAACCCTCCGGGCAGCTGCGGGAATGCGCAGAATCTTGTCCGGATCTGTAGAAGACACAGAAGGCGGGCTGGATGTTTTCCGGTTTCTTTTCACACGGCGAAAAATAAAAAACAACAATTTAGTTAATTATAACAATAAAAAATGGAATGAAAAATATATAAAATCGATAAAAAATCCATACAATACACAGGATCAATGCAGAATACACAAGAAAAAATGTGGTATTTTTGAAATTTTGTATTGATCTCTTTGGGGATGGGTTTTATACTGAGATAAACCGTTTTACTAAATCGGTTTATCTATGATTTTGAAAGCGTTGTCTTTGGCTTCTGTTGAAAAAGGCGGGTAACAACCGAACAGGCGGGGTGGTGACATGCAGAAGTTGGATGTTGTGACATTTGGGGAAGCCATGGCCATGTTTATGGCGGATCGTCCGGGGCTATTGCATGAAGCCGGCCGGTTCACGCTTGGGCTTGCCGGTGCCGAAGCCAATGTGGCCATCGGCCTGGCCCGGCTGAATGTCCGGACCGGTTGGGTGAGTAAAGTGGGGAAGGATGCGTTTGGCAAGTTTATCATGAAGCGGCTCAAAAATGAAAGCGTTGACATCAGCAGAGTCCGGATGGATGACAAGCATCCGACCGGTTTCCAGTTGAAGTCGAAAGTGAAAGAAGGGGATCCGGAAGTTCAATATTTCCGAAAGGGATCGGCGGCAAGCCGTTGGGTGCCCGGCGACTTTGACAAAGCGTATTTTCTCAAAGCGCGCCACCTGCACATGACGGGGATCCCCCTGGCGGTGTCCGGGTCATTTCGGTCTTTTGCCCGTCAGGCTTTGGCGTTTATGAAGGAAAACGGAAAAACGGTTTCTTTTGACCCAAATTTGCGACCTTCCCTTTGGCCGTCCGTTCATGAGATGATCCGGCAAGTCAATCAATCCGCTTTTCAATGCGACTGGGTGCTGCCCGGCATCCGGGAGGGAGCGGTTCTGACCGGTTCGGACAAACCGGGGGAGATTGCCGATTTTTACTTGGAAAAAGGAGTAAAGCTTGTTGTCGTCAAGCTGGGGGAAGAGGGAGCCTATTACAAAACGGCATCGGAAGAAGGGACGGTTTCCGGCTTTAAGGTCCGTAAAGTGGTGGATACCGTTGGGGCCGGCGACGGGTTTGCCGCCGGATTGATCAGCGGACTCCTGGAAGGATTCGCGATCCGGGAGGCCGTGATCCGGGCCAATGCGATGGGGGCTCTGGCGGTGCAATCTCCCGGAGACCATGACGGTTATCCAACCAAGACGGAGCTGGATGATTATCTTGAAAAAAATGGGGAGCCCCGCAAGGAGTGATCACATGAAAACTTGGGCCGATCAAAGATGGATGCGTTTGATTCCCGTTGTTTTTATCACTTACAGTCTTGCTTATCTGGACCGTGCCAATTATGGATTTGGGGCCGCCGGCGGTTTGGCGGAAGATCTGAACATTACGGAAGGCACTTCCTCCTTGCTCGGTGCCCTGTTCTTTCTGGGGTATTTCTTTTTCCAAATTCCCGGCGCGCATTATGCGGAAAAGAAAAGTGCCAAAAGGTTGATTTTCTGGTCGTTGATTTTATGGGGCTTGTTGGCTTCCTTGACCGGACTGGTCAGCAATCTTTCTTTATTATTTGTCATCCGGTTTGCTTTGGGAGTGGTTGAAAGCGCTGTAATGCCGGCGATGCTTGTCTTCTTGAGCCACTGGTTCACCAAAGAAGAGCGTTCCCGCGCCAATACATTTTTGATCTTGGGAAATCCGGTCACGGTGCTGTGGATGTCCATTGTTTCCGGCTATCTGTTGGAAGCGTTCGGCTGGCGTTGGATGTTTGTTTTGGAAGGGATTCCCGCCGTTTTATGGGCCTTTGTGTGGTGGTGCGTTGTGGAAGATAAACCCGGGGAGGCCCGTTGGCTGACCGGACAACAAAAAGGGGAATTGAATCAACGGTTACAAAAGGAACAGGAGGATTTAAAACCGGTTAAAAATTACCGGGAGGCGTTTCGATCCAAGCCGGTGATTTTGCTCAGCATCCAATATGCTTTGTGGAGTATCGGCGTGTATGGATTTGTAATGTGGCTGCCGTCAATCATCAAAGCCGCGCCGGACATGGGGCTGGTGGAGACCGGTTGGTTGTCGTCTGTCCCTTACATCCTGGCCACGGCCATGATGCTTCTGGCTTCATACTTCTCTGACAAAATGTTAAATCGCAGTGCGTTTGTGTGGCCGTTTTTACTGGTTGGCGCCGTCGCTTTTTACCTTTCATATGCCTTGGGAACCGACCACTTCTTGCTTTCTTTCATCCTGCTGGTGATTGCCGGCGGCGCGATGTATGCCCCGTACGGACCGTTCTTTGCAATTATTCCGGAAATTCTCCCCAGAAATGTGGCGGGGGGAGCGATGGCACTGATCAACAGCATGGGAGCCTTGGGGTCGTTTGTCGGCGCTTATGTGGTCGGGTATTTAAACGGTGTGACGGGAGGATTTGGTGCTTCCTATATCTTCATGGCGGGATCTTTGCTTTTGGCCGCGGCCCTCACACTTTGGGCGGTCCGTGCAGCCCGAAAGGACAAGCTTTCCGGCCGCCGCCCGGATGTTGTTTATGCGTCGGAAGAAGGATAAAGGGGGAGTTGTCATGGGAGCGGAAGAAATCAAAAAAAGATCGGTGGTTGCCGTTGTCCGCGGGGCTTCTGTGGAATCGGCGGTAAAAATCGGCCAAGCGTTGCTGGACGGAGGCGTGACCGCGCTTGAAATCACGATGGAAACCCCGCAAGCGCTGTCCGTGCTTGAAAAAGCATGCGAGGTGTTTGGCGATGCAATGCTGGTCGGGGCCGGAACCGTTCTCGATGCCGAAACCGCACGTCTGGCCATCTTGGCGGGAGCCCGATTCATTGTTTCGCCGACGGTGAATGAAAAGATCATTCAAATGGCGAAACGGTACGGGGTGATCAGTGTGCCGGGAGCATTCACCCCAACGGAAATTTTACATGCGTTTGAACAGGGGGCGGATGTGGTGAAAGTGTTTCCGGCAGGGATTGCCGGACCGGGCTATTTAAAAAGCATTTCGGCTCCTTTGCCCCACATTCCGCTCATGCCGACCGGCGGCATTGACCAAACGAACGCCAAAGATTACATCCGGGCCGGTGCGGTGGCCGTCGGGGTGGGATCGTCCCTCGTCGATCCGTCACGGGCATTGACGGACGAATATTTGCGGGAAGTGACAAAACAGGCCGAAAAGCTGATGGCCGCGGTGCAGTCGGAACGGATTGAAGCTGGGAAAAAGGAAAAGGAGTCGCTACAATAAAGTCATCGAACGATTGAAAGAGGGAACAGCAATGAAGAAAGTGACCATGGCGGATGTCGCCAAAGAAGCGGGTGTTTCCAAGAGCACCGTTTCGCAATTTTTAAACAAGCGCTTTGAATACATGGGGGAAAACACAAAAAAAAGAATCGAAGAAGCCATTGAAAAACTGGGTTATCAACCCAATTTCATTGCCAGGAGTCTAAAACAAAAGCGCACTTCAATGATTGCGATTATTGTAGCGAATATCCTTCATTATTTTTCCACCGGAATCATTCGTGCAATTGAAGATTTTTGCCGGGATCATGATTTGCACGCGATTGTTTGCAATGCGGATGACCAGCCGGATCAGGAACGACGGTATATTGAAATGCTGAGGGCAAAGCAAGTGGATGGCATGATTATCTTTCCGACCGGAAAGAATCGGGATTTGTATGAACAGATGGTCCGGGAAGGCTATCCGGTGGTTTTCGTGGATCGCCAGACCGGGTTGGATCATGCTTATTCGGTGGTGACCGATAATGCCGCGGCCACTTGCCAAGCGATCAAACAGTTGATCGGACAAGGGCACCAACGAATTGCTTTTGTCGTGCAGCCACTGATGGTAAGCACCAGAAAAGGCAGATTGGAAGGTTACCGAAAAGCCATGGAGGATGCCGGTTTGCCCGTGGATCCCGACTATATCGTCGAATCCCCGGTGGATGAGGTGAAAAGCCGGCTGGAAAGCCTTTTTGCTTCCAAAGAGCGGCCGACTGCTTTGTTTGCCGGGAATGACCGGATGTTTCTGGCCGTCATGGAATTTATAAAAGAAAAAGGGCTCGTGCTCGGGGAAGAGGTGGATCTGGTCGTTTTTGACAATATTCCGTTTGCCCGGTTGATGGACCACCCCATCACGTTTATCGAGCAACCGGCAGCTGAGATGGGAAGAAAGGCTGCGGAATTGTTGTTTGAACAAATAAATGGCGGGAAGCCGGAGCCGGAGGAATATGTTTTTCCGAGCCGGATGGTTCAGGCAAATCCGCCTGCCGGCCCGGCACTTCCCGGCAATCGTGTTGATCCGGAGAGGAAATGAATGTTCATGCAGAGGGAAAGGAGACCGGAGGATGATACTGCAACTTGCGTTGGATCGGATGAGTATCCCCGAAGCAGTCCGGTTGGCCGGGGAAACGGAAGAATTCACCGATTGGATTGAAGTGGGGACTTCCATTATCAAGGAATTTGGAATGGCGGGAGTCCGGGAATTGAAGCGGACTTTTCCCGACAAGCCGGTGGTGGCGGACACCAAAACGATGGACAATGCCCGTTATGAATTTGAAAAGGCATTTGAAGCCGGGGCCGATGCGGCCACTGTCATGGGGGTGGCGCCGCCGGTTACCATCGAGACCTGCATGGACGTGGCACGCCGCCATGGCAAAACGGTGATGATTGATTTGTTGAACGTATCAGAAGATCAAGTGAGAGAGTTATTAAAATATGACGAGGCCGTTTTTTGCGTGCATGTGAGCAAGGATGAGCAAGAAGAAGGGGTGCGGCCTGTATGGAAAAAGTGTGCGGCGGTTTCGTCGGAGAAGCCGGTGAAATGGGCGGCAGCAGGCGGAATTACGCTAAGTTCCTTGGAGAAGGTGAGAAAGTCTTTCCATCCTTCGGTGGTGATTGTCGGTACCGCCATCACCAAAGCGGAGAATCCAAAAGAGGCGGCCAGACAGTTGAAACAAGCCATTGAAAAGGGGGAATAAGCCATGTCGACAGCTCAAGCCATTTTAAGAGAAGTGGAAGCGGTGATCGGGCAGGTGAAAGAAGAAGAGATCAAAGAAACCGCCGCGGCATTGCAAAAGGCGGGGCGGATCTTTGTCGTGGGGGAAGGACGCTCCGGATTGATGGCCAAATCGTTTGCCATGCGGTTGATGCATTTGGGTGCCAAGGTGTATGTGGCAGGCGAAACGATTACGCCATCCGTTGAAGCAGGAGACTGGCTGGTTGCCGTTTCAGGATCGGGAACCACCCGCCAAGTGGTTTGGACGGCGGAGAAAGCCAAATCCATCGGGTGCAAGGTGATTGCCGTGACGACCGATGAGTCGTCCCCTCTTGCACAAACGGCCGTGAAGATCCTCCGTGTTCCGGCGGCAACCAAACACCGGCGCGCCAATGAATGGAAAACCATTCAACCTCTGGGGTCGCTGTTTGACCAAAGTGTCCATATCTTGTTGGATGCCGTATGCCTGGAATATGGAAGGCTGAAGGAAGTGAATCATGACGAAGCGGTCCGCCGCCACAGCAATTTGGAATCATGATAAAACGGGGAACCGGAGACAGACCATCTGTTTCTTCGGTTCTCTTTGTTTTTTGATGAGAACGGGAGCGATTCAAGAAAGCGCCATGCTGAAAGCCGATTGATCAAGAACAATCAATCGGCTTTTTTACAGATTCCCGATGGATAAGTACTTTGTCTCCAAATACGGTTCCATTCCTTCCAAGCCGCCTTCCCGGCCGATGCCGCTTTCTTTCATTCCACCAAACGGGGCGTGTGCGGCAGACGGCGCTCCGTCGTTCCAACCGATAATGCCGAAGTCCAAGTGTTCATTCAAGTAAATGCCGGTGCGGTAATCATTGGTGAAGAAATAAGCGGCCAGGCCGTAAGGGGTGCTGTTGGCAATCTCCACGGCTTCTTCCAGGCTTTTGAAGGACAGGATGGGAAGAACCGGTCCGAATGTTTCTTCCTGCATGATTTTCGTGTCAAGGCCGGCTTGGCCGAGGATGGTCGGAGCGACAAAAAAATATCCTTTTTCGCGGTCGGCTTGGTAAGTGTTTCCGCACAACACGCGTGCGCCCTTTTGGAGGGCATCTTCGATTTGTTCCATGATTTTGTCAAAGCTTTTTTTGTTGATGACCGGACCGACGTCGGTCTCTGGGTTCAAGCCGTTTCCGACTTTTAATTTCCGCACGCTGTCCGCCAACTTTTGGGAGAAGGCTTCGGCGATGCTTTCGTGGACCAGCAGGCGGTTGGCGCAAATGCAGGTTTGCCCGGCGTTTCGGAATTTGGAAAGGATGGTTTGCCGGACGGCAAGATCAAGGTCGGCATCTTCGGCCACAATGACGGGAGCATGGCCGCCCAGTTCCATGGAAATGCGTTTGACGGTGGCGGCGCTGTTTTTCATCAGCAACTTTCCGACTTCAGTGGAGCCGGTAAAAGAGATTTTTTGAATCAGGGGGCTGTCCGTAAAGAGTTTGCCGACGAAAGGCCCCAACCCGTTGACATATTGGATGACCCCTTCCGGGATGCCGGCTTCATGGGCCAGTTTAACCAGTTCCATGGTGGTCAGCGGCGTTTCTTCCGCCGGTTTCACAATAAACGTACAGCCGGCTGCCAAGGCGGGTGCGGCTTTTCTGGTCATCATGGCCGCGGGAAAATTCCAAGGCGTGATGGCCGCCACCAGCCCGACGGGTTGACGAGTGACGATAATCCGTTTCGATCCGGTGTGGGCGGGGATGGTCCGGCCGTACAGCCGTTTGGCTTCTTCGGCGTACCAATCAATATAACTGACGGCATAGTCGACCTCCGCGAGGGATTCGGTCAGCGGTTTTCCGCTTTCCAGCGTCATGATCCGCGCGATGTTTTCCTTGTTTTTTTGAATGCGATCCGACCATACCCGGAGCAAGCGGGAGCGCTCATGGGCATTGGTTTTGGACCAAGCGGAAAAACTTTCGTGTCCTTTCCGGATGGCTCTGGTGATTTCCTCTTCGGTATGGGCTTTTACTTTTTGGATCAATTCCCCGGTGGCAGGATTTTTTACTTCAATCATCTCGGACATCTTTTTGCTTTCCTCCTTTTTTTGGACGGGGTCGGGGGTTCTTCTTCTATGATATCAGCCGGTGCAAGCTTGTCGATTTTTAAGGGGGTTTCGCCGTTTCAGCGGGAGGTTTATTTTTTTGCGCGGAGTTTTTCCCATTCGCTCCAATACATTTTCGGAAGATCCGGGGAAATGTCATCGGGGATGGTGCAGATCAGTTCCAGATTATGGCCGTCCGGATCTTCAAAATACAAAGAAGCATTTCTTTGAAACGGGCGCACCACGGGCTCGACCGGTTCAAAACGCCCGTCTTTTACCGGTTCGATCCCTTTTTCCTTGAGCCAGCGGATGGCTTCGGGCATATCCTCAAAGTGGATGCGAAAGGCGATATGTTTGGCAAATACATGGTTCCCGCCGGGCTTTTGCCAGAGGCCCAGCCAGCTTTTTTCAGGTTCAATCCACAGAAAAGCGACACTGTCATTTCTCCAGGCCGGAGTCAGCCCCAGTTTTTGATAAAATTCGACAGAACGGTCCAAATCTTCCACTTGAAAATGAACTTCATACAAGCCTTGAATCATAAAAGTTTCCCTCCTTGTGAAAAGCCGTCCGGGACCCTGTTTTCCGTCCCCGCGGACCGGATGCTTGTCAGGTGAATTGACCAGGTGATTTTCTTCTTTTCATGATATCTGTATATTCTGTAATTTCGCGGATGACCTGGTCCATTTGCCCGGACAGGCGACGGCGTGAAAAGCGCATCACTTTCCAGCCTTGCTTTCCCAGATCATGTTTTTTTGTTTGAAAGCGGAGTTGTTTTTTGGGACGGATCACCGTGTCCCCGTCGCATTCCAAAGCCAGTTTGTATTTGGGGATGGCGATTGCCACCCGATGGCGGTGAATGGGATAGTGGATTTTGACGTCACGCCCGAATTTGGAATAAAGCGCGTAAAACAGTTTCCGTTCCCAAGGATTGCAAGTGTGGAGGAGTTGGAAATGGATAAACGGGAAGAACCCCAGCCGGACTTGTTCGTAAATCCAGACAGGGATGAAAAAGGGGATGCACAACCAGTGATGACGCCACTTGCGGCGTAACTTCCGAAACTTCCAGGAAAGTTGGCGACAGCCGTCGGTTTGGTTGTTGAACAGGGGAAGCAAGCCGGTCACCTCCTATATTCAGAATACACCAAAAGAAGTGTTCTTTCCAAAAGATATTTCCAATTTTCAAAAGAATTGGCCGGTTCTTTTTTTGAGCAGGGGGGCATATGTTGGTCTCAGGGGGGATGGTATGGCGGTTATTCAGGCGCCGGAATCGCATGTCAAGCTGTTGGCCAGGTTGATGCGGGCGGAAGCGGAAGGGGACGGGCAAATGGGGATGTTACTGGTTGGCAATGTGGGTGTCAACCGGGTGATTGCCAACTGTCTCGATTTTGAGGGGATCCGCAATCTTCAACAGATGGTTTTCCAATCCCCCGGCGGTTTTGAAGCCGTGCAAATGCCGTATTTTTATCAACCGGCCCGCCAGCAGGATATCCGGTTGGCCCGAAAGGCCATTCAGGGCCAGCGTTTTGATCCCGCCAAACGGGCCTTGTGGTTTTTCCGGCCGACAGGGGAATGTCCGGCAACCTGGTTTAATCAGACGCATTCCGGAAGATATAAAAGCCACTGTTTTTATATTCCTGATGCTTCGGATTGTCCGGCTGTTTATCAATATTAAGAACTGGAGGGAGACAAATGGTGTATTGGTCTTATCCATATCATGCTCCATACCCGTTTTATTCCGACGCGCAGGTCAGTCAAAGGCAACCGGAACAAGGGCAGCCCCAAAGACAGGACCGCAGATTCTCGGAAGATTTGTTGCAAAGCAATATCGGAAAACGAGTGACGGCTTACATGACTTATGAAGGGAGCGAGGAATGGAGGAACCGGGTGTTCACCGGGGTGTTGCGCCAGGTGGGCAGGGATTATTTTGTTTTGCGGGATCAGGAAACCGGAAAAGATGTCATGTTGTTAAATATCAATTTGAATTTTGTAGTGTTTGATGATACACCGGCCCGGCTGACCCGGTCGTAACCCCTGGCGGAAAAAGTGTGAAAAAGCGTGAAAAGGGAGGCGGAAAACCGCCTCCCTTTCCTGTTTCATTCTTCAAAGATATAGGCCAGGGCATCCAGGGCCTGATCGACGGTTTCGACCGTCACTTGTGCCCGCTGGCTGATTTCTTTCAACGGATGGTGCAAGCTTTCCGGACGCACCAAAATCAGGGGCTTGTTTAAAGCGATGGCCAACGATGCATCCATTGCGGTGTTCCATTGCCGGTATTTTTCGCCAAACAAGGCGATGACGATGTCGGCTTTTTCCATCCATACCCGGGTGCGCAAATTGTTCAGTTCCGAAGCGGCTTGATCCCGGTAAACCGCATTGGGCTGTTTTCCTTTGATCAGTTCGCCGATGTCATCCGAACGGTCGTGATTTTCCTGCGGCCCTTTAAAAATGACGGGCAGGCCCCGTTCTTCAGCTTTTTGGCGCAGTTTTGCCCTCCAGTCGTCATGAATTTGACCTGCAAGATAGACGACGATTTCCATGATCCGGTTTCCCCCTTTTTTTGAATCATCTCTTCTATTGTAATCAAAGTGCGTTTTTTGAAAAAGACGAACCGGGATGCATGCCTTAAACAGGCGGTTTCGCAGGCAGTCCAAAGCCTTGATTTTTCAAGACAAAAGGATTCTTCTGAAATGGTTGACAATAACGGGAGTAATTTGTTAATCTAATTTCAAGCAATTAAAACATATTTATTTGATAGGTATTTATGGTTTAGGAATATCCTCATAAAGAGAGGCGGAGGGACTGGCCCGATGAACCCTCGGCAACCGGCCGTACGGCTTGGTGCCAAATCCAGAGAACAGTCACTGTTCGAATATGAGGAGAAAAAGGCAAGTGGCATCGATCCCTTTTTCCCTCATGGAAAAGGGATTTTTTTATTTTCAAGGAGAACGAAGGAGTGGAAGCGGGGATGAAAAACCATTGGCCTTGGGCGAACAATCCGGAACAGTTGAATCCGTTCGAATTGCAAAAGTTGGAGCAGGATGGTTTAGACATTATCGACGAGATTATTCATATTTATTCTAAGAAGGGATTTGAATCGATTCCCGAGGAAAAATTTGCTTTGTTCAAGTGGGCGGGAGTCTATCAACAGCGCCCGAAAAAAGACGGCTATTTTATGATCCGCATCCGTGTCCCTTCCGGGATTTTAAACAGCCGGCAGGTGCGGGTGGTGGCCGGCTTGTCGAGGGAGTACGGTCGCGGGCTGATCGATGTGACGACACGCCAAGCGATTCAATATCATTGGATTCGAGTGGAAAATCTTCCGGATATCTTCCGTCGTTTGGAAGAAGTCGGTCTTTACACCTTTGAAGCTTGTGGCGATTGCCCCCGCAACATTACCGGCAACCCGCTGGCCGGAATCGATCCGCATGAGTTGGTGGACACCCGTCCCATCGTTGCCAAACTGAATGAAAAGTTGCTGTTAAACCGGGAATTTTCCAACTTGCCCAGAAAATACAAAATTTCTGTCTCCTCCAGTGTCTACAATCCGGCTCATGCCCAGATCAACGATCTTTCGTTTACACCGGCATTGAAAATGTTGGATGGCAAAGAGACGGTCGGTTTCCATGTCTGGGTGGGGGGAGGACTTTCCAACCGGCCGCATTTGGCTCAGCAGCTGGATCTTTTCGTCCGTCCCGAACAGGTTGTCGATGTGGCGGTCGGCGTGACAAAAGTGTTCCGCGATTACGGATACCGGAAAAAGCGGCATAAAGCGCGCCTGAAGTTTTTGGTCGCAGATTGGGGGCCGGAGCATTTTTTGGAAATCTTGAAAGAGTATATCGGCGAGTATCCGTCCCGGGGTGAAGATAAAATCGCCGGTTGGAACGCCGGTTACTTCACCGGGGTTCACCCGCAAAAACAGCCGGGGCTGAACTATGTCGGGTTAAACATTCCGTTGGGGCGCACGTCAGCAGACGAGTTTGACGGTTTGGCCGATCTGGCGGACCGTTACGGATCCGGCTCGTTGCGTACCGCCAACACGCAAAATGTGATTCTGACCGATGTGCCGGATGACAAAGTGGAGGACCTGTTGAAAGAGCCTCTCTTGAAAAGGCTGAGCCCGTTTCCAAAAACGTTTGAGGGGTATGCCGTTTCCTGCACGGGCATTGAGTTTTGCAATCTGGCGCTGACCGAAACCAAAGGGTTTTTGAAAGAAGTGGTCAACTTTCTGGACCAGGAGATCCGGTTGGACGAACCGATCCGGATTCATATCAACGGTTGTCCCAATTCCTGCGGGCAACAACAAATTGCCGACATCGGTCTCATGGGCGGGAAGGCGAAAACGGCCCAAGGAATGGTGGAAGCTTACACCATCTCGGTCGGCGGGCATTTATACGGACAAGGAAAGTTTAACACGCAGTTAAAGGGACGGGTCACCAAAGAATATGTGGCGCCTGTGTTAAAAGAAATCATTCTTTTCTACAAACGCGAACGGAAAGAAGGGGAGAAATTCGGCGACTTTGTGAAACGTGCCGGAATCGAAGCGATTCAGAAACAGTTTGATGAGATCCGCCAGCGGGTGGTGCCTGCTGTATGAGCCGGGAATTGTATCTGTACCGCTTGGTGGCGGAGAAAGAACCGGACGGTTCTTACAACGTCATCGTTCTGGCGCCGACGGAGGAAAAAGCTTTCGAATATGCGGAAAAAGAGTTGGAACGCTACACGATCAAAACGCCTGCGGTCAAAGAGTGGGTGATTGAAGAGAAAAAAAGGGTTCGCCAAGGAACCGGATATGTATTAAACGGATCCGAAAGAAAGGAGAACGACAAATGACCCGGGAACGGTATTGGCCGACATTGAGTGGAGAAGAAAGATGGAATCCGGAACAAATCAAAATCGTGGCAGAAGAGTTGAAAGACTTCCATCCTCAGGAAATCATCCGTTGGGGAGTGGAACAACTGGGGGTTTCCCGGTTGGTGTTGGCTTGCAGTTTCGGATATGAAGACGTGGCTTTGGTGGATATGGCATTCAAAGTCGATCCGGAATTGGACATTTTTTATCTCGACACCGGCCTGCACTTTCAGGAAACCTATGAAGTCCGGGACCGGCTGTCCGAGAAATACCAAAAAGAATTCATCCGCATTTCGCCCGAACTCACGTTGGAGGAACAAGCGGAGAAATACGGCGGCGAACTGTGGAAAAGAAATCCCGATTTATGTTGTAAGCTCCGCAAAGTTGAGCCTTTGAAAAAAGTGTTGAAAAACTACCAGGGATGGATTACCGGAATCCGGCGTGAACAAGCCCCCACCCGTGCCCATACGCAGGTGGTGGAGTGGGATCAAGGGTTTGGGTTGCTCAAGCTGAATCCCCTGGCTTTCTGGAACACCAAACAAGTCTGGACTTATATTCATGATCATCAAATTCCGTACAATTCGTTGCATGACAGGCAGTATCCGAGCATCGGCTGCCAGCCGTGCACCCGCCCGGTCCGTCCCGGGGAAGATCCGCGAGCCGGACGCTGGTCGGGGACCAACAAAATTGAATGCGGGCTTCATAACAGTCCGGTCAATTGATTCACCATTTTTCCAAAAAGCACGCTCATCTCATTCCATTCCGCTTTGGCGCCGGGGGCGCTTGAATCGCGGGATCTTTTCAATCCGCATTGACCGGGAATCCCCCCGGGGAGAGGGCCCGATGAAAATGCTTGGAGAGGAGTATACATCATGGGAGATTTGATCGCACCACACGGAGGCGTGTTGGTAAACCGCGTTTTGACAGGAGAGGAAAAACAAGTTTGGTTGAGTCGGGCGGAGCATTTTCCGAAGCTTCCCGTTTCCAACCGCACCGTGTCGGATTTGTTTTGCATTGCCACCGGGGTTTTCTCGCCGTTGACCGGTTTTTTAAAAGAAAAAGACTACCGGTCAGTTTGTGAAACCATGCGGCTGTCGGACGGAACAGTCTGGAGCATCCCGGTGACCTTGCCCGTTCCGGAAGAACGGGAAAAAGAGATTGCCGGGGCGGAATATGTTTCCTTGCTCGATGAAGAACAAAACATCATTGCGGTTGTCCAAGTGGAAGAGCTTTACCGTGTCGATCTGCGTGAAGAAGCCCGGTTGGTTTACAAGACGGAAGAAGAAGCCCATCCGGGGGTTCGATATCTGTACAGTCAATCGCCGTTAAACCTGGGCGGGGACATCTGGCTGTTAAAACGCCCGGCATATCCGTTTGAAGACCGGCTGTTCGACCCGGCCGAAACGCGGGAGATTTTCCAAAAGCGCGGGTGGAAAAAGGTGGTCGGGTTTCAAACGAGAAATCCGGTGCACCGTGCCCATGAGTACATTCAAAAATCGGCTTTGGAGACGGTGGACGGACTGTTTTTGCATCCGTTGGTCGGACAAACGAAAACGGATGATATTCCGGTGGATGTCCGCATGAAAAGCTATGAAGTGATTTTAAAACATTACTATCCGGAAAACCGGGTCTTTTTGGGAGCGTACCCGGCGGCCATGCGCTATGCCGGTCCCCGCGAAGCCGTCCTTCATGCTTTGGTGCGCAAAAACCACGGCTGCACCCATTTTATCGTGGGCAGGGATCATGCCGGTGTCGGCGATTATTACGGCACCTATGATGCGCAGAAAATTTTCTCCCATTTTACGGCGGAGGAATTGGGAATCACCCCGCTTTTTTTTGAACACAGCTTTTACTGTAAAAAATGTGCGGGCATGGCTTCGTACAAAACTTGTCCGCATGATGACGAACATCATGTCATTCTTTCCGGAACGAAAGTGAGAAAGATGTTGTCGGAAGGAATTGCGCCGCCTCCGGAATTTTCCCGTCCCGAAGTGGTGGAAGTATTAATTGAGGGGCTCCGGAATAAAGTGGGGGTGTAGAACTTGTGGCGGGAGCTTGCCTGATGCGGCGCTCCCCTTTCATCCATTGCAAAAATGAATGCTTGTTTAAGGGGGGCATTTATGAAAAAACTCCTGATTCTTGGCATTGTCGGTTTTTTCGCCCAGTTGATTGACGGATCGCTGGGAATGGCTTACGGGGCAACTTCCGCTTCTTTGCTTTTGTTTTTCGGGGTGGCTCCTGCAGTGGCTTCGGCATCGATTCATCTGGCGGAAGTGGCGACGACCGCTGTCTCCGGCGCGTCCCATTTATGGTTTGGAAATGTGGACAAAAAAATCCTCTTCAAACTGGCTGTTCCGGGAGGTGTCAGTGCTTTTGCGGGAGCCGCTTTTTTAAGCGGTATACCGGGAGACCGGATCAAACCGTTTATCTCTTTGTTTTTAATGCTGATGGGGATTTATATTGTTTGTCGATATATCACAGTTTCCTCGCGGAAAGCCAAAAAAACGAATTTATCCAATACTTATTTGATTCCGCTCGGATTGGCGGGAGGATTTTTTGATGCTGTCGGAGGCGGGGGATGGGGTCCGATTACCACCCCTATGTTGTTGGCAAGAGATGCCGTCACACCCAGAAAAGTGATTGGCACGGTGGATACCAGCGAATTTATTGTGGCTGTTTCCGCCTCCTTGGGATTTTTCCTCTTCCTCGGTTGGGAAACCTTTCATGCCTACTGGGTGGCAGCCATCGTGATTGGCGGAGTCGTGGCGGCCCCGATTGCGGCATGGCTGGTGCGGGTGATCCCGTCCCATTTGCTGGGCGTGTTGGTCGGCGGTTTCATTGTTCTGGTCAATGTGGGCCCGGTGTTGAAATTTTTGAAGGTTCCCTCCACCGGACAATGGGGGGTTTACGCAATCATTTTGGTCTTGTGGGCCGGTTCGGTGCTTTGGAATATGAAAAACAAAGGGAAAAAGGAGCAAACCCTCAGTGTTTGACTCTGGCATCATTGGGGCAAATAGCGCTTGATATGCGGGCGGATCTCTTCCATGGGGATGGCGAATCCGAGACATTGGGATGGATAAATGATCAGTGTGTTCATTCCGATCACTTTTCCCTGGAGGTTGATCAAAGGGCCGCCGCTGTTTCCCGGATTGATGGCGGCATCGGTCTGGATCACGTTTTTATAATAACGCCGCCCGACTTTAAGCGGCCGGTTTTTGCCGCTGATGATCCCAACCGTGACCGTGTGTTCCAAGCCGAAAGGGTTGCCGACCGCCAATACCCATTCCCCGATGTCGGCATCCCGGGAAGTTCCCAGGGACAATGCGGGTAACGGACGCGGGGATTTGATTTTGACGACGGCCAAATCGCGTTTGTCATCGGTCCAAACCGGCATTCCGGTGAAAGGTGTTTGGAAGTGATCCAACTTTACATCAATGCGTGAAGCATTTTTGATGACATGGGCATTGGTTAAAATGTAGCCTTGCGGGTGAATGATAAACCCGGAACCAAAATGGTTTTTGGGAGGGGCCGGAGGATCGTTCAGTTCGGGGACAAACAGGTGAAGCAAATTTCTGGGAAGCGACAGATAAGTCCCCGGGCTTTTTTCCTGGGTGATGATGGAAACCACCCCTCTCCGGACACGGCGGTAGACCGGCACAAAGATGTTCGCCGGGTGTGGTGCAGGCGAAACGACCGACAGACGTTGTTTTTTTAACTTTCCATCAGGCATCCATTTCACTCCCCATCCGCGAAGCCAGGTTGTATATCATATGGCTGCAGCCGGGAAGGAGGAAGGGCGGATGACTCAAGTGCCGGTCAAAAGCCAATTGTAAACCTTATTGATAAATGAAGTTGACAATAAATGCAGGGATCGCTATTGTAATGAGTAGAAAATCATTTATCGAAATGAGGTTTGCTGATGCGTCGATCTGCTTTGAAGGTGCGGGATATGACATGGATGGCCATGTTTGTTGCCATGCTGGCGGTCAGCGGGGCCTTTGCGATTCATATCGGCCCGGCTCCGATTACCTTGCAAACCCTTGTGGTGATGCTGGCGGGGTCCGTGCTGGGGGCCCGGCGGGGAATGATTTCCATGATTGTCTTTATTGCCCTGGTCATCGCCGGAGCGCCGGTTTTAAGCGGGGGTAAAAGCGGAATCGCCGCTTTGGCCGGCCCGACGGGAGGTTACATCATCAGCTGGGTGTTTGCGGCCGGATTGACCGGTTGGATGGTGGAAAGATGGATCCGAAAGGGCACACTCAATGCTTGGAAACTCGGATTGGCCCATGTCGTCGGCGGAGTGATTTTGATTCATTTGATTGGTTTTCCGTGGCTGGTTACGGTGCTTGACCTTCCGCTGAACCAAACCACATGGATTTCCTCTCTGTTGGTTTTTCTGCCGGGAGATTTGATGAAAGCGATCTTGGCCGTGCCGGTGGTGATGGCGGTGAGAAAAGCGCTTCCCCAATTAAGCAGTGTGCAACAACAAAAAAGAGCCTGACAAAGGCTCTTTTTTTATGAAGGTAACATCGTCAAATTTGTATGTTTTTCCACATGTTTTAAGAAACGATGGTTTAACGGTACGATCAAATCCGTTGCCCTGTTGGTGAACACACCGTTCCGGTTGATGACAAACAATTTGTGGACTGAGATTTTATAGTAACGGGATGGATTTTTCAAAGTTATCAATAAATCGTGATCCGGCTGTGGATGCAGTCCTTTTATCTCACAGGGAATGATGCCGATGACATCATTTAAAAGGATGTGATAGGATAAATGTGGTTTTTGGAAAATCAGTTCTTTGGTGGTCAGTGTGCTGGCCCAATGATTCCGTTTTTGGGATATGATCAAATGCCCGATCATTCGTTTGACGGGAATAAAGTTTGTATAAGGCAAAAAGAACACCTCTTTCAGTGAGGTTATATCCAGTATAACACAAGAGAGGAAAGGATACATCCGATGCGTGGCATGACTGAGGTTCGTCAGTTGTTAAAACAATTTGGAACCATCATTTATACAGGGGACCAGCTGGGGGATGTGGAGTTGATGATGGAAGAGGTCCGGGAATTAAAGGCGATGGGCCTGATTGATCCGCAAACGTTTCAGAAAGCGATGGCGGTGCTCCTTCAACAATCCGCCCGCTTCTCGCGCCGGCAATCCGAAAAGTAAAGGCATAGTGCCACTGGTTCAAGCGGCCTATGCCTTTTGCAATCCCTTATGATTTCACGCTGTAATAAGAGGGAAGCTCATTTTCGTATTGAGCGATTTGGTTTTCATATTGCAGCGTGATGCCGATGTCATCCAACCCGTTCATTAAACAGAAGCGGCGATAGGGATCGATTTCAAAGCGGAAGCAAAGCCCCGCATCGTCCCGCACTTCTTGTTTTTCCAAGTCGATGGTCAAGGTGTAACCGTCTTTTTTGAAGGTGTTTTGAAAGAGCCGGTCCACCTGTTCTTCCGAAAGCGAAACGGGAAGAATTCCGTTTTTAAAACAATTGTTGTAAAAAATATCCGCAAAACCGGGTGCGATAATCACACGAAATCCGTAATCCTGAAGAGCCCAGGGGGCATGCTCGCGGGAAGAGCCGCATCCGAAGTTTTTCCGTGCCAATAACACACTGGCTTCCTTGTATTCCGGCTGGTTGAGGACAAAATCCGGATCCGGGTTTCCGTCACCGGTGAACCGCCAATCGTGAAACAGGAATTGACCAAATCCGGTCCGTTCGATCCGTTTTAAAAACTGTTTGGGAATGATGGCATCTGTATCCACATTGGCCCGGTCCAACGGGCAAACGATTCCCTTATGTTGTTTAAGTGGTTGCATGGACTTTTCCCTCCTCATCCCGGTATTGCCAGTTGCGCACATCGACAAAATGACCGGCGACGGCTACTGCTGCCGCCATGGCCGGGGACACCAGGTGGGTTCTGCCACCGCGGCCTTGCCGGCCCTCGAAGTTCCGGTTGGAAGTGGAGGCGCATCGCTCACCGGGTTTCAAAATATCCGGATTCATTCCCAAACACATGCTGCAACCCGACTCGCGCCATTCGAACCCGGCTTCCAAAAATATTTTGTCCAATCCTTCCTTTTCCGCCTGCAGTTTCACTTGTTGGGAACCGGGAACCACCATGGCCTTCACTTGCGGGGCCACTTTGTATCCTCTGACCACTTTGGCCGCCGCCCGCAAATCTTCAATGCGTGAATTGGTACAGGAGCCGATGAATACTTGATCAATCTCGATTTCCGATATCGGCGTGCCCGGTTTCAATCCCATGTACTCCAACGCCCGCCGGGCCGCTTTGGCTTCGGTTTCTGTCGGGAAAGAGGAAGGGTCCGGCACGGTTTCGGTGATATCCGTCCCCATTCCAGGGCTGGTTCCCCAGGTTACCTGCGGTGCAATGGATGAGGCGTCGATTTCGATGTACGCATCATACATCGCACCCGGATCGCTGGACAGCTGCCGCCATTCTCGGACCGCTTTTTCAAAGGCTTCCCCTTTGGGGGCGTAAGGGCGGCCTTTCAAATATTCAAAAGTGGTTTCATCCGGAGCGATCATGCCGGCACGGGCACCCGCTTCAATGGACATGTTGCATACCGTCATCCGTTCTTCCATGGACATTTTTTCAATAGGTTTGCCGGTATATTCAATCACATAGCCGGTGGCTCCGTCCGTGCCGATTTGGCGGATCACGGCAAGAATGGCATCTTTGGCGGTGACACCGGGGCGAAGTTCCCCGTTAAAGTGGATGCGCATCGTTTTGGGCTTGAGTTGATGCAAACATTGCGTGGCCAAGACGTGTTCCACTTCACTGGTTCCGATGCCGAATGCCAAGGCGCCGAATGCCCCGTGTGTGGAAGTGTGGCTGTCCCCGCATACGATGGTTTTCCCGGGCAGGGTGAGCCCGAGCTCGGGGCCGATGACGTGGACAATTCCTTGGTTTTGGTGATGCAGATCGAAAAGGGAAATGCCAAATTCTTTGCAGTTTTTCTCCAAGGTTTCCATTTGTTTTTGGGAAATCGGGTCTTTGACCGGCAAATGGCGGTCGGTGGTGGGAACATTGTGATCCATGGTGGCGACGGTCAAATCCGGCCGCCGGACTTTGCGCCCCTGAAGACGCAATCCTTCAAAAGCTTGCGGGGAGGTGACTTCATGCACCAAATGCAAATCGATGTACAAGATGGCGGGTTTTCCTTTTTCCTGCTCAATGACATGGCGATCCCAAACCTTCTCAAACAATGTTCGTGGTCTCAATTTGCTCACCTCATCTTTTATCTCAGCTCGTCAAAGAAACGGGGAAATAAAGAAAGGGTAATTGAAGAATATTTTAACAAAATGAATTTATCTTTCAACAACCAATTTTTTAACAACGGGTTTGTCCGGCTGTTTCATCTATAATATCCTTGAATGAAGATACCGGAAGAAAGCGGGGGAGGAGACATTGATCAACGGAATAGAAAAGATTGAAATTCCGCCGGTCGACAAAGAAACGGCCGGCAAAATGAAACAACATGTCGATCAATTGACCAAACCGGTCGGCAGCTTGGGGCAATTGGAAGAAATCATGATCCGCTTGGCCGCCATCACGGGGGAAATGTTCCCTGATTTGAGTCAAAAAGCGGTGGCCGTGTTTTGCGGGGATCACGGGGTGACCGAAGAAGGGGTCAGTCCGTATCCGAAAGAAGTGACCGGCCTGATGATGCAAACCTTCGACCGTGGAAAAGCGGCGGTGAATCTTTTGGCTGAAGCGGCCGGCGCCGGGCTGGTTGTGGTGGATGTCGGGAGTGAATGGGAGGAAACCCCGGGATCCGTGCTCTCTGCCCGGGTACGCAAAGGCACGCGCAACTTTTTAAAAGAAAAGGCGATGACCCGCCAAGAAGTGGTGGAAGCGATCCGGGTGGGGAGAGAGACTGTCCGGCAGTTGGGCGAAAAGAACGTCCGCCTGTTGGCTGTGGGGGAATTGGGAATCGGCAATACCACGGCAGGGGCTGCGGTGGCAGCCGGGCTCACGGGAAAACCGGTTTCGTCATTGACGGGAAAAGGTTCCGGGGTTTCTCCGGAGGCTTATGCGCGAAAATGTGAAGTGATCCAAAAGGCCATCGATTTTCACCGGCCCGATCCGGAAAATCCGCTGGAGGTGTTGGAAAAAGTCGGCGGGCTGGAGATTGCAGCCATGGTGGGAGCTTATGTGGGGGCGGCCGAACACCGGATTCCCGTCATCATGGATGGATTGATTTCCACGGCGGCAGCTTTGGCGGCGGTGAGATGGAAACCGGAGGTCCGCCCCTGTTTGTTTGCTTCCCATCTGTCGGTGGAACCGGGACATGCCGTATTGCTGGATGAGCTGGGTTTTAAACCGTTGCTGCATGCAGAGATGCGTTTGGGGGAAGCCAGCGGTGCGGCTCTTGTGATGCCGATGTTTGAGACGGCGGTAAAGTTGGCCCGAAATATGGCCGTATTTGCCGATTTGGGACTTTCTGCCCCGCAAGGCGAAAAGAACTGACCAGAAAGGGTGAAAAAAAATGGCAAGCTTGGAGCGGTTCGGACACGGAGGGGATTTGCTGACGGCCAGTGAGCTTTTTTCCAGAGAACAAGAGGAATGGATTGATTTCAGCTCCAATATTTATCCTTACGGTCCGCCGGAAATCGTCAAAGAAGTGATCCGGGAGTTGGTCGAAGAAAGAGAAATGCCGGTGTTATCAAGATATCCGGATCCGGCCTGCCGCGGGTTGAAACAGGCGATCGCCCGTTTTCACCGGATTTCCGCGGACATGGTGTTGCCGGGAAACGGGGCTGCCGAGTTGATTGATCTGTTGATCCAGGCCTTCCGGCCGTCCCGGGTGGGGGTGGTGGATCCTTCTTTTGTCGAGTACAGGCAATGTGCCCGGAAGAGAAACATTCCCGTGGATCATCTGGTGACCGGCTGGGAGCAGCAATTTTTGCCGTCCCTGGAAGAAATGGACCGGCTGTTGAGACGGGTGGACTTGGTATTCATCGGTTATCCCAACAACCCCACCGGGCATTTGATTGATGCCGGCCGGATGTTGGAATGGATCCGCCGGGCCGGACGGTATCAAACCATTTTGGTTGTGGATGAAGCTTTTATGGATTTTGTGGAGCCAAAGGAAGACCGGTCGTTGATTTCACGGGTGAAGGAGCATCCCCAATTGATTGTGGTTCGTTCCATGACGAAGTTTTTTTCGCTGCCCGGTTTGCGTTTGGGTTATCTTGTGGCGGATGAAGCGGTGATTTCCCGGATTCGGGCGCTTCAGGTTCCCTGGAGTGTGAACGGATTGGCGCAAATGATCGGCTGCGCGGTTTTGCGGGAGGAAGTTTACCGGCCGCACGCCCGAAAGGTGAGCGGGTGGCTGGAAACAGAGCGGGAAACGATGATCCGGGAATTGAACCGTCTGGACGGTTTTCAGGTTTTTCCGGGGGTGGCCAATTACTTGCTGGTGCGCATGTCGGTCAACGGAAAAAACGTTTCGGATCTGCAATTCGACTTGGCCCGGGAAGGGTTATTGATCCGGAGTTGTTCCAATTATGAAGGGTTGGAGGATGATTGTTTCCGGATCGCGGTCAAAAAACCGGAGCAGAATCTGCTGTTCAGGCAGGCGCTTGAAGAATGGAGCCGGAAGGAAGGCGGGATATCATGGGCATCAAGTTGATCACCGGCGGCGTCCGTTCCGGCAAAAGCCGCTTTGCTGAATCATTGTGCATGGATGCCGAATATGTCACTTATGTGGCGACCGGAGTTGCTTCGGACGAAGAGATGAAAAAGAGGATCGAACATCACCGGAAAAGGCGCCCGGACCACTGGTGCGTGGTGGAAGAGCCGCACCGGTTGGCCCGGGTCATTCAAACGGTCCCGCCACACCATCTCGTGTTGGTGGACAGCCTGACCGCATGGGTGAGCAATCAATTGATGTTGTACAAAGAAGAATGGGAAGAACATTTGAAACAAGACGCCCGCGATTGGCTGGAAACGTTAAAACCGTATGAGGCCGTCCTGGTCGCCGATGAAGTCGGTCTGGGCGGTGTGGCCATGCATCCGGTGAGCCGGGCGTTTCAAGACGGTTTGGGCTGGCTCAACCAGGAGGTTGCGCAAGTGGCGGATGAGGTGTGGATGGTGATTGCGGGAATTCCTTGGAGAGTGAAACCATGAATGCATTTTTTCATGCCTTGGCCTTTTTGACCCGCTTCCCGGTACCGGTCCGGTTGGACAAAGAGGGGTTCCGGGAAAGTACGGTGTGGTATCCAGTGGTCGGTTTATTGTTGGGAGGCGTCCTTTTTTTGTTTGATCAATTGATTGCCGGGTGGTTTCCGGCTCCGGTCCGGGTGTTGTTGGATCTTTCGGCATGGGTGTTTTTCACCGGCGGATTGCACTTGGACGGTTGGATGGATATGGCCGATGGATTCGGATCCCACCGCGATCCGGACAAAATCCGGGAAATCATGAAAGATTCCCGGGTCGGGGCCATGGGGGCGATTGCCGCCATTTTGCTGTTGATGTTAAAAGCGGGGGCCCTGTTTGTGCTTGCCGGCCATCCGGATGCTTCTTTTGCCCGGGTGTGGATCACGGCCTGCATTTGGGGCAGGCTGGCCGCGGTGATCGGCATCCGTTTCTTCCCTTATGCCGGAAAAGACGGGTTGGGACAAGGCATGCGGGAGCGGTTCACCTGGCCGCGATTTTGTTTGGCTTTGGTTTGCACGGTGTTGCCGGTGGGGGTCGGTTTGGGAAGCATGGGTTTGGTGGTGGGGCTCTTTGCGGTTTGGGTTCCGCTGTGGATCGGTTGGAAGGGAACCCGGACCCTTGGCGGTTGCACCGGGGATTTGTACGGAGCCATGATTGAAGCGTCTGAATTAACCTGGCTTCTCTTTTTTACCATTCCGGGGGTGCTTTCATGATGCGGTTGATATGGATTCGCCATGGCGAAACCAAGGGAAATCAGATGAAACGGTACATCGGGCATTTGGACGAGCCGCTGGCTGAAACGGGAAAAGAACAGGCATTCCGGTTGGCGGAAGCACTTTCGCGCGAAAAGATTGACTTTGTGGTGACCAGCGATTTGAAAAGGGCCGTCCAGACCGCCCGTCCCTTTCTTCAAAAACATCCCGGGATTCCGGTGGCCGTCATGCCGGCTTTGAGAGAGTGTTCATTTGGGATTTGGGAAGGAAAAACGTATCAGGAAGCGGAGAAGTTGGCCAAAGAGGCTTGGTGGAACTGGATCCGTGATCCGGTCCGTTTTGCTCCCCCAAAGGGGGAAAGCCTCATGGATCTGCACCACCGCATGCAATGTTTCCTTCGCGAATTGGAACAAAACCGGCCCGGGGACACCGTGGCCGTTTTTACACATGGCGGCCCCATCCGCTGGTTTGTTGCTTATCATGTGTATCAGTGCCGGGACGACTTTTGGAAGCCGTCCATCGGGCACGGAGAGGGATGGGTTGCCGAAAAAAAGGAGGCTGAGTGGATCATCAGCCGTTCTTTGTTTCAGAAAGGAGACTTTTGATGGATTGGTTTCATCGAGCCAGTTGCCCGATTTCATGGACGGTTCACCCGGAAATGCTGATGATTGAGTCAAAACGGCCGTTGAAAGTTTTGACCAGTGCGGTTTACGGAAGTGACCGGTTCTCTTGCAAACGGATGATCAACCGGCATGTCGGACGCGATTATGCGGCGAAAGAGCCGGAAGAAGAGATCCGGGATTGGTTAACCCGGAAAAAGATTCCCCTTGACGAAACGGTCGTGCTGATGACAGCTGCCCGGGTGGACCGGGTTTGCCGCCGTTTTGTTGAGGAGAAAACCTTCAAGATGGCGGTGTTTGTCACAGCCGGTGTGGGAAATGCAGCCCGTGCCGGGGAATCATACCCGGTGTTTTGGAACGATCAGGAATACATGCCGCACACGATCAACACGGTGATTGTGATCGACGGACGGATGACACAGGCGGCAATGGTGAATGCCGTCATCACGGCAACCGAAGCCAAAGCGGCGGCACTGCAAGACTTGAAAGTAAAAGATGCCCGCGGAAACCCGGCCACCGGCACCACAACGGATGCGATTCTCATTGCTTCGACCCAGGATCCGGCAAGAAAGGATCTGCATGCCTATGCGGGATTGTCCAGCCCGTTGGGAAGCGCTTTGGGAAAAGCCGTCTATCAGGCGGTGAAAGAAGCCGTGCTGGCAGAAAGATACGGGGAGGAGAGCATATGACCACGGCCGCTGTTTTGATCCTGGCATTTCTTTTGGATTGTCTTTTTGCGGATCCCGCAAACCGTTATCATCCGGTGGTGGGGATGGGGAAAGCCATTGGGTGGCTGGACCGCCGCATCCGCTTTTTTGGCCGGAAAAGAGGGTGGAATGAAAAAGAAGAGGCGTGGAAGTGGCGCTGTGCCGGGATGATTTTGCCGCTGGTTGTGGTGGGTGGCGTTTGGCTTTTGACCTTTTTCGGGGTTCAAGGCATGAAGCAGCTGCATCCGGTGGCCGGCCTTTTGTTTGAAGCGGTGCTGGTTTGGCTGACGATGGCTCCGCGCAGTTTGGCTGAGTCGGGAAAAGACATTTATTCCGCTTTGGTGGAAAAAAAGATCGGTGAGGCGCGCCGTCGTTTGTCCATGGTGGTCGGAAGAGACACGGATTCGTTGGATGAAGCGGAAATTGTGAGAGGTGGTGTGGAAACCATTGCGGAAAATATTGTAGACGCGGTCATATCCCCTCTTTTTTATGCGGCATTGGGAGGAGCGCCGCTGGCCATGGCTTACCGTGCAGTCAATACCCTGGATTCCATGGTCGGATACAAAAACGAGACCTATTTGCACCTGGGCTGGGCTTCGGCGAGGATGGATGATCTGGCCAACTGGATTCCGGCCCGCGTTTTGATCCCGTTTATGTTGGCAGCCTTCGGTTTGTTGCGGCTGAGCCCGGGCCTGGCTTTTCAAGCGTGGAGGCGGGATGCCCGGCAACATCCCAGTCCCAACAGCGGCATTCCTGAGTCCCTGATGGCGGGCGGGCTTCAAATCCGGTTGGGGGGAGTCAATACTTATTTCGGCAAAAAATCGTTCCGTGCTTACATGGGAAAACCGGTTCAGGACAAAAAACCGGAACACCTCTTGAAGGCGATCCGGGTGATGTGGCTTGCTTCCGGATTGTATCTTTTGGCCCTTTCAGGGGTTTGCTGCGCGATTTTTTAAATAAAAATCAAGGGCATGTTCTTCTTGAAATCGGGTAAATACTGTAAGTGGGATATTATCGACAAGGGGCCAAGCCCATGAATCAGATCCGAAAGATTGAAGAAGCCATCGGGGAAATCATTTTCCACGCCCATCCGGAAAATGAACCGGTCACAATTGAGTATATTCCCCCCGCATTCAACCTGGTCGGTTACGGCACGGATGCAGTGGTCGTCAGCCATCCGGAATGCAAAGGCCGGGTTTTGAAGGTGTTTGCGGAGGGCCGTCTTCACAAAGTGGATCAAGAGTTTCAAGTTTACCAAAAGTTGAAGGGGTCCCCTTATTTTGCCCGTTGCTACGACAAAGGGGACAATTATTTGATTTTGAGTCATGAACAAGGGATGAACTTGTATCAGTGTTTGTGCGAAGGAGTTGAAATCCCGGAGCAGGTGATCATCGATGTGGAACACGCACGTCGTGAAGCGCGGTTCAAAGGGTTGAACCCGCGTGACATTCATTTGAAAAATGTCCTTCTGCAAAAAGGGCGCGGAAAACTGTTGGATGTTTCCGAATATATGAAACCGGGGAATGACCGGCGTTGGGATGCCCTGGTAGAGGCATATTACGAATTTTATCCGTTGATTAGGGGACGCAAAGTCCCTGTTTGGCTGCTGGAAAGCGTCAAAATGATGTATAACCGCAAAACTTCCTCCGCTTTTTCCGTCCGGGAGTTTGGCCGGAAGTTTGTCAAATGGTTGGGGGATACACAATCAGAGGGGAGTGCCGACGAAAATGTTTAAAAATCCTTCGGACGAAATCCGGAAAAAACTGCTCAAAGAGGCGAAAAATATTGCAGTGGTGGGTTGTTCCGACAATCCGGCCCGGACCAGTCACATGATTGCGGAAGCTTTGCAAAAGGCAAGCTATCGGATCTTTCCGGTGAATCCCAATTTAACCGGACCGGTGTTGGGGGAAAAACCATATGCCTCCTTGACCGAAATCAAAGAACCGATCGATATTGTCAATGTTTTCCGCCGCAGCGAACATGTTTTTCCGGTGGCCAAAGAAGCCGTGGAAGCCGGAGCGAAAGCGCTATGGCTGCAAGAAGGAGTGATCCATGAAGAAGCGGCGCGCTATGCCGGAGAAAATGGTCTGATTGTGGTGATGGACCGTTGCATCAAAGTGGATCATGCCATTTTAGTGGGAACAAACCGGTAATCAGGTGCAGGATTTAAGGAGTCCCGACCCGTCCGGGGCTCTTTTGATTTTGTCAATTCTCAAAAAAATTTGTCGAAAGATATCGTATTTTGATTCTATTTGTGTCATAATATAAAAAACAAGTTGTAAAAAACGGACGGGGTGATGCTCTCATGCAAACCATGAAGCTTTCGCAGTTAGTTCTTGTTGTGTCCCCTGAACTTTACGACTTATTGACGGAAACGGAGCGGAATGCGAGTATCATGGTTCACGGGAAGCTTTCAGACATTAACAAAGACGATATGAACCGGATTATCGCCCAAACCATTCAGTATCACCATGAATCTTCGGTTTACCATTGAGATAGATGTTTCGGATCAAAAAGGGATTCATCCCGTTGTGGATGAATCCCTTTTTGACTGCGGTTTTTATTCGATCGGCTCCATCTTTTGTTCATAAGCACGAATGCGATCTTTGACTTCCTCCGGAATCGGCTGGCTTTTACCGGTTTTGGGATCAATATAAACCACCGCGCCCCTTCCTGCGGCCGACAGCGTTTTGTTTTCGCCTGTCACCAATGCATATTCGAAGTCGGCACTGCTTTTTCCCAGACGGGAAATGCGGACACCGAGCGAAACTTTCTCCCCAAAATGAACTTGTTTTAAGTATTGGCATTCCAAGCTGGCGGTGACAATCACGCCTTGTGCGGAGCGTTGGGAAGCATCCAGCAGGCTCTTGGTCAAATCCAGCGCTTCCAGATAAGCGATCCTCCCGTATTCGAAATAACTGAAATAACTGACATTATTGATGTGTCCGAGTTGGTCCGTATCTGAAAAACGAACTTGGATCGGAGTAAAAAAGCGAAACTTTTCCAGCCATTGTTCCGGCGCTTGGTCCATCCAAGCAATTTTCATCTTCGGTTCCTCCTTGTCCGGAATCCAAAATAAGGAAATGAAAATAATGATGTAAAAAGGGATGAGGATAATAAAATGAGTATTTCTTCATTATAATAAAAATTTAGGCATAAATATATGAAATATTGATAGGATTATGTGAAAAATATTTAAATTAATTGCAGAAATAAAATAGTACTTATGATATACTAAACATGGAATTAATCGGATTATTTTGTTTGTTAGTGAACAAAGTGAACAGATTGCATGATGATTGTCATCTTTTCCATGAAATATTCTGCACCGGAAACGGCCAAGACTTTACCATCATCAAATGGCGGGATGGATATTTTTTTGGCATGCGTCAGGGAAGAATTCGGCATTCTTCATGAAAACCCTGGTTTTTCAGCCAATTTGGCCGGGGTTTGTTTTCTGTCATGAAGTGAATAACGATTCAGTGAGGGTTGATCATAGAACAGACTTCTTGGACTAAGGGGGAAACGAAAGTGGTTGGGCCGATGATTGATGTTGATTTTGTCTGTGAAAATGGAAAAAAGGGACGCTGGCTGGTCACGGGCAGTTACAGGAGAAACCGTTCACGGATCGAAAAAATGATTCAAGACAATCCGCGTGTGGAGGAATATTTGCTGTTGGCGGTTTTGGAAGCAAGAAAAGGTTATTGGAACCGTGCCCAAACCGCCGTGCAAAAGGCGTTGGAACTGGACGGGAATCACGCCGGGGCCAAACTTCTTTTGGCGCAAATTTTGGAAGCCAAAGGGGAACTGCGGGAAGCCGGTGTCATGTATCAGGAATGTTTTCACAGACACCGCCAATTCAGTAAAGGGGCCCGGGAGTATGCCCGTTATTTGATAACCCATACCGATTCGCTGACGCTTGCACAAAATGTTTTGTTCCACAGTCTGGAATGGAATCCGAAAGACGCGATTGCACACACGTTGCTGGCTGAAATTTATTTGTTGCGCGGCAAAACGGGACAAGCGTTATTGCACCTCCGATTGGCGGCTCAGTATTATCAGGCGAATCCACTTTATCATCAGCGCAAAGCCAAAGTGTTCATGGAGATGAACCGTTATGAGGAAGCGGCCGAGCAATTGAAGCAGGCGCTTCGGATGGACCCCAAAAACAAAATCATCCGCTCCCAGTTTGATATGGTGAAAAAAGCGACGAAAACGCCCAAGATTTTCTTTTTTTGGAAAAAATGGGTGATCTGAAAAGCGGTTTAAAATTGAAACAGTTTGAAAACATCTCTCGACATGATATCGACAAAATTCGGGGAGCGTGTTAAAATGTTCGTGTAAGTAAGGTTGACCTTCTTGCTTACGCTACCACGCTTCTTTTAACTCCTTAATCTTGACCCTCTTTCATGTGACCAGGAATTGCCTGGTCTTTTTTCTTTTGCCATTCGTTATGATGATATTGACATAAAGAATATACCCTGAAACGAAGAGAGATGAACACCAAACCGAACGGAAGGATTGAAAAATTTATGACATATCCCCCGCTTTATCTTCAGTTTTTCCGCCATTACCACAACGAAGAGTATTGGGAAGCCCATGAAGTGTTGGAGGAGTTATGGCAAACCCAGCGGCACAATGATTTTTATCACGGGTTGATTCAAATTGCGGCCATCATGCATCAGTTGAAGAGGGGAAAAGTACGCGGAGCCAGGAAACTGGCCATCAGTGCCCTCGGTTACCTGAAGCCGTTTGTCCCGCAAAAAGACGGCGTGGATGTGGCCGAAGTCGTCCGTTGGTTAAACGAATGTTTGCAAATTTTACCGGAAGGTGTGGAAAAAATCAGCCGGGAAGAGGTGAACCGGCTGGGCATTTTGCCGTGCAAGTTGCCGGGCGAACACGATTTTAACAACAACCGCTAAAAAAGATGTCGAAAAAAGGCTTGGGGAGTTGTCCGCTGAAACGGACAACTTCTTTGTTTATATAATTATCTTTTATAAATTAAACATAAAATTACTTGTTATTGACTAAATAATTACTAGGTGGCGTCTTCATCAACGAAACCGTCAGGAAAGGAGGATGGAGGAGTGAAGGGGAGACGATGGACTGAAGAAGAGGACCGGCTCTTAAAAGAGACGGTGTTGGAGGCCATCCGTCTTGGAGGAACGCAAATCGAAGCCTTTGAAAAAGTGGGGGAAAAGCTGAACCGGACTCCCGGATCCTGCGGGTTTCGCTGGAATGCAGTCGTCAAGCAACAAGATCCCCATTCATTTCTTGAGGCAAAGAGAGCGCGGGTTGCCAAGCAATTGAGGAAAAACAAAGAAGAACGATGTTCGTCGGTTGATGCGTTGATCCCGATGCTGAAAAAGCTGGAACAAGAAGAAAAGAGTCTGAAAGAACATTTGAATCATTTGAAGGATAAACGGAAAAAGCTCGACAAGCGTTACCGGATATTAAAAGAGGAAAATCGCGGACTGCGTGAAGACCGGGAATCTTATCAATGGTATCAGAAAGAAGTAAAAAACAAGTACCGGTATTTGTTGAATCTGTTGTCGGACATGGGGGCCAATCCCGTTTTTTCCGCAACTCTTCCTGCCGAAGATCACGCAGCGGTTCAAACGGAAGCCGAACACAAAAAAGAGACGACTTCATAAAATAATATGGCCAGATTTCAATGAAAAGAGGTGCAGCGTTTGTCCAGCCGTTCAAAGGAATCGCTTGATCAACAGTTGTCCAGTTTGGAAAACCGGTTGGAACAAATTCAGGCACAAGTGAAAGATTTGCTTCGGGAAAACCATAAACTGAAGACGGACTTGAAATTTTTCGAGCTCATGTTGCTGGAAGAGTATCATTTGTTGATTCAACTGTTGAACCGGGATCAAAATAAAATTTATATTCAATCCGCCCACGGACAAACGAAAAGGGACAAAAATTCAGAATAAACAAAAAGCGCCTTGGAAGAGGCGCTTTTTGTACTTTCATGCTGTCTGGAGAGGGCGGGATTATTTCTTTGGAAGGCATTCGGGTGATCAGTATTTTCCGCCACCAAAGCATCCGCCGACAAAGACGAAGATGGTGGCAATCACCAAGAGGTAGATCAAAAGTTGTCTCCAGCCGAAACCGCCGCAGTATCCTCCGCTCATTTGAATACCTCCTTTCAAGAAAAGGATTGCGACATCAGTGAATTAGCAATATCCGCCTTTTCCAAATCCTGATCCGACAAAGACGAAGATGGTGGCAATGACCAGGAGGAAGATCAAAAGTTGTCTCCAGCCGAAACCGCCGTAGTATCCGCTCATTTGAACACCTCCTTTCAAGGAAGATTCAAAGAATCAGCGGATCAGCAATATCCGCCTTTTCCAAATCCTGATCCGACAAAGACGAAGATCGTGGCGATGACCAAGAGGAAGATCAAAAGTTGTCTCCAGCCGAAACCACCGTAATATTCGCTCATCTAAAATCCTCCTTTGTGAATGGGGTTTACTGGTGAAATGGATGTTTTTTCACCAGTGCTGATTTACTTTATGCTCGGTGTTTTTCTTTTGTAAAGGCGAATATCTTTGCCGGGGAAATTGCCGGGGTCAAAGATTCAGATTCATGACAAACACAAAGATGACCGGAATGATCAGCAAGAAAAGAAGCAGATTGAGATATGGCGAATTTTGTCTGGATTTTGACGGGGAAAAGGACATGGCGGTTCTCCTTTCGAAAAGCGGCGTATCACTGATGTTTTTTACTATGAATTTATACAAATTTCGTCCAAAAGGTGTTAGGTGAACATCACGATTTTTGAAGATTGGACGTTTGGAGTGGGTCGCTTTGATAAGCAATTTGAATCAGGGGGGCATATAGTATATGGAGTTGCCTGTAAGGAGGAATGGAAATGACCGGAAAAGGACCATCCATGAAAGATCTTGCCCACATGATCAATGCCATTATGGGAAGATCGGTGTTGTCCGAAAGAAAAATGGAGCAGATCATGGAAGGGGCCAAACGCGCCCATGAGCGGGGTGGAATGGATGCGGTTTTGCAATACCTGATGAAAGTGACCCAGGCCGATGTCGATTTCGGGGAATTGAAAAGATTCGCCAACCAGGTGCAAAAAAATCCGCAAAAAGGACTGGACATTTTACAGGGAAAGAGAAGTTTGCCCCGCACAAAAAGGTAAATCTTTGCAAACACACCCGGTGAAAACCGGGTGTGTTTGCGTCTGGTTCAAAATCCTTGCAGGGTTGTCCATACTTCCAGTTTGGTTTGGACCTTGCTGATCACTTCATTGGTGAATTCCGTTGTGGTGGCGCTTCCACCCAAATCGGCGGTTCGGACTCCTTCCCGGACCGTTTCGATCACTGATTCATAGATGGCGCGGGAAGCGGCGCTGGCTTTGGGGTCATCCATATAGGTGAGCAAAGAGGCAGCGGCCAGGATCATGGCCATGGGATTGGCTACGTTTTTGCCGAACAGAGAAGGCGCCGTGCCATGTGGTGCTTCGGCCATGACCGTTTGGGTGTTGAAGGATTCGTCAAAGCTCATCAAGATCGATTCCGAACCGGCGATGGATCCAAACAATTGGAGAACCATATCGCTCAAACAATCTCCATCACGGTTTAATGCAGGAATGACAAGGGGATCGCCGGAGTTGTTGATGAGAAGGGCATAGGTCGCGTCAATCAGTTGGGGTTCGTAACGGACTTCCGGAAAGCGCTTGCTCGCTTCGTCCATTTCTTCTTTTAACATGCCTTCATAGACAGGGCTCACGGTGTATTTCGGCCCGCCAAACACTTTGGCGTTCATTTTTTTTGCGTGGCGGAAGGCAAATTCGGCAACGGCGCGGCAGGTTTTGCGGTCAATTTGTTCCGTCCGGAAAGCGATTTCATCCAAACCCTCACCTTCCCGCCATTCTTTGGCGCCGTAAGCGTCACCCACCGCCATGCGGATGACGGAAATCGGGGCAAAGGTTCCCGCAACGGGGCGAACTCCCGGGATTCTGCGACCGGTGCGGATGATCACTTTCCCGTCAATCTCTTTCCGCAAGATGGCATTGGGGCTTCCCACATCCCCTTTTTCTTCCGGAGTGATGGTGGCCGCTTTCAGGCCGAATCCCGTCCGTTTCATTGCTCGTGCCGCTTCATAAACGACCTCGTTGTTCGTATTTCTCCGGTTTTCAAGGCTCAAGTCAAACGTTTGAAATTCGAGACCCATTCCGATTACATTCGGATCCAAAACCCGCAATGCTTCATCCAACAGTTCTTGTCCGGTTTGGTCCCCTTTCATGACTACGATGGTTTTATGGCTCATGGATTAATCACCTCATTTAAATATTCCGTGTCTATTATACTCTTTCGAACTTTCAATAACTAGCAATAAATATTCTGACAAATTGAAAGGCAGGTGACATTCCTTTAAGTTCCGCCCGGGATTCAGTACAATGGAAGGGAGACAGGAAGAGGGAGAGATGGATTTGCGTCCGAAATATCTGAAATACATAAGTTTTTGTCTGGCGTTTTGTGTGGGAGCCGTTACGGCTTGTTCGCCCTCCTCTTCACCCGGATCCGGGGAAAAGCCGATGCCTGAGGCTTCCTCAAACTGGGTCGAGGAACAATTGAAAAACATGACCCTGGAGGAAAAGATCGGGCAAATGTTTATTGTCGGTTTCAAAGGAAAAGGCGACAGCGAACAAGCGCTCACCGTGAATGAACAAGCCAAAACATTGATTGAGGATTACCATGTGGGAGGCGTTATTTATTTTGACCGGAATGTAAAAAGTCCAAACCAGGTCGCAACGCTGAGCAATGATTTGCAAAAACTGGCACTTTCATCAGAAAGGAAAATTCCGTTGTTCATCACGGTGGATCAGGAAGGAGGAAAAGTGGCCCGGTTTAAGGAAGGGTTTACCGCTTTTCCGGGGAACATGGTTCTCGGAGCCACGCAAAATAAAGATTTGGCTTACCAAACCGGAAAACAAATGGGCAAAGAGTTGAGAGCCGTCGGTGTCAACTTGAATATGGCTCCGGTGTTGGATGTGAATAACAATCCGGAGAATCCGGTGATCGGTGTGCGTTCGTTTTCCGAAGATCCCGGGCTGACGGCTGAATTGGGAGCGGAATTGATCCGGGGATTTCATGACAGCGGCATCTACACGATTGCCAAGCATTTTCCCGGACACGGGGACACGGCGGTCGATTCCCATGTGGGACTGCCTGAGATTTCACACTCCATGGAACGCTTGAACCAAGTGGAACTGGTTCCCTTTAAAAAAGCCGTTTCGCAAGGGACGGATATGGTGATGAGCACGCATATCATCTTCCCTGCGATTGAAAAGGAGCCGGGGATTCCCGCCACGTTGTCCGAAAAAGTGTTGACGGGGCTGTTGCGAAAACAATTGAATTACGACGGCATCATCATCACCGATGACATGGAGATGGGAGCCATTGCGGAGAATTTCGGTACCCGCGAAGCGGTGGTCCGTGCCATCAAGGCCGGAGCGGACATTGTGTTGGTTTGCCATTCGCTTGAGCGGCAAACCCAATCCATCGAAGCGGTGAAACAAGCCGTCGAAAAAGGGGAAATTGACGAGGCGCGCATTGATGAGTCGGTTCGCCGGATTCTCCGTTTAAAAGCAAAAGACGCTTTTTTGAAACAACCGTATGCCGATGTTGAGAAAGCCACGGAGCTTTCCAACCGGCCCGAAGCGGAAAAAGTGGCCCGGCAAACCGCCGAGCAAGGGGTGACGCTGGTGAAAGATCCGGCACAACACATCCCGTTGAAGCCGGAAAATGCGAAAAAGCTGGCTGTGTTCACCGTGAATAAACCCCAGGCCATAGCGGAGGTTTTAAAACAAAACGGATATGAAGCTGATGTGAATTATGTCGATTCCCTGAAGAAAACGCAAGTTCCGGCTTTGGCGGAGAAGGCCGGAAATGCGGATGCGGCATTGGTCGTGATCAATCAGGTGAAGGAAAATCCGGCATGGATTGACTTGATTCAAACGTTACATGCCAAACGGATCCCGGTCATTGTCTGGGGAATGGATGTCCCCTACGGATTGGATCAATTGCCGGAGGGCGTCACATCCATTGCTTTATATGGATCGTCCCGTCCGCTGTTGGAAGCCGGAGCCAAAATCATGACCGGCGGGGTCCAAAGCCAGGGGCGTTTGCCGGTCACCCTGTCGAAACAATATCCGTTCGGCTGGCCAGAACAAGAAAACGGCAACCAGGGAGGATAAAGGAGGTGCTGACGGAGTGATTCTTGAAATCAGTGTGGCAGTGATGGCAGTGGCAGTCGTCGTCTTGGTCGTTTTTGCCGTTCGTTTTTTGATAAAAATCACCCAAACCATTGAAACCGTGCAAACCACCTTGAATGAAGTCAAAGGTCAAGTGACGGCCACCATTGACGAAACGCATTTAACGGTCAGAGAAACCAGGGGCTTGGTGGAAGAGGTCCGCAAGAAGACGGAGAAAACCGAATCGTTATTTCATGCGCTGGATGAATGGGGAAAAACCATGGAGCAGATCTCTGTCCGGGTGGATCAGCAAATCAAAGCCCATCAATCCCGGTACGGAAATTTGATCAGTGTCATCGGAACGGGAATTGAACTGGCCAAGCGCTGGAAACAGGATCGAAAAACCGATCAAAGCAAAGGAGTGAAAATCCGTGGCGAAGTGTAAATACTTTGTTGCAGGAGCTTTTATTGGTGCCGTGGTCGGAGCGGCGGTTGCCGTGTTGACCACCCCGCGCAACGGAAAGGAAATGCGTGAGGAATTGGAAAAAAATCTGGAATTGACCAAGGAAAAAGGAAAGGAATTTTATTATTCCCTCGTAAATGAACCCGTCGATTCCGTTTACAAGGACACGGAAAAAGAAGATTCGTATGAAGGATGGATGGAACTGCCTGCCCCGAAAAAACAGGAAGAGACCAAAGAAGAGCAAAAGACCGGGGAAGTTTCTCCGTCATAAAACGATATGCATGAGCCAACAGAATCCGTTGTTGGCTCTCTTTTTTAAAAAGAAAAGAATCAAAGGAGGCCTTCACATTGGAACCTTATGTTTTGATTGAAAACCGGGGGCAATTGGAAGAGGTACTGGCCGGATATGACCGTTTATTGTTGTTTAAACACAGCACCCGGTGTCCTGTCAGTGCGCAAGCTTTTGATGAATTTCAACGGTTTTTGAAGAATACGGATGCGGACCGGCGGGTCCCGGCTGCAGTTGTACATGTGATTGAACAACGGGAGGTTTCCGATGCCGTTTCAGAAAGGTTTGGCATCCGGCATGAATCCCCGCAAGTGATGTGGATCAAAGACGGAAAAGTGTGTTGGCACACATCCCATTCAAATATTACAGCGGAAAAGATCGGCCAAGCGGTCAGTGAACCCCGGTAAATAGCGGGTTCCGCCGGGGAAACCATGTGGCAAGCCCGTCAAAAGCAGAAAAAATCATCGCTTTCGGGATCAAAAAAGCAAGAAAAGGCTTGAAACGGGCAATCGGCCGGTGGGCGGAAATTTGCCGGCGGCCTTTATCCCCCACCATTTTTACGGAATGAGCGGTCAGGAAATGGACCGGGAACCGAATATTCCGGAAGAAACGGTGAAAACCCATTGGTTCCGGGCGCGGAAGGAAGTTGCTCCGGTTTCAAATTAACGGGTGACAATTCAGGCATTTTTCGTTATAATATCAAAAATTATTTTTAGGATGAGAAGAGAGGAGACAGACGAGTGAGTGATCAACTGCAAGTGTTAAGGAAACAACTGGATGAAATCAATCTGAAATTATTGGACTTGTTAAGCGAGCGTGCCCAAATCGCCAAGCAAATTGGCGAGGTGAAGAAAAAACAAGGGATCAACAAGTTTGACCCCGAACGCGAAAAAAACATGCTGAACACCTTGGTGAAACAAAACCCCGGGCCTTTTTCGGATGACACCATCCGCTATCTGTTCAAGCAAATCTTTAAGGCATGTCTGGATTTGCAACAAGACAACCAGAAGAAAGAATTGTTGGTGAGCCGGAAAAGAAAAGGAACGGATACGGTGTTGGATTTTGGCGGGGTGACTGTCGGCGGCTCCAGACGGCAAGTGATCGCCGGACCTTGTTCCGTGGAGTCGGAGGAACAGGTTTTTGCCGTGGCCAAAGCTTTGAAAGAACAGGGCGTCAAATTGATGCGGGGAGGCGCTTTCAAACCCCGGACATCGCCTTACGACTTCCAGGGATTGGGTGAAGAAGGCTTGAAAATCTTAAGGCGCGCAGCGGATGAATACGGGTTGAAGGTGATCAGCGAAATCGTAAGTCCCGTGGACATTGAAATGGCAGAGCAATATGTGGACGTGATCCAAATCGGTGCACGCAATATGCAAAACTTTGAGCTTTTGAAAGCGGCTGGTTCGGTCAAAACCCCGGTGTTGTTGAAAAGGGGACTGTCCGCAACGATGGAGGAGTTTTTGTTTGCGGCAGAGTATATCGTTTCCCGTGGAAATGACCAGGTGATGCTGTGTGAACGGGGAATCCGGACCTATGAAAAATGGACACGAAACACATTGGATATTTCAGCTGTTCCGATTCTGAAAAATGAATCGCATTTGCCGGTGATTGTGGATGTCACTCACTCAACAGGAAGAAGGGACATTTTGGTTCCCTGTGCCAAAGCGGCTCTTGCTGCGGGGGCAGACGGTGTCATGCTGGAAGTGCACCCCAATCCGGATGTGGCGTTGTCGGATGCCAAACAGCAGATCAACATCCCTCAATTTGAATCGTTTATGGGCGAGCTTAAAAGTTCCGGATTGTTGGAAGGCCAGTTGGTTTCGGCAACATAAGCGGGACGGCGTAAAAAAAGCGGACCGGCTTCACAGTCTGTCCGCTTTTTTTCGTGCAAATTTTTGATATGATGATCATGGTGGTGAAAATGAACCTTTAAAAGACGAGGATGCTGATCAAATATGTTGGACCGGATCACATCCCTTATAATAAAGAAGAACTGTGTTACAGGGGGAGGAACGTTTGTTGGATGTGAGGGAATATTTGGTGAGAGTGGACAGGAATCAGATTGGTCTGGATGAACTGTTCCATTTGCTGGTGAAAAACTTGTCTGACTGGACGATTGTTTACCAGACGGTGGGATCGGAGAGAAATCCTTTATTGTCCAAGGGGAATCAAAACAGTGACTATATTGTAGCTTTTACGGATCCTGAATCGGCGGGAGTGATCCGGGTGGATCAGCCTCAGCATTTGCAGATTGTGAGAGAACCGGCGCTTACGTTTTTGTTGAAAGCCTACCGGTCGCAAGCGGACGGGGTGATTCTCAATCCGGGGCAGGATTCGCCTCTGTTTTTGATCAAGCCGCATGTGCAGAAGTTGATTTATGCATATGCGGTTGAACAGTTTAAAGAGATGCCGGGCCCCTGGGTGCCGACCATGGATGATCAACTGTTATTGGTGGAGTACCAAAAGGGGCAATATTCCGTGGCGGTTTATTTAAGTGAACAAGATGCGCAATATGCCACGCAAAGGTCGGGAGGACAGGCTGTACAGCATTCGTGGGAAAAAATTGAAGAGCGTTGCCGTGAATTGGGGGCGGCGGCTCCTTACTTCCATTTTGGTTTGCCGGAGCAGGGACTGTTATCGCCGGAACATGCCGCAGTGATTTTTTCCGGGCTCCGTCAGAAGTTGCCTGAACGAGACGAAACCGTTGAATCGCCCGAACGTTTGCCGGCGTCCAACCAACTGCCCGAACCACTGCCGCAGCCTCCCGAACCCGTCGGCAATCCGCCCCAAGAAACCGCTCCTTCCAATCAGGAGCCGGAGCGTGGGCAACCCCAACCCGTGAGTCCGGAGCCGGTTCCCCGGAAGCCGGTCGATCCGGATGTGGCGTTGGGCTTGAAAAAGTTGGAGAGAGCCACGATTGAAGGACAGGGAATGGGAAATGGCTGGGAAGTGTGCCGGGCGATGGCGGAGTTGCGCAGAATTTGGGTTGTGGTGGATCCGGACGGAAATATGGTGATTTTGGCCGGACAGGATCAAAGCCCGATTGTGGACTTTTTCACTTCGGCTGAACACGCCGAGCGCTTGATCAAAGAAGCCCGTGAAAAAAACCCGAATTTGCCGCCCATGGTTCCGAGATTGATTTCGACGAAAAAGCTGTACCGGGCTTTGGCGCCACGCCAGCCGATTGTCTGGATCAACCGGGGATCCCCGGAAGCATGGACAAGTATTATGGGAGACACCTTGCCATATGTGCTACAATTAATGTCACAGCTTCAGGATGGAAAGAAGCAACCTGGTAAAAACTAAAAAATGCTCGAGAAGAGATGGTTTGTGAACAAAAATTAAAAAATGGATGTGGAGTCGTATGGGTAAGAAAAAAGAGACGATCACGATTTATGACGTTGCTCATGAAGCGGGCGTTTCCATGGCGACCGTATCCCGTGTTGTCAATGGAAACCCCAATGTCAAACCGGCAACCAGAAAAAAAGTGTTGGATGTCATCCGCCGGCTCGGGTATCGGCCCAATGCGGTGGCGCGCGGGCTGGCAAGCAAAAGAACGACCACAGTCGGTGTGGTGATCCCGGATATTTCCAACGCTTTTTATGCCGAACTGACCCGGGGCATCGAAGATATTGCCACGATGTATCATTACAACATTATTTTGAGCAACTCGGATTTGCAAAAGGACAGGGAATTGCAGTTAATTGAAACATTGCTGGAAAAACAAGTCGACGGCCTGCTGTTCTTGGGCGGGGAAATCACCGAAGCACACCGGGAAATTTTTTCGGCCACACCGGTGCCCGTTGTCCTTGCGGCGAGCCGCGATGAGAAAAAAGAACTTCCCTATGTCACAATTGATCAGATTCAGGCATCCAAAGAGGCCACCCTGATCCTGGGGCATGAGGGACATAAACATGTCGGGTTTATCGGTGGCCCGCTGACGGATTCGGTCAACGGCTATCCGCGTTATCTCGGTTACAAAGAAGCCTTGAAAGAGATGGATATTGCCTTTGAGGAAGACCTGATCCGTTTGGGGGATTATCGCTACCGTTCCGGTTACAAAGCGATGAGAGAACTATTGGAAAGCCGTCCTGAAATCACCGCTGTCTTTGCGGCCAGCGATGAAATGGCTGTGGGTGCCCTTCATGCGGCATTGGACATGGGGCGTGACGTTCCGAATGATTTATCGGTCATCGGTTTTGAAAACATTCCGCTGGCTTCCCAAGTCCGCCCGCTTTTAAGCACCGTCGGGGTTCCGATGTATGACATCGGTGCGGTGGCCATGCGGTTGCTTACGAAATACATGAATGAAGAGCAAGTGGAGACAGGGCAGGTTTATTTGCCGTATCATATCCAATTGCGGGAGTCCACCCGGTTAAAAGAGTGGGAAGAAGAAAAAGAATAAGCGAGGAGAAACCGATGGAAAAAAAGATTGGAATTATCGGGGCAATGGACGAAGAAATCGCTTCTCTGCTCCGTTTGATGGAGGATGTACGGTCTCATACCCATTATCAAATCACTTATTATGAAGGCCGGCTCGAAGGCACCCCCGTGGTGCTTTGCAAATCGGGCGTCGGCAAAGTGAATGCCGCATTGTGCACGCAGGTTTTAATTGATCGTTTCCAAGTGCAGGCGATCGTGTTCACCGGCGTGGCCGGGGCTTTGGACCCCAAGTTGGAGATCGGGGATATTGTTGTTTCCACCGAATGCCAGGAGCATGATGTGGATGTTAGTGCTTTGGGATTTGCCAAAGGAATCATTCCCTATCAGGAAGTGTCGGTTTACCCGGCCGATTCCAAGTGGATCGGTTGGGCGGTCAAAGCCGGGGAAACGCTGGAAGGGGTTCAAGTCATACAAGGTAAAGTTTTGTCCGGTGACCAATTTATTTCTGATCTTGGAAAAGTCAAGGAATTGCGGGGACAGATGGAAGGAGCTTGTGTGGAAATGGAAGGGGCGGCGGTGGCCCATGTCTCCCATCTGGCCGGCATTCCATATGTGGTGATCCGTTCCATGTCCGACCGGGCGGACCATTCGGCCAATGTGAATTTCACGGAGTTTACGCAGTTGGCGGCCAAGCGCTCCAGTGAAATGGTTTGCCGCATGCTTTCCTTGCGCAACCGGAACCGCTTATGAAAAACGCCAGCCTGAAAAGGCGGGGCGTTTTTTTCATGAATCTGACAGTGTAAAAAAGGGGAGCGTGAGAGAGAATAACGATAGAGCAAAGGAGGGAAGTGAAGATGGCACGAGATGTATTGTGTGAAGTGAAAAACTGTACCTTTTGGCAACAAGGAAACTTGTGCAGTGCCGAGGAAATTTATGTTGTGAGCCACAAAGGGGAAGAAGCGGAAGACACCAAAGAAACCGACTGCAAAACATTTAAGCCGGTACACTGATGAAAGGGGAAGAAGAGTTTTTACTCTTCTTCTTTTGTGTCTAAAATTTGAATTTGATTCGAATTATGTTATAATACTGAAAAGTGAAACCTTTATTTTAAAGGGGGCATCTCTTCTTATGAGACATGATGAGACCATTGCAGTGAAAACAACAGGGAATAATCTGCAAGATTATGAAAACACTTACAAGAGCTTCCGCTGGGAAGAAGTGGAACAACAGTTCACGTGGGCCAAAACGGGAAAAGTCAACGCAGGTTATGAAGCAATTGACCGCCATGTCGATGAGGGGAAAAAAGACAAAATCGCCTTGTATTATAGTGATGCCAAGCGGGACGAGAAATATACCTTTTACGAGTTGAAGCAAAAGTCAAACCAATTTGGCAATGTCCTGAAAAAGCTGGGCATTTCCAAGGGTGATCGTGTTTTTATTTTTATGCCCCGGACCCCCGAACTTTATGTCAGTTTCTTGGGAATTATCAAAATAGGCGCAATTGCCGGCCCTTTGTTTGAAGCGTTCATGGAAGATGCGGTGAAGGACCGCTTGGAAGACAGCGAAGCGGTGGCTCTGGTGACGACGAAAAGTCTTTTGGAACGTGTACCGAGAGAAGAGTTGCCAAATTTAAAATATGTGATTTTGGTCGATGGGGAAGAAAACACCGCTGAAGGTGTGTATTCCTTTGAAAAAGAGATGTCGCAGGCATCGACGGAATTGGAAATTGAATGGGTTGATCGGGAAGATCCCATGCTGATGCATTATACTTCCGGATCCACAGGAAAGCCCAAAGGGGTTCTCCATGTGCATAATGCCATGATTCAGCATTATCAAACCGGGAAGTGGGTTCTCGATCTTCAGGAAAATGACATATATTGGTGCACAGCAGATCCGGGTTGGGTGACCGGAACTTGTTACGGGATTTTTGCTCCCTGGTTGAACGGAGTGACAAATGTGATTCGCGGAGGACGGTTTTCGCCGGATGACTGGTACCAAACCCTTGAAAAATACAAAGTAACGGTTTGGTACAGCGCGCCGACCGCCTTCCGGATGTTGATGGGAGCAGGGGAAGAAGTGGCCAAACGGTATGATCTTTCTTCTGTCCGTCATATCCTGAGCGTGGGGGAACCGCTCAATCCGGAAGTGGTTCGCTGGGGCTTAAAAGTATATAACAAACGCATCCATGACAATTGGTGGATGACGGAAACCGGCGGGATCCTGATTGCAAATTTCCCGCAAATGGAGATTAAACCCGGATCGATGGGTAAACCGATCCCGGGAGTGAAAGCGGTCATTTTGGATGACGACGGAAATGAGTTGCCGCCTTATCAAATGGGGAATCTTTCCATTAAAACACCGTGGCCGTCCATGATGAGGCAGATCTGGAAAAACCCCGAAAAATACAAAGAATATTTCAAAATTCCCGGCTGGTATACATCGGGAGACACGGCATACAAGGACGAGGAAGGTTATTTCTGGTTTCAAGGCCGTTTGGATGATGTGATCAATACCTCCGGGGAACGCGTGGGGCCGTTTGAAGTGGAAAGCAAATTGGTCGAGCATCCGGCGGTGGCGGAAGCGGGGGTCATCGGGAAACCGGATCCGGTGCGGGGACAAATCATCAAAGCTTTTATCTCGCTTCGGGATGGATATGAACCTTCCGATGAGTTAAAAGAAGAGATCCGTTTGTTTGTGAAAAAGGGTTTGGCGGCTCATGCCGCACCGCGGGAAATTGAGTTTAAAGACAAGTTGCCCAAGACCCGCAGCGGGAAAATCATGCGCCGCGTTTTAAAAGCTTGGGAACTCGGATTGCCGACCGGCGATTTGTCCACCATGGAAGATTGATATAACACTAAAAAAGACGCCACTTTCAGGTGGCGTCTTTTTCTGGTGAAAAGTAACGCAGGAACGTACTGGCTTCTTGAGGCTGCTCCGCTCCCGGTTGGGGCTGTTCCGGCTGCTGCGGTTGTTGCGGAGGTGCCGGTTGCTGTCCCGGATTTCCCGGTTGCTGACCGGGTTGTGCCGGGTTCCCCGGTTGCTCCGGCTGTTGCGGTTGTTGCGGTTGTTGCGGTTGTTGCGGGACCTTATGGCATTCAAAGCATTGGTCCTTGACTTGTCCGCCCGGATTTTCAAACTGGCTTCCTTGTTTGATCAGATCCGGACTTGCTTGCTGAGCCGCTTTAAAGATTTTGACCCAAGCTGTTTTGGAAAGATCTTTGTCAGCCGGGCGATTTGCGTCCGAATAACCGGACCAGACCCCGAGGGAAATTTCCGGAGTATAGCCAATGAACCACAGGTCGTAATAATTGGATGTCGTTCCGGTCTTACCGGCAATCGTGAACCCTGGGAGACTGGAGCCGATATAGCGACCGGTTCCGTCCGTCACCACTTTCTGCAACATTTTGGTTAATTCAAAGGAAACAGACGGTTTTAAAATGGTTTTTGGCTGATGATGTTTTTCAAACTCGTAAATCACATCCCCATTGGAATCGACGATTTTTTGAATCAAATGGGGTTTGTTATGTTTTCCGTTATTGGCAATCATGGCAAAGCCGGCTGTCATCTCGGCAACGGTGTACCCTGCACGCATGCCTCCCAACGCGGAAGCTTCGCCATCGTATTTGGTGGGCGGCATGTCCATCTTGCGTAAGTATTTAAAGCCTTTTTTGATTCCCAGTTCCCGGAAGATTTTCACGGCCGGGATGTTGAGCGAGTTTTGCAAGGCGACCGTGGCCGTCACCGGTCCGGAATATTTTCCGTTCGCATTGACATAGTTGTCAGAGCTTCCGGCTTTTTTGATCGGTTCGTCAATAATGATGGAGTTGGGCGAAATGATTCCTTCATTCATGGCCGGACCGTAAACCAGCAAAGGTTTGATGGTGGATCCCGGCTGGTTGGTAGCGCTCAGTGCATAGTTAATGTTGGATTTCTCAAAACTGGTGCCACCGACAAAGGCCAGAATGGCTCCGGTTTTGTTATCGATAATGGTTGCACCGATTTGTTCGCTGTGGCCGTTTTTTGAAGGAATGTGCATTTTGGAAACGGCGTCGTTCACAGCATCGTACATGTTTTTGTCAATCGTTGTGTAAATTTTGTATCCGCCTTGACGAACTTGATCGATGTAGTTTTTATCCGACTGAACTTTATTGCCTTTTTTCTGATCCAGTTCTTTTAAAACTTGCGCGGCTTCCCGTTCAACGGAAGTAATGATGTACGGGTATTCTGCGTACGCATTTGGAAAATCCGATGCATTGGCAAGATGGGCTTTAATGTCGTATTTGACGGCTTGATTGTATTCCGCTTGCGAGATTTTGCCGGTTTCAAGCATTTTCCCCAGTACATATTTCATCCGTTTTAACCCTTTTTGGAAATGCTTGTTTTGTTCTTGTTCGGTGTTTCCATAAAAGGGGTTGTAGTCGTAGGGACGTTGCACCATTCCTGCCAGATAAGCCGCTTCCGCAATGGACAATTCTTTGATGTCTTTATTAAAAAGCCCGCGTGCGGCGGAGGCAAAACCAACCATCCGGGTGCCGTGAGCACCGGGGCCGAATTCAACACTATTTAAATATTTTACAAAAATCTCATCTTTGCTGTAAAAACGTTCCAAACGCACGGCATTGATGATTTCCAAGGCTTTGCGCTCATAAGTTTTTTTGGTGTTGTCCAAAATCTCATTTTTCACCAATTGCTGGGTAAGCGTACTTCCCCCGGTTTCCACGCCGCTGTTACTGATTTGCTGCCAAATGGCGCGTAAGATCGAGCGGGGGACGATCCCGTTATGATTGTAGAAATCCCTGTCTTCGGTGGCGACCAAGGCATCCACAACATACGGGCTCACTTCATCCATGTTCTTGATCAGTTTCCGGTCCGTTTGTGCGATCATGCGACCGATCTGCTCTTCTGAACGGAAATAAGCGTAACTGGTTTGCGACCAGCCGGTCAATTCCTTTTCGTAAGCCTCTTTGGTCCGGATCGTTTCATTTTTGGCAAAAGCAGAAACAACGCCTGCTCCGGCCCCGAAGATTCCTACAGAGAGAATCAGGATGACTGATAAACAGCCGAGTAAAATACGCTTGATCTTGTTGTTCATATTTCTTCTTTCCCCACTTTTTGTTCGCTCTCGTCGGGATGGTTAGATGGTTTCATGATGATGCATCAATCCCCTCCCTCCATGTTGACGAGACCTATTATAACATAGGGCATTATCTTGCTAGTCATATATAATTTTTGACAATATTTTCATGGATTTTTGACCGCGAAAAATCCCCTGATCTTTTTGCCAGATCAGGGGATTTTCCAAACAGATGTTCAGTTTTCATCCCGTTGTCCCGGAGGGCGCCCGGGATGATCGGGCTGATTTCCGTGCTGATGATCCGGTTCCTCCCCGGGATCATCGGGAGGATTGGGGTCGTCTCCGCCACCGCCATCCGAAGGTTTGTCATCCGGCGGACGGACAATATCGGGCGGCTTCGTGCCATCATCCGGATTTCCTTGTGAAGGATCATCCGCAGGATTGCCATTGGGGTCTTTTTGTTTGTTTTCTTTCTCTTTGTCTTCCTGATGTTTGTTTATCCGGTCGCATTCCAGGCACGGAACGCCGTGGAAAAGACCGCCGGGGTTTTCAAAGCGCGCATTTTTGTCAAAGTATTGAGGCGCTGCTTGCTGAGCGGCTTTAAAAATATTGACCCAGGCTTGTTTGGAGAATTTGTCATTGTGGCTCATCGGGAAGTTGTAATCGTATCCGCTCCAAACCCCAAGGGTGATTTGCGGTGTGTAACCGATAAACCAAAGGTCCCGGTCTTCGGAAGTGGTTCCGGTTTTTCCGGCAATGTCAAAACCGTTAATGCGGCTTCCGATATATACACCGGTTCCTCCTTTGACGACCTCGCGAAGCATGTCCGTCACCTGATAGGCGGTTTGCGGAGAGAAGACCGTTTCCGGTTTGTTTTCGTGTTCATAGATGACTTCCCCGTCGGCATTGGTGATTTTTTCCACTATGTAGGGGTCATTGTATTTCCCTTGGTTTCCAAACGTTGCAAAAGCCGCCGTCATTCTGGCAACGGAGTAACCTTTGGTTTGCCCCCCGATGGCTGCTGATTCCCCGTCATTTGGATGCGGCGGGATTTTCAGCTTGCGCAGATACTCGAAGCCGGTGTCATGGCCCAAGTGGTTGAACACTTTGATGGCCGGAATGTTGTAGGACCATTTTAAAGCTTCCCGGATGGTAACCGGTCCGTGATATTTCTGGTTCGCATTTTGGTAATAGCCGGAACCGTCTCCCCGGGCCAGTTTTTCATCCAATACTTTGGTGTCGGGGGAAACCACTTTTTGTTCAATGGCCGGTCCGTAAACGATCAACGGCTTGATGGAGGAGCCGGGTTGGTTTAAAGCGTCAAAAGCATGGTCTTTTTGATTGCCCTCGCGGTTGGACGAGGAGACAAAGGAAAGAACGGCTCCCGTGCGGTTGTCCATGAGCACTGCACCCAATTGTTCATGGTCTTCAAACTCACCGTATTTGCGCGTGTGGAAGGTGAGATGTTTGGTGGCTTCCTTGTTGACGGCATCATACATGTTTTTGTCGATCGTGCTGTACACATGGTATCCCTGTGTCTGGATCCGCTCAATGTATTTTTGCAAGGTGGCGCGGTATTTGCCTTCCTGGCTCAGTTTTTCGATATCCAGACCGTCTTTTTTCATCAGGATTTCGGCCGCTTCTTTTTCAAGCGCATACATGATAAACGGATAATTGGCATACCCGTTGGCGTCCGGACTGGGCTTGGCCAGGGAACCCTTGATGTCAAACTTCAACGCTTCCTGATATTGTTCTTCCGTGATCTTTTTGTTCTCCAACATTTCCGACAGTACCAGTCGCATCCGGTCCAAACCGCGACGGAGATTATCCGGATCACCAAATGGATTGTATGCATTCGGGCGTTGAACCATCCCGGCAAGATAGGCGGCCTGGGCGAGATTCAGGTCTTTGACATCCACGCCGAAAATGCCGTTGGCTGCGGCCTGTACACCGTACAAGTTTTGATTGTTGGCGCCTTTGCCGAAATAGACGCTGTTCATGTAATAAACGAGAATCTGGTCTTTCTCCAACAAGGAGTCAAGCCGGATGGACAAAACGATTTCTTTGGATTTACGCGCTAGGTCTTTTTCGAAATTCTCCAGGATGACCCGTCGCACCAATTGCTGGGTGATCGTGCTTCCGCCGGTTGTCACGTCCGCATGGGTGATCTGTTGGTAAGCCGCCCGCAAGATCGAGCGGGGGACAATCCCGTGATGTTTGTAAAAATCGCGGTCTTCGACGGAAATAAAAGCATCGATCAAGTAAGGGCTGACATCGTTAACTGACTTGATGAGTTTCCGGACATCCCCTTCATTCCGGAAGGCCCCGATGCGAATGGGATTTCCGCTGTCATCTTTGTTGGCAAAATAGGCATAACTGTTTTCAAACAAGCTGTTTAATGCTTTTTCAAAATCTTCTTTATCTCTCACCGGTTCATCTTTCACCATGGCGGATACAATGCCCGCACCAGTGCCGACCGCAAAAAAAGCGGCGATCAGCACGAAAGCAACAAGTCCGTAAAGGCCAGGTTTCACCGCATTGATCACCGGTTGATGCTTTCGTTTTTTTGTAAATCGGGCTGATCTACTTTTCATTCACTTGATACCCTCCTCATTCTAGGGTAATATTATAGCATAATCTGGTTATTATAACGTGTAAAAAGCTGTGAACAAGCGAGTAGTCGCCAGACCATTCCTTCCAGAGAGCCGGTGGTTGCTGCGAACCGGCAGGAACCTGGCGGTGAATTACACTTGGGAGCTTGCGTGTCATGCGCACGGACGACAGGGTCCGTTATCGAAATGAGTGGGAAACGTCCGGTTTCCAATGAGGGTGGTACCGCGGAATCAATCTCCGTCCCTTTTGATGAGGGATGGAGTTTTTTTATGACCTACTTTTATTTTACTTAAGGAGGGAACAGGTATGTCAGTAAAAAAAGAATGGTCCGCCGAAACCATGGAAAAAACTGAACAACAACTGAGAGTGATCCGGCGTGGAGCAGCCGAAATTTTGCCATTGGAAGATTTGCGGGAGAAATTGGCCCGCTCAATCGAAGAAAACCGCCCGCTGAAAATCAAACTGGGTTTGGACCCGACCGCCCCGGATCTGCATATCGGCCATACGGTCGTCTTTCATAAACTGCGCGAATTTCAGGAGTTGGGACATCAGGTTCAGCTGGTGATCGGGGATTTTACCGCACAAATCGGGGACCCGACCGGAAAATCGCAAACCCGGAAACAGTTGTCCGAAGAAGAAGTGAAAGAAAATGCGAAAACTTATACGGACCAATTGTTTAAAGTGTTGGACCGGGAAAAAACCGAAGTTTATTTCAACAGTCACTGGTTAAGCCCGCTGACTTTTGCCGATGTGACCCATCTCGCTTCGAAATGCACCGTGGCCCGCATGTTGGAACGGGATGATTTTTCCAAACGTTACGAAAGGGGCCAGGCCATCAGCATTCATGAGTTTTTCTATCCCCTGATGCAAGGGTACGATTCGGTGGTGCTCAAAAGTGACATTGAGATCGGGGGGACGGACCAGACATTTAACTTATTGATGGGGCGCCAGTTGCAAAAAGAATACGGTCTGGAAGAACAAGTGATTTTGACGATGCCGATCCTTGAAGGGATGGACGGCGTGAAGAAAATGAGCAAAAGCTTGGGCAACTACATCGGCGTCGATGAAGAGCCGAATAACATGTATGGAAAAACCATGTCCATTCCGGACGAGTTGATGCTCAAGTATTTTGAGTTGGTGACCGATCTGACGGTAGATGAGCTGGATGGGTTAAAACAAGCACTGGAGCAAGAAAAATTGCATCCCCGGGACGCGAAAATGCGGCTGGCGCATACCCTGGTGCGGATGTATCACGGAAAAGAAGCGGCGGATGAAGCCCAAAGGCATTTTCAGACCGTCTTCCAAAAGGGATCGTTGCCGGACGAGATTCCGGAAGTGATATTGGCCGAAGAAGATTTGGAACAAGGAAAGATTTGGGTGGTTGCCCTCTTGTCCAAGCTGGGTCTGGTGGCTAGCAACGGGGAAGGTCGCCGGATGATTCAACAGGGCGGTGTCCGGATCAACCAGGAAAAAGTCACTGACATCCAAGCGCAAATTCAAGTGGAAGACGGCATGGTCGTCCAAGTCGGAAAGCGGAAATTTGCAAAGGTGAAACGAAATTGAACCGACAGAGCAGGGGATGGCCTGCTCTGCCGGTTTTTTTAATATTCCACGATGAATGGATGTCTTTTTTCATGGAGGCAGTACATGATCTGTTGTTTGACAATGCGTTGGCTGATCATTCTCATGGCCGTGTCGACAGGGAAATAAGCGGCATCATCGACTTCTTCTCCGACCGCAATCCGTCCGCTGATGGGTTTGCCGATAAATAACAGTTCGCATTTATGTGAACGTAAGTCCTGGAAAACTCCGCAGTATTTGATCAATTTGATGTTCATCCCCGCTTTTTGCTTCACTTCGCGAATGGCGGCCAAGCGAATGGATTCTTTTTCTCTCACCCGTCCGCCGGGAATCTCCCAACCGCGTTTCGGGTGTTTGACAAGCAAAAGCTGTGAGTGGTAGTTAAAAACCAAAACACGGGAATACAATGAAAATTTCGGAGGTGCCATCATAACTCACCTCACCTTTTTGAAAATGAGGTCCAGGTGGTGAAAAGATTAGCAAAAAACAGAGGGGAAATAATCAGAGGATGATTGGTTCCTTTATATATATTTTAACAAAAATTAGCAAAGATTAACATATATATTGGTATAAAGTAATACGAAAATATGATTAAAATCGGTATATTTTATGCTTGAATTTTGCAACGGTTCAGGGCTTCCGCGGGGATGGTTGCGAGGAAGTCTGTGGGCACCCGGAAAAAATGAAAAGCCCGGAATGCTTGAAAAGAAAAGGGGCCGGGAAGTCGTGCAGAAGCAAACGGGAGCGGGGAATGCCGCTTGCGGGAGCGGGAAGGCAGATCAAAAATTTTGGATGATTCTTAATATTTGTCCATAATTTCAGAGAATTCAAACCGGGGAACCGGGGGAACACCCGGTTAAAAGATAAAGGAATGGATTCACGATTTCAAACCGCCGGCGAAATGATGTTCCAAAAACGTCAAGGGATCCATCTGCCCTGAAACCGGCATCTTCCTCCCACTTTTATTATACAACGGCGGAAAAAAGAATATCAGACTGTTTTTTCGGGGGGAAATGGTGCATCATGTTCCAGTGAGATCGTGTCCGGGAGGTTGGATGGTGCCCGCGGGCCATCCGCCTCCGGTGACGCCGTCAGGAGGAGGAATGAGATGAATCCGTATGTCCTTGAGTTTCAGGAAATCCAACCAACGCATCTCAGGCTTGTCGGGGGAAAAGGATATCATTTGGGAGAGCTCTCAAAGATTCAAGGCATCCACGTGCCGGAAGGATTTTGTGTGACCACAGCCGCTTTTGAAAAGGCCTTGGCATCAAATGAAACCTTTCATATGCTGTTGGACCGGCTCACCCGGCTGAAAGATGAGGATCTTGAACAAACGGGTGAAATCAGTGGGAAGATCCGGAAAGTGATCATGCAGTCCACCCTTCCTCAAGAGATGGTGAACGAGGTGGACCGCCTGCTTGAAAAGTTTGGAAGGGAAGAAGCATATGCTGTTCGTTCCAGCGCAACGGCCGAGGATTCGCCTGACCATTCTTTTGCGGGACAGCTGGTTTCCTGGCTCCATGTCAAGGGGACCCGGGAAATTTTCCGGTCGGTGAAACAATGCTGGGCTTCTCTGTTTACGGATCGGGCTGTGATTTACCGCATGAAAAACGGGAGGGATCATCGGGAGGTTTTGCCGGCTGTTGTGATTCAAAGGATGGTTTTTCCTGATGCTTCCGGTGTCATGTTCACCGCCGATCCCGTCACTTCCAACCGCAAGGTGCTGGCGGTGGATGCGTGCTTCGGATTGGGGGAGGCCTTGGTCTCCGGCGAAATTTCCGGCGACAGCTACAAAGTGCGGGAAGGAAAAATCACGGAGAAACGGATTGCCTGCAAAAAGTCGGCGGTTTATGCACGGAAAGAGGGCGGGACGGAGAAAAAGGGGATCCCGCCGGAGAAGCAAAACCGTCCCGTCCTTTCAGAAAAGCAAGTGTTGAAGTTGGAGCAAACCGGCAGGATGCTGGAAGCGCATTTCGGATGTCCCCAAGACATCGAATGGTGTCTGGCCGACGGCACCGTTTATATTGTTCAGAGCCGCCCCGTCACCACTTTGTTTCCTGTTCCAAAGCAGGGGGAAGCCCGGGGAAAACGCGTTTACGTGTCGGTCGGGCATCAACAAATGATGACGGATGCCATGAAACCGTTGGGATTGTCTTTTTTCCTGTTAACGACGCCCGCGCCCATGCGGACCGCAGGGGGAAGGTTGTTTGTCGATGTCACGCCGATGCTGGCTTCGCCTGAAAGCCGAAACCATTTGATCCAATCCCTCGGACAAAACGATCCGCTGATCAAAGACGCGCTGATGACCATTGTCAAACGGGAGAATTTTTTTGAGGATTTTACCCGATCTTGTCCGGATAGCAAAGGACGCAATCCCGGACCGGGACGCCAAGCGCTGCCGTCTCCGCCTGATCCGGCCTCCATTCCAAGCGATCCGTCTGTCGTTTTGGAACGAATGAGAAAAGCTCAGGCATCCGTCGAACAGTGTAAACAAGAGATCCGACAGAAAGCCGGACCGGCGTTGTTTGATTACATCCGGCATGATCTGAAACGACTGAGGAAGGAGTTATCTTCCCATATCGATTTGATTCAGGCGGCGATGGACGCTGCGATGTGGATCAATGAAAAGATGGAACAGTGGCTGGGGGAAAAACACGCAGCCGACCAATTGACGCAATCAGTGCCGAACAACATCACGTCGGAAATGGGAATGGAGCTTTTGGAGGTGGCCGATGCGATCCGCCCTTATCCGCAAGTTGTGGATTATTTGCAACAAGTGAAAAAGGATTCTTTTTTGGATGACATGATCCGGTTGGAGGGCGGCAAAGAAGCCCGTGCCAAAATCGATGCTTTTCTTGAAAAGCATGGAATGCGTTGTCCCGGGGAAATTGATATCACCCGGACCCGTTGGAGCGAAAAGCCCGTCACATTGGTTCCCGTCATTTTGCACCACGTCAAAAACTTTGGGCCGGGTGCCGGCAGACGCAAGTTCGAGCAAGGAAAGCAAAAAGCATTGAAAAAAGAAAAGGAATTATTGGAACGGTTGAAAGAACTGCCGGATGGCGGGCAAAAAGCAAGGGAAACCAAGCGGATGATCCAGCGGCTGAGAAACCTCGCCGGCTTCAGGGAATATCCCAAGTACTGTATCATTCAACGTTACTTTATCTATAAGCAGTCCTTGCTGAAAGAAGCGGAAAAGCTTGTGCAAAAGGGGATTTTGCGGGATAAAGAAGAGGTTTTTTACCTCACTTTTGATGAATTTTGCGAAGCGGTGCGCACCGGCAGGCTGGATAAACGCATCATCCGCCGGCGAAAGAGAGAATACCAATTCTATGAAAAACTGTTCCCTCCGCGTGTGATCACATCCGATGGCGAAATCATCCAAGGCCGGTACCGACGGGAAAACCTCCCGGACAACGCAATTTTGGGGCTGCCGGTTTCTTCCGGCATTGTCGAGGGACGGGCCCGTGTTCTTTTAAACATGGAGGACGCGGTTCCGGAAGACGGGGGTATTTTGGTGACAAGATTTACCGACCCCGGTTGGACTCCCTTTTTTGTCTCGGTGAAAGGATTGGTTACCGAAGTGGGAGGGTTGATGACCCATGGCTCTGTCATTGCCCGGGAATACGGCTTGCCGGCTGTGGTCGGGGTGGAGAATGCGACCAAGCGGATCAAGGACGGACAAAGGATCCGGGTGAATGGCACGGAGGGTTATATCGAAATTTTGGAGTGAGCCGAAAAAACCAAAAAACCCTGAAAGCCTGGATCCAGGCTTTCAGGGTTTTTTTTCGTCGCATATGCCGTTTTGCCGGATTAACGGGAGTAGAACTCGACGATCATGGTCTCGTTAATCTCAGACGGCAATTCCGAGCGCTCCGGAAGACGGGTGTAGGTACCTTCCATTTTGTTTTCATCAAAGGTGAGATATTCCGGAAGGTATTGGCGTTCTTCCAAAGCTTCTTTGATGATTTGCAGGTTGCGGCTTTTTTCGCGTACGCCGATGACATCGCCCGGTTTTACTTGGTAAGACGGACGGTCCACTTTTTTCCCGTTGACCAGGATGTGGCCGTGTACCACCAATTGGCGTGCTTGTGCACGGGTACGGGCAAGTCCGAGACGATACACGAGGTTGTCCAAACGGGATTCCAACAGCTTCATGAAGTTTTCCCCGTGGACCCCTTTCATTTTCCCTGCGCGTTTGAACAGATTACGGAATTGCTTTTCATTAACGCCGTACATCAGACGGAGTTTTTGTTTTTCCTGCAATTGCATTCCGTATTCGGAAAGCTTTCTGCGTTGGTTCGGGCCGTGTTGTCCGGGAGCGTACGGGCGTTTTGCCAACTCTTTTCCGGTTCCGGAAAGAGAAATTCCCAGACGACGGCTTAATTTCCAAGTAGGTCCTGTGTAACGTGCCATACTTTTTGGCTCCTTTCATCATTTGCTGGTTTTTCGCAAATGACAGGGTGCTGATTCGCGAATTACCCGCACTTTCCGGATAGCGGCGAAAAGCCGGATACCCACCGGTTCCCGGTGAGGCGAATCAGTGAGGGTGATCCCTTCACCTATCGTTTGCTTGCTATCCTCAAAACCCTTTTTCAGGAACTTTGAGCCATACAAGGAATTATTATAGCCGGTTCCATGCAAAAGTCAATAACAGAAGGGAAAATGGAGGAATGGGACGATCAGACGGGCTTGACACGAATGTAGTGGATCGGCAGGCCGCGGGCGACAAATTTTTCTTCGTATTCAGTGGTGATGTTGTCCGCCTGAAAGGGGCTGTTGTGCAGATCCCGCGTCATTTCGACCGTTTCCCAGCCGTATTCGGCAAATTCCTCCAATGAAAAGTCAAACAGGCTGACACTGTCGGTTTTTAAAATCAAGTCACCGCCGGGAGCCAACACTTTCCGGTAACGTTCCAAAAAGCGATGATGAGTCAAGCGCCTTTTGGTATGCCGCTTTTTCGGCCATGGATCGCTGAAGTGAAGGTACAGGCGGTTGATTTCCCCGTTGCCGAAGACCTCATTTAACCATTCCACATCCATCCAGATGTAATGAAGGTTTTGGTTTTCGGTTTCTTCTCCTTTTCGGACGGCTTTTAACAAAGGCTCCTGAATTTTTTCGACGCCGATCCAGTTTATATCGGGATATTGGGTGGAAGCTTTGGCTAAAAATTGGCCCTTTCCGGTCCCGAGTTCCACGTAAAGGGGGTTGTCGGGATGGGGAAAGCGCGTACGCCACTTGCCTTGCCACTCATTTTTGTTTTCTTCCGTGACCCGGAAAACCATCGGGTGATTGGAAAGAATTTTCGGTGCTTCTGGGTTTCTTCTCAGTCGCATGGTTCTCTCTGATCCTCCATTTAAAATTCCTTTCTATTATAACGATTGACAAGCGGGAAAACAAAGGGTTTCCCTTTTGATGCCCGGTTTTTCCCGGGTGGGTGTATACATAAACGAAGCGGTTTGGATTGGAATAGATAGAAAATAGATCTTCAATGAAGGGAGAAGGATGGATGTATCATTATCCGTATGGATGGATGGGAAATGAAGGATATATTGAGCAGAGAAGGCCTGAACCCCCGGGAAGGCCGGGGAGCCCCGGTCAGCAGCAACCCCCGCAACAACGTCCCTTCGTCGCTCCTCAAACGTTGCGCCAATATGTCGGTCAGGTGATCCGTGTGGTGGTTCGTGATGTATTCCGTTATCCCACCTACGTTTATGTCGCCGATGTGAACCGTTGGGGAGATGCCACCTTGGTTGCTTGTGTTCAAGGGGTCCCCCGGCCGATTGTTGTTTCCTCCAGACAAGTCAGCATCGTGTAACAGGAAAGATCCGTTTTTCCGGGCTTGTGAAGGTGTCGTCCTTCCGGCCCGGATTTTGTTGATATAAATAAAAACATTTAATATGCTAAGATTAAAGCCGGTACCGTGCAAGTTGGGGCGACACTTGGTTGGCATGGATCCGGAGGTCTGTCCGTTTGATTTTGCTATACAATGGGAACAAGGATGGATGATTTTTCGGACTGGTTCGGGGTGTTGATGTGTCAAAAAGATATTTTCTGCTCTTGATGGTTTTCATGGCTTTTGCCTGTGTGGCTTGCCAGGGGTTTCTCTTCGGCATTCAACAAGACCCCACGGATCACTGGGGTTTTTATGAAAAATTGTATCAAGAGGTTCCAAAAATCAAAGATTTGCTTTTGGATGCGGGTGTGCAAACTTACTTGCAAAATCAACCCTATATTTACGGCGGAAGTGATGATGGCCGGTATTTGTCCGTTTTAACTTACATAAAGGAAAAACAAGTGTTTCGGATGGATTTTTACCAATTGGACAGCGGCCGGTGTGTCCAAACCCTTTATTTGCCGGAAAAAAGCAAGCTGGAAACCAAAATGCATTCCAAAGACGGCGATGAGATGGTGGAATATCTGGAAATTGTACAAGAAACGATCGACAAAGGATACCGGATCAACAAGCCGGTGAAACCAGTTTTGTTAGTGACCGGCAACCGGTATATCCTGCAGAAAGAAGCCGGATGGTATGCACGGGCGTATAAGCAGGAAGGCGATTTGTATTTGACGGTTGAAAATGAAAAGGACCAGCGTTGGACGGTTTTCCGGAAAGATTTAAAAGGAATCAAAGAAAATGAAATTTATCCTTATTTGGTGCCTTTGGATGAGAATCATTCCGACTGGGCTTTTGCGGTTGTGCTGATAGGGGACCGGGCGGAAGAAAACATGATCCGCCGTTTTGATGCCGGCACTTTCCGGCCCTGAACCCCGCACAACCCGCGGATTTGGCACCGACTGGACGGGAGGAAGAGGGATGGAGACCAAAATTCTTTTGATTCGTCATGGGGAAACCTTGTGGAACCGGGAATTTCGCAAGCAAGGGCAACGGGATGTCCCGTTGAGTGATTTGGGCAGGGAGCAGGCTGCCAAGCTGGCCGGCTATCTGAAGGATGAAACGTTCAGTGCCATTTATGCCAGCGACCTGTCCCGCGCCAAAGAGACGGCACAACTGGTGGCCAAACCGCACCGGTTGCCGGTCACGGTCTTTCCGGAATTCAGGGAAAGAAATTTTGGTGAGTGGGAAGGGTTGATGGATGAGGAAGTGAAACGGAAATATCCCGACTGGAAAGAAGTGACTTTAAACGGGGGAAAATACGGTGTGGAAACCGTGAAAGCCATGCAAAAACGATTTTCTGAAAAATGCGAGGAATTGGCCAGGGAACATTTTGGAGGGCAAATTGCGATTGTGGCCCATGGTTTGTGCATCCATATGTTTTTGCATGCGGTGACTGGCGGGGAGTACGGCCCGCAAAGAGAAAAATTGAAAAATACCAGCATGACCCGGCTGATTTATCACCAAAACGGCCGGTGGACGGTGGAAAGTTATAATGAAGTGCCGCATCTTCAATGAGATTATCCGCTAATGGAGGTTGTCCGGCTGTGGAAGCAGAATGCAACGATTTTCAAGAGCTCAGAAAGGAGCTTTTCCGGTTGCGGGAAAGGCAGCAGCTGATTGAAGAGGCTTTTGAGAGCGCCTATGAGGGGATTGTTCTTGTGGATCCCGACGGGAAAATTGTCATGCTGAACGACACGTATGCCAGATTTTTGCAGGTGGATGCCCGGGAAGTTATCGGGCGGCATGTGACCGAAGTGATTGAAAACACACGGATGCACATTGTCGTCCGCACCGGCCGGAGCTGGCGCAAGTCCAACGGATCCGCGGCGGAGACATGTTGGTTCATCGCATTCCCATCCGTAAAAACAACCGGGTGGTTTCCGCAGTTGGCAAAGTTTTGTTTCAAGATGTGAACAAACTGCACGCCTTGTCCCGCCGGGTCATGCAGTTGAGCAAAGAATTGGACTATTACAGGGGAGAATTTTTTAAAAAATTGGGAATCCGATACCGTTTTGATGACATTGCGGGAAAAAGCGAAGCCATGCTCCGGGTGAAGGAAATGGCGCGGAAAGTGGCTTGGAGTGATTCCACGGTTTTCATCGGGGGCGAAAGCGGAACCGGAAAAGAAATGTTTGCCCATGCCATCCATTTTGAAAGCCCGAGACGGGGAAAGCCGTTTATTAAAGTCAATTGTGCCGCCAATCCGGAAAGCCTGGTGGAATCGATTTTGTTCGGGTATGAAGAGGGGGCGTTTACCGGAGCTTTCCCGGGAGGCAGAAAGGGAAAGTTTCTCCTCGCGGAGGGTGGCACGATTTTTTTGGATGAGATCGGGGAACTTCCTCTCACCATGCAGGCAAAACTGTTGCGTGTGTTGCAGGAAAAAGAAGTGGAGCCGGTGGGATCGGCTCATCCGGTTCCGGTCAATGTCCGGGTGTTGGCAGCCAGCAACCGGGATTTGGAAGAGATGGTCAGGGAAAAGCGGTTCCGGTTGGATTTATTTTACAGGCTTCATGTGATTTCCTTACAGATTCCCCCGTTGCGCAAGCGGAAAGAAGACATCCCGGACCTGGCACAGATCCTGCTCAGGGAATTATCGGCGGATCTGGGGATTTACGCAAGCCGGATCACGCCGGGAGCCATGGGATGCCTGTTGAATTATGACTGGCCCGGAAACATCCGGGAATTGCGAAATGTCTTGGAGCGGTCGATGCATCTGATGGATGGGGACACATTGGATGTGAAACATTTGCCGTATCACCTGCAGAAAAACCAAGGATGCCATGACGGGAAATTTTCCTTGAAGTCCGCCGTGGCCCGGGCGGAAAAAGAAGCGATCCGGCAAGCATTGAAAGCTGCGAACGGAAACCGGAATTTGGCCATTGGCGATCATGAATACAGCCTCGGAAGTGGGGTTTGGAAATGTGATTGCCGGCTTGCCGGGGTTTCAGTCGATTACCCGTGCCCTGTTGTCGATGGACGTGAATCCCCTTTTTTCCGAGGCATTGTCCATCAACATTCTGGCCGGCATCACCGGGTCCGCATCCGGCGGGATGAGCATTGCCCTTGACATCATGGGGCAAAAGTATCTGGAGCTGGCCGCAAGCATCGGGACGGATCCCGAAGTGTTGCACCGGATCGCTTCCATGTCGGCCGGCGGCATGGACACATTGCCCCATAACGGGGCGGTCATCACCCTTCTGGCGATCTGCGGATTGACGCATCGGGAAGCGTATCCGGACATTTTTGCGATCACGGTGATCAAGACGTTGGTTGTTCCGCTTATGATCTTGTTGACCATCGCGACGGGAATTTATTAAAAATTTTTTCAAGAGGAGGATACCGGATGGCGGAAAGAACGGTGATTGTGACAGGCGCTGCCGGAACGATCGGGCGGGCCATTGCCCGGGCGTTTGCCGGAGAAGGAGACTTTGTGGCGGTCTGGGATGTAAAGAAAGAAGCGGCTGAATCGGTGGCGGAAGACATCCAAAATGAAACGGCCGGATCGGCCAAAGGCTATGCGGTGGATGTGACCAGCGAAGAGCAAATCAAGCAAAACACCAAGTTGCTTGTGGATGAACGGGGCAGCATCGATGTGATTGTCAATAATGCCGGATTGCAACATATTGATCCGGTGGAGCATTTCCCGCTCGAAAAGTGGAATCATTTGTTGGATGTGATGTTGACCGGTCCGTTTTTGTTGATCAAACATGTGTTGCCGGTGATGAAAAAACAGAAGTACGGGCGGATCATCAATATTTCGTCCGTGCACGGAAAGACCGCTTCCCCCTTTAAAGCGGCCTATATTTCAGCCAAACACGGATTGGTGGGGCTGACCAAAACGGTTGCTTTGGAAACCGCCGATTACGGCATTACCGCCAATGCGATCATGCCCGGCGCCGTGGATACCCCGCTGGTGCAAAATCAACTGGAGAAATTGGCCTCGGAAGAAGGGATCACAAAACAGGAGGCTTTGATGAAACATTTGTTGAACAAACAAGCCGTCAAACGGTTTATCCGCCCGGAAGAAGTGGCTGCTTGTGCGGTTTATCTTGCTTCGGATCCGGCCGGGGCGGTGACCGGAGAGACCATTTCCGTATCGGGCGGATGGTGACAAAATTTCCCCGTCTTAAAAAGGCGGGGATTCTTGCGTCCTGCGGGTGGTTTCGTTAAGATAATAGAAGAAAAATCAAGATATGAACCGAGGAGCAACGATGACGTTAGAAACTTTATACCAAGAACTGCAGGATTTAAATCCCGGTGAAATTGAAACCATACATAAACTGGTTCAAGCTTTGAAACGCACAAGGGTCAGCCCGCTGGCATATATTGAGGAAGTCATGAACTTTCAAGCGACGGGCTACGATGAACAGAAAAATGCGTACATTCACCGCATGTGCATCACAGATGAATTGAAAAACCGCTACAAAATCTTGCATGGCGGCATCACCGCCACTTTTATCGACACGGCCATGGGATCCACCATTTTTCAAATGGAAGGGAAAGATGCCCGGGTCGTGACCCTGGACTTGAATGTTCATTTTTTGGCACCAGGCCAGGAAGGCTGGCTGACTTCCGAAACGCAAGTGATCAAAAAGGGAAAAACGACCATTATTTTGGAAACCAAAGTGTTCGATGAGCGGGAAAAGATGATTGCCACAGCTTCCTCAACCTTTTTCCGTTTGAAGTAGGCGGGGATTTTTATGACAAAACCTTACAAAATCGTGGCAAAAGCGATTATTTTTCATGAAGGCCATGTGCTAATTTTGCGCAAGTCGCTGGAAGAACGCCTGGCCAAAGACACTCACGGTTGGGACTTTCCGGGAGGCGGTTTGGAACCGTGCGAACCGATCATGGATGCGTTGGCCCGGGAAGTGAAGGAAGAAACCGGTTTGGAAGTGAAAGTGGTGGCACCGGCATATATATACGATGAGATCCAGGAAGAAAAGCATTTGATCATTGTTAAATTTGCCTGTGACCAACCCACGGGAGATCTGACTTTAAGTGCAGAGCATGACCTTTACCGTTGGGTTTATCTGGACGAACTGGACGAGGGAGAATATCCGGAATGGATGAAAGAAGAGATCCGCCGGGCTTATCGGATTTACACCGATTTTCGCGGTCTTTGAATCTTGGAACAAGAACAGAGAAGTCCTCTGGTTGTGAAACCGGGGGATTTTTTTGGGATGGGAGGAAACGGACATGCTTCGTGTCAATCTTCGTTTGGCCATGTTTTTTGTGTTCTGTGGCGTTTGTGGCGTGTTGTTGGCAGGATGCGCGGATCAGCCGGAAATGGGAACGGGCACGGTGGTTGGAAACGAAAAGAAAGTGATGATGCTGGAAGAAACCCATCTGCTCGAACTCCGGGAAGATGAACAAAAGATTTATGATCAGTATAAGAGCAAACCGGTGGAAGATTTGAAACAGATCGATCCCATTGTTGCGGCCAAGCTGTATCTCCACGCCGTTTTGAACCATGATGAAGAGATGGAGGAATTGTTGTCTGTCAATAAAAAGCCCGGGGACCACCAGAAACTGATCCAAAAGGTGAACAGTATGAAACGGGTGTTGACCGGAGTGACAAAAGTGAAGTTTGTCCAACTTGATGACCATACGGGTTACGTCGAGTATCCGCTGATGGGCGAAGATGCCAGCCGGTTTCAAATGGTGAAAAATGAACAGGAAATATGGAAAGTGGATACAAGCAGTTTGATTGAATCCTCTTGATTTGTTCCCGGAATCTTGCAGCCACCCTGCGTTACGGGTGGTTTTTTTATTGATCTTTATGAAATCTAACATTATAAATATAAAGTTTTATGGTTTAAAAATGCAATAGAACGGGAAATACATAACGCATATCGGGAATAAGGTTTGGATTTTTTATCTGTTGTATTGAAAAAAGGAGGTTTTTGTGATCCGTTTCCGTTGGTTTTCTTTTTTGGGCATGGTTTTTTGTTTTCTGTTTTTCACTGCTTGTGTGCCGGACCGCCCCGAAGGCCGGTTTACTTTGGAAGAAGGAACGTTTACCTTTGCGATGAGCGGTCTGTATAAACCGTTCAACTATCATGACACCCGACAGGGAGGAGAATTGACCGGATTTGATGTGGAGATCGGGAAGGCATTGGCCAAAGAAATGGGATTGAAACCCAATCCGGTTGCCACGCCTTGGGAAACCATCATTGCCGGTTTGCAAATGAGAAAATATGATGCCATCATCGGCAGCATGGGGATTACCGAGAAGCGAAAACAAGCTGTTGATTTTACGATCCCTTATTACCGTTCGGGTGCGCAAATATTTGTGTCCGCTGAGAACACGTCCATTCGTTCGGCGGATGATTTGAAAGGAAAAATCATCGGGGTGATGAAGGCGTCCACTTTTAAAGAGGTGGCATCCGGCTACAGTTCCGATCTCGTGGAATACACCAACGACATCACCGCTTTGCAGGATTTGCCGACCGGGCGTCTGGATGCCGTCATTACCGATCAGGCCGTCGGGTTGTATGCGATGAACCGGATGAATTTCCCGATCAAAGATGTCGGTGAGCCGCTGACACAAGACGAGATGGCCATTGCCGTGCATAAAGGGGATAAAGAATTGCAGCAAAAGTTAAATCAGGCTCTTGAAAAGATCATCCGGGACGGGACGTATGACCGGATCAGTCACAAGTATTTTAATCGGAATCTTCTGGAAAATGAATGAAATAGATGTGAAGGGGTGACTTTCAACAGAAACATGGAGATCATGGAAATTTTCCAAGTGACGTTTGCTGGCTTTACCAAAGCCGCTTGGCAAACCGTTCAGTTAACGTTTTGGTCCTTGCTTTTGGGAACGGCGATTGGCTTGGTGTTTGCATTTTTCAAAATTTCCCGCAATGCCGTTTTAAATGGAATTGCAACGGTTTATATCACGGTGATTCGCGGGACGCCGCTGATTGTGCAGATTTTTGCCATTTACTTCGGCTTGGCGCAACTGGTGGTGTTGGATTCGTTCACGGCCGGGGTGTATGCGCTGGCCATCCATGCCGGAGCCTATATTGCGGAAATTTTCCGCGGCGCGATTCAATCCATCGACAAAGGACAGATGGAAGCGGCCCGTTCCCTTGGCATGACTTATCCGATGGCCATGCGCCGGATTATTTTGCCGCAGGCTTTTCGCCGTTCCATTCCTTCCTTGGGGAACCAGTTTATCATCGGGTTGAAAGATTCTTCCCTGGTGGCTTATATCGGCGGAACCGAGTTGTGGGCCACGGCTTTGGGAGCGGCGGCGGATAATTTTAAGCAGTTTGAGACTTATTTGATTAACGGGTTTTATTATTTGGCATTGGTTTTGATTTTTACATTTCTGCTGCAGTGGGTGGAGAAGCATTTGGATGTGGAACAAAGGGGTGTCCGTGCTTGATTCAGGTGAAAAAGTTGAACAAGTCGTTCGGAGGAGTGCAGGTGTTGAAGGATGTCAATTTTAAAGTGGAAGAAAGCGAGGTGGTTGTTTTCATCGGGGCCAGTGGTTCGGGAAAGAGCACATTGCTCCGTTGCCTGAATTTTTTGGAGAAACCGGACGGAGGCGAAATTTGGTTCAAGGGAAAAAAAGTGGAGCCGAAAAAAAAGAATCTGAACCGGATTCGCCAGGAAGTCGGAATGGTTTTTCAGCATTTTCACCTTTTCCCGCATCGGACAGTTCTTCAAAATCTGATGGAGGCCCCGGTTCATGTGAAAAAAGTTTCCAAAGAAGAGGCCGAGCGTTTGGGACTGAAAATGTTGGACAAAGTCGGGTTGCGCGAAAAAGCCCATGTCTATCCTTACGCTTTATCCGGCGGACAAAAACAGCGGGTGGCGAATGCGCGGGCCTTGGCGATGCAGCCGAAAGTCATGCTGTTTGACGAACCGACTTCCGCCCTGGATCCCGAATTGGTGGGGGAAGTGTTGACCGTGATGAAAGAACTGGCTCAAGACGGGATGACGATGGTGATTGTCACCCATGAAATGGGATTTGCCCGTGAAGTGGCCGATCAGGTGATGTTCTTGGATCAAGGGGTGATTGTGGAATCGGGACCGCCGGAACAAATTTTTGAATCCCCGAAAGAAGAAAGGACCCGGCAGTTTTTAAGCCAGGTTTACAATTGAACGGGAAAGGTTTGAAAACCCCGGGTTGGAGACAACACCGGGGTTTTTCAGTTTGCAAGGAGCGGACTCCAGTCCGTTTTTTGGATTATGATTTCGGCGTACTTTTCCAGCTGGGCCAGATCTTCCTCATCAAAACGGGCTTCCTTCGGGCTGTCAATATCCAAGACGCCGATGATTTTTCCGTTTACCGACAAAGGGATGACGATTTCGGAACGGCTGTCGGCGTCACAAGCGATATGTCCGGCAAACTCCAGGACGTTTTTCACCAGTTGCGGCCGCTCCTCTTTGACAGCGGTTCCGCATACGCCTTTTCCGACGGGGATCCGGACACAAGCCGGTTTGCCCATGAAAGGACCCAAGACCAATTCGCCGTCTTTCATCAGGTAAAAGCCGGCCCAGTTAATGTCAGACAAGGAATGAAATAAATGTGAGGCGGCATTGGATAAATTCGGAAGCCAGAAGGTTTCTCCTTCCAACAGGGCGGACAGTTGTTGTTGCATGGATTCATAACGCGTGGTTTTGTCTCCTTTCACTTCTTCAAAAGCAAACATTGAATGCCCTCCATTTCTCCGGTCGTGATCGGTGAGACCGGGTGATTTCATGTTTTCGCAGGTATGGTTCCCATTGTACACCGGACCGGCGGGGATGAAAAGATTGTACGCTTTGGGCAAAGAAGTGTTAGAATATAAAAATGACAAGAAACAGATGCAACACAATCGACATTGAACCATAAAGGGGATGAAGAAATGCGTGATTCACGTGTTTTGAAATTGGCCGAAATTTTGGTGAACCATTCTTGCAAAGTCCAACCGGGGGAAAAAGTCCTGATTGATGTATTCGGCAATGAACGGGAACTGGCCCGTGCATTGATTGAGGAGGTTTATAAAGCGGGCGGGCATCCGTACGTGCAGCTCAACGACCAGATGATCACCCGTGCGCTTTTAATGGGAACTTCTGAAGAACATATGGAAACGTTAACATACCATGCGCTCGAACAGATGAAATCCATGGATTGTTACATTGGGATCCGGGGCAATGACAATGTGAGTGAGCTGAGTGATGTTCCCGAAGAAAAAATGAGATTGTACATGAGCCTGTTTAATCACCGGGTACATAGCGAGCAACGGGTGAAACACACGAAATGGGTGGTTCTCCGTTATCCCAACGCGTCCATGGCACAGCTGGCCAACATGAGTACGGAGGCTTTTGAGGATTACTATTTCCGTGTATGCAATGTGGATTATGAACAAATGTCCAAAGCCATGGATCCGCTGGTGAAACGAATGGAGCAGACGGACGAAGTGCGGATTGTGGGCCCGGGAACAGACCTCACCTTCTCCATCAAAGGAATTCCGGTGGTCAAATGTGCAGGGGAAATGAATATTCCCGACGGGGAAGTGTTCACCGCTCCGGTCCGCGATTCGATCAATGGCGTGATTACGTTCAACACCCCGTCGGTATATCAGGGAGTCACCTTTGAAAACATTTCCTTTGAGCTCAAAGACGGTAAAATTGTGAAAGCGACCGCCAATGACACCGAGCGGTTAAACCAAATTTTGGACACCGATGAAGGAGCCCGCTATGCCGGGGAATGGAGTTTGGGTTTGAATCCGCATATCCATCATCCGATGAAGGACACCTTGTTTGACGAAAAAATCAACGGAAGTTTCCATTTTACTCCGGGACGGGCTTACGATGAAGCGGATAACGGCAACCGCTCGGCCATTCACTGGGATCTTGTTTTGATTCAACGGCCGGAATACGGCGGCGGAGAAATTTATTTTGACGGCGAACTGATTCGCAAAGACGGGCTCTTTGTAGTGGACGATTTGATTCCGCTCAATCCGGAAAATCTAAAATAAACAAAATGGATCAAAGAGAGGGGCAAAAAAATGTTCTTTTGGAAGAAAAAAAAGAAAAGCATTGAAGTTTATTCCCCGATGAACGGACGGTTTGTATCATTGGATGAAGTGCCGGACCAAGTTTTTTCCCAAGGAATGATGGGAGAAGGATTTGCGGTGGATCCGGTTGGCGGGGAAGTGGTTTCCCCGGTCGATGGCAAAGTAATTCATGTTTTCCCGACAAAGCATGCCATCGGTTTAAAAACAGCGGATGGCCTGGAAATTCTGGTCCACATCGGCATTGACACAGTGGAGTTGAACGGTGAAGGATTTGAAACCTTTGTCAGCGAAGGCGATTCGGTCAAAGTTGGGCAAAAATTGTTAAAGGTGGATGTGGATTTCTTGAAGGGGAAAGGAAAATCGCCGGTTTCGCCGGTGGTTTTTCCTCAGTCAGCCGAATGGAAGATTGAATTTAAAGAGCAAGAAGATTTAAAAGCAGGAGAAACCCATGTTGCAAGCGTAGAAAAAAAATAAAGAGAATCAGCGGCCAAGAGGAAGAGGCTTCCTTCTCATTTAGTCAGATGGAAGGGGAAGCCTCTTTTTTCTAAAAGCTCAAGGGGGAATGAATCATGAATTTTCCGGAAGAACAAGTTTTAACCACCCTGGTGGAATTGATGCAAATTCAAAGTCCTTCCGGCCATACCGACCATGCGATTGAATATGTCACCCGCCGGTTGACCAAGGCGGGAATGCAGCCGGTGTTCACCAACAAAGGAGGGGTGCTTGTCACCATCAAGGGAGAAAACGACACCCAACACCGGTTTGTGACAGCCCATGTGGACACGTTGGGTGCCATGGTGAAAGAGATCAAGGAAGACGGGCGCTTAAAATTGAGCAAAATCGGCGGGTTTGGTTGGTTTTCCGTGGACGGGGCCTATTGCTTTGTGGAGACGAGAAAAGGAGAGGTGTTTACCGGAACCATCCTCGCTTCCCATACGTCGGTTCATGTTTATCATGATGCCGAAAAACAAGAACGCTCCGATGAGAACATGGAAGTCCGGCTGGATGTGCGGGCCGGCTCCCGGGAAGAGATTGAGGCGCTTGGCATCCGGGTGGGGGACTTTGTTTCATTTGACCCGTCCGTTGTCCAAACGGATACCGGTTTTGTCAAAGCCCGCCATCTGGATGACAAAGCCAGTGTGGCCGTCATGCTGGAGCTTTTAAAACATTTGAAAGAATCCGGGGCGAAACTGCCTTATACCACCCATTTTTATTTCAGCAACTTCGAAGAAGTGGGCTTTGGGGCGAATGCCGGGATCCCGGTTCCTGTTTGCGAATACGTGTCGGTTGACATGGGGGCGACCGGGGAAGGGCAGGCATCGGATGAATTTAGCGTGTCCATTTGTGCCAAAGACGGTTCGGGCCCTTATCATTACGGGTTGACCAATCATTTGATCCGGCTGGCCGAGGAGCATCACATTGCTTATCAAGTGGACATTTATCCGCATTATGCTTCTGATGCCAGTGCCGCCGTCCGGGCAGGGTATGATGTGAAGCATGCCTTGATCGGCCCGGGGGTGGATGCTTCTCATGCTTATGAACGGACGCATCGGGATGCTTTGGAAAACACGTATCTGCTTTTGTATCATTATTTGCTTTCAAACATGGCGTGAACCGGGTTTGTGAGCCGTGGCCGTGCGGTTTTCTCAGGACAGCTTGTTTTTGAAACGGGATCATATTTGCAAGTAAAGGAGAGAGAAAAGGTGGATCTCAGGAAGGAACTGGACAGGATTCTCCGGGACGGCAACGATGAGGAAAGGGAAATTTTATCTTTGGCTGTACAGGCCATCCGGCAAAAAAGGGATCGTGACAGTGCCTATTTGTCCGGTTTTATGGGGTTGAAGGGTGAATTCATCGGTGAGGATGAGTATCAGTTTTCCGTTCCGATCACTCCGTTCATGTTGAATAAAGCCGGCATTGTCCATGGAGGCATCACGGCTACACTGGCCGATTCAACGATGGGATCATTGATCAACCGGCGGCTGTCGGACAAATACCAGGGAGCCGTGACGGCCGAAATGAAAATCAATTATTTGTCGCCGGGAACGGGCGAACGGATCATTTCCAGAGCCAAATTGCTGAAGATGGGAAGCCATTTGGCAACCGCCACTTGTGAGATCAAGAATGAGAAAAATCAATTGATCGCGCATGCATCGGGAACCTTTTTCATGATTCGAAAATAAGAAGAAACTTTTTGGCGGTACGGAAGAGGGATGGACGACGGCGGATGTTTAAAAGAGCCATACCGCCATTTCCGGTGATGTGATAAAACAGAAGAACGAGGGGGCCGAAAAAAGGCCTCCTCGTTCGTTTTCCTGAGGGAATTGAGCGGGCGGGTCATTCCACCACTTCGAGATGCGTCAGATAATCGACCGGCTGATCCTTGTTGCTGCCGTCTGCCAAATACAGAAGCGCCGGACCTCCTTCCCGGATTGGTTTGTTGTCTTTGGCAAAGCACAAATAAGCTTTTTTCGCTTCTTCCATGGAAATGACAACATCTTCGCCCTGACGGCGGCGACAAATCAACTTGGTGGCTTTTTCGGAAGGCTCGGCATTGGCCAGAAACGGGGCCAATTCGACAGCCAGCCCGCTCACTCCGTCCAGACGCTCCTCAAGAGGGAAACGGCGCTCATCAAAAATCCAAATGGTTGGATCCAGATGAATGGTATATTTTACATCTCCGGTTACTTGAATGACGGAATTCATCATGATCACCCAAACGAATTGAATTTTATAACGTTTTCATTATATCGAAGATGGAGCGGAGAATAAAATAACAAATGCTGAATCGGACATGATAATTCATAAAAGAACTTCGGAAAGAAGGAAGCCGATATGCAAAAATTACTGGAGCGTTTGATTGAAAAACATCTGCCCACAACCCGGTATGGCAAGTGTGCCGAATATATTCCCGTATTGGCCGGGCAGGATCCGTCCCAGCTGGGGATCACCGTTGTCACAAAGGACCAAAAAGTGTATCAGGCCGGACGGTTTCCGAAACGCTTCACGCTGCAAAGCATCTCCAAGGTGATTGCATTGATGCTCGCGGTAATGGATAACGGGGACCGCAAAGTTTTTTCCAAAGTGGGAATGGAGCCCACCGGCGATCCTTTTAATTCCATATATAACATGGAAATGATGAAGTTGAAAAAGCCGTTAAATCCGATGATCAATGCCGGGGCGTTGGTGGTGACCTCCCTGATCAAAGGGAGAACGGCACGGGAAAAGACGGGGCGGATCATCCGGCTGATCGAGGAAATGACAGGAAGCAAAGGAATTGAAGTGGATGAAGAAGTTTTTCGTTCCGAATATGAATCGGCGCACAGGAACCGGGCACTGGCCCACTTGTTGAAAGAACTCAACCTGATCGACCGGGTGGAGGAAACATTGGAAGCCTATTTGCTTCAATGCTCGATTCAGGTTACCTGTGAAGACCTGGCCAAAATCGGATTATGCCTGGCCCGGTACGGACAAACCTTTGACAACCGGATGGTGGTTCCGGTCTATGTTTCCCGAATGGCGAAAACCTTTATGGTGACATGCGGCATGTACAATGAGTCCGGGGAATTTGCCATCAAAGTGGGAATACCGGCAAAAAGCGGGGTCTCGGGAGGCATTATGGCTTCCGTGCCGATGGAAATGGGAATCGGAGTGTTCGGTCCGGCCCTGAACGAAAAGGGAAACAGCATCGGGGGGGTTGCGTTATTGGAAGATCTTTCGAGGGAATTGGATTTAAGTATTTTTTAATAACGGGATTCGGTATTTTACAAACGGAGGGGGTCATGATACACTAACTTTAACGCAGGGAATACGGGCCGTTTTAAGCAAACCAATTGCAATGACGGCGGTCGATGGAGGGGTTTGCTTTGACCATACCAACACAGACCGATTTGAGTTACAAGGCTCTGCAATTACTCAGAGAAGATGCAGATAAAATCGCTCAACTTATTTCCGTACAGCTTGACAATCTCACCTTGCCAAAATGTCCTTTATATGAGGAAGTTCTAGATACACAAATGTTTGGTTTATCAAGGGAAATTGATTTTGCCGTCCGGGCAGGATTAATCGAAAAAGAGCAAGGGCAACAAATCATTCATGATCTGGAACGGAAATTAGCTGATTTTTATTCGAAAGTTTTGCCTAAGTCTAATGATAATATGTCATAGATGAATAGACTCCTTTGAAAAAGAGGAGTCTTTTTTCTTTTTGGATTCAGGCGACAAAAAAGACCGCGCCCAAGATGAAATAGACAATCAGCAGCAAAACCCCTTCATACCAGTTGGTCGCCCCGTCCCGGGAAATGGATGCGGTGATCAATGCAGAGACGGCAATGGCCGCAATTTCATGATGGGTGAAGAGGATGTCCATGGGATTTTGAAACAACCGGCTCACAAAGATTAAGACGGGGGCCACAAAGAGACTGATTTGCAGGCTGCTTCCGATGGCAATTTCCACGGCCGCCCCCATCCGGTTTTTCATGGCCAGAAAGATGGCTGCGCTGTGTTCGGCTGCATTTCCGATGATCGCAATCAGAAAAGCGCCGACAAATAATTGGGACCATCCGAGGGTGTGAGCGACGGCTTCGACGCTGTGCACAAGCCATTCACTTTGAATTGCCACAAAAACCGTGGAAATGAAAAGAAGGAGGAGGGAAATTTTCCCGGACCAAACCGGTTCCTCTTTTTCTTCTTCCCGGTCCGGCAGACCATCCACGGCGTCCCCCAATTCATCTTTGTGCGTGACAAGAGAGAAATAAAGCCACAAAAAATAGCCGGCAATCAGGAGAAAAGCAATGACCATGCTGATAATCCCGACCTCCCGCTCCCCGAGAGATTGGATAAAGGCGGCCGGGATAAACAGGGCGATCACGGAAAGCATCATCAGGGATGCATTATGGCCGGCAAGTTCGGAATTAAAGCGCTGGGTTTTATGTTTCATCCCTCCGAAAAGGACACTCAGTCCCAGCACCAACAGCAAGTTTCCGATCACCGAACCGGTGATGCTTGCTTTGACCATGTCGAAGTATCCTTCTTTCACCAGAAAAATAGCGATGATCAATTCAGCCGCATTGCCGAAGGTGGCATTTAACAGTCCCCCCAACCGTTCCCCGGCATAATGGGCCACATTTTCCGTTGCTTTTCCCAACAACGCAGCCCACAGCAAAAGAGAGAAGGAAGCTGCAACAAATTGGATGAATTGGTTGCCCCAAAAGTAATGAGCCCCTGCGCTGAGCAAGGTGGAAAGAATCAATAAAGGATAAAACCATTTGTTATTCAATCCTGCGCACCCCTCATTCCATAAGATGTGAGTTTATGTTGAACAAAAAACGATTTTGTCATACGGAAACGCAAAAAAATGTCAAATCCTATCAAAGTATCTGTAAGACGATTTCGAAAGTTTATGGCAGGAAATCTCTGTAAAAAATCGAAATAATTGAACATACTCCATTTTATGAAGGGAGGGACGTTCGATGACTCCCGTGTCCAAGGACATAGCGATATTTATTGATCTGGAAAATGTGTATTACGGACTCAAAAAGTATCATATGGACCCGGATCACCCGGATGAGACTCATAATTTATTTTTGCGTCTGCAAGAACATTACGGACGGGATGCCATCCGCCTCATGGAAGCATATGCGGATTTTGAGCAATTGGATTTGTCCATGATGAGCCTGCAAAAAAAACGGGTTCACATCCATCAGGTGTACGGGAACGGGCGAAACGGCCGGGAACGGAAAAATGCGGCGGACATTCAGTTGTGTTTGGATGCCATGGAAGTGTTATATGAAATTCCCGAAATCAACACGTTTGTAATCGTCAGTGCGGATCAGGACATGATCCCGCTTTTGGACCGCTTGTGGTCGAGAGGAAAGCAGGTTGAACTTTTTTGCCTTTGTGATGAAAGTTTATCCCGAACCGCTCAGTTGCATGAGTTTTGTGACCAAACCCACAATCTCTTTGAATTTTTGAATATTAACGAATTTCAGAATCTGACGCGGCTGGATCGCCTGATTCATAATGCGGTGGTGCAAATTTATGAATGGTATCATGATCCCAACAATATTGGAAAGAGTTATGGAAGCACGTGGATCAAAAATGATTTTATGCGTAAATTCCACTTGGACGAAATGGAAGCGAACCAATTGTTTACGAAGCTTTTAAAAGGGAAATTTATTGTTCCTGTAGAAATTGAGATGGAAGATAAAACATATTATGGTTATAAGGTGAATCTCAACCATTCTCAGGTGCAAACCATGGTGAAAATCGCCGGGTATAAGGTTAGTTGACCGGATTTCCGCCGGACGGTTGTGCTAAACTATAACCGGGGGCCATTCTGACGACAAGGGGGGATGATGCGTGGCTGAAGAAACCAATCAAGGGTCGATCCGGATTGCCGACGACGTGGTTGCCGTGATTGCTGGACTGGCGGCAGGCAAAACCCATGGAATTGCCAGCATGTCAGGCGGGATGGCTGAAGGGTTCGCCAAACGGGTGAGCGGGAAGAACATCACCAAAGGCGTGCAAGTCGAAGTGGGCAATTTGGAAGCGGCCATTGATTTAAGAGTCATCGTGGACTATGGCCAACCCATTCACAAAGTATGCCGGGAACTCCAACAAAATGTGAAAGAAGCCGTGGAAACGATGACGGGCTTACATGTGGTTGAAGTCAATGTCAAAGTGGACGGCGTCCATATAAAGGAAACGGCTGTCCAAGCCGGTAACGGGGAGTTGCGTTGAAAAAGAGGGTGAAGCCAAAGCACCCTCTTCTTTTGTCCAAATCTTTATTTTTTCTCTTCCAGCAAAGCTTTTTCCAAATCATTCAGCAGTTGTTGGACTTCTTCTTTTAATTCTTCCGGGACTTCGGCAGTGTCATCCAGGCCGTGCGGGAAGAAGTGACGGGAAAATACGGGAGTGCCCAGCTCCAGCAATGCTTTCGGGTGTTCCAAACGTTTATCGTTCACGACATCTCCGCTCAGACGCAGGTAGTAACTCACGCCATTGGCTGACAATTTGTAATCGTACGTGACCCGTTCATAATCCCAGGACCAGCGGACAAATCCCAATTTTTTCATTAATTTTTCCATTTCGCCGAATTCTTTTTTGATCCCTTTGGTTTTACTGTCATAAAAAATCATTCATGTGCGCCTCCTTTGTATTGGCACCGTATTCAATCCTTTTTTATCATAGTACGAACGCTTTGACAAAGCAACCGGACAAAGGGGCATAAAGGAGGAGCGAAAAAGGGAAGAGAGGAGTGCCGAGAGGACAGATGAAAGAACGATTGGACCGTCTTTTTCCCCTCATGAAAAAGTGGCGCCGGCATTTTCATCAATATCCTGAACGTTCTTTTCAAGAGCGGGAAACATCCGAAAAGGTGGCTGGCTATCTGAAAAGTTTAAATCTGGAGGTCAAAACGGGAGTCGGCGGGTACGGCGTGACCGGTTTCCTCAAAGGAAAAGGAGAAGGGCCCACGGTCGCATTGCGCGCGGATATGGATGCTTTGCCGATTCAGGATGAGAAAACGTGCGAATACCGCTCGACCGTTCCGGGAGTGATGCATGCTTGCGGGCATGACGGGCACATGGCCATGTTGATGGGAGCAGCCGCTTTGTTGTCAGAGTTGCGTGAAGAGTTGCGCGGAAATGTTTTGTTTCTTTTTCAACCGGCTGAAGAGTTGGTTCCCGGAGGAGCCAAAGCCATGATTGAAGCCGGGGTGTTGGAAGGAGTGGATGTGATTTACGGGGCCCATTTGTGGACGCCTCTTCCCCTCGGCACGGTCGGGTCCCGCCCGGGAGTGTTGATGGCGGCGGCGGATGCGTTCCGGATTGAGATCAAAGGGCGGGGCGGCCATGCCGGATTGCCGCATGAATCCGTTGATGCGGTGCAAATTGCCGCTCACTTGGTGGTTCATTTGCAATCCATTATCAGCAGGGAAGTCAATCCCTTGGAACCGGCAGTGATTTCAGTGGGAATGATCCAGGCGGGGCAAACTTTCAATGTGATTGCGGAACATTGCCGGTTGGAGGGCACCGTGCGCACATTCAATGAAGAAGTCCGCCGGTTGATTGTGCGCCGGATGAAAGAAGTCACTGAGTCCACTTGCCGCATGTATGGGGCCGATTGCGAATTTTACTATGAGTGGGGGTATCCCGCCGTTTCCAACGAGTCCCGGCCCGCACGGGAATTAATGGACGAAGCGCGAAAGATTGACGGAGTTTCCTGCGTGAAGGAAATGGAACCTTTAATGGCTGGTGAAGATTTCAGTTATTACCTGAAGGAACGTCCCGGCGCCTTTTGCTTTATCGGGGCGGGAAATGATCAGGATTTTCGGTATCCGCACCATCATCCGATGTTTGATTTTGATGAAAGGGCCATGAAAATCGGGGCCGAATTATTGACCCGGACGGCCTTGAGGGAAATGGGGCTGGAATTGGAGGAAATAGGGAAAATTCCCGGGCAGTGTCAGGAATGAGTTGTCCCTCCCTGGCAAAGGATATAACCCAAGGGGGGATTCTGATGCATACTTTACGCGAAGTCATGTCGACCAACGTTGAAGCTGTGTCGCCGCAGGACAATGTGTATGAAGTGGCAAACAAAATGCGCGGTTCCAATGTCGGGATGATACCGGTTGTGGAAAACGGAGAGTTAAAAGGCGTGATTACAGACCGGGACCTTGTAACACGGGGAATTGCAGACAAGAAGCCGAATTCCAGTTCCGTCAGCGACATTATGTCCACCAATCTTGTTTATGGTACACCGGATATGACGGTGGATGAAGCCGCTGAATTGATGGCAAGAGCGCAAGTGAGACGTTTGCCTGTGGTGGAAAACAATCGTGTGGTCGGAGTTGTTTCGATCGGGGATCTGGCGGTTCAGCCGGAGTTCCAGGATGAGGCCAGCCAGGCTTTGAACGAAATCTCCGAAACGCACAATCCAAATGCATCCAATGACCTCCAGTGAGTTTGTGCCATGTTGCCGGTGAAACGCCGGCGGCATGGTTTTTTGCATGCTTTTTACATGGGAATCCGGGTGCATAAAGTGGGCGAAAAGGCCGCAATCTAAAAGAAGATACTGGTTGAAAAAGGAGCGAAGAAAACGTGAGCGAAAAGATTTCGTCAGCCAATGTGGATAAAAAATCCCAAAAAGCGTATCAAAAACTGGCAAAAAAACATCAACCGCGGCCCAATGTGCTGAAAAACTGTGTGAAAGCATTTGTGGTCGGAGGAGCCATTTGCATGCTGGGCCAAGGGCTGTCGCAAATGTATGTCAAGTGGTTTGGGTTTCCGCCGGAGAAAGCCGGAAATCCAACAGTGGCCACATTGGTTTTTATTTCCTGTTTGTTGACGGGGTTGGGAGTATATGACCGGATCGGTCAATGGGCAGGAGCGGGAACGGCCGTACCGGTGACCGGCTTTGCCAATTCCATGGCTTCTGCCGCCTTGGAGCACCGTTCCGAAGGGTTTGTGCTGGGAGTCGGCGGAAACATGTTCAAACTGGCCGGTTCGGTGATTGTCTTTGGAACCGTTGCGGCGTTTTTCATCGGCATCATTCACTACTTTTTCTTTCATTGGATCAAATGATCGGGGGAGATGGAATTGAAACAAAGTAAATTAATCGGACAGAGTACATGGAGCTTTTCCGAAGACCTGTGTGTGCTTTCCAGTGCGGCCACGGCAGGCCCCATGGAAGGCGAAGGGCTGTTGAAGGATCGTTATGACAAGGTGTATTCCGATTTATACATGGGAGAAGAGACATGGGAAAAAGCCGAGCGCAAAATGTTGGAAGACGCAGTGCAAATCGCCATTGAAAAAGCAAACCTGACCCCCGGGCAAATCAATTTCTATGTGGCAGGCGATTTGTTAAACCAAAACATTTCTGCTTCCTTTTCCGCCAAAACAAACCAAATTCCCCTGCTGGGAGTGTACGGCGCCTGTTCCACTTCCATGCTTTCGTTGTCATTGGCTGCTGCTTTGGTGGACGGGGGATATGCCGATTATGCCGTGGCCGGTGTCAGCAGCCATAACTGCACGGCCGAAAGGCAATACCGTTATCCGACGGAATACGGAGGCCAAAAACCGGATACGGCTCAATGGACGGTCACCGGCGCCGGAGCTTGTGTTGTCGGGAAAGGAAAGGGAACAATCGGGATTCGCTATGCGACCATTGGCAAGGTGACGGATTTGGGTGTGAAAAATCCGTTTGACATGGGATCAGCCATGGCCCCGGCCGCGGCCAAAACGATTCAAACCCATTTTAAAGACACAGGCCGGACGGCGGATGATTATGATTTGATCGTCACCGGGGATCTGGCCAGTGTGGGATTACCCATAGCCAGGGAACTGTTGGAGAATGACGGTTACAACATGGGAGCCAAATTCAAAGACTGCGGTTTGATGATTTATACCCAGGATCAGCAAACCTTTGCCGGGGGAAGCGGGTGTGCCAGCAGTGCGGTGGTGACTTACGGTCATTTATTGAAGGAGATGGAAGAAGGAGTGTATGACCGGATCCTGGTGGTGGCGACCGGAGCCTTGCTCAGTCCGGTTTCTTATCAGCAAGGCGAAGCGATTCCTTGCATTGCCCATGCCGTTTCATTTGAAAGGCGAAATGAGAAGGGAGGGTCTTGATGCATAATGAACCACCAGCCGCCGTTTCTTATTTGGCCATCGGGGATTCGTTGACGGAAGGAATCGGGGCAAACAGTCCCCAACAACATTTCGTGGCCCAGCTTTTCCGTTATTTAAGGCATTCCGATCACTGCCACTTCCGTAATTGGGGGATTTCGGGAATGACTTCCACCGAGTTGTTGCAGCTGGTGCAACATTCGGCTTTCCAACGACTCCTCCCGCGTTTGACCCACTTGACTGTGACCACGGGGGGATGCGATTTTATCGAGCTGTTTGAAAAAGGAAAGCTGACCGTCGGGGAAATCCTGAAATCTTCCCGCATGGTGCAAAGAAATGTCCGGCAAATCCTTTCATTGATCCGGCGGCAAAATCCTCGGTTGACCGTTTATCTGTTGGGATTTTACATTCCGTTGCCGGCATATGAGATGGGGATCGAGCAGGCGCAGCTCTTTGTCCAGATGTTGAACCGGGCGTATTCGGGTTTGTGCAAGCGGTTCCGAGTGAATATGGTGGATCCGTATCCATCGTTTTTAAACCGCAAAGAGTATTTTGCCGATGAAGTGCATCCCAACCAAACGGGTTATGATGAGTTGGCCCGGTTATTCATCCAGTCGGCCAAGCAAAGTCCTCTTCAGAATCCTGGGGAAATGAGCAAAACCATCTCTTAAAAAGGGGTGGTTTTTTATTTATCATAATGATATCATTTAGATAACAAATCAATTTCGAGGTGAAGGTATGAATCAATCACGGGAAGTTGTTACCTGGAAAGTGAATGGATTTTTGATGCTTTTGGTTCACTTGGTATTACTGGTTGCCGGAGCAGTGTTGGTTTTGGCAGGCCATTTGCTTGGTGTCATTTTGTTGATTCTGTTTTTCGTCACTTTGCCGGGGTACACCCTCATTCAGCCGAACGAAGCGCGTGTCTTGCTGTTTTTTGGGAAATATGTGGGCAGTGTCCGGGAAGACGGGTTTTTCTGGCTCAATCCGTTTGCTGCCAAAAAAAAGATCTCTTTACGCGTCCGGAATTTCCAAAGCGATAAGTTAAAAGTGAATGATGCCGACGGAAATCCGATTTTGATCGGAGCGGTGATTGTCTGGCGGGTCGTCGATTCAGCCAAAGCATTGTTGGATGTGGAAGATTTCGATTCTTTTGTTGCGGTGCAAAGTGAAACGGCCATCCGGGCCATTGCCAGCCGTTATCCGTATGACCGCCAAGACGATGCGGAAATCTCTCTGCGTACGGCCACCGACGATGTGACAGAGAATTTGCGGGAGGAATTGGGGAAACGTTTGGCGATTGCCGGGGTGGAAGTATTGGAAGCGCGGATCAGCCATTTGGCATATGCCCCGGAAATCGCCCAGTCCATGTTGCGCCGCCAGCAAGCGCAGGCAGTCATTGCTGCACGCAAGCAAATTGTTGAAGGGGCCATGAGTATGGTTGAAATGACGCTGTCCCATTTGGAAAAACAGGGTGTGGTTCAACTGGATGAAGAAAGAAAAGCGGCCATGGCCAATAATCTGATGGTGGCGCTGGTTTCGGAGAGTGAATCCCAGCCTGTGATCAATACAGGCACCCTGTACTCATGAGCAAAGAAAAAAAGCGTTTCCTTCTCCGGCTCGACCATGCACTTTATTCGGCTTTGGAAAAATGGGCAGCGGATGAGTTTCGCAGTGTGAATGCACAGATCGAGTTTATTTTAAAACAAGCCGCGAAAAAAGCAGGCCGGTTTCCTCCGGAACCAAAGACCGGGAAGAAGGAAAATAAACTATAACGCTATGAATCTCGTCTATACCAAATCACCCCTCGATTCATAACTAGAATCAAAGGGGTGATTTTTTATGAGTGCCAACTATCACTTGTTGCTACGCTCTCCTGCCCATTTGAAAAAAATCAAAGCCGCGGGAGGAAACATCCTGTTTGTTGGAAAATACACGCCGGCGGTGATTGTGTCATTCAAACATCCCGACCAGGCCCGGAAAATTGCCAATAGTCCGGAATTGATCGGCATTGCCAAAGATCAGTTGTTAACCCTCCCGTATTATAAGGTCAACAAGGTGATCAAAGCATCGGCCGTGCCTTATCCCGAACACAAGATGATGAATCAACAGGTGTTGACGTGGAATATCGCCCGCGTGATCGGAAAACGCCGTTTAAACAGCGGATCGGGCGTCCGGGTCGGTGTCATTGACACGGGGATTGATTTTCATCATCCCGATCTGGCTTCCAATGTGAAAGGAGGAGTCAACATTCTGTCTCCTTCTCTGCCGCCGATGGATGAAAACGGTCACGGAACACACATTGCCGGCATCATCGGTGCATTGAACAATCATTACGGTGTGGTGGGAGTGGCTCCGAAGGTTTCGCTTTATGCCATCAAAGTACTCAATGCATCGGGAAAAGGGACGATTTCCAATTTGATTCGCGGTGTGGAATGGGCGATTGCCAACCGCATGCATATTTTAAACATCAGTATCAGCGGGGGAAAGTTGACCACGCCTCTGTTGGATTATGTTCTTCAAGCGGCGGTCAAACGCGGGATTCTGGTGGTGGCTGCAGCCGGAAACACCGGAACGCCGGCGGGGACGGGCGACACCGTTTCGGTTCCGGCGCGGTTGGCCCCGGTGATTTCGGTGGCGGCATTGAACCGGAATAACGGGCGCGAACCTTACTCCGCGACGGGAAAGGTGGATTTGGCCGCACCGGGATCGCAAATATTGAGTACCTACTCGTTACGCCGGTTTGCGATCTTAAGCGGGACATCCATGGCCGCCGCCCATGTCAGCGGGGTTTTGGCCATTTACCGGGCGGCTTATCCGCGGATGGATGCGAACGAGCTCAAAAAAATGGTTTTTCAGCGAGCCATTGATTTGCCGCCGGCAGGTCCGGATCCCTGGACCGGAAGAGGATTGGTCCGCGCATTGTGAGATCACATGAGGTATTGCAGAAAAAGGGTGGCGAACCCGAAGTAAATCATCAGGGAAAAGACATCGTTTAAGGTGGTGATCAAAGGGCCGGAAGCGGTTGTCGGGTCTATGCCGAATTTCTCCAAAATCAGGGGGACGAAGGTGCCGACCATGGTTCCCAAGATCAGGGTGAAGAAAAGGGAAAGCCCGACGACCAACCCCAGCTGAAAACTTTTCCAAATTCCGATCGCCAAGGTGATAAAAACACTGCATATCAAGCCGATGATCACACCGGCAATCCCTTCCTGACGGATGAATTTCCGGAAGTGATCCGGGGCGGGTTGATCCTTGGACAGGGCCCGGATGGTCAAAGCCAGCGATTGCGTCGCTGCATTTCCGGTCATCCCGGCGACCATCGGCATAAAGAGCGTCAAAACGGGAAGGACTTCAATGGTGCTTTCAAACAAGCCGATTAGATTGGCGGTGAGGATGCCGATTCCGAGTAAGATGATCAGCCAGGGAATCCGCTTGCGGGCGGAATCAAAGGGATCTACAAAGTCCGTCGGTTGGACGGCTGACAGTTGTTCCAAATCTTCCCGGGCTTCTTCGATCAGGACGTCGATAATATCATCCACGGTGACAATGCCCACCAGTTTTTTGTTTTGATCCACCACGGGCAGGGCCAGAAAATCATATCGGCTCAGGATCCGCGCCACTTCTTCCTGATCCATGTCAACTGGAACTGAAATGACCCGTTCATTCATGATCCGGTCGATTTTTTCGTGGGGTTCACGGATCAAAAGGTCCCGCAAGGAAAGAACGCCGATCAGCCGGTGGCGGACATCGGTCACATACAAATAATAAATCGTTTCGGCAGCAGGGGCGATTTCCCGCAAAAAACGCAATGTTTCTTCCACTGTATAGTGGGAGAAGATTTGGACGTATGCATTGGTCATCAATCCTCCGGCCGTGTCTTCCGGATAATGCAGCAATGCCCGAACCTGATCGGCTTCCACTGTTTTCATCTCTTTTAAAAGCAAAGTGGATTGGGACAATTCCAGTTCGCTGAGCAGATCGGCGGCATCGTCGTTGGGCATGTGGTCGAGTACTTGCGCAGCTTTTTTTTGACCCAATGCGGCAAGGACTTCCTTTTGTTCCTGAAGGTCCAATTCTTCCATGAGAAGGGCGATTTCTTCCGGCTGCAACAGGGTGAGCAGGCGCCTTTGATAAATATTGCTCAATTGGAAAAACAGGCGGGCCAGATCATACGAATGCAATTTTTGGATCATGGCCCGAAAACCCGTTTGATCCAGGTTTTGCAAGTAAGTCAACAGTTGCTTTAAATCTTTTTGTCCGATTGGTTGATGATCCATGATGGATTTCCCCTTGTCATAAGCCAAGCTTGTGTTTACATAAATTGAAACTGACGTGACAAAAAAGGAGGAAGTTCAATATGTACCCTATGTTTTACCCTCCGTTCAGACATGGTTATGGCAGTCCCTATTACCCGTTCCCGGTTTATCCCCCGGGCACCGGTTGCGGCTGCGGAGGAGGCCGTTACGGCGGATATATGCCGGGTTACTCATACCCCTCCAACCCTCCGTATGGAGGAGCTTATGGTCCGCCTCCTCAATCCGGGATGTCATATCCTATGTTTCCACCAGATGACCAAGGATATCAGTGGCAATGGCAAAGGCCGCGCCGGAACAACCCCCGGGCCTGGGAATCGCCCGAATCCCCGGAATCCCCTTGGTTCCGGGCTTATCAGAATCAGGAAAAAAACGAGAAGGAAGAAAAGTGACCCGACCGGGTTTTCCCTTTGTTTTATGCAAAGGGAATTTTTTTTGGAAAAAACAAGATCATTGAAAACCAAACGATACGGACACACTACGGACAGAAGGAGGGAATGGAAATCATGAGAATGCCGGATGTGATTCGCGAACCGGAAATTGCTCAGCCCCGACAACCGGAAATCATGACGCCCCGGGATCCGGAACCCGAAAGAAGAGAAGAACCGTACGCTCCCGACCGGAGTCCGGAACGGGTCAAAGAACCGAAACAATAAGAAAAAACGGAGCTTGTCAAAATGATTTGACAGGCTCCGTTTGATTTAAAGCCAATGAACTTCGGCGTGTTCCACATGATTTTTGGGTTCTGTGACAATAATAACGGCAGGATAAGTGATCACCTGCGCTTGGAAAGAATCCTTGGACGGTTCGTGTTTTTGCGCATGAACCACCAGTTTGTTGCCCTTTTGCTCCACTTTTTTCACGTCAATTTTATAGCCCGCCGTCGGCTTTTCTCCCAAACCTAAAATGACATATTTTTTGGAGTCGGCTGAAAGCAGACGGATGGATTCCCCGGGGGATTGCAGCGATTCTTGAGCTTGGTTTTGAAGTTGAGACGGCACCTGTTCCAAAGAGACGACTTGAAAAGGGATTTCTTCCATGACCGTTCCTCCCGTGTCAGATTCTTGACCGAAGGTTGAGCAACCGGCCAGCAAACAAAAAATAAAAACGGAGACAATGGATTTGAAAGTGTGCATTGGTTTTTCACCCCACAATTGCTTTTATGGGATAGACGTTTTTTTATGACCGGGAGTTTCAACATTCTTTCAACCGGTCACCAATTCGGGGACAGGAGGTGAAAAGGGTTGGCTTTCAAACCATTGATCGTCAGGGACAATGGGATCATTCTCGCAGAAAAACGGGCTCCGGGAATTCAGGATGTGATTCAAAAACTGGATCAGTTTGCCCGGTGTGTCAAAGAAACGGATGTTTTGTACACGTACCGTTGGGATGAATGCTCCCTGTGGCAAGCCGCCGCCGACGGATCCGATCCGGACAGCCTCGTGATGTGGCTTCGACAACATGCCAAATTTCCGCTTTCTTCCGGACTGGTGCAAAAAATAAAAACGGAAATGAAACGTTTTGGTTTGATCCGGTTTGAGAAAGACAGCAAAGAGACGTTTCTTTTGATGTGCCCGGAAGAAAAGATCATTCGACGCATCAAACAATTGTCGGAGATTATGAAATGTATTCTTCAAAAGAACAAAAATACCCTTGTGATTCCGATGGAATATCGGGGATTGCTGAAAAAGAAATGTGTTGATTGGGGTTATCCGCCTTTGGATGCCATCGGCTCTTCCGAAGGAGCACAGCTTTCCCTGCGCTTGAAAACCCACCCTTCTTTTCCCGGATTGCGTCAATACCAACAACAAGCGGTGGATGCTTTTTGCCATCCGGAGCAAAGCTGGCGGACAAGCGGGGTGATCCTGTTGCCGTGCGGCTCGGGAAAAACCGTGGTGGGCCTTGGCATTATGGAAAAGATTCAAAAAGAGACGCTGATTCTGACCCCGAATGTCACCTCCTGCCGACAATGGATCCGCGAATTGAAAGAGAAAACCGACTTGCCGGAAGAATGGATCGGAGAGTATACATCTTTAACGAAAAACATCGCCCCGGTCACGGTCACCACGTACCAAATGTTGACCAAAAGAGACGGAAAAACGGGTGCATTTTTGCATATGCACCTTTTTTCGAAAAGAGATTGGGGACTGATCATTTATGATGAAGTGCATTTGTTGCCGGCACCGGTTTTTCGGGTCACCGCCGGCTTGCAAGCCAAAAGGAGGCTCGGGTTGACAGCGGCATTGATCCGGGAAGACGGTCGGGAAAAGGATGTATTTTCGCTCATCGGGCCGGTGATTTATGCTTCCCGGTGGAAAGAGATGGAGGAAGGGGGATGGATCTCGGAAGCGGTTTGCCATGAGGTGCGTGTTCCGCTTTCCGACTCACTGAAAGAGGTTTACCAAACCGCCGAAAAACGCCACCGGTACCGCCTGGCCGCGGAAAATCCGCTGAAACAGGAGGTCTTGCAAGAGATCTTAAAAAAACATCAGGGCGAGCAAATTTTGGTGATCGGCCAGTATGTGGATCAACTGAAAGCTTTGGCGGAGCGTTTTGACGCCCCGCTCATCACCGGTTCCACCCCGCAACCGGAACGGGAAGAGTGGTACAGGAAGTTTCGGAAAAAGGAAATCTCTGTTTTATTTGTTTCCAAGGTGGCGAATATGGCGATCGACCTGCCGGATGCGAAAGTGGCCGTTCAAGTGTCCGGAACGTTTGGTTCCCGCCAGGAAGAGGCCCAACGTTTGGGGCGGATTTTACGGCCGAAAGCAAACGGACAAAAAGCTTATTTTTATCAGCTGGTCACCCAGGACACCTTGGATCAGGAATATGCATGGCAACGCCAAACCTTTTTGCGGGAAAAAGGGTATCACTATTTCGTCGTAAAGTGGGGGGGAACATAATGATGCGGGTGAGAGAGCTCCGGTATTGTTTGACTTCCTTATCCGACGCGGAACGAAAACAGATTGCAAACGCGCTGGATCTTCAAGAAGAGTCATTGGCTGCGATGGAACAGAAACTGACCGATCCCGCTTATTATCAGGATTGCCTGCAAAAGATGGACCGAAAAACGTACCGGTGGTTTTGGTCGGTCTTTTTGAAGAAGGGAAAAATAAAAAAACAAGCCCTGCATCAGGAAAAAAACCTGCCACTTTCCAAAGTGGAATATCAGCATCTGCTGGATGCGGCTTGCGGGCGGGGATGGATTTATTGCCTGCGGAACCGGCATATGGAGCGGATGTATTATGTGCCTTGGGAGATCCGGGTGGCCTGGGCCCGGTCCATTTCTGTCGCTCAGTCTCTTCGCCCATTGGATGAAGAACGCGTCATTCCTGTCCAATCCAATCCTTTGAAAGCAAGCCAGGCCTTTTTTCACTTTTTGACATCGTTAAGCCATGAACCTTGGCTGTTGAATCGGACCGGCCATCTCTCCAAAAAAGATCTGAAAAAAATGGATGTCGAGTTGGATTTGGACGACGTTCATGCATCCTGGCCCGGCTGGTCCGGTTTTCTGCTGGAAACCGCCCGTTTGCTCGGATTGGTCACAGAGACCAAAAAACATGTTGCCGTTCATCAAACAAGGTGGAAAAGCTGGCTTTCCACCCCTTGGCCAAAAAGTGTCGGCCAATTGTATGATGCCGTTCGCCATGTCCTTTTGAAAGATCACCCGGAGCTGGACGGATTCTGCTTGATTTTGGAACAATTGCCGGCCGGAACGTGGTGGGGATTGGAACAATTCTGGCGCCGTCTTAAAACGGAGGTGCCGCTGAAGATGCCGTTTCAATTCATCAAACGGTTGCAAGAGGGGTTTATCACCCCGATGGCTTGCATGGGCTGGTTGGAGTCGGGCAGGACGGAAAAAGGAGAAACTTGTTTCCGATGGATGTCTTATCCCCCCAGGGAGTGGGTGGATCCAGGCGAAATGCCGGTCTATGTCGATCCAGCACCGGAAGTTTATGTCCCGTTTCATTTTCCGTGGGAAAAGCGTCATGAACTTTCCTTGTGGGCGGATTTTATGGGCGGGGATCACATGCTTGTGTACGAGATCAACGAAAGGTCATTGGGCAGAGGGCTCCAATACGGACGGACGGTGGACAAGATTCTGGAAAAACTGGAAGCATGGGCGGGGGAAGTTCCGTCTTCTGTTACGGAAAGGCTCCTTGATCTCAAAAAAAGAATCGGTGCCGTCACCCTGTCAACATGGACGTGCCTGAAAATCGAAAACGATGACGTGGCAAAAGATTGGCCGGAGCGGTTGGAAGAGGCCGGCTGGGAAGTCAAAAAACTGAACGGGTCCGAGTATTTTATCAAAGAAACACCAGGGAAAGTCAGGGCCTGGCTGAAACAGCAGAACCGGGAAGCCATCATGGAAAAAAAGGAATGGTCTGGTAAAGCCGAAAACCTGGAAACCGATTTTGAGGGCATCCGGGATTGCCGGGTCGAAGTTCCGAAACCGGAGCCTGTTCCTTTGCCCAAGGCTTGGTTTTCCGGGCTCAGACCATATGGAATCAACATGGCCAGGGAAATGGTCCGGCAAAGCATTTCTCACGGATTGCCGCTTTTCATGGAGCATCAGGGGCGAAAAATGGAAGTGTACCCGGAACATTTGCGTTATGAAAATGGCAAATGGATGATGGAGGCGCTGGTTGGAACCGAGCGAAAAAACATTCATTTGGGTGAAGTGGAAGCTTTCCAGATGTTGCCCTCTCCTTCTGTATCGCGGGAAAATCCATTACAATAAAAAGGAGGAGGGGTGTTCATGGAAACACTGGACATGGCGACCATACTGCTTGAAGCATATCAATTGGCGGATAAAATCAACGAATCGCCGGAAGTCGAAGAGTACCTGCGGACCAAACGACGGCTGAGTGAAGATCAGGAAGCGCAAAAATTGATCCGGGAATTCCACAAAGTGAAGGATCAGTTTGAAGAAGCCCAGCGGTTTGGCATCTTTCATCCCAATTATCACGAGGCCAAGGAAAAGGCGGTGAAGTGGCAGGAGAAATTACGGAAACACCCGGCCATCCATTCGTATTTGTTGGCCGAGGAACAACTGGACCGGCTGTTGCATGAAGTCTCCAGGACCATCGCACATGCCGTGTCCGAATCCGTGAAGGTGCCGGGCAATGATCCGGTTTTCCCAATCGGGGCCAAAGGTTGCGGCGGATGTGCAAGCCACTCTTCCTCTTGATTTTATCCCTTGTTGAAATAGAACGAGCCGGCAGAGAAAGCGCCTTTGGGTTTTTCTCTGCCTTGTTTATATTTGGTGTATTTCGCGCATTGAATAATTGTTAACAGAGTGTTAACATGATATTAGGCTGTTTTTTTATCCAAACAATGGCGCCCTCCGGACACGTTCCGAAGAAAAGGAGTTACCAAGCATGAATATTGCGGAAAGATTAGGTTTGGCTGTTTGGGTCAATGATCTGAAGTCAGCCCGTTCGTTGGGTCGCATGGGAAACATTCATTACATTTCCAAACGATTAAAGTACGTTTACCTTTACATTGATGAAAAATCTGCGGATCAGGTCATCCACCGCATTGAGCAATTACCGTTTGTAAAACGCGTTGAAAGATCGCAAAGAAGGAACATTTGCCTTGACTTTCATAAATCATGATGTCCATACTTTCATTTCTGTCACATCCAGTGACAGTTTTTTTGTTGTCTGTTATTTCGTATTTCGAAATTTACCATGTCGGAAGGAGTAAGAGAAGATGCCGGTCTGGAAGCGAAACATGTATATTTTGATGGTGTCGCAGTTTTTGGTTTTAGGATCGATGACCATGATCATGCCATTTCTTCCGCTTTATTTGAAAGAACTGGGCATGACGGATCCCAAGCAAGTCCAATTATGGGCTGGCTTGATTTTTGGGATCAACTTTTTGTCCCAGATTATTGTCCAGCCGATCTGGGGGAATCTGGCTGACCGGTACGGCAGAAAAATGATGATCTTGCGTTCCGGGTTTGGCATGTCGGTTGCCATCTTTCTCATGAGTCTGGCCACATCCCATTGGCAGCTTTTTTTCCTTCGCCTCTTAAACGGGATGGTTTCCGGGTTTATTCCGGCCTCGATTTCATTGATGGCGACCAACTCCCCGAAAGAAAAAAGCGGTTATGTGTTGGGGATGTTGCAAGCCGGGGCAACCGCAGGATCCATCATCGGTCCCTTTATGGGCGGGGTTTTGGCCGAGTTGGTCGGATACCGGAATAACTTCATTCTCACGTCTGCCATGTTGCTGACTGCGTCGTTGGTGGTTTTGTTTGCGGTCAAGGAAGAGAAAAAACCGGATCCTTCCGTCCAGCCGAAACAATCGGTTTTGAAGGACGGTCTTTTTGTGCTGAATCAGCGCACGTTGCTGCTTCTTTTCGGAGTCGGTTTGTTGTTGCAATTTGCCAATGTCGGCCCGACACCGCTGATGTCTTTGTTTGTGGATGAATTGGGAGCGCACGGGCACGTCGCCTTTTTTGCCGGACTGGTGACGGCGATGACAGGCGTTTCCAACATGCTGTCTTCCCCGATATTGGGCAGAACCGCCGACCGTTACGGGTCAGACCGTGTTCTTTTTATGGCTTTGATTGCTTCCGGACTGCTGTTTATCCCGCATATGGCGGTCACCAACATTTGGCAGCTGTTGATTCTCCGTTTCTTGTTGGGGCTTTGCGTCGGAGGATTGTTGCCTTCGCTGAACACATTGATCCGCCGTTTTTCGCCCCCGGGAAAAGAAAGCACCGCATACGGTTTTTACACCAGTGCCAACAGCATCGGCAATTTGCTCGGTCCCATCTGCTACGGCGCCATGTCAGGATGGTTTGGTATCCGTGGCGTTTTTCCGGTGACCGGCCTCATTTTGATCCTGAATGCTTTTTGGTTTAATGCGGTGATGCGCAAGAAAGTCCGGGATCCCCATTCCCGCAAGGCGGCCAAATCGGCCTGACAAAAAAACGAATTTGGAGGTTTTGGCTTGTTTCTTTCCGCCTCTCTTCCATACAATAGATAAAGCAATGATGATTTTTTGTGAGGAGAGATTCTGTTGAACTTTTTTCAGGATTTGAAGGAAAAACTGGAGAAAAGTGTGGAGACGGCCGGCCAAAAATCTCAAAAAATGTTGGAGATGAGTCGCTTAACACTTCGGATAAAAGGGAAAAAAGAAGATATCGAACACGAGGTCAGCAAACTGGGATGGCAAGTCTATCGCCACTGGGAGGAACATGGGAATCTCGAATTGACGGACAGCATTGTCCTTTCTTTGGAATCGATCCGGGATCAGCAAAAACGGCTCGAAGCGTTGACCAAAGAGCTGGAAGAGTTAAAGAAAAAGGAGATTGTTTCCCGCAAGGAAGCCGAACGGGTTCCTTTGGATTTGGCATCGGACGAGGCGGAGGGGGGGAAACCGGAAGCATTGGTGTCTTCCGTAATTTACATCTGCCCTTTTTGTGCCCGCCAAATCGCTCCCGATGACCAAAGCTGCCCCCATTGCCAAAAACGCTTCTATTGAGGAGAGGAGCATCCATGAAGCAAAAAAATAAAATCATCGCCATGCTTCAGGTGTTAAAAAAAGAAGCAATGACAAAAGAGGGAGAAAAAAAGATCATTGACCAGTTCAACCGCAAAGTGGAAAGTGTCGGCGGAATTCAGGCATTGATTCACAAGTTGAAGGTCATGTACCATTATTTCCGCGATCCCGGCGTCAGCATGAAGAAAAAAGGGTTGGTGGGAGCGGCCCTTCTTTATTTCATCCTGCCGACCGATGTGATCTTTGACTGGTTGCCGATGGTGGGATATATCGATGACATGGCGGCCGTCTTGTTTGTTTGGCGTTTTTTATCAAAGGAACTCGAACGGTTTGAACAGGGAAAAGAACTGAATTAGCCAACTGATTCCAAAAGTAGGAAATCGGCAGAGACATTTTTTGCCAAGAAGCTGATTTCTTACTTTTTTTATTCTTACAGTTTTGCTACAATAAATGGAGAATATTGTAGATCCGGTGGCATTGACAGACTTTCTTCGACAAAAAAAGGATCGGATTGGTTCGATAATTTTAATGGATAGAAAAGGATAAGTGGAGAGAAAAGTTGAAGCGGAGTACATATGAGGGCGAGAAAGGGGAATCGATGATGAACCACAGGTCTGTGGCGATTACAGTGACAAGCGGCAAAGGAGGCGTCGGCAAGTCGACGACCGTTGCTTCACTGGGATTGGGTTTGGCTCAGTTGGGTTATAAAGTTTGCCTGGTGGATACCGATATCGGATTGCGCAAGCTGGACTTGATGCTGGGTTTGGAAAACCGGATCGTCTATGATCTGGTCGATGTGATCGAAGGGGTAAGCAAATTGCGCCAGTCCCTGGTTCGCCATAAAGAGTACAATCAGCTCGCGTTGTTGCCCGCGGCGCAAACCAGGTACAAGGAAGAGGTTTCACCTGAACAGGTTCAAGCGATTGTGAATGAGTTGCGGAACGAATTTGACTATATTTTGATCGACTCACCGGCAGGGATCGAAGGAGGATTCCGTAACGCGATCGCTTCCGCGGACCGGGCCATTCTTGTTGTCAATCCGGAGATTCCATCTGTCAGGGATTCGGACCGGGTCATTGGTTTGTTGGAGTCGGCGAACATCCGGCAAATCGACTTGATCGTGAACCGGGTGCAACCCGGAATGGTCAGAGACGGGGACATGTTGAGCGTGGAACGGGTACAAAGCCATCTCGCCATCAATCTTTTGGGCATTGTTCCGGAGGACAAACGCATCATCCGTTCTTCCAACACCGGGGAGCCGGTTATTTTGGATCACAAATCGTTGGCCGGGAAAGCGTTTGCCAACATTGCCCGCCGGTTGATCGGAGAAGAAGTGCCGTTTTTGGAATTGGAGTCTTCCACGATTATCACCAGGATCAAGAGGTTGTTTCATATCGCTTAATGAAATTTGAGGTGACAAGGATGGCTTTTTTGAACATGTTTAATCGGGATAAGGATGAACCAACGGCCATGACGGCAGATGATCGGTTGTCATTGGTGCTCAGCTATCAACGATCGGACATCAACGAACAAAAGCTCAAAGAGTTTCGCGCACGGCTGATCGAGTTATGCGATGATTTTGGTTACGATGTGGTCGGACAAGTGGTGGTGGTTCCGCAATCCAAAGAACGAACGACCATCATCAATGCAAGCATTCCGGTGAAATTGAAAGGCCAGGTATAAGTAAAAGCACGGACCGGTGCGGGTTCGTGCTTTTTCTTTTTACAAGAACTTGTGATTGATCAGGTGTTTTTCCAAAAACTCGATAATATGGCTGGGAAAAGCCTTGTCTTCCGTCAAGGTGAACATGGCCACCGAAACCCGGGTGGTCCCGTATGTACGCATGAGAGAGAGTAATTTGGATTTCGCTTCATTGTTGGGGCGCCCGTATTTTTTCTCAAAAGCTTTTAAAACCAGCTCTTCTTCTGGTGTCAGAGATGATGCATGATCCGTCCTGTCATCGGAAGGAGTGATTAAAGATTGTTGATATGTATGCATTTGATGAAAAGCAGATGTCAATTGTTGATTGGTTCCGGAAAGATCCTTGGATGGGACGGGAAAGGACTGGTTCACCTGTTGCAGTGACGGATGAAACGGCCAATCATGCAATTGCCGGCGGCGCCGGGGTCTTTGCACGGGAAGGTGTTTGAATTTTTCGGGATGTTTTCGCCTTAAGGTATAAATCCGTTGGTAGATGGCTCCCTGGGTACGGGAAAGTTTCTTTTCCAGTTCGCTGATCGCGGCAGAGAGGGACTTTCCTTCTTCCAAATATTCATTGACGGTTTCAATGACCAATTCTTCTTCTTCTTTTTCCCAGCTGTTCAGGCGGTTCCCGCCGTCCGGCGAATTTTCTAAAGAGTGAAAACGATCTGGATATTCCGACCTCAGCTTTCTTACGTGGGACATCACTCCGGAATATCCGCGTTTTAATTGTTCAGACAGTTCTTTTAGAATTTCCCGTTCTTTTTTACCTTCTTTTAAACCTTTATTCATTGTTTTTATAATCAACTCGTTTTCTTCTTCGGTATATTTCCCTTTTTTTGTTTCAAAAAACATTCGGTGCAAACTCCTTCCGAAGATAATTTTCCTTAAAATCTTTACTTATAAATATAACAGAAAAGCCGTAATCTTTTCCACTGCCCATTTTATAAGCAAGGGTAATTATTAATGTTTAACAAGGAACCGGGCTTGTTTTTTCGTTCACAGACCAGAAAATTTAAGGAAATCCATCTGAAATTATATAATAAAATCATTTTCTTGGCGACGGAGGTATGAAAACTGGGAATTTTGCCCATAACCCTTATTAAGAGAGAAAAAGAATAGGTTGATATGAACGATGAAAGGGGTGGAGTAATGACACTGTTGTCGATTCAAGAAATCAGTTCTCTTTTATTTTCACGTCATAGAATCAAAACCCAACGAGATTTAAGCGACCAGGAACTCCCCCATCGCCATTGGAATGAAACCGAACGTGCCGCATTGGTGATTTTTTGGGGGTTATTGATTTACCCGAAGCTGGATCCGGATTTAAGAGAAGAAAATGAGTCAGACGCGGTACATATCAAACGGTTTATCAATATATTTGAAAACTATTTGGGAAGTGCCGGACGGTGCCGTGAAGTGTTGGAAAAACTGAAGGAACATGATTATATCCGCTTTCGCGATGAAGAATGGGTGGTTCCCGGAACCGGATTGTTTTCCGCTGTCGATGCGGCCAAAATGTACCGGTATTTTCGTTCATCGGTTTTGTCCCGCAAGATCTTCCAACTTCTTTATCCGGATCAACATGTTTGAACAGACAATTCCAAAAAATGACCCCAGTAATTACTTTTCAAAGTAATAGCTGGGGTCATTCTTGTTTTAAAGATTCAAGAAACAAACGCAAGGTTTTTCGCTGATCGGGTGATAATTCCAAAGCAACACGAATAAGATGTTGAATGTCGTCGGGCAGATGGTGGATAAACGGTTGTTCTTGCCCGAGTTGATTAATGAGTTGCTCGATTAAATTGCGCGATTCGTTAATGTGCTTGTAGGTTTCGATCAACAGCTTCTCTGTTGGCTGGCTCATTGCAATCCATCCTACTCTTTGACGGAATGAAGGATCTCATCAATTTCTTTTTTGATATAGATCAATTCTTCATGGCTCAATTTATGCAGGTCACGAATCATCATCTCGAGCTTCATGGAGCGGAATTCTTCCAGAAAAGACGGCATATATTGTGGTTGCATGGACATACCCGTTTACTCCCTTCGGTTTATCAATCTGTGATGGGTCAGGTTTTCATTCTATCAAAAATTCGACGCAGGTCAACATCGGTTTTTGACCTTGTCCTCTGTTTTTTGTCAGCTTTTTGCCGGGATGTTTCCTTTTTTTCTTTCAATCAGACAAACCCTTTGGTAATTTAGACAAAATTTTGGGTTTAATATATTGAATAACGGGTAATAATTTGTTGACTCTCGTCAAACCAAATGAAAAGAATTGAGGTGCTTCGCATGATCGAACAGTTAAAAGCACTGGAAGAGCGTCTCTATTCCGTTCAACAAGAATACTTGCTGGCAAAAGAAAGACATGAATTTTTGGCACAATATGATCTTTACGAAGAGTGGAAACAATTGAAAAAACAACAGAGCGAACTGAAGTCACAGTTAGGGCTCAATTAAATGATAAATGGCAGAAAACAGCCGGCGAATCCAGACGGCTGTTTTCCATATTTTTTAAGCATCCAATCAATTGACAAACAAAGGATTGCGTATTATGATGTCAAAAGATCATTCATGACATCGAAATCCAACACCCGATCTTCTTATCCAGAGAGGTGGAGGGACTGGCCCGATGAAACCTCGGCAACGGGCTCTTCGGAGTACTGTGCCAATTCCAGCAAGCGTTTTGAAGCTTGGAAGATAAGAAGAGGTTTTCAATAACATGGAGACAGAAGACCTCTTCGTATGCATCGAAGAGGTCTTTTCTTTTAATAAAGGGGAGAGACGATTGGAAAACAGAGAAAATCCATGGGCTTTATTGCCTTTTGCCGTGTTTTTGATCTTGTTTATTGGTGTGGGGGCTTATACCGGTGATTTCACCAAAATGCCGGCCATCATTGCCGTGATGATTGCATCGGTGTTGGCCTTGTGCATGCACCGCAAAGAGTCGTTGGCATCGAAATTGCAACACTATTTTCGTGGAGCCGGCCATCCGGATATCATCATGATGATCTTGATCTTTTTGTTGTCCGGTGCCTTTTCGGCAGTGGCCAAAGGCATGGGCGCCGTGGATTCCACGGTCAACCTGGCCCTGAACCTTTTGCCGGCCAATTGGTTGATGGTCGGACTGTTCGTGATCGCCTGCTTCATTTCGTTGGCGATGGGAACATCGATGGGAACGATCGTGGCACTCGCGCCGATCGGGGTCGGAATCAGCCAACAGGCGGACATTGCACTGGCCTTGTCCATGGCGGTGGTGATCGGGGGAGCCATGTTCGGGGATAACTTGTCCTTTATCTCCGACACCACGATTGCAGCGGTCAGTACCCAAAAGATCCGGATGAAAGACAAATTTAAAGCCAACTTTTTGATTGTGTTGCCCGCCGCCATCTTGACCGCAGCGATTCTCTTCTTTTTCACGGGGGGCGGACAAGGCAGTGTGGCCGGCGGTCAAGACTTCTCCATTCTCCAGACACTGCCTTATATCGCCGTGTTGATTACGGCCTTGCTCGGGGTTCATGTATTGATCGTTTTGATCTTGGGCATTGTTTTTGCTGGAGCCATCGGACTGTTTGAGGGAAGCTACACATGGCTTTCCTTGGTGAAACATGCCGAAGAAGGGATCACCGGCATGCAATCCTTGTCGATCCTGGTGCTGTTGATCGGCGGGATGGTGGAATTGATCCGGCATTACGGGGGCATTCAGTTTTTGTTAAATTTGTTGACGAGCAAAGTGCGGACGAAAACAGGGGCGCAGTTCGGCATTGCCGGTCTGGTGAGTTTGACCAACCTGTGCGTGGCCAACAACACCATCTCCATCATCATGACCGGACCGCTCGCCAAAGAGATTTCGGACCAATACGGAATTGACGGACGGAAATCGGCCAGCTTGTTGGACATCTTTTCCTGCAGTGTACAGGGACTGATCCCGTACGGGCCGCAAATGTTGCTTGCTGCAGGGATTGCTTCCATCTCGCCGGTCAGCATCTTGGCTTATTCCTATTATCCGGCTTTGATCGCCGTTTGCGCCGTATTGTCCATCCTGTTCCGCTTTCCGCGCTTAAAAGCCGTGCCGGTCAGCCATCAGGAAGCAAAAGCAAGTTGAAATCAGAGAATGAAACCAGGGGAAAACGCCCCTGGTTTTTTATTTTTTGCTCCATATTATATATGAAACTGACCAGCCGGCTGGCTGTCGGTTTGGGCAACCCGCATCCGACAGAAAATGGATTCACCTTTTATCACATATATCATCAATGTCCTTTAGGGTGATTACTACCGAAAGGGTGTTGATCCGATCGATTCTTATTCCTAATGAAAACCGGCGCATACAGGGTTTGCGGCTCGGGCTCGGGCCAAAACTTCCAATGGTTATGGCCGGTTTGTTGAAAATCCCGTTTACGATCAGGACAGGGGTTCCAATATGCCAAAGCCTTGATTGGTATAACTCCCGATTCCCGCTTCCATTGCCACTTCCTGAATACGGGGGGATGCATGGATTTGCAGAGGCATTTGGTATCCTTTGGTCTTTTTTCCTTTGATGTCGATCAAAGTGGCAGCTTGTTCAAGGCGAAAGTGTCCGGGATTCAGCAAACGGATGCGAATGGGAGCCGAGTTGGAGTCATCCACTCCCCATTTCAATTTGGCCCAACGATGGAGGGATGTTCGAATTTGGTCATAAAAATCGCTTTCCAGCGGATGGCAAAACACCAACTTCCCTTCTTTGCGGACAGGAAACACCACTGGCCCCAAACAACGATAATTCATGACAGATTCGAAACGGGGCCGTTCCTCAAAATGAATCGAGTGCAAAGGAAAACGGTGTGAAAACAGTTGTAAATGGTTGAGTGCTTGGATGCCTTGGCAGAGTGCTTGCAACAAGGGAGGATGAATCGAATCCACTTTCCATGTCGCTTTTCCCTGTACCCGCATTTGTCCGGGGGATTTCCGGCAATGGTCAAAAGCGAGGGGGGAAAAAACGAACGGCTTGTATTTTCGTCCTTCATAGGGGATGCCTTCCTGATGCAACCACTCAGCCAGATCCGGATCCGCCATCCTGACGGCGTGGTAAAAGTAACTCATCAGGGCATATGGATAATGGTAAGGAAGTGATGTTTCCGCCGGGATCTCAAACACAAATCGAATTCGCATCAAATCGCTCCTTTAATAGTCTTCTTTCACTCTAGCAAAGGAGGAACAGGGCGAACAAGACAAGATGAAGTTGGGTCATAACCATCCGAAACCGGAGCCGGATGAAACGCTGCAAAAAGTGGTTAATCGGCTGAAAGAAAAGGATGATTGAAGTGAATATTCTAAAATGAAAGAAAAAACTAATTGACTGAAAAGAGGCTGAAAGTTTATACTTAATTTTAGAGCAACGTTTTTATAACGTTATATTAAATTATGTTATATGGAGAATAACCCAAAACATTAAGGGGAGTGAAAATTCAAAATGGTAAAATTAATTGCGATTTACCGTCAGCCGGAAGACAAGGAGAAATTTGACGAGCATTATTACAATGTCCATGCTCCGTTGGCTGAAAAGATGCCGGGGCTTATCAAACTGGAAGTGAATAAAATTTACGGTTCTCCGGCCGGGAAGAGTGACCTGTATTTGATGGCCGAAATGTATTTTGAAACCAAAGAGGCGTTGAATGCGGCACTGGCATCCCCGGAAGGAAAAGCGGCTGGCAAAGATTTGATGACGTTTGCCGGCAAACTGGTGCAAATGCATTTTGCCGAGGTGGTGTAACAGGCGGCATGATGTCAACCGTGTGTGCATGCGGTTGGCGTCCCTCCAACATGAATTCATAGTATTCAGATCGGTTCGTGTATCGTTGTTTGAAAGCGCTACCGAAATGATGCGGACAGGTGGTTTGAGATGAAAAATGTAAGTGAGCATTCCACAAACGAAACGGTGATCAATCGTTTTAACCATGCCCTTGGCATTGAGATCGAGCAGTTGGATGAAGAAGGATGCACGGCATCTTTAAAAATCCGCCCGGAATTTTACAACAGCATGGAGGGCGTGGTGCATGGCGGCGTGACGGCCACGTTGGCTGATGTCGCTATGGGGCACGGGGCGGCTCCGCCTGTCAACGGTTTGCAACAATGCGTCACGGTGGAAAGCAAAATCAATTACCTTGCACCGGCAAGAGGCGACCGTTTGATTGCCGAGGCCAAGGTGATCAAAAGGGGATTGAAGATCATCGTGATGGAAGCCCGGGTCAGGACCGGTGACAGAAAGCTGGTGGCGGTCGCGGTTGGCACGTATGCCCGCATCCAGCCCAAACATGAATGAAAATTTTCACTCAAGGAGCCATGCATGATGGGAAAAGAAACGGTATTGCTGGAGAAAGAAGGCTATTTGGGGATCATCCGGCTGAACCGCCCGGACCGGATGAATGCCTTGGATTACTCCACCTTGGTTCGGCTCGGGGAAGTGATTGGCGAACTGGAACAGGATCTCAAAGAAACCCGGGCCGTCATCGTGACCGGAGAAGGAAAAGCGTTTTGCGCCGGAGCGGATTTGAAAGAGCGGAGAACCCTGAATGAACAGCAAGTCCGCCGCAATGTGAAAAAAATCCGGGAGGTGTTTTCGGCACTGGAGAGGCTTCCGCAACCCACCATTGCCGCCATCAACGGACATGCTTTTGGCGGAGGGTTTGAGTTGGCACTGGCATGTGATTTCCGGTTTGCCGTACAGGAAGCCAGGATGGGACTGACCGAGGTCAGTCTGGGGATCATTCCGGGAGCCGGCGGAACACAGCGGCTGACGCGGTTGACCGGCCTGGCCAGGGCCAAGGAACTGATCTTGACCGCCCGGAAAATCACGGCAAACGATGCGGAGGAATATGGCATATTAAACGGGGTTGCCGAAAACCGCGATCATCTGTTTAAGCTGTGCCGTTCCTTGGCCGGTGAGATGCTTTCCAACGCCCCGCTGGCGGTGTATCAGGCGAAATATGCCATCGACCGGGGAGTCGGGTTGGATCTGCAAAGCGGATTGGATCTGGAGTCCAAAGCGTATGAGGTGTTGATCCCCACCAAAGACCGGGTGGAAGCGTTGGAAGCATTTCGTGAAAAAAGGAAGCCGGTGTTTCGGGGAGAGTAACCGTCGGCCTGGCCGAAAGGGAGGGACATTCTGGTGATATTCAATCAAGCGATGGAAACCGCATCACGGGAGGACATGCAAAAACTTCAGCTGGCTCGTCTGAAAGAAACGGTAAAGCGTTGCTATGATAACGTTCCTTTCCACCGGGAAAATTTCGACCGTGCCGGGGTGAAACCGGAAGACATCCGGTGCTTGGAAGACATCCGGCGTTTGCCGTTCATGAAAAAGACAGACTTGCGCGAAAACTATCCGTTTAAACTTTTTGCGGTGGATCTCAGCAAAGTGATTCGCATTCACGGCTCTTCCGGAACCAAAGGAAAGCCGACGGTGGTCGGTTATACGAGAAAGGATATCGAAAATTGGGCAGAGATTGTCGCCAGGGCGATTTGCTGTGCCGGCGGCCGTCCGGGTGATATTTTTCATAATGCATATGGATATGGTTTATTCACCGGTGGCCTCGGATTGCACTATGGAATGGAATACCTCGGTATGACGGCCGTTCCGGTTTCGGGAGGGAACACGCCCCGTCAGGTTACGCTGATTGAAGATTTCAAACCCCGCGGCATTTCCGGAACGCCTTCTTATATCCTGAACCTCGTGGAAGAAATGGAAAGGCGGGGAATGGATCCCCGGGAAACCAGCCTGGAATACGGCATTTTTGGGGCGGAGCCATGGTCAGAGGAAATGCGCCGGCAGTTGGAAGAAAAGCTCTGCATCAAAGCAGTGGACATTTACGGATTGAGCGAAGTGATGGGGCCGGGTGTGGCGATTGAATGCCACGAAGCGCAGGACGGACTCCACATTGCGGAAGACCATTTTCTGGCGGAGGTGATTGACCCTGAAACCGGGGAAGTGCTTCCCGATGGTGCTGAAGGAGAGTTGGTCTTCACTTCGTTGACCAAAGAAGCGTTTCCGGTGATCCGCTACCGGACGGGCGACATTGCATCCCTTCATCCGGAAAAATGCAAATGCGGACGCACAACCCTCCGGATGTCGCGGATCAAAGGGCGCGTGGATGACATGCTGATCATCCGCGGTGTCAATGTTTTTCCGACCGAGATCGAATCGGTGCTTTTGAGTTTTCCGCAACTGGCACCCCATTATCAGGCGGTGGTGGAACGGGAAGGGGCGTTGGACCGGATTGAAGTGCACTGCGAAGTCACCCCGGAATTTATGGAGCAGGGCGGGGATATAGAAAACAGTCCGGAAATGGAAAAGCTGTCCAAAGAGATCGGGCATGCCATGAAAAGCACGCTGGGGGTTTCCATCTTGTTGAAGGTTTGCAAACCGCACACCATCCCGCGCAGTGAGGGGAAAGCGATCCGGGTGGTGGACAACCGGAACAATGCAACTGCAGGCTGAAGCATCGGCGGAAGAGGAATGGAAGGGAAACCAAAACCGGACAAGGAGGGGAGTTTGTGACCGGATATCAGATTGGCGTCGTCGGGGCAGGCACGATGGGATCGGGGATTGCCCTGGTTTGCGCCAAAAAAGGGCACCGGGTCTTATTGCTGGATGTGGATCCGACGATGCTGGAAAAAGCCAAAGCTTATTTTCAATCGGTTTTATCGAGAGACGTCAAGAAAGGACGAATCAGCGAAGAGGGAAAAGCGTCGGTTTTCCGGTCCGTCCAATTTGTACAAGACCTGAAGAAGTTGGCGGACTCGGACATTGTGATCGAAGCGGTCTCGGAACGGATGGACCTGAAAAAATCAATTTTCCGGTCGTTAAGTGAAATTTGCCGGCCCGATGCCTTGCTTTTGACAAATACTTCTTCGCTTTCCATTACCGAAATTGCCGGCGGCCTGAGGAACCCGGAGCGGATTCTGGGGATGCACTTTTTCAATCCGGCTCCTGTCATGCCGCTGGTGGAAGTGGTCCGGGGGAAGAAATCGGGCGAAAAGCAGGCAAAGTTTGTTTATGAATTTGCGCAAAATCTGGGAAAAGTGCCGGTGTATGCCAATGATACGCCGGGATTCATCGTCAATCGCGTGGCCCGGCCTTACTACAATGAAGCGCTCCGCATCTTGGAAGACCGGGTGGCCGGCGTCGAGCAAATCGACCGCATTCTCACCGAAGCCGGCGGATTTAAAATGGGGCCGTTTGAACTCCAGGATCTGATCGGCATCGATGTGAATTTTGCGGTGACCGAGTCGGTTTACTCCGGTTTTTTCCATGAACGCCGGTTTCAGCCGAGCCGCATTCAACAAAAGATGGTTCAGGCGGGAACCATCGGCCGGAAGTCAGGTGAGGGATATTATGACTACGACAAGTAACACCGTTTTGCTGACGGGCGAGAGTGTGCTGCTTCCTGAATTGAAGGAACTTTTTACGGACAAGAATTATGAAGTGGTGACAGAAAAAACCGTTGAAAACGATGCACAGAAGATCGGGCTCGCCGTTGAAGTTTCCAATCTCGACTTGGAATTGAAAAAAGCCGTGATCCAAAAGCTGGACCGGGAGCTTCCGCCGGATGTTCCCATTCTCACGACTTCATTGGGAGTGTCGGCCACCGAAGTGGCGTCGTGGACCCGGAATCCGGAAAGAGTTTGCGGTTTTGGCACCTTCCGTCCGTTGTCGGAACGGAAATTGCTGGAGCTGGCTCCCGGTCTCAGGACATCTATGGAAACGTTGAAACGGGCGGAGGCGTTTTTTCAGTCGCTGGGCAAAAATACCGCTGTGGTGCAAGATGAGACCGGACTGGTCTTTCCGAGGGTTTTGTCACTCATCATCAATGAAGCCGTTTTTGCCGTGATGGAGGGGACCGCAACCCCCAAAGACATCGATATTGCCATGAAAAAAGGGACGAATTATCCATACGGACCGCTGGAATGGGCTGACCAAATCGGCTTGGACGAGGTTTACGCGGTGATTCGCGGACTGCATCGGGATTTGGCGGAAGAACGGTACCGGCCGGCTCCCTTGCTCCGGAAAATGGTGCTGGCCGGGATGCTTGGCGTCCGAAGCGGCGAGGGATTTTATACTTATTCCGGGGAAGCGGCCCGGCCATCGACAAGGGGGGACGAACGATGAGAATTCCGGTGATCGTGGATGCCGTACGGACAGCCATCGGAAGATACGGCGGCGCATTGAAAGAGGTCCGTCCCGATGACTTGGGAGCCGTGGTGATCCGCTATCTGATGGAACGAAACGACATCCCTTTGGAACGGATTGACGACGTGATCTTGGGGTGTGCCAATCAAGCCGGTGAAGACAACCGGAATGTGGCGAGAATGTCCTTGTTGCTGGCGGGCCTTCCGGTGACGGTGCCGGGAGTGACGGTAAACCGTTTGTGCGGCTCGGGACTGGAAGCGGTGAATCAGTGTGCCAATGCCATTGAAGCGGGGCGCGGAGAAGTTTATGTTGCCGGCGGAACGGAAAGCATGACAAGGGCTCCGTATGTGATGCCAAAACCCGAAAAGGGTTTTGCGCGCGGAGAGCAAAAACTGTATGACACCACGCTCGGTTGGCGGTTTGTGAATGAAAAGCTTGCCGAAATGTATTATCCGTACAGCATGGGGGAAACCGCGGAAAATGTGGCGGAACAATACGGCATCAGCCGGGAAGAACAGGACCGCTTTGCGTTGGAAAGCCAGCGAAAATACGCCAAAGCCCGGGAGGAAGGCAAGTTCAAAAGCGAGATTGTCCCGGTGGAAATCCCCGGGCATAAAGGGCAGGTCACCCTTTTTGCCGAGGATGAGCATCCCCGTCCGGATACGACCCTTGAACAGTTGTCCCGGTTGAAACCGGTTTTCCGCCAAGGCGGGACGGTCACGGCCGGCAATTCTTCCGGCATCAATGACGGGGCCGCCGCCTTGTTGCTGATGGAAATGGAAACGGCCGTGAAGCTCGGCTTGAAGCCAAGGGCCCGTGTGGTGGCTTCGGCTGTGGCCGGTGTGGATCCGTCCGTCATGGGAACCGGGCCGGTCCCGGCCACGAAAAAAGCGTTGAAACAGGCCGGTCTCACCATCGATGAGATCGATTTGATCGAATTGAATGAAGCGTTTGCCGCCCAATCCCTGGCCTGCATCCGCGAGTTGGGGATGAATCCCGCCCGGGTGAATGTCAACGGGGGAGCCATTGCCATCGGCCATCCCTTGGGATGCAGCGGGGCACGCATTCTGACCACCTTGCTGTATGAAATGGAGCGGAGGGGTGTGCGCTACGGGTTGGCGACGATGTGCATCGGGGTCGGACAGGGCATTGCCACGATAATAGAAAGGTTATAACCAAGAGCCCGATAACAGTCACAGAAGAAAGTTGACAAACTCCGTTCAACATTTGAAATATTTTTTTGTTATAATAGGCGAATAGGTTTGAGATGGAGAAAAACAGGCAACGGTTGAATGGAGTTGAAAGAGATTGAAGCCTCAATCGATGATTTTTACGATATATGGCGAATATGTCCGCCATTTTGGCGGGGAAATCTGGGTGGGCAGTTTGACCCGGTTATTGGGGCGATTCGGCATGTCCGAACAAGCCGTGCGCGTCGCCATATCCCGCATTGCCAGCCAGGGATGGCTGAAAGCGCGCAAAGTCGGCAACCGCTCCTACTACTCTTTGACGCCCCGCGGAAAAAAGCGGATGAATGAAGCCAGTGCCCGGATTTATAAGCAATCCCCGGGCCGGTGGGACGGAAAATGGTGCATCATTCATTACAACATTCCGGAAAAGCAGAGGGCCAAACGGGATCAATTGCGAAAAGAATTGTCTTGGATGGGCTTTGGCATGCTGGCCAACAGCGTGTGGATCAGCCCGAATGACTTGGCCGACCGGGTCAAAGAAATTGCCGAATCTTATGATGCCAGCGAATATATTGAAGTCTTCCGGTCCGAACATCTCGGCGTCAGCACGGATAAGCAGTTGGTGGAAAAATGCTGGAATCTGGATGAAATCAACAAGGCCTACGAAGAATTCATCAGCCACTATCAACCGCAATATGAAAGATTGAAAGAACAAGTGAAAAACCAGGAAGACATATCGGATGCAAAATGCTTTGTGGAGAAAACCAAACTGGTGCACGAATATCGCAAATTTTTGTTTATTGATCCGAGCCTGCCGGAAGAGTTGTTGCCCGATTTTTGGACGGGACGGGAGGCGGACCGGATATTCCGCCATTATTATGAGCTGTTGCATCCCGGTGCGGTCCGGTTTTTCCTGAGTGTTTTCAAAAGTGCTCCGGAGTAGAATCCAAGAGTGGACGCTAAACAAAGAAGGGGAGATCCTCCCTTCTTTTTTTGTGTTAATTTATTCTGGCAATAAATATATTAATGAATTTTATGCATTGAAAAACATGTTACAATATGTTAATATATCGTTAAACAAACGTTATATAAAAAGGTTGTGATGTGGATGCATATCTATGACCGGAGACTGTTGGAAGATCAGGAACATGGCAATGGGCATCCCGATGACGAAAAACGGCAAGAATTTCTTGCCCGGATTGAGCGTGGCGAAAAAATTGAAGCGGATGACTGGATGCCGGATGATTACCGACAGCAGTTGATTAAATTGATCGCGATGCACGGAATCAGCGAAGTCATGGGGGCGTTGCTGGAGAAAGAATGGGTTCCCAAAGCACCAACGTTACGGCGCAAGCTGGCGATCATGGCCAAAGTCCAGGATGAGATGGGGCATGGGCAATTGTTGCTCAGGGTGGCGGAAGATATGCTGGCTCCGCTTGGAAAAACCCGGGAAGACCTGATGAACGATTTATTTGTCGGAAAATTAAAATTTCACAATGTGTTCCACATGGAGTCGCCGACCTGGGCCGATGCCGGAGTGATCGGATGGTTGGTGGACGGGGCGGCGATCATCACGCAAACGATGTCGCTTAGCACCTCGTATGCGCCTTATGCCCGGGCGCTGCAACGGATTTGTGCCGAAGAAAAATTTCACATGCAACACGGCGAAAGCATCGTGTTGAGCCTGGCAGAAGGAACCCCCCGGCAGCGCCGGATGTTGCAGGAGGCGGTCAACCGCTGGTGGCCGGCATTGCTCATGTTCTTCGGGCCGCCGGAAGACGGGGGAATTTCCAGCAACCAACGCCTGAACCTCCGGTATAAAATCCGTTCCAAAACCAACGAAGAGTTGAGGCAGGAGTTTTTCCACAAATATGTTCCGCGGATTTTCCATCTCGGGTTGACCTTGCCGGATGAGACCATTCATTACGACGAAAAAGAAAGCCGTTGGCATTACCGGCAGCCGGACTGGAATGAATTCAAACGGATCATCAAAGGAAACGGGCCCCGATCCAAAGAGCGGCTGAGATTGAGAAAAATTTCTTATGAAGAAGGAAAATGGGTGCGTGATGCCCTGCTCGCCAAGCAACGAAACGCGGTCTGGGGGGGAAGCGTATGACCAGCGGGGACAAGGAAAAGAAAGACTTTTTCGTGTTTGAAGTCTTCAGCCAAAAAAGCCCGAATGCCCATTTTGTCCACCAGTTCAGCTTGCTGGCCCCGAATCACGAGGTGGCCATGTCCATGGCGCGTGAAAACTTCCTCCGGCGTGAACCGTGCGTCAATTTGTGGGTGGTCAAACGGGACGATATCTGGGTTTTGCCTCCGGAACAGCGCCGGTACTTGGAAAAGCTGGACAACAAGAGTTACCGGGAAACGAAAGGGTACGGCGATTTGCAATCGAAATGGCGCCGGCACAAAGAGCGGTACGAGAAGAAAAATGCTTCGGGAAAGTAAAAGGAGGGTCAGCATGTGAGCAATTTCCGTGTCGAATCGGCAGAGCAAGCCAAAGCGAATCCGGAATATTTATCGGCTTTGAAGGACTTGCTGCTTCAAATCGCCGATGATGATTTCATTATGGCTTTCCGGGGATCGGAATGGCTGGGACTTGCCCCCCATATCGAAGAAGATGTCGCTTTTTCCTCCATTTCACAAGACATGATGGGACATGCCGTGCTCTTTTATGAAATGTTGGAAGTATTGGGGGCCGGAAGAGCCGATGATCTGGCACAACTCCGCAAGCCGGAAGACTTCCGTAATGCCGTCCTGGTGGAGCGGGTGAACGGCCCCGGCCTTTATCTGGAAGAACCCCGCTATGATTGGGCTTATGCCATTGTGCGTTCGTATTTTTACAGTGTGTTCAAGCAAATCCGGTTTGAATCTTTGTCCCATGCTTCCTACCTTCCGCTGAAGCAGTCGGCGCGTAAAATCCTGACGGAACACCATTACCATCTGTTTCACTGGCGGGTGTGGATGAAACAATTGGCCGACAGTACGGAGGAAGCCCGGTCCCGTCTGAAGGAGGCGACGGAAAGGGCGTGGGAGGATGCAGGCGGATTGTTTCAGTTGGGGCCTGAAGCTTCCGCCATGGTCCGATACGGATTGATTGAAGGAGAAGAGCCGTTGACGAAGCGGTGGTTGGAGCAAGTGAACAAAGATTTTGAGGACTATGGCTTGCCTCCGGCCGGCGGGCTGAAAGCGCCCGGATGGAACGGACGGGCCGGGGAGCACACACCGGATCTCGCCGCGGCACTAAATACTTTGTCAGAAGTTTACCGGCTGGATCCCACAGCCCGTTGGTAAAGGAGAGGATCTGGGTGGCAGGGAAGGAAGAGATTTTTTTGGAACTGCTGCAAGAAGTGAAGGATCCGGAAATCCCGACGGTCAGCATGGTGGAAATGGGCATGATCCATCAGGTTCGTGTCGAGGATGATGTGGTGTCCGTGGATGTTTTGCCCACTTTTGCCGGTTGCCCCGCTTTGGACATCATGAAAAAAGCGATTGAAAAGAAACTGGGCGCGGTGGAAGGGGTCCGGGAGGTCCGGGTGAAATTTTTGCTCGAACCGGCGTGGTCCTCCGACCGCATCAGTGATGAGGGAAGGGAAAAGCTGAAAAAAATGGGCATCATGCCGCCGCCACGCAAGGATGAGCAAAAGGAAACATGGGAAGTGAAATGTCCGTATTGCGGTTCTTCATACACCGCTCTGGAGAACTTGTTCGGGCCGGCCGCATGCCGGAGCATTTTATATTGCAAAAACTGCAAAAATCCGTTTGAAGCGTTGAAAATGATTTAAATCCAAATGGAGAAAGGGTGGCCAATCCATGAGTGAGATCAAAAAAATGTATATCCGGGGAGAATGGGTGGAAGCAGAAAGCGGAGAAACACTGGAAGTATTCAATCCGGCCACGGGAGAATGTGTGGGAGTGGTCAGTTACGGGGATGAACGGGATGCGAAAAAAGCCATTGATGCGGCGCATGAAGCGTTCAGAGACTGGTCCCGGTTGCCCGGACGCCAAAGATCCAAATATCTCACCAAATTGTACGGGCTGGTGATGAAACACCGCAATGAGCTCGCCGAACTGATGTCGGCGGAGATGGGAAAGCCTTTCGGGGAAGCCAAATTTGAAGCCGTGGGCAGTGCGGACAATTTCTTGTGGTATGCCGAGGAAGCCAAGCGGATTTACGGGGAAACCATCCCGTCCTATGACGGCAGTAAACGGTTGATGGCCATCAAACAGCCGGTGGGTGTCGTGGCCGCCATCACTCCCTGGAACTTCCCGGTCAACATGGTGGCGAGAAAAATTGCCCCGGCACTTGCCGCCGGGTGTACCGTCGTTTTAAAACCCGCGATGGAAAGCCCGTTGAGCGCGGTCCGGCTGTTTGAGCTGATGGAAGAAGCCGGGTTCCCCAAAGGCGTGGTCAATCTGGTGCTGGCCAAGGCGGAAAAGTTTGGCGACGAAGTGTTGCAAAACCGGAAAGTGGCGAAGATCACCTTCACCGGTTCGACCGCCGTCGGCAAGCATTTGATGGAAGGTGCGGCCAAGCAGGTGAAACGGATCAGCATGGAGCTTGGCGGACACGCTCCCTTCATTGTGTTTGAAGACGCCGATCTCGATGCGGCGGTTGCCGGTTTCTTTGAAAGCAAATTCCGCAACTCCGGGCAAATGTGCATTAGCACCAACCGTTTGTATGTCCATGAGTCCGTGGTTGATGCGTTTACGGAAAAACTGGTCGCACGGTTGAAAAAAACCAAGGTGGGTGACGGGCGCCAAAAAGGCGTGGAGATCGGACCGCTGGTGGATGAAGAAGCATTAAACGGGGTGATGGAACACATCCGTGATGCCAAAGAAAAAGGAGGCCGCGTGATCTTTGGCGGAAACAGGCTGACAGAAGGGGAATACAGCAAAGGATTTTTCCTGGAACCGACTGTCATCACCCATGTCACCCCGGATATGAAAATTACTTATGAAGAAACATTTGGTCCCGTCGTGCCGATTATTCCCTTTAAAGAGGAAGAGGCCGTGTTGGAGATGGCAAACGACACCCGCTACGGATTGGCCGCCTACTGCTATACAAAGGACAACAGCCGCTGCTTCCGGGTGGCGGAGGCCTTGGAATATGGCATCATCGGCGTCAATGACGGCACCCCGACTCAGACCCAGGCACCTTTCGGCGGGTTGAAGGAAAGCGGCTTGGGCCGTGAAGGAGGTCGCTATGCGATGGAAAGCTTCCTGGAAACCAAGTTTATTTCCATGTCCATTTAGCCATTACTTCGAATTCTTTCCTTGCTTTTATTTTTAAACACTGAATTTGGATGGTGTCTGCAGAAGAGCTGAACCCTTGCGGATTCAGCTCTTTTCATTAGTTGTCCCGGTTATGGGCTTAATGCTCGCCGGCCAGTTGCGACAAACATTGATCAACTTGGGTCATGATTCTTTGCATCAGTTCTTCGACCTGTTCAAAACGGCTGAGGGCAGCGGCTTGGCCGGCCCACAAAGCCATGTAGTCCTTGTTTCCTTTTTTGGAGGCTGCTTGGCGCAGGTGCTTGGTCAAGGCGTTTTGGACCGGGTATGGGGGAAGGGGATGGGGATAGTTCTCGGATAAATTCGTTTTGGATGGCCCGTGCCGGCTTTCCGGAAAAGACGGTTGTCATGACGGTGCTTTCATCGGTGCTTTGCAGGACGGCTTCTTTGTGTTTGTCATGGGCGCTGCTTTCCAAGGTGGGTAAAAAGGCCGAGCCCATTTGAACCCCGTCCGCCCCCAGAGCCAGGCTGGCCAGAACCCCGCGACCGTCCATGACCCCGCCGGCGGCAACGACCGGAATCCGGACATGATCCACCACTTGAGGGATCAGGGCCATCGTTCCGACATATGGAAATTCGGCGGAGAGAAAGGTTCCCCGGTGGCCTCCCGCTTCACTTCCTTGGGCTACGACGGCATCCATCCCGCTCTTTTCCACTTCGACAGCTTCCCGCACCGAAGTGGCTGTCCCGATGACCACCGTGTGACGGGCATGCAGTTCCTGGATGACGGCGGGGGACGGAATTCCAAAAGTGAAGCATGCGACAGGGACCTTTTCTTCCAGAATGACGTGAATTTGTTCTTCAAAGGAAATGGCGGCATGGCTTGTGGTTTCTTGGCCGGAGGCACCGGCGGCTTCTTCAAACCGCTTGAGATGATTTTTCATCAGGCGTTCTTGTTCCGCATTGGTTTCATAAGGCGCGGGAACCATCAAGTTGACGGCAAACGGACGGTCGGTTTGCTTCCGGATTTCCCGGATGGCTTGGCGGATGTCTTCGGGAGACATATAGCCCGCTCCCAGTGATCCCAGACCGCCGGCATTGGATACCGCCGCAACGAGCCGGGGACTTGTGATCCCGCCGGCCATTCCTGCCTGGATAATGGGGCGGGAGATTTGCAATAATTCGGTTAACCGGGTTTGATACCAAGGCATGTGAATCCCTCCCTGATCATGTTGTAAAATCCATCCGGGATCGTTTCTTTTGCACGGAATGCGATTTGAAGGTGGATTTTCAACAACCTAAATAAAACCTTAACTTTATTCTATGAAATTTACGGAATGATTTGAATTGTCGTGTCAGACGATCTCTTGATAAATGCATTCGATTTATACAGTTCCTGTCCAAAATTCTCACAGGAACGCCTCTTTATAAGGAAGAATGATCATGCAAAAAAGAAGATAAATTTTTAAGCTGGTGAAGATGATTTGATTCATTTTAGAGAGGGAATCGGGTGAACATTGAAAAAGAAAGCAGTAAACCTCTTGACAAAAAAATTAATTTATGCTATAATTTAAAATTAATTCTATATTATATATAATGGGATTCCCGGACGTGGGGGATCCCATTTTTTTTAAAGGGGTGTATGGACGTGAAAAAAGGGGAATCCAGTTTAACCGCGCTGATTTCCGCATTTGGCAGGGCTTATCACAGCCAATTTGATACACCAAAGATTTTCGACGATTTTCTCGCCAAACAATTGATGACACAAGAAGAATATGATGCCATTAAAACCCATATGGTTCAAGGAATTTCGTTTTTCAACCCGGAAATGGCCGAGCAACATCGGGACAATCCGGATGAAATATTGAAATGGATCACCCAAGTTCAGTTATCGCCAACGCCTTTGGCACGGGCGGCCTATTGCGAAGCGGTATTGCAAAAGGAAATCGAATCAGGGGTCAGGCAATATGTCATTCTCGGTGCAGGCATGGACACGTTTGCCCAGCGGTATCCGGAACTGAAAAACAGATTGGAAATCTTCGAATTGGATCACCCTTTCACCCAAACGTTTAAATTGCAAAGATTGCAGGAGGCGGGTTTGGAAATACCGGATCATCTTCATTTCATTGCTTGTGATTTTACAAAGCCGTTTTCTTACGAAAAACTGTATGAAAAAGGCTTTGGCGATCAAAAAACCTTTTTCAGTTTGCTGGGCGTTTCTTATTATTTAAGCAAAGAGGAGTTGGCCGGTTTGCTCCGGCATTTGTTTGCGAACGTTCCGGCGGGAAGTTCCATTGTTTTCGATTTTGCCGATGAACGACTTTTTGAAGAAAAAGGGTTCTGCAACCGGGTGGAGAACATGGTGAAAATGGCCGCGGCTGCCGGAGAGCCGATGAAATCTTGCTTTTCATTGCCGGAAATGGAGAACATGTTGGAGAAACCGGGCTTGCGGATCGTTGAACATTTATCGCCGGTCGATATTCAGGAGCGGTATTTTCGCAATCGGAATGAGCCTGCGAAACGATACATTTTCTTCATGCCGTAAAAAGGGAAGAACTTTGATAAGATTCTTTCTTTCAAAGAGAGGATGAAGGATGATTCTGGAAACAGAAAGGTTGTACTTGAGAGAATTGAAACAGGAGGATCTGGACCGTCTTCATGCCATCTTCTCCGATGAAGAGACCATGCGGTTTTACCCGGCGCCTTTCACCCGGGAACAAACCGGCCAATGGATCAAAAAAAATCAGGAACGATACCGGAAAGACGGGTTCGGACTGTGGGGGGTGTGTTTGAAAGAAACAGATGAACTCATTGGTGATTGCGGATTGGTTCGCCAGACGGTGGACGGCCGCACCGAAATTGAAATCGGGTATCATATCCATAAAAAGTATTGGTCCAGGGGATTTGCCACGGAAGCGGCCAAAGCATGCAAAGCATATGGCTTTCATCAATTGCATTTCAATAAATTGATCTGTCTCATCGATCCGAAAAATATTCCTTCCATCCGGGTGGCGGAAAAAATCGGTTTTACAAAAGAAAAAGAGGTTTTTATATTTGGCAAAAACCATGCGGTTTATTCGGGGTATAAAAAATAAGCTTATCGGGGATCCATCGGGTCTTGTATAAATCATCATCAGAAGCACTTGCCCTGTGTATTTGCAGGCAAGTGCTTCATTGGCAAGTAAAGATTGTTTTTTAATTTTTCCGGATCATGCTGAGGGTTTTTTATCATTCATCCAACTCTCCTCCGGGAAGAGCCGTAATCACGTGATCTTATGATTGATTAAACCACGTGGTTCATGAGCCATTCTTTGGCTTTATCGCCTTCAAGCATTATTGGATTTTCAGGTGTACCGATATTAATGCTTTTTATATATGCATTATCAATACCTCTGATGTCTGTTAATTTTGCTCCTTTAATCAAAACATCTTCAAAAACGGAGACACTTACATCCACATGTTTCAAAGTAGCCTCACGAAAGTCAGCCTCCACAAAAAGACTGTTCACTAACTTGGCATGGGTCAGGTCTGTTTTGTAAAAGATGGTTTCAAAGCACTCACATTTAACAAACCTTGCATTTTTGGCATTAGCATGAGAGAAATTCACATAAGATAAATTTGCTTTCGTAAAATCAGCATGGGCCAAATTGGTATATTGAAATGTGGAGGAACACAGATGTGATGCAAACCAATCTTTACTTTTTAAGTTCATTCCATCAAATACACAATCTGTTAAAAAAGATTGATCCAAGGGATATTCCATTAAATTCATTTCACGAAAATCGATTGCGTCCAATTTTAATTTTTCGCCTTTTTTGCCAATCGTTTTAATCCATATTTTATGGGCTTCCAGACAATTCAATATTTTTTCTTGCATTTTGAAAACCTCTTTCTATGGATACCATATGATTCGGTCCTCAACCCCATTCTTTTTAATTGCATCTTCTAACTCTTTGACATGTTGAGGAATTAAATCTCTTTTATCAATAATTACATTATGACCTCTGCGAAACTCCGCATTAATCTTTTTCATTGCTTTTTCAACAGTAAAAGCGCCCTTTCTTGGAGAAGTGTGACCATTTGGATAGGAAACAAAACTTTTTATGTCCCATTTTATACCTGTGGTGGTATCAATAAATTCTGCGCCCCCGTCAGCCTGTGGATCACGAATGATTTTTCCCAGCTTTCCTTGACTTTCAAGCGCTAAACCTATTTCTCTTTCTTTAATCCCCTGTTCTGTAATTTGTCCGCCATGAGAAGGGTCTCTTGCTAAATCGTCATATTCCTCTTGGGTTCTTTTGACAGGATGATTTTTCTGATTTTTTCCACCCCCGTTTGTGCCTTCAATCCGATTCACCTCAGGTCTCCGGGGAATGTCCGGGGGTCCGCCGGCAGGCTGCAGTTTGGGACCGAATCCGAATCGTTCAGCCAGATCATCAATATAGACACCAAATTTCTTTAATAATTTCTTTCCGCCATTAAATATTCCTTTCAGGATCACCCCTGCTTTTTTGCCGGGGCCGGAAGCAATGCCGATGGCTGAGATCACTTTATCGACCGGGCTCAGTTTGTCCCCGGAGATGGAATCTTTTCCGGTAAAGAGGTCCTTCAAATTTTTGATGTTGGAGATGACCGGAATACAGTCGACAACGCTGCTTAACGCCCGGTCTGCCTCTTTTTTCCTTTCGCCTTGCAATGGATCGCCTGTGTATAGATCATATCCCAACAAACTTTCGACTGATTTTTTGAAGAAGCCGTCCAAAAATTCGTCATTTGCCTGCTTGCTTAATTTCTCCAAGTCTTTTTTATCCTTGGCGGCACCGATCCAGATAAGAAAATCGCCCAGCCAGGTGTTTTCGTCTTTTTTCTGTTGCGCACCTTGATTCGGTTTGACTTTGGTAAAGTCCTCATTCACTTCGGGAACCTCAAAACCTCCCGATGGATCGGCATAGCATGTTCCCGCCGACATGAAAAGAACAGCGAAACAAACAACAAGCCTGAACAAGGTCATGCAGAATCTTTTGATCATGATGATCACCCTGTTTAAAAAATCATAAGAATTATGGCAATCAAAAGGTTAACCAATACAACCAACAGCAGGGAAATGAGCATGGCGAAAAATCCCCTGAGTTTGGAAAAAGAGTGGATTTCTCCCAATGCAACGGCCATAAAGACGGCCCACCAAATTAAGATGGCCAGATCAAGCAGATGGAGGAAAATAAATAAGATTGATAAAAATGTACTGTTTTCCACGGTGGGTTGAACGGTTTGAAAAATTTCGTTTCCCAGGATCAGGATTTCCAAAAATCGGATGATCAGCGAAGCGGCAAAAAAGATCCCTGACCATGCGACGACGGGTTTGATTTCTTTGGTTGATCCTGTGCCTCCCAACCATTGTCCGGTAATGGAAAACAAATAGGTGGAAATCCAGACAAACAGGTAACCGGTCACCGGACTAAAGATGATTGCAATCAGCAAGATGGCGGACAAGCTCAAGGTATCCCCTGTGGAGTTGAAATAAGAATTGTCCAGATTCATGGAAAGGCCGGTCAGCAATATCAGCATAACGGGTATTTTCTTGTTGTTTAAAATCCGCTGGACCGTGTCCCCGGGGTTTAACCATATGGACAACCATGGAATGTTGAATTTGTTTTTCAATGGAGACAACCTCCCGTAAAAATGTAATGTTCCGTACGGATCTCATGGATCAATCACCAAACCGGCGCAAGGTGACAGTCCTATTGGCCGGATTTAACGATGTGAAACAAGAAGTTGTTTTTATTATAGAATATATAAAATATTTTAAAAACAATGAACTCAAAAGATTTGTAGATTATTTCCATCGGGGCTGAGGTTGTCCCTTGCGCCAATACACAAAAACCGCCCCTTGAAATGGTGGCGGCTTTTTTATCTGAGACGGGATGACGTCGCTCGTTTAAAAATACTTCTTCTGCCCCTGATACTCTTTCAGGATTTCCACCGCTTCACGGAAACGCTGTGCATGCACCACTTCCCGTTCACGCAAGAATTTCAACGCATCATTGATGTCCGGGTCATCGGACATGTCAATCAGCCATTGGTATGTGGCCCGTGCCTTTTCTTCGGCGGCGATGTCTTCATACAGATCGGCAATGGGATCTCCTTTGGCCTGGATATAGGTGGCCGTAAATGGAACACCGGCGGCATTATGGTAAAACAGGGCTTTGTCATGATCTGCAAAATGGGCCCCCAGTCCTGCTTCTTTCAGCTGTTCCGGCGTTGCATCTTTGGTCAATTTGTACACCATGGTGGCGATCATTTCCAAGTGGGCAAATTCTTCTGTGCCGATATCCGTCAAAAGGGCTTTGACCTTGTCCGGCAACGTGTAGCGCTGGTTTAAGTAGCGCAGGGCTGCGGCCAGTTCCCCGTCAGCGCCCCCGTATTGTTCAATCAGAAATTTGGCCAGTCTCGGGTTGCATTGGCTGACCCGGACCGGGTATTGCAATTTTTTTTCATAAATCCACACCGAATCTTTCCCCCTTTATATTTCCCAAGGCCAGGGACCTTCATTCCATCCGTCGGGATACTGGTTAAAACTGTGTCCGAAATGCATCAGGGGACCGAACTGTTTTTCATATCGGCGGCGGAGTTTGTCGCGTTCTTTGGCGTACCAGTTGTATTGGTCAATGGCGGACAGATCATCCGGATGGGTATCCAAATAAAGGTTCAATTCAGTCAACACAAAATCCACTTCCTGTAACTGCTTGAGCATTTGGAAGCGTTTGGCGTGATCCGGATACGTATCCATTATCTTTCCTCCCTTGGCGTTTTTTTCGGAGGATAAGGGCTGTATAAAATAGGCCACAGTGTTCCGCGGCGCAGGGCTTTGTGCGGCGGATATTGGGGGAGGCCGGGCGGTTGAAAACCAAGGAATTGGTTGGGTGCAACGACGTAAGTTTTGACTCTTTGCGGAGGGCAGGGATCCAAAGGGCTGATGTACGGATACCAAACCCGCTGTTGATAACGGTACGGGTCGGGCGTATTGCGGTCGCGGCAGTCTTTCACTCCAATCACCCTTCCTGTGAAAAATAAAATGGGAGGCATAATAACGATATGTATAAAAAAAGCATTTTAGAATGAAAAACATATTTTCCGTTTACAAAAAAACGGTGATGATGCAAGAAAACTACTGATGACGGAAAACGGCTCGAATACCAAATTTTCCTATGCATTGGCTGATTTGATCCGACACAAGCTATAGACAACAAAGCCAAGGAGGTGAAAAACACATGGCACAACAAGATCGCACTCGCAGTTCTAATCAATTGCTGGTGGCTGGTGCTGCTCAAGCAATCGATCAAATGAAATATGAGATTGCTCAAGAGTTTGGCGTTCAATTGGGAGCTGACACCACTTCCCGCGCAAACGGTTCTGTCGGGGGAGAAATCACGAAACGTCTGGTTTCCATGGCTCAACAACAGCTTGGAGGAAGCAACTTCTAATTCAGGACAATGAAATAGCATGGTCATTGGGTGGCGGCTGTGGAAGCCGCCACTTTCAATGGAAAGAAATACATCCATCCGGGATGTTCCATTATTCATAATTTGTTTTATTCAAATTCTTTACTTTTTGGCGAAAAGTGTTTATTTTATAAACAATAGTTGCAATTATGAGAGATTGGGAGGGGATTTGGATGGCGAAACTTTACAATTTGACACAAGATATTGACCGCCATGCCCAAAGCGGCAAGGAAGCGATCCGCTGGGTCAACGCAGAGGGGAAAAGACGTTCGTTTTCTTATTCTGAATTAAAAGAGAGATCAGATCGTTTGGCCAAAGGGATGGTGGAGCTCGGACTGGACAAGGGAGACCGGGTCATGATTTTATTGCCGCGAATCCCTGAGGCTTACCTATCATACATAGCGTGCTTAAAAGCCGGATTGGTGGTGATTCCGGGATCGGAAATGTTAAGGGCCAGCGACATTGCCTACCGGCTTCGCCATTCCGGTGCGAAAGCGGTGATTGCCCATGCTTCACTTGCGGAACGGGTGGAAGAGGCGGAAAAACAATCTCAATCATTGCACAGCCGGCTGATTCACGGAGAGGAACGGGATGGCTGGAAACCTCTTTTATCCTTAAATGGAAGCGCTTTAACGGAACTCCCGGAAACCACCGAAGAGGATATGGCCTTTTTGTCTTACACATCGGGAACCACCGGCAATCCCAAAGGTGTGATCCATCACCACAGTTGGGCGATTGCCCATCAAAAGACGGCGACCGAAGCCTGGCTGGACATACAGACGGATGATGTGGTCTGGGCCACTGCCAGCCCGGGATGGGCCAAATGGATTTGGAGCCCGTTTGTATCCACTTTGGGAGCCGGGGCGACGGCGTTTGTATATCACGGGACGTTTGATGCCAAAACGTATCTGGAGCTCCTGCAGGATGAAAAAATCAATGTGCTTTGCTGTACCCCCACCGAGTATCGCATGATGGCGAAACTGGACAACTTAAAGGATTATCAGTTGTACTTGAGAAGCGCAGTCAGCGCCGGGGAACCCTTAAACCGGGAAGTGATTCAGGTCTTCCAAACCCATTTCGGGATCCGGGTGCGGGACGGTTACGGCCAGACCGAAAACACACTGTTGGTGGCCACCATGAAAGATATGGAAACCAAACAAGGTTCCATGGGCAAACCGACTCCCGGCAACAAGGTGGCCATTATCAACGACGAAGGAAAAGAAGTCCCGGCAGGGGAAGTGGGGCATATTGCGGTTCATCGTTCCTCACCGGCTTTGTTTAAAGGGTATTATCAGGATCCGGAAAGAACCCGGCAAGCATTTATTGGTGATTGGTACCTGACCGGAGACCGGGCAAGAAAAGATGAAGACGGATATTTCTGGTTTGAAGGCCGGGCGGATGATATTATTATCAGCTCTGGATACACCATCGGCCCCTTTGAGGTGGAGGACGCCTTGGTTAAGCACCCTGCCGTGAAAGAGTGTGCGGTGGTGGCCAGTCCGCATGAAGTGAGGGGGTCGATTGTCAAAGCGTTTGTGGTTTTGAAAGAAGGATTTTCCCCATCCGAAGAGCTGATCCAAAAGTTGCAAGATCATGTCAAAAAGATAACGGCTCCTTACAAATATCCGCGGGAAATCGAGTTTGTCGGCCACTTGCCCAAAACAGCCAGCGGAAAAATCCGCCGGGTCGAACTTCGGAATTTGGAAAAGCAAAGAAAACAGGCATCGTCTTGAAAGGATCAAAGCGCTTTCGGTATAATGAATGGGACTTGAATGGAAAAGGAGTCCATGAAATGAAGGTATTTGCGCATGGTTGCAATATCAACTTCCAGGAATCCGTCCGGGAAATGGTGATTTCCGATTGGAAGCGGCTTTTGGATAAAATGCTCGATCAGCAGGAAAAAACGCTTTTTGGGAAAATCGATCTTGAAGCAAAAGAAGTCAGGGTTTACGGCCGCTTGGAAAGCTTTGATTATGATGAGGAAGGGAACCGGTGCACGTTTTCTTTCCAATGCATGGATGAACCGAAGCAAGAGGAAGAGAACCGGAAGCTGGAAGATGTGTATTTGAGCCACGAAGCCAGCTTTGATATTGTGGATGAACAAGCTGGTCCCGTTCATTACCGGGTTTTATATATCACGTTTATGGATGAAGAGACGGGAGATGAAACCACTTATTTCTTTGCGGATGAAGATGGCGTCTTGGAACCGTTGGCTTGTGTGGCGGAATTTTGGCAGCAGGTATGGGAGTTGGGACGGGACATCGATTTTGAAATGTTTGGATGTTCGGTTTATGACATCAATCGCAAACCATGCGGTTGTGAATGAAATCACGGGATAAAGGGCAGAAGTCTTTGGACTTCTGCCCTTTTTTCGTTTTTTAGGTATATAACGTGTGACTTTGAACGGCTGTTTCATACAACTAAATCAACCGGAAAAAGCCATCGTTCACCATTTTCGCTTGTTTTTGAAGACCTCTTTAAACACGTTGCTGATGGCCGGAGTGTTCATGAGCTGAACCAGAAATTCATCAGAGCCGCTGCTTTCAGCGGATTGTTTGGAAACGGTTTTTTCTTTTTGGGGTTTGGTTTGGACTTGGTTCAACTTTGCGAGGGCAGAGATGAGTTCTTTTAAAACTTCTTTATCTGTCACCGCCAAGTTGACCGATTGCATAGCTTTCACGATGTCATCGAATTGTTTGATCCGTTTGGACAACAAGCCGGACCAGTTTTGGATTTCTTTCCAATAATCAAGAGAATCTTCCGGCTTTTTTTCCATCGTCGTACGCACCGCCTTTCAGGAGAAGGATTCGATGGAAATATATTCACAAAATTGTGAATCAGTGAAACCGGGGAGTGAAAATCATGGAATACACCAATGGTCTGCTCCCTTCTTCGGCAGAGAAGTGGAATGCGCGGCCGCCGCAAGGCATCCGGAAAATTTTTTACCTCCGCAGCGGCCATTCTTTGGACCGTTGTTTGAAGGGAATGAGATATTCAGGGGTCCGGCCGATTCGTTACTTGTCCCATTTGGGGATGATCATCGGGGAATACACCCGGCCTTCCCGCTCGCATAAACTGGAAGGAATCGAGTACTGGGAAAGCGACATCCGGATAACGATCACCGAACCTTATGTCGGAACATTGAGCACTCCTGTCAAGCAGGAAAATTTGCCTTGGGGAATTGAAAGAATCAAGGCACACAAGGCTTGGAAATGGAGTAAAGGAAGAGGGATACGGGTCGCTGTGATCGACACGGGCATTGCGGATGATCATCCGGCGATCCGTGACAATTACCGGGGTGGGATCAATATTCTCTCTCCTTACCATACCCCGAGGGATTATAACGGCCACGGCACGCATGTCGCAGGGATTATTGCCGGACGGACGGCAGAGGCCGGGATTGTGGGGGTTGCCCCGGAGACGCATATTTACGGGGTGAAGGCGTTTAACCGCAAAGGAAGTGCCAACCTTTCCGACTTATTGAGTGCGATCAACTGGTGCATCGAAAATAAAATGCATGTCATCAACATGAGCTTTGGCATGGACAAAGTCAGCGAATCCCTTCGCCATGCCATCCAGATTGCTCACCGGAAAGGGATTTTGATGGTTGCGGCGGCAGGGAATCAAGGAATGTCTTCCCGGATTGATTTTCCGGCCCGCTATCCGGAAACCATCGCGGTGACATCGATTTCGAAAAACGGGGAATTGTCGGTGTTTAGCAATATCAGCAAAGGAGTGGACATTGCCGCCCCGGGGGACCGGATCCTGTCTGCCTGGCTGAATCATTCCAAACGGGAGATGAGCGGGACTTCCATGGCGGTTCCCCATGTGACCGGAACCATTTCGCTCTTGTTGCATCTCAATCCGTATCTCAATCCGGAGCAAGTCCGTTACATTCTCACACAATCGGCGGAAAAGCACGATCACCTCAAGGAGATCGGCGCGTTGAATGCCTACGAGGTACTGCGGTTTTATCATAAGATCTACCGATATTAGGCCGGGTTTCCATTCAAAGAAAGGTTGGAAAAGAAAGATCGATTCCGGTGATTTTATGTTAAACTTATTATCGTGGTCAAAAGCGACAGCACCATATTGAAAAAGGATTGATCAAGGCGATGAAGAAGTCAAAGCAAAAAACAGGGGGCGCAGGGCTGGTTACCCAGCGTTTGCACATCCTGTGGTTCATTGTTGTTCTGCTCTTTGTCGCTGTGATATTGCGATTGGGTTGGATCCAGCTGGGCTCGGGAGAAAAATATCAACTGTTGGCCGAACAAAACAACTTCAAAAAAATCCCGATCGTTGCCTCAAGGGGGCAAATTTTTGACCGGAACGGTACGGAGCTTGTCGGGAATCAATCGCTGTTTGCCGCAATGTATATTGAACCGGATATCAGCAAAGAACAAAAATTGCAGACGGCAAAGAATCTGGCAAACACATTGGGGATGACCGTGAGCGAAGTCCTTGAAGCCATGGATGTCGGATTGGATGAAAAAGGAAACACCGTGATGCGCAAACAGCCCCCCTATTACCCGAAGAGCATCAAAGACCAATTGAGTGAGAAGGAAATTGTCAAAATCTCTGAAAACCCTGATCTTTTTCCCGGCGTGAATATTTTTTCCCAGCCGCTTCGCAAATACCGGACGGATACATTTGCCGTTCAAACCATCGGCTATGTCCGTCCGTTTGCCGGAGCAAAATCCTCGCTTTCCAGGTATAAAGATGCGGCGGAAAAAAAGGACCAAGGCGGTTACCTGGACTGGGAGCAAGTCGGAATTGACGGATTGGAATACACCTATCAGGATGAGCTCCGGGGAAAAAACGGTTATCGGCTGGTCCGGGTGAACTCCAGGGGAAAACTGGTTGAGGTGTTGAAAGAAGTTTATCCGAAATCGGGAAATCACTTGTATTTGACCCTGGATGAAAAAATGCAGCTGGATGCCGAAACATTTATCGAGCAACATTTGCGCCACTTGCGCACCACTTCCGGAAAAGACCGGGCACCGTATGCCAAAAATGCCTATGCCGTCGCCATGGAAGTCAAAACCGGAAAAATCCGGGCGATGGTCAGTTATCCGGACTATGATCCGGGGATTTGGAATCAAAAAGTGTCCCAAAAAGATTATCAAAATCTGAGTTATGTGATGAGAAACGGAACCATCACCGAAGCTCCTTATGATGCAAGGGGTGCGGCGAACCCGGAAAAAGAGATGCAAAAACATCCGCTGTCCGTTTTGCCGCCCGGATCCACTTTTAAGCCGCTCATGGTTTGGATGGGGTTGGAGAAAGGATTGATTTCGCCGAACACACACTGGGCCGATCCGGGAAAATATTATTATGCGAAAGCCACTCCCCCGGTGCGGAATTCCGGCGGGCACAATTACGGGATGTTAACTCCGGAAAAAGCGTTGCAAAAGTCTTCCAACACGTTTATGGCCTGGCTCGGTACCCGTTGGTATTGGAAAGAGAAGACGGAGGCGGTCCGCGAATTCCGTGAACTCACGCACCGCTTTGGTTTGGGGGTGAAAACGGGGGTTCCTTTAAAAGGAGAACAGGATGGATCGGAAGATTATCTTGTCACCGCCGAGAAATTCTCAGGTTTGGGCGCAATGGCTCTTTCTTCTTTTGGCCAAGCCCAACGGTACACCACGATGCAGTTGACCCAATATGCGGCGACGCTGGCGAACAAGGGGAAACGAATGAAGCCGCAACTGGTGGAAAAAGTGGTCAATCCCCATACGCGTGAAACCAAAGAGACCAAACCGGAAGTGTTAAACCAAACGGACATCAAGCCGGAACATTGGCAAACCGTTGTCAACGGCATGGTGAAAGTGACCAAGTCCGGCGGAACCGCCAGCGGACTGTTTGGCCATTTGCCCTTTGACGTTGCGGCAAAAACGGGTACGTCCGAACAAGACATTCCCGGCAGAGGCCGTGTGGAAAATTCCGTGTTTATTGCCTTTGCCCCGGCCGACGATCCGGAAATTGCGGTGGCTGTCGTTGTACCGGAAGGCGGATATGGTGCAGTGGCTGCCGGCCCGATTGCGGAGCGGTTGATCACTTCCTATTATGAGCAGTTTATGGCAAAGTGATCTGAAGCCGGCGGCGAGCCTGGCGGATAATTCCGTTTTCCGGTTCGTTTTGGGTAAAAGGATGGGTCGACCCTGAAACGGGTGATGTCAAGAAGAAAGAAAATCCCATCTACATCGCCGGTAGATGGGATTTCATCTTCTGATGAGGCCAATTATTGTTGTTGTTGGCCTTTTTTGGCTTGAGATTGCTGATTTTGTTGACGAACTTGTTGTGCATTGGTTTCGGAAGCAAACTCAGTTCCGAATTTACCAGCTTGTTGCCCTTGGCGTTGAGCTTGGCGAGCTTGTTGTTGCTGTTGTTGTTGTTGAGCTGCACCAGCTTGAGAAGCAAACTCGGTACCATATTTACCGGTTTGACGTTGAGCGGATTGCTGATTTTGCTGACGAACTTGTTGTGCATTGGTTTTGGATTCTTGCGGCCCAAAGTTTTTGTTGTTCATCATTCGTTCACCTCCCGTTAACTATGGTGTCCCCTTATGGAGCAATTATGTTTACCGTTTTTTTCCTGTTCGTTTGAAATTGAATGAACCCATAGGAGGCGCACATGAAACAGAGATATTTACAATGGGTTTTGAAATATCTTCCGAAAAGAACCATATCCCGGTGGATGGGGAAGCTTGCCCGGCAGCCGTGGAGCCGCAGGTTGATTCCCATCTACATCCGGTATTTTCGAGTCGATCTCACACCTGTAAAAAAGCCTGTTCACGAATTTGAAAATCTGCTTGCCTTTTTTATCCGGGAATTGCGGCCGGATATGCGGCCGGTTGCCCGAGAAGATGATTTGATCATCAGTCCCGTGGATGGTACGATTTCGCAGGTTGGTGAGATAACAGAAGGAAAGTTGTTTCAGGCCAAAGGAATCACTTATTCTTTGGAAGAGTTGCTGGGACATCAGAAAAAATATGTCAAGTCTTTTTTTGGCGGTCGTTTTATGACCATTTATCTGAGTCCGAGCGATTACCATCGCTTTCATATGCCGTTGGACGGCAAAATTCACGCTTGTACTCATTTGCCCGGCGAATTGTATCCGGTGAATCCGATGGTGGTAAATTGTATGAAAGGCATTTTTGTTATAAATGAGCGTTTGATTTCTTACATTGATTCCATGGATTGCGGAAAAGTGGCGATGGTCAAAGTTGGCGCAACCAACGTGGGGAGCATCAAAGTTTCCTACGACCGGAATATTGCCACCAACCTGAAGGCGAAAAAGGAATCTTTCCAAACGTACGATCCGGCTTTTTCCTTTAAAAAAGGCGAGGAATTGGGTTGGTTTGAATTCGGATCCACCGTCATCCTGTTGTTTGAACCCAATCAGATCGACTGGATGAATCATTGTGTCCCGGGTGCAAAAGTCCAAATGGGACAAGCCGTGGCACGGATTATAAAAAACGGAGGGGAGGCCATTGAACCATAGACGCGTCATCATCCCCTTGCATCAGTTTCCGCGTATGTTTCCAGTGGTGACCAGCATTTTAATCATTCAAGCCATCGTGTTTTTCTTTTTTTTGATATCGGGCCATCAGCATCACCCGATGCAATGGGTTCAGTTTGGAGCCATTGTGCAATGGCGTGTGGAAGAAGGGGAATTTTGGCGATTGCTTTTTTCTTTGTTTTTGCATGTGAACCTTTTCCAATGGCTGATGGTGTCTTTTACCATTTATTTGTTGGCTCCGCAGTTGGAATGGCTGTTTGGAAGAAGTGTTTTTTTGCTTCTCTTTTTGGTGACCGGCATGATCGGCAACTGGGGAATTTGCTGGATGGATTTCCAAGGGATTTATACAGGTGCGACGGAAGCTGTTTTTGGCTTGATGGGGGTTTACTTATATCTGCTTTTGCGTGGCATCATTCATCCCTTATTCGGAAGAGCCATGATCTTGTTGATTGTTTTGAGCCTGGCTTTGGGCCATGCATTTTTGTTTGCGCATATTTTGGCTTTGCTTGCGGGATTTGTCATGGCCATGGTGATTATTCAAATCAAACAATTCACAGCACGAAACAAGAGTGGTTTTTAAGGATTTCGGGACAGGCGGAAAAAGTCTGTCCTTTTTTGTTTTGTGGTAAAAAATCCGGGCTTGGATAAGCTAATACCGGTGATGGGTGATGCAAATCTTAAACATGGACCGGATGGACCGGGAAGCATGGCTTCTTTTGTTGACCAGCACCCTTTTTTTTATGGCCACTTCTCTGTCCAGCACTTTTGTGAATGTATACCTCTTTAAAATGGAAGAAGATTGGGTTTTCATCAGCATGTTTAATCTCATCCAGTACTTGACGACTGCGGTCACTTTTGCGCTGGGAGGCTGGCTGATCAAAAAACGGGACCGGGTGATGGCGATCCGGTTGGGGGTTGCGGTTCTGTCCTTTTTTTATCTCAGTGTATGGTGGTTGGGCGCCCGGTCGGTTGACTGGTTCGCCGCGCTCGGTGTCATCTTGGGGATGGGTTCCGGTTTTTATTGGCTGGCTTTCCATGTAATGTATTTCGAGATCACGGAAAAGGAGAACCGGGATATTTTTAACGGCCTTCACGGTTTCTGCACATCCGTGGGAGGAATCGTGGCCCCTTTTGTATCCGGGTTCCTGATCAGTCAGATGGGGGAGCTGAAGGGATACCGGCTGATTTTTGGCATTTCGTTGATCATCTTTTTATGCGCCGTTTTGGCCAGCTTTTTTTTCCGTTCCCGAAAAGCCCGGGGAAACTATCAATTGCACTCGGTTTTAGCTTTGGCACGGGATCGGGATACGGATTGGTTTTGGGTGAATTTGGCCATGATCGGCCAGGGGTTTCGCGAAGGGGTTTTTGCTTTTTTGCTTGGTTTGCTCTTTTTTGTCATTGTGAAGAGTGAATTGGCGCTGGGAAGTTTCTACACGGTTTCCTCCGCGATGTCCTGTCTTTCCTTCTTTATTGTCAGTCGCTATCTGAGGCCGGATTTGCGAAACCGTTACATGCTGGTCGGCGCCTGGATGATGGGATTGGCTGCGGTGCCGTTTGTTTTTCAAACCAATGAATGGACGATCTGGATCCTGGGGGTGATCGTTTCCCTGTTTTATCCTTTATACCTGTCCCCGATGACTTCCGTTGTCTTTGATGTGATCGGTCAATCCAGGGAAACCGCCAAGTACCGGGTGGAATATGTGGTTTCCAGGGAAATGGCATTAAATTTGGGACGCATGGCCGGTGTTTTGTTGTTTGTGGGATGGGTTCAATATTCGACGTCCCTTTCGTCGATCCGGTGGTTTGTTTTGGTCATCAGCTTTGTCCCGATTTTTGCATGGTGGGCGATGCGAAAGATTCCGGTACCAAAGCGCGTGGAAAACCACGCCCGGAGGATGTGAAAGACAGGACATCCTCAATGGATTTAACATTTCTGAATATATCAATTATTTTTGATTTGATACAATAAAAGAAAGCAAGGGAGGGGGGGCCGGATTGATCCTTTACTTTGCTTACGGTTCGTGCATGGATGAATTGAGTTTCAAGCGGACAGTGGGCGAAAACGGGTATAAACTCATGGGCAGAGCCGTTTTGCCGGATTTTCGGTTGGCTTTTACCTTGTACAGCCCGAACCGGAAAGGAGGGGTTGCGGATATTCTTTGGTCTCCGGGTGAAACAGTGGAAGGGATCCTGTATCAGTTGAACCCGAAGGCACTGCCGGATCTGGATGAACGGGAAGGGGTGAGCCGCGGGCGATACAAGCGGATCCAAGTGAATGTCTGCCATCAGGGGAAAAAGAAGATGGCGATGACTTACACGGTGGTGAAGAAAGAAAGCAAAGAGGTTTGCCCGCATCCGTCATACTTGAAAGAAATCATGCGGGGAGCCGGAAGGTTGAGTCGGGAATATCAGGAGCAATTGCGAAAGGCATGCAAGGAACGGTTTGGCATTTTCGTGTAACCGGAAAAAAGGGAGGGGAAACGGATGGATTTGTCCGGATTGGTCCGGAGGCAAAAAGCTTTTTTTTACAGTGGGAAAACCAGGGAGCTTTCGTTTCGGTTGAAAAACTTGCAAAAACTGCTGGATGCGGTGAAAAGGTATGAGCCGGATATCCTGACTGCATTGAAAAGAGATTTAAACAAGTCGGAGTATGAAGCCTATGTGATGGAAATTATGGTGATCAAAGAAGAAATCAAATGGATGAAAAAGAATTTGCGCAAGTGGGCAAAGCGGCGCAGGGTCAAAACTCCGCTGGTTTTATTCGGCGCCCGGAGTTATGTTTATCCGGAACCTTATGGCGTCAATTTGATTATTGGTCCGTGGAATTATCCGGTTCAATTGATTTTGTGCCCGTTGACGGGTGCCGTTGCGGCCGGGAATTGTGCCGTGATCAAACCGTCGGAATATACCCCGCATACCTCCAAAGTATTAAAGCAAATGATTGAAGGAATATTTGATCCGGAATATGTGGCTGTGGTCGAAGGGGAGGCGGAAACAGCCCAAGCATTGATCCGGGAGCCTTTTGACCATATTTTCTTCACGGGGAGTGTGGCCGTCGGCCGATCTGTCATGGAGAGTGCAGCCAAATCATTGACCCCGGTGACCTTGGAGCTGGGCGGCAAAAGCCCGGTGATTGTCAGTCCAGACTGTAATCTGGAGTTGACTGCCCGCCGGATTGTCTGGGGCAAGTTTACCAATGCCGGGCAAACTTGTGTGGCGCCGGACTATGTATATGTTCCGGAAGAGATCAAAGAGGCCCTTTTGAATCGGATGAAAGAGGAGATCAAGCGTTTTTACGGGGAGAATCCGCTGGAAAATCCGGATTATACACGGATTGTGTCCGAAAAGCATTTCCATCGGTTGCAGTCCTTTCTGGCACCGGACCGTATTGTCGTTGGCGGCAAAAGCGATCCAAAGTCGCTTAAGATTGAACCGACCATCCTGGATCCCGTTTCTTGGGAAGATCCCGTCATGCAGGAAGAAATTTTCGGCCCGGTCTTGCCGGTGTTGACCTATTGCAAGCTGGATGAAGTGATCCAAACCATCCGGCAGCAACCGAAACCGCTTGCACTCTATGTGTTTGCAGAAAACAAAAACGTGCAGGAAAAAGTGATTGCTTCCTTGCCTTTCGGCGGGGGATGCGTCAATGACACGCTGACGCATGTCGGAACCCCGCATCTGCCCTTCGGGGGAGTGGGCCCCAGCGGGATCGGAAGGTATCACGGTAAATACAGTTTTGATTGTTTCTCCCACCAGAAGGGAATGATAAAACAAACCACGCGGTTTGATATGGCTTTGCGTTATCCTTATGTGAGAAGCGGTTTGAAATGGATCCGGAGATTGACAAGATAAAAACCGCGGAAGCGGGGAAGAGGGTTCCCTGCTTCTGCGGTTTTTTTGTCGGTCGCCTACGTTTACAAATCAATCCGCCGGCCTTCCCGGTGGCTTTGGATGACGGCTTCAATGATGCGGATGGTTTCACGGGCTTCTTCGGCGGTCACGGGCGGCCGGGAGCCGGTGCGGATGGCTTCGGCCAGCTTTTGATAATACATTTCATAGCAGCCGGCAAGAGAAGGAATGGTCGCCGAAATTTCCAATCCGTCCTTTTCGTAAACCGCTTTTAAATAGTGTTCCGGACGTTCTTTGCCCCATTCGGGGGCATGGGGGGTCAGGCCGTTTTTCAATTGCTCTTCTTGCGGATCCATCCCGTATTTAATCAAAGTTCCCTGCCTTCCGTGTATTTCGTAACGGGGACCCGGCGATTTCACCAGACAGCCGGCTTCCAGCCGGACCCTCAAACCGGATTCATAGCCGAGAACCAGGTGAAAGGCGTCCGTGGTTTGCGCCTGCGGGCGTTGTTTGAACAACTCCGCGGACACGAATTGAGACAATCCGAATAAGACCAATGCCTGATCGACCAAATGGGAACCCAAGTCATAGAGCAATCCGGAGCCGGGAAGATCCCATTCGCGCCACCGGTCTTTGACTTGCGGGCGGAACCGGTGAAAATGGGCATGATAAGTGTGAACCGTTCCGATCAATTCTTGACTCAGGCATTTTTGGACGGTCAAAAAATCGCTGTCAAAACGACGGTTTTGGTAGACGCTTAAGATGCGGTTTTGCTTTCGGGCGAGTTGAATCAGTTCATCGGCTTCTTCGGTGCGAATGACAAAAGGTTTTTCCACCACCACATGTTTGCTGGCCGCCAGCGCTTCTTTGGCATAGGGATAATGGGTTTCATTGGGGGATGTGATGATGACCAGTTCCAATTCGGGATCGTTGAGCATCTCCTCCAATGTTCCGGTAATTTCTGCTTCCGGGAGCGATTGTTTGACCACTTCGGGTTTGGAAGAAAGGACTTTGGTCAATTTCAGGGCCGGTACGGCCTGAATGACCGGCGCATGAAAAGTGGACCCGGAAAAACCAAAGCCGATCAGTCCCGTCTGAATGGGTTTCATATGAAAACACTTCCTTTGCTGCTTAAGTATCATAGTGTGTGGCCCGACGATAGCCTCGAAAACGGGTTTCCAGCTCCGTACCCAGCCGGAACAAAGCATCTTCCTGTCCAGGGATGGTCACCAGCTGATAAGCAACTGGCAGGTGTTCTTCACTTTCCCCGATGGGAATGGTGAGGGAACACAGTCCGTATGTGTTGGCATACGTGATAAACTGCAGGTATTTAAAAATCGTTTTCCGGATGGAAAAGAGTTCGCGGTAAAGTTCACCATGCTTCAGGGCCGGGCTGTGATAAACAGGCAAAACCAAGATGCGTTGTTTTAGAAAATCATACACTTCCATTTTCGTTTTTTTCCACCGGATGAGCAAGTCTTTCCATTCCCGGGGGGAGGGTTTGAGAAATTCAGCGGCCAAAAGAGCCCAGGTCAAATAGTGGTGATAACGGGGCTTGAGGCCGGTTTTGGATTTGAGCCAATCCCAAAACACTTGTCCGATATGGTCAAACTCGGTCTGCTGGAGAAAGGATCGGGCGCCGTCAAAAGTCATGATCCAAAACCACGTTTGTGTCGAGTCCGAAAAGTGAGGCGGGAGGGTCCGGTCGATGGGGAAATCTTGTTTTAAAAAGGAATGGATTTGGTCATACAGTTGCCTGGTTGTAGTGTTGACAGGAGTGAAAAAACAAAGATCAGGCACCGACAGGGTGTACTCGGAGAGATTTTGGCTTGGAGACGGTTTTCCGGCGATAATTTCATGGATCAATTGGGCATCGGCGACGGATTTGGAAAGGGCGCCGATTCCCAGCATATTTTGCTGCAAGGGATGAGCCAGCTTTGGAAACAATCCTTCATCCGGCACTTGATTCATACCGGACTTGAAACCGATCACTCCATTGAAATGGGCCGGAAACCGGATGGATCCCCCGATGTCGGCTCCGATGCCGACCGCAGCTCCGCCCGCGGCAATCAGTGCACCTTCCCCTCCGCTGGATCCCCCGCATGACCTGGACAAATTCCACGGGTTATTGGTGCGGCCATAAAGAAGATTATCGGTTTCTTGGCAGAAGCAGAGTGAAGGTGTGTTGGTTTTGGTAAGGATAATGGCTCCCTCTTTTTTCAAACGCCGGACAACTTCGGCATCGCACGGCCGGGGAGCGGAAGCATGGTGGGGAAGGCCTCCTGAGGTGACCGTTCCTTTGACGAAAAAAGATTCTTTCATGCTGACCGGGACACCGGCCAACCGCCCTTTCAAACCTTGACTCTTGATTTCCCGGGCTTCTTTCAACGCGTCATCCCACCGGGTTTCAACAACGGCATTCAAATGCGGATTGATTTTTTGAATGTGGTGATAATAAGTTCGCAAAACCTCTTCCACATCCCAGGTTCCCTTTTTTAATTCCCTGGACAAGATCGTTGCATCCATGTTCAGGATTTCTTTCATTGAATTCCCCCTGTATGGAGTCAGAGTATTCTGTTATTATTATATCATTGTTGCTCACAGGGAGGGTGTGGGCGCATGGAAGAAAACGGAAAATATTTCGGGGATTCTTGGAAAGATTAGCAGGGAAAAAAGGTTTATTGGTCGAATATTATAGAGATTGAAAATGCAGTTATGGTACCTTTGCATGATGAACAGGAGGAAGATCATTGGGTCACCGTGTTTTTGTTACAAGTTTGATCAACCAACATTATTTATCCAAATTAAAAGAGCATATGGAAGTGGAACTGAATCCGATGAACCGGCAATTGACACAGTCGGAAATCATGCAATTCGCCAAGGATAAAGATGCCCTTTTATGTACGGTGTCCGATGAAATTAATTCAGAGGTGATGGATGCTTGCCCCCGGTTAAAAATCATCAGCAACTATGGGGTTGGATACAACAATATTGATTTGGAAGCTGCGACATCGTCCGGGGTCATCGTGACGAACACGCCGGGTGTGTTGACCGATGCAACCGCGGATTTGACGTGGGCACTGTTGCTTGATGTGGCCCGCCGTGTGTCGGAAGGAGACCGGTTGGTCCGGTTCGGGGAATGGAAGGGATGGGAACCCGGGTTTTTGCTGGGGACGGAGGTGACCGGAAAAACCCTGGGAATCATCGGTATGGGGCGAATCGGCCAAGCCGTGGCATATCGGGCGCGGGCTTTTCATATGAATGTGATCTATCACTCACGCACACGCTTGTCTTCTGAAGAAGAGCAGAAGCTGGGGGTCCGGTGGAGTTCATTTTTTGATCTGCTGGAAGAAGCCGATTTCGTTTCGCTGCACGCCCCTTACACTCCGGAGACGCACCGCTTGATCGGGCGACAGGCGCTGAAAAAAATGAAAAAAAGTGCGTATCTCATTAATACCGCACGAGGTTCTCTGGTGGATGAACGGGCATTGGCCGAAGCGTTGCGGAATCAAGAAATTGCCGGAGCGGCGCTGGATGTTTACGAAAGGGAACCGGAAGTTCCGGCAGAGCTCAAAGAAATGGAAAACGTTGTGCTGGCTCCCCATATGGGAAGTGCCACCGTCGAAACGAGAGAAGCGATGGCCCGCTTGGCCGTGGAAAACTTGATCTGCTTCTTTAAAGGGAAGCGTCCGCCGCATGTTGTCAACACCCGGGTCTGGGAAGAGCTTTACGGGTAATTTTGACAAGGTGGTGGCTAAAAGAAAAAAGTTTGGTTCTTTACTTGGAGGAAGAAATAAAATGTGTTAATATATTCCTCAGTTTAATTTCGTGGTTTGATTCTTGGCTTCGGCCAATCAAGTTCAGCGTTGAATCGCAAGGTGAAATCGCTTACAACCACCGTTTGACGGGATTGAAACTTCATAAAATGCTTGTGAATAAGAGAATGGGATCAGAAGACTGGCGGTGGATCGCCGGGGAACACAAGCGATGAGAAGAGCTTGTGTTGTATTAAAGGAGGATGAGTTAGCATGTCGCAAAATAAAGAAGTTTATTTGACAGAAGAAGGGCTCGAAAAGGTAAAAGAAGAGCTGGAATATTTAAGAACGGAAAAGCGCCAACAAGTCGCCCAACGGTTAAAAGAAGCCATTGCCCAAGGGGACCTGAGCGAAAACTCCGAATATGACGCAGCCAAAGAAGAACAAGCTTTTGTGGAGTCCCGTATCATTACGCTTGAAAACATGATCCGCAACGCAAAAATCATTGATGCGGCCAATCAGGATAAAAACGTGGTGAACGTGGGAAGCAAAGTGACGATTGAAGAACAGCCGGACGGGGATCGCGAGACCTATACGATTGTGGGAAGCGCCGAATCCGACCCTGCTTCTTTCAAAATTTCCAATGAATCCCCGATCGGGAAAGAGTTGATCGGCAAAAAAGTGGGCGAAATCGTCAATGTTTCCACTCCGTCCGGAACCATTCAGTTTAAAATCATTGAAATTGAATAAGAGGATTCTTAACATAAATAACAGGGAAGCGGCCGGTGCCGCTTCCCTGTTATTTATTAATGATATGTGGCTTTACACTGCGCAGAAATGCCTCGATTTTGGCGATATCACCCAGACCCACATTGTATTTCCTCAGCGAACTGTTTAAATGTTTGATGGCGATTTCATATTCTTCCGAGGTGATGTTCAAACCGGTATGGGCTTCTCTCAGGGTTGCTTTGTCGTAGAGCGGGGTCCCGCTTATGGCATAGCTCATGAAGTTGGTGATTTGTTTCTGCCGCAATTGTTCGATGTTGACACCGATAAAATGATGGTTGACCCGGTCATCCTGCATCATCCGGTTGAAAAATTCCGCAATCACTGCTGCAATGGCCTGTTCTCCGCCCAGGCGTTCATAGAGAGTGCTTTTGGTACTTCTTAACATAAAACATCCTCCGTTCGTAGGGGAGAAAAGTAAAAATTAACAAAAAATTTCATCGGATATATTTCCAGTGAAGCAATCCGTGCGATTAAACAAGATACATATAGGAAAAAATGGAATATATTTGCCGATTGGTTTCATAAGAAAAGTTTATTCGATTTTGAATGGGAGTGCAAATAAAAATAAAAATCTAAAAAAGCCCCATGAAAATGCATGGGGCTTTCTGAGCGGACCCGGTTACTTGGTGCGTTCGACATCCTCTGGTCCGGATTGGCTGTACATTTCCTGGATGGCACTCATGACTTTCCGGGTGGATTCATCCTCAAAAAACTCGGATGCAAATTCGGTTTGTTCCTGATCGCGCCGGGCTTTTGGTTTTTTCATTTTGTCTTGTTTCATTGGTTCTTCTTTCATTTGCTCACCTCCATATGGTAACAGATAATCTTAACCTGTCATTTTCAACGGATTTTATTCGGGAACCTGATTTCAACTGATGGAATTGCAGGAAACAGGAGATTGCATTATTATTGTTAAAAGATTATGTTTGAATTTTTTTATTAAGGAGAGAGGACGCGCGTGGAATCATTTCAGGAAGGATTCACATCATTTATCACGGGATTTTCGATCATATTGTTGATCGCAGTAGTGATTTGGATGATTGGGCTCGTTGTTTTGTTGTTTCGTGAGTTATTTTCACCGACTCGGTTGGATCTGCGTGATTATCTGTATAAAGTGTTGCGTATGCTGATTGTGAGCGTGGAGTGCACCATCTATGGCACTGTGGTCATCGCGCCCATCATGATGTATGTGACAGAAGAATATTTGCGGTACGGGATGATTACGGTCGCCGCTGTCATTTTGACCGTCATCAGTTTATATATCCGCAGCCAGACCGGAGGATGGGGCCGGTCCGGGATGTTCCGGATCCGCCGGCATAAATAAACCGATTGGGATCACCGATCGGTTTATTTCCTATATCTGCATTTCCCTTTACTTTCAAAGACCATTGAGTGATAATAGAAGGAAAACTTATTTTTTGTACGGATGTGAGAGGAATGCCGATCGATGCATTAGTCGACATTGCAGAATCGTATTTATCGAAAGAAGATGTGATGTGCCTGAAGGCGGCTTATGAATTTGCCGCCAAAGCGCATGAGGGACAAACCCGGAAATCCGGAGAGCCTTATATTCATCATCCGGTGGAAGTGGCCATCATTTTGGCGGAACTGAAGATGGATTTAACGACACTGATCGCCGCCCTGCTGCATGATGTGGTGGAAGACACCAGTGTCACCTTGGAAGAAGTGGAAGAAAAATTCGGGCCTGCTGTCGGGAAACTGGTGGATGGTCTGACCAAGTTGCGCAAACGCATGAAATTCAAGTCGAATCAGGAGCATCAAGCTGAAAACCACCGGAAAATGTTTGTGGCCATGGCCAAAGACATTCGCGTGATTTTGATCAAGTTGGCAGACCGTCTCCATAACATGAGAACGTTAAAATACATGCCCGAAAAGAAACAAAGGGAAAAGTCCAGGGAAACGCTGGAAATTTACGCCCCGCTTGCTCACCGGCTCGGGATTTCCAAGATCAAATGGGAATTGGAGGACACCGCTCTCCGTTATTTGAACCCGCAACAATATTACCGGATCGTGCATCTGATGAAGAAAAAAAGGGCGGAACGCGAACAATATCTGGATGAAATCATTTCGACGTTGTCCGAACGCCTGGAAGGTTCGGATGTCCCGGTGCTGGATATTTCCGGGCGCCCGAAGCATATATACAGCATTTATCGCAAGATGGTGACGCAAAACAAAGAATTCAATGAGATATATGATTTGATGGCGGTGCGGGTCATCGTCAACACGGTTCGGGATTGTTACACGGTGTTGGGAATCATTCATACGATTTGGAAGCCGATGCCCGGCCGTTTCAAAGATTACATTGCCATGCCGAAAGCCAATATGTATCAATCGTTGCACACGACGGTGATTGGTCCCAAAGGGGAGCCGATCGAGGTGCAAATCCGCACCATGAAAATGCATCGGACGGCTGAATACGGGATTGCGGCCCATTGGGCTTATAAAGAGGGAAGCACCATTGAGAACAGCAAGTTTGAAGAAAAGCTCAAATGGTTCCGTGAAATGATGGAGCTTCAGCAAGAAACGAAAGATGCGCTGGAGTTTGTGGAAAGCCTGAAGGTGGATTGGTTTTCGGATTCGGTCTTTGTGTTTACCCCCAAAGGGGATGTGATTGAGTTGCCGCAAGGCTCGGTTCCGCTCGATTTTGCCTACCGGATTCATACGGATATCGGCAATATGTGCATCGGGGCAAAGGTGAACGGAAAGATTGTCCCCTTGGATTATCAGCTTCACACGGGAGACATTGTCGAGATCCTTACTTCCAAGCACAGTTACGGCCCCAGCCAGGATTGGCTCAAAATCGTCAAATCCTCCAATGCACGCAATAAAATCCGCAGCTGGTTCAAAAAGCAAAGACGGGAAGAGAGCATTGCCAAAGGCCGCGAGATGGTGGAAGCGCTGCTGAAAAAACATGATTTTAAAGTGAGCGAAGTATTAACCAATGAACGCATTCAAGAAGTGACCCGGAAATTTAATTTTCAGGATCCGGATGACTTGTTTGCGGCCGTCGGATACGGGGGGATCACCACCGCACAGGTTGTGAACCGGTTAACAGACGGTCTCAAAGAGGAAGAACAACCGGTTATTCTGCCGGACGTGAAAACGATGCGTCACCGAAACCATAAGGCGGATCAGGGAGTCCGGGTCAAGGGTGTCGACAATCTGCTTATTCGCTTGTCCCGATGTTGCAATCCCGTTCCCGGGGACGATATTGCCGGATATGTGACACAAGGGCGCGGGGTCACGGTCCACCGGGCCGATTGCCCCAACCTGAATAATGTCCCGAAAGAGCGTAGAATCGAAGTGGAATGGGACAGCCAAACTTCCCAACATTATCAGGTCGACATCGAGGTCTCCGGATTTGACCGGCAAGGATTGTTGAATGAAGTGCTCCAGGTCATCAGCGACACCCAGACCAGTTTGTCGGCCGTCAGTGCCAAGGGGGACCGGCGCGGCATCGCTTCCATCCACATCCGGGTGGGAATCCAAAACATCAATCACTTGAAATCCGTGGTGGAACGGGTCAAAGGAGTTCGCGACATTTACAGCGTTCGTCGGATTATTCAATGAAAGCAAAGGACGGTGTCAGGCATGAAGGTGGTTTTGCAGCGGGTGAAAAATGCCAGTGTGACCGTGGATGGAGAGGTGACGGGAGCCATTGATCACGGGCTCCTGCTCCTTGTCGGCTTTAAAGAAGGGGATACGGAAGAGGATTTGCGCTATTTGGCCGACAAGGCGGTCCATCTCCGGATTTTTGAGGACGAGAGCGGGAAAATGAATCACTCATTGCTGGATGTGAAGGGTGCTATCCTTTCGGTATCCCAGTTTACATTGTACGGGGACTGCCGGAAGGGCCGGCGCCCCAATTTCATGCGCTCGGCCAAACCGGAAGTGGCAGAACCGTTGTACCGGCGCTTTAATGAAATTTTGAGAAGTTACGGGGTGCCGGTCGAAACCGGCGTTTTTGGCGCGATGATGGAAGTTTCTTTCACCAACGACGGGCCGGTCACTTTTATTTTGGAGAGCAAAGAAGCATCCTAAAAGAGACAGATATGTTATAATACCCGCTGAGTAATCAGTCAGATGAAAAAGGAGGATACATAGTGTCCAACGTGGATCAATTAGCTGTTAACACCATTCGTATGTTGTCGATTGATCAAATTGAAGAAGCAAATTCAGGACATCCGGGATTGCCGATGGGAGCAGCCCCGATGGCCTACGAACTTTGGGCAAAATATATGAAACACAATCCGAAAAATCCGAAATGGTTCAACCGCGACCGGTTTGTGTTGTCTGCCGGTCATGGCAGTGCCTTGCTGTACAGTCTCCTGCATTTGTTCGGATATCCGCTTTCCATCGATGATCTGAAAAATTTCCGCCAGTGGGGAAGTTTAACGCCGGGACATCCGGAAGCCAATTACACCCCCGGGGTGGAAGCGACCACAGGCCCGCTCGGACAAGGGATTTCCACGGCGGTCGGGATGGCGATGGCGGAAGCGCATTTGGCCGCACGTTTCAACCGTGACGGTTTGAATGTCGTGGACCATTACACCTATGTATTATGCAGCGACGGCGATCTGATGGAAGGGGTTTCGGCGGAAGCTGCATCGCTGGCGGGACATTTGCGTTTGGGCAAATTGATCGCCCTGTATGACTCCAACGATATTTCCCTGGATGGAGAATTGGCCCACGCCTTTACCGAAAGTGTGAAAAAACGCTATGAATCTTACGGCTGGCATTATCTCCTGGTGGAAGACGGAAATGATCTGGATGCCATCGGCAAAGCGATTGAAGAAGCGCAAAAAGTGACCGACCGCCCGACTTTGATTGAAGTGCGCACGATCATCGGGTATGGAAGCCCCAACCGGGCCGGCACTTCCGAAGTCCATGGAAAACCACTCGGCAAAGACGAAGTGGAGGCGGTGAAAAAAGAATACGGCTGGCCTTATGAAGAACCTTTTACGGTTCCGGCGGAAGTGCGGAAATACTTTGATGATCTCGCTTCCAAACTTGGTGAATCGGAAGCGGCATGGCAAGACTTGTTGAAACAGTATGAAGCCAAACACCCGGAACTGGCACGGGAGTTCCACCGGGTGATGAGAGGGGAACTGCCGGCAGATTGGGAACAACAATTGCCGAAGTTTACCACAGAGGACAAGCCGCTCGCCACCCGGGCCGCCTCCGGTCAAGCGTTGCAGGCCCTGGCCAAAGCGGTTCCGGAATTGATCGGCGGATCAGCGGATCTGGCTTCGTCCAACAATACCATGATGAAAGAAGAGGGCGTGTTCCATGCCGAAGATTACTCGGGAAGAAACATTTGGTTCGGTGTGCGCGAACATGCCATGGGTGCGGCTTTAAACGGAATGCTGCTCCACGGCGGGGTTCGGGCGTATGGCGGAACCTTCCTGGTCTTCTCCGATTATTTGCGGCCGTCCATCCGTCTTGCCGCTTTGTCCAAACTGCCTGTTGTTTATGTCTTTACGCATGACAGCATTGCAGTCGGGGAAGACGGACCGACACATGAACCGGTGGAACATGTTCCGTCTTTGCGTCTGATTCCGGGACTCAAGGTGATCCGTCCGGCGGATGCGAATGAAACGGTTGCCGCTTGGGCATATGCATTGAGCCAAAAAGAACATCCTGTTGCGCTTGTTTTGACGCGGCAAGGATTGCCGGTTCTGGAAGGAACAGTGGACAAAGACCGCACGGTGATAGAACGAGGGGCTTATGTCTTGTCCGAAGCCCAAGGCGGGAAACCGGAAGGCATCATCCTGGCCACCGGTTCTGAAGTGAGCCTGGCGGTTGAGGCACAACAAAAACTGGCTGAAAAAGGAATCCATGTCCGTGTTGTCAGCATGCCTTGCCGTGAATTGTTTGACGCACAGCCCGAGGATTACCGCGAATCGGTTTTGCCTTCCAACATCAAGGCACGCCTTGCGGTGGAAGCCGCTCATCCGATGGGATGGGATCATTATGTCGGCGACAACGGCGCAGTGATCGGCATCGATCGCTTCGGTGCATCGGCGCCTGGATCCCGGGTGATGAAAGAGTATGGTTTCCATGTGGATAATGTGGTCTCGCATATGGAAAATCTGTTGCGGGGCTGAACAAAAAATCCCTGTCACTGTCCTCAGTGGCAGGGATTTTTTTGGAACGTGTCCTTATTCGATGGCCATTTTGGCGGTGGCAACGGCAACCAGGATCCATCCGACAATGAAACAGACACCGCCAATCGGTGTAATCATGCCGAATTTGCTTACATTGGTCAAGACCAGCGTATACAAACTTCCGGAAAAGATGACGATGCCGGCAAACAAGAGCCAGCCGCCGATGTTCATTAATGACGAAGCTTGGCCTGCTTTGCTCATCAACAGGCCGACGGCAATCAATGCAAGGGCATGAATGATGTGATAATGAGCGCCTGTTTCCCAAGTTTGAAGCATTTTATCCGTTACCCTTGGAGCCAGTCCGTGAGCGCCAAAAGCCCCGATGGCCACCGCAAGAGCCATGTTGATGCTTCCCAGGATGACGAACACTTTCATGATGATCCCTCCTGTCCATCATTACCATACCATGATTCACGATTTCATCACACAGTGCAAAAGAAAAAAGATGGATCTTTTTCTTGACAAAAGCAATCTCCCTCATTAAAATCTTAAGATAAATCAACTTGAAATGGATATTTGCACGATGATGGGAAAAGTAACTGTCTGGCGAGCAACCAGAGAGGGGAATCCTGAGGCTGGAAGATTCCCTTTGTGACGGGGCAGTGAAAGACACCCGGAGTATCTAACCGAACGCCAATGTTGGTCAGTAGACTTAGACGTATCTCGGCGATAACGAGTATGAAAGCGGGAAACTCAAAGTTTCCAACTAGGGTGGCACCACGGGAATCGTTAAACCAATCTCTCGTCCCTGACAATAAGTCAGTGGCGGGAGATTTTTTAATTTGTAAATACGGAAAACGGGTGTTTAGGAGGGAATGCGTTCATGAAATATCAAGCATCGCCGAAATATTTTGTTCCGCGCGGAACGGACGATCTTCTGCCGGGTGAAGTGGAGAAATGGCAATGGATGGAAGAAACGGCGCGCAAGATTTGCCGCCTTTACGGTTTTCGGGAAATCCGCACTCCTTTGTTTGAACACACGGAGATTTATCAACGCGGGGTGGGGGAAGCGACCGATATCGTTGAAAAAGAAATGTACAGTTTTTATGACCGCGGCGAACGGGCGTTAACGCTTCGTCCGGAAGGAACGGCCGGAGTGGTCCGGTCTTTTGTGGAGAAGAAAGTGTTTGCCGATCCGCAACCGACGAAATGGTATTATATCGGGCCGATGTTCCGGTATGAAAATCCCCAGGCCGGAAGGAGACGCCAGTTTCACCAGTTCGGGGTGGAAGTGTTTGGAAGCGCGGATCCGGCGTTGGACGCGGAAGTGATTGCGCTCGGGATGCATTTTTATCAAGCGTTGGGACTGAAAGATGTCCGGGTTGAAATCAACAGCGTGGGTGATCAGGAAACGCGGGAACGGTACCGGAGGCGCCTGATCGATTATTTTGAGCCGGTAAAGGAATCGTTATCAAAAGAAGCCAGGGAACGCTTGTATAAAAACCCTCTGCGTATTTTGGACAGCAAAGATCCGAAAACCAAAGAGATTGCGATGGAGGCGCCGTCGATTTTGGACGATCTGAGTGAGCCGGCCCGGCAGCATTTTGAGCAAGTCAAGTCGTATTTGGATGTTTTAAAAATCCCGTATGTGATCAATGACCGTCTGGTGCGTGGCCTGGACTATTACACACACACCGCATTTGAGTTTATGGTGGATGTGCCGGGGGCGCAAGCGGGAACCATCGGCGGAGGCGGCCGGTATAACGGGCTGGTTGAAGAATTCGGCGGGCCGGAAATGCCCGGTTTTGGTTTTGGCATCGGGCTGGAGCGGGTGCTTCTTGCTTTGGAGGAGCAAAAGGTGGAAATACCCGTCGAAGACGGCATCGATTGTTATTTGATCACCATTGGGGAAAAAGCAAAAACAGCCGGTGCGAAATGGCTGAAAGCATTGAGGGAAGCCGGAATCGCCGCTGATCAGGACTATTTGGGCCGGAAAATGAAGGCGCAATTCAAAGCAGCGGACCGGAGCAATGCCCGCTTTGCCGTCATCTTGGGCGAAGACGAAATGGAGCAAGGCAGAATCAACGTCAAACACCTGGACTCCGGAGAACAGGAAACGATTGAGCTTGAACAATTGATTCCATATATCAAAGCAAACATCAGGAGGAGATAAGCGTGGAACAGGTTTACCGTACTCATTATGTTTCCGAATGCACCAAAGAACTGACCGGAAAAATGATTGTGTTAAATGGATGGGTTCAAAAGCGCCGGGACTTGGGCGGTCTCATTTTTATCGACTTGCGCGATCGCACCGGGCTGGTGCAGGTTGTGTTTAATCCGGAGATTTCGGCGGAAGCGGCGGCGGTTGCCGACCAAATCCGAAGCGAGTATGTTTTGGCGGTGCGCGGGGAAGTGGTCAAACGCGACCCGGAAAATGTCAATCCCAACATGGAAACCGGTGAAATCGAGGTACTCGCAAAAGAGGTGCACGTGTTTAATGCTGCCAAAACCCCGCCTTTCATGATTGCCGATGATGAAGAAGTGGATGAATCCATCCGCTTAAAATACCGTTATCTGGATCTCCGCCGCCCGGGCATGCAAACCACCATGCAAATTCGCCATAAAGCGATGCAAGTGGTTCGCCGCTTTTTGGACCGGCACCACTTTATGGAATTGGAGACCCCGATGCTCACACGTAGCACACCGGAGGGGGCACGCGATTATTTGGTGCCGAGCCGTTTGCACGAAGGGGAATTTTATGCCCTTCCCCAATCGCCTCAATTGTTTAAACAGTTGTTCATGGTGGCGGGCATGGACCGGTATTTCCAATTTGCCCGTTGTTTCCGGGATGAGGATCTGCGTGCAGACCGGCAACCGGAATTTACCCAAATCGACATTGAAGCTTCCTTCTTGCCGGCCGAAGAACTGCAGTCGATGATGGAGCAAATGATGGCCGAATTGTTCCAAGAGACCATCGGGGTCAAGGTGGAAACCCCTTTCCCGCGCCTCACTTATCAGGAAGCCATGGAACGCTACGGATCGGATAAACCGGATTTGCGTTTTGGCATGGAGCTGAACGATCTGTCGGAAGCCTTGAAAAACACTTCTTTCCAAGTCTTTGCCAAAACCATCCAAAACGGCGGGCAAGTCAAAGCGATTTGTGCCAAAGGGTGTGCCGGCTGGAGCCGGAAAGAAATCGACGGTTGGAGCACCAAGGCCCAGGAACTGGGGGCAAAAGGATTGGCATGGTTGGCCTTTAAAGAGTCCGGCGTGAAAGGATCGGTGGTCAAGTTTTTAACGGAGGAAGAGATTGCCCGGATTCAGGAAATCACCGGTGCCGGGACGGGAGATTTGTTGTTCTTTGTCGCAGACCGGCCCTCCGTGGTGGCTCATGTGCTGGGGCAATTGCGGTTGCTGCTGGGACAGGAGCTGGGCTTGATCGACCCGGATGTATACCGGTTCGCCTGGATTGTCGATTTCCCTCTGCTTGAGTATTCGGAAGAAGACGGACGCTATTATGCGATGCATCATCCGTTTACGATGCCGGTGGAAGAAGACATCGATCTGTTGGAAACCGAACCGGGCAAAGTGCGGGCCAAAGCCTATGACATGGTTTTAAACGGTTATGAAATCGGCGGGGGAAGCCAACGGATTTATCAACGTGAAATTCAGGAAAAAATGTTTAAAGCGTTGGGCATCACCGAAGAAGAAAGCAAAGAAAAATTCGGCTTTTTGCTGAGAGCTTTCGAGTACGGGGCTCCGCCGCACGGAGGAATTGCTTTCGGGTTTGACCGGATTGTCATGTTGCTGGCCAAACGGAGCAATCTCAGGGAATGCATCGCCTTCCCGAAAACCGCGCAAGCCAGTTGCTTGTTGACCGAAGCGCCATCTCCGGTTGAAGAAAGCCAGTTGGATGAACTGCACATCCAAATCAAACCAAAGAAGAAGGCAGAAGACGTTCTGGCTTGATGCATCTATAAATTTTTGGTAATATAGAAGCAACCAAACGAGTCCTGCGATGTACGTGTCCGCCGGGATGTTTTGAGCCAACACCCACGAAAAGGGAGTCTGCGTCATCCATGCTAGGGGAAGCCACGCAATGTGAGTGGACCTTCGAACATGGATGCAGGACACCCACCTGCGAGAGAGCAGGTTCAAAACAAACGGAGCACGGCATAACGGGACTCTTTTTTATTATGTGTGGATGGCAGAGGAAGGCGAAAAACATGATTATTGGTGTGGATATCGATAATACCATCAAAGATACTCACCGTGCCGCTGTGGAAATTTACAACCGGAAATTGAATCAACAAGTCAAAGTGGAAGATGTGCAAGACTTCTATTTGGATAAAGCGTATGGCTTGACACCGAAAGAAGGGCAAAAACTGTGGCGTTCTCTGGAAGAAGAAATTTACCAACTGGGTGTTCCGTTAAATCATGCTGTGGAAGTATTAAATGATTTGGCTGACCAAGGACACCAGATTTATTTTATCACCGCACGACCCGGTTTGAAAAATATTGAAAGCGTTACCAGGAAGTGGCTGAAAGAACATGGCTTTCCCTATAACGGAAAAAATCTGATCATGAATTCGCAAGATAAAGGAAAAGTTGCCAAGGAATTGGGAGTGGAGCTGTTTTTCGAAGATGCTCCCGATCATTTGGAAAAACTGGTGAAAAGCCAGGTGCCCACGGTGATCGTCGATGCCGTCTACAATCGCGACTTTCCGGTGCCTTTAAAACGGATCACCAACTGGCGGCAAGTGTATTCATTGGTTGAAGAAATGGAACGTTCCAAACAAAAAAAGGACACTGATGAACCGTAAAGCGCCCCACCGATGCTTTGCGGCTTTTGTTTTGCAAAAAATGCAAACCGCCCCTTTGAAAGGAGCGGTTTTCCCGTTTATTGCACCGGTGCCTGGGGGGAAGAGGACATCGTGGCATTGGACGGTTGGTAAGATTGGATCATTTGTTGCATGACATTGGCCGGGAGCTGAGGCACCTGATAGTACCCTTTTTTGTTTTGATACAGGAAGATTTCGTACGCCATTTCCAGGCAGTTGGCCACGCTGTCTTGAACGACGCGGCGTACCACGGGATTGGTGATTTCGCAGGCAGCTCTTGCTTTCTCGGTGGCAGAGGTTTTCATCAGCCCCATCATTTGTTGGGAAATGTTCTCGTTGTTCCATTCATTGGCGGATTGGATCGGCTTCTTGGGCGTACCGGCTTCCAAGCCGTAAATCACATTGTTTCCTTGCTTCATTTCATACTTTCCGGTGGGTTGTTGAGGCGGGGTACCGGTGGAGAAACATTCAAGCAATGTATTATATTCTTGTGTCATGAAGTCATGTTGCCGCCGGATGATATCGCGAAGCTCTTGGCAAGTGCATTGCTGTTCCATCATGGTATATTGGTTCAATGTGTTGATGCCAAAAGATAAAAGTTCATGCACATCCATTATTTCATGAGCACCATGGTTCAGTGAAGGGGGAACCGAGGGGTTCATGGTTTGATTTTCCTGTTGATGTTGAAATTGATTCATAATTTCTTCCTCCTTTCTGAGTCAACATTAGGTAATATGACCAAATAGATAAATGATACTCTTGTTTTTTTTAGTAAATAGTTGGTAAAGTAAAGGGTTCATTTAAACGATGTCGAAGATTCCATATTTATGATCTAAATTCTCTACATAAGGAGGATTTTTCATTGAAAATCAAAGTGATTACACGGAAGGTGTCGGGATCGACCTTGCCGCCGCTTCCTTCCTCCAGAAAGAAACAACGCATCCCCAACAAGCTGGTGTGGACGTGTGTGATTTTGCTGGCTGTGGGACTGGGTGCCGGACGTTTGATGGATAATGAAGATCAAAGAGAGGCTGTCCACGGGTTGTCTGCGGAAAGGGTCGTGGTGCGGCATGTTCCTGAGATTCCCGAGATCACCCGGACGTTCCATGCACCGGAGCCCGCGGCTCAAGCGTCGGAAGAAGACACCGATACCCAAACATTCGAAGCCGACATTCATGAGGAAAGAACCAGAGAAGTGGAAAAAACCCCCGAACCGGTTCAGGTGCCAAAGGTGAACCCGGTCGACAAAGATGAACCGGAAACCACGAGTCCGGACCCCAAAGAAGAGGAAAGACCCGTTGAACCTTGGCAAGCCGACCGGGTTTATCAACCGGGAGATTATGTCCGGTATGAAGACAGGGTTTATGTGGCGGAAAGAGAGAATCAGGGGATTCAACCGGGGGCCGGGTTAAACGGCGATGAGGAAAACCCTTGGAAACAGGTGGAACGGTAGATATCCCTTCCATGAAGGGATCACTTTTGTAAGAATTTGAAATCATCTTGACAGAAATTCAATCTTTTTGTATGAATTAGATGACTTGGAATCTTTACATAACAATCGATAATATCTGGAAAAAAAGGAGCCGGGGAATGAAGATCAAACATTTTGGGATCATGATGCTCGTGATCGCGGTGATTTATGCTTTGGTTGAGATTTTGACCTATGACGGGGGATTTAACTTTTTTGTGCCCTTTGCTTTGGTACTGGCCGGGATCGCTGCTCTGAAACGAAAAGACCGGGAAGAAAAAATATTTAAAAAGAAAGAAAGCTGACGGGGAAAGATTGAATCAGGTACGAGCCGTACCTGATTTTATTTTTGGGATTCCCCGGGCGTTTCCTTCATCCAGTTCATAAACAGTTGCAATTTTTTCTCATAACCGTGTGTTGTCGGATGGTAAAAGGTTTTCCCGCGATGTTCCGCCGGTAAATAATCTTGCCGCACATAACCGCGGGGATAGTCGTGCGGATACAAATATCCTTTTCCTCTGCCTTGTTCTTTGGCGCCGTGGAAGTGCGCATCGCGCAAATGCGGGGGAACGGATCCGTCTTTTTCGTTCTCGACAGCTTGCATGGCTTCTTGAATTCCCCTCACCACGGCATTGCTTTTCGGGGCGGTGGCGATGTAAATCACCGCTTGTGCCATGGGGATTTGTGCTTCAGGCAGGCCCACCAGGTCCACCGAGTGTGCAGCGGCTGAGGCGATCAACAGTGCGCGCGGATCGGCCATTCCGACATCTTCGGCCGCATGGATCAAAATCCGGCGGGCGATGAAACGGGGATCTTCCCCGGCCTTTAACATTTTCGCCAGGTAATAAAGCGCGGCATCCGGATCCGAACCGCGCATGCTTTTGATAAAGGCGGAAATGGTATCATAATGGTTGTCGCCGCTTTTATCGTAACGCACCACTTTTTTCTGAATGGATTCTTCGGCAATGTCCAACGTGATGTGGCGGACCCCGTCTTGGTCAGGGGGAGTGGTCATGACAGCGAGTTCCAACGCGTTTAAAGCGTTGCGGCTGTCTCCGCCGGCCACGCGGACGAAATGCTGAAGCGCTTCTTCATCCAAGCGGATGTTTTCCTTGCCGTATCCCCGATCCGGGTCCTGTAAAGCTTGGAGCAGAATTTGCCGGATTTCGGAATCCTTCAGCGGTTCCAACATAAACATGCGGGAACGGGAAAGCAGCGCGGCATTCACTTCAAAAGACGGGTTTTCGGTCGTTGCGCCGATCAGGATGATGGTTCCGTTCTCCACGTGCGGGAGCAGGGCATCCTGCTGTGAGCGGTTGAAGCGGTGGATTTCGTCAATGAAGAGGACGGAACGCCGGCCGTGCATGGTTAACCGTTCTTTGGCTTCCGAGATGACTTGGCGTAAATCTTTGACGCCGGCGGTCACTGCATTCAGTTGTTCAAAGTAAGCTTGCGTGTGGTTGGCGATCACATGCGCCAGGGTCGTTTTTCCCGTGCCGGGCGGTCCGTATAGAATAATGGAAGACAGGCGATCGGCTTCGATCATCCTCCGGAGCAGTTTTCCCGGTCCGATGATATGTTGTTGTCCGATCACTTCATCGATGTGGCGGGGACGCATCCGGGCTGCCAGTGGTTCGCTTTCCTTTTTGGTTTGTTGGTATCCATATTCAAACAAGTCCATATGGTTCCGCCTTTCCTGATCAATCATCTACGTTTTATTTTTATGATAAATTCAGGAAAAGTAAAGGGAAACAGAACGTTTTCCAAGCGGAATGTAACAAAAAGTACAGGAAAAAAGATTGCTAAAAGAGAATGAAGCTATGATACACTGACAATGAACTGTCGATCCATTCTTGCGATTGGCACACGGGCATCGGAAATTTTTGTATCCGGTTAAAAGAAAAAACGTCGGGAAGCCGGAAACGGCATATGAAAACCATAAAATGTTTGATTAAGTAAGTTAAAGGAGTGGCAATCTTGAAAATTTCAACCAAGGGTCGATATGGTTTAACCATTATGATGGATCTGGCCAAACGGTTTGGACAAGGGCCGGTTCCTTTAAAAAGCGTGGCTGAACGCCACGGGTTATCGGAGCATTATTTGGAACAGCTGATCGCCCCGCTGCGCAATGCCGGTCTGGTGCGGAGTGTACGCGGAGCTTACGGCGGATATAAACTGGCAAAAGATCCCGAAGAGATCACCGCCGGAGACATCATCCGGGTTTTGGAAGGCCCCATTAACCTGGTGGAATACACCGAAGAAGATGATCCTGCCAGGCGGAACTTGTGGAAACGCGTCCGGGATGCCATTGTCAAAGAATTGGACAGCACCACGCTGGCCTCATTGATCAATGATTCCGATGACGGAAATCATGACGGTTATATGTTTTATATCTGAAGAAACTTTTAAAAAGAAGCGAAAAGGCGTATCTTTTTATTATAGATTTTTAAAGAGTTCAGCAGGTAAGGTGAAAATCAATGCCAATTTATTTAGACCATGCAGCGACAACACCGATCCATCCAAAAGTGAAAGAAGCCATGTTGCCTTTTTTGGATCATGCGTTTGGGAACCCCTCCAGTATCCACCAATACGGCAGGGAAGTGAGAAGCGCGCTGGATCGGGCACGTGATCAAATCGCACAAAGCTTGAATGCCGACAGCAGCCGGATTGTCTTTACCAGCGGCGGAACTGAAGCAGATAACCTGGCCTTGTTCGGGGTCATGGAGGCAGAACGCAAAAAAGGCAGAAATCATTTGATCACATCTCAAATTGAACACCATGCGGTTTTGGATACATGCCATTATTTGGAACGGAACGGGTTTGAAGTCACTTATCTTCCGGTGGATTCCAAAGGGCTTGTGGATTTGGAAGCTTTGAAAGAGGCGACCCGGCCGGATACGGCTCTTGTTTCCATCATGTATGGAAACAATGAAGTGGGCACCCTTCAGCCTGTCTGGGAAATCGGCGAATGGGCCCGGGAACGGGGGATTTTTTTTCATACCGATGCGGTGCAGGCATTCGGGGTGGAAGAAATCGATGTAAAAACATTACCCGTGGATTTGGTTACCATCTCCAGCCATAAGATCAACGGTCCCAAAGGGGCGGGTGCCCTTTATTTCGCACCGGAGGTTCCGCTGATTCCCCGCTTTTTTGGCGGTGCCCAGGAAAGAAGGCGCCGTGCCGGAACGGAAAACGTTTTGGGAATCGTCGGATTTGGAAAAGCAGCTGAAATCGCCGGCCAAAAACGCCGGGAGCACAGGGCAAAAATGGAAGGGTTGCGGAAACTCTTTTTGAAAGAGCTGCAAAAACGCGGAACCCGTCACGTGATTAACGGCGATCCCGACCGGAGCCTTCCCCACATTGTCAATGTTAGTTTTCCCGGTACGGATTCCGAAACGTTACTGATGAATTTCGATTTGGAAGGAATTGCGTGTGCGAGCGGTTCGGCATGTACATCCGGAACGCTGGAAGTGTCGCATGTCTTGAAAGCGATGAATTTGCCGGATGAAGTGACAAAATCGGCCATTCGCTTCAGTTTCGGCTGGGAAAATACCGAAGAAGAAGTGAGACAGGCGGCGCAAATCACAGCGTCGGTTGTGGAGAGATTGACTTCGGTGTAAAAACCGGCAAAAGCAGGAATGGACAAGGGTGGAGATCGAAACAAATGGAAAAAGAAAGGGAGGGAGACCATTGAATTTGCATGCCCTTGATCAAATGGAAGATTGGGAAAAGGAATTGGACAACATTGACTGGAAAACCATGCTTGCCGACATTGACCGTGCATTGATGGATAATTTGGCCGCCGAGTTGGGTTTTCCTTCCTACCAACGTTTGGAACAAGCTTCGGAGCGGGTGGTGGAAGACTTTTACGTCGCCCACCTTTCCGACGGCCGGTGGGTGTGGTGGAATCCGACCACGTATGCCAAAGAAGATCCGTTGTATTTTGAGAATAAACAACAAATTATGGAGTTTATTGCCAAAGTATTAAAGTTGGAAAAAAAACATTTAAGACGCTTGGAACAGGGGCTGGATCAAGTAGTGCAAACCAAGCGCTGCCGTTGTTGCGAACACGAATACAATCCGTTTGACCCGTCCCGCATCGATTGGGATGCGGAGCAGGAGCAAGCGGAATTTTGCTCCCCCGAATGTGCGATGGAATATGTGATGGATGAAATGAAAGAAGATTTTACGGGATAATTCTTAAAAGCGACCTCAGATGTTTGTTTGAGGTCCTTTTCTTTAAGGCATGAATCAGGGTGAGTGTCATGAATACACAGTTGGATCTGTTTCAAGAAAGCTATGTCAAAGGCGTTTTCAAACAGGAAATTTTTTATAACGAGGAAACCGGATATGGCGTGTTTATATTGAAGGTGACGGATGCTTCCGAGGAAGTGGAGGAAGAGGAGATCACCGTAGTCGGCAATATGTTGCGCCCGTATCAGGAAGAAGTTTATTGTTGCTACGGAGAGTGGAGAAACCATCCCAAGTTTGGCCGGCAATGGTATGCCCATCGCGTGCAAAAAGAGATTCCGCGCTCCAGAGACGCCATCATCCGTTATCTTTCCAGCGGGCTGTTCTCCGGCGTGGGGCAAAAGACGGCAGAAAAAATCGTTGATTTTTTGGGGACGGAGGCGCTCGACAAAATTGCAAACGATCCCCGTTGTTTGGAGGAAATCAAAGGGATTTCGGCCGCAAAAGCCCGGAAAATCGCTGAGCAACTTCATGACCATCAGGGACTGGAACAAGCGTTGGTTTATTTGTATCAATTCGGAATCGGCCCGGCCTTGGCCTTGCGGATCGTTCAAACATATAAACATGAGACCATCTCCATTCTGAAAGAAAACCCCTACCGGATGATTGAAGAAATTGACGGAATCGGGTTTCGGCGGGCCGATGAAATTGCCAAAGCACAAGGGCTCAGCGAAGATGCGCCGGAGCGTTTTCAAGCCGCGTTGCTGTATGTGATCAAGGAAGCCTCTCTGTCCCGGGGACATGTTTACGCCACTTGGGAACAGTTGAACGAAGCGGTCAATGATCTGTTGGGGGAAGAGGCGGTCCGATGGTTTCCGGAAGAGAAACGGACGCTTTATATTGAGCATCTGTTGGATGATGACCGGTTGATATTAGAAGACGGCCGCTATTATCTGCCTTCGTTGTATTACGCGGAATACGGGCTTGCCATGCGGGTCAAGCAATTGCTGGAGGAGCCGTTTGAGCCGGATTACTCGGTGGCGGACATTTACGGAAAAATCGGGGAGATTGAAGAAGAGTTGTCAGTCAGTTATGCCGAAAAGCAGAGAGATGCCTTGATCACGGCGATGTTGTCTTCCTTGATGATCTTGACCGGTGGGCCGGGAACGGGGAAGACCACCGTGATCCAAGGGATTTGTCAGCTGTTTTCCCGCCTGAATGAAATTTCCATCAATCCCGAGGATTACAAAGGAACGGAGAAGCCGTTTCCCATCCGGCTGGTTGCGCCCACCGGGCGGGCCGCCAAGCGGATGTCTGAAACCACGGGGCTTCCGGCAATGACGATTCACCGGTTGTTGGGATGGAAAGGAGAATTTTTTGAGCATCATGCCGATCATCCGATTGAAGGAAGTTTGTTAATTGTGGACGAGGTTTCGATGCTCGACATCTGGCTGGCCAATTCACTTTTCCGGGCGATTCCAAAGGGGATGCAGGTGATTTTGGTCGGGGATCAAGACCAGCTTCCTTCCGTGGGACCCGGTCAGGTTTTGCATCATCTCTTGCAGGTGAAAGAAATTCCCCGTGCCGAGTTGACGGAAATTTTCCGGCAACAGGAAGGCTCTTCGATCATTGAGCTGGCGCATGCCGTGAAAAACGGTGAGGTTCCGGATGATTTGTTGTTGCCCCGGCCCGACCGCCGTTTTTTTTCGTGCAAAAAAGAACAAGCGCTGTCCGTCATAGTGCAAACCGTCGTCAATGCCGTCAAAAAAGGGTACACGTTGTTTGACATCCAGGTTCTGGCCCCGATTTACAAAGGTCCCGTCGGGGTGAACCGCATCAACGAAGAGATTCAAGCCGTTTTAAATCCCCCGGGCCCGCAAAAAAAAGAAATTGCTTGGGGAGACACGGTGTTTCGGTTGGGAGACAAAGTGTTGCAGCTTGTCAATCACACGGAACATCCGGTTTATAACGGGGATATGGGCATCATCACCTCCATTGACGAAACGGCTTCCGGGGATCAGCCGGTGTTGTGGGTGCGGTACGACCGGTTGGAAGTTCCTTATAAAAAGACGCAATTGGGCCAAATTTCCCTGGCATATGCCTGTTCCGTCCATAAGGCGCAAGGATCCGAATTTCCGATTGTGGTGTTTCCGGTATTATTTGCTTTTCGCCGGATGCTGGAGCGGAATCTGATTTATACGGGGATTACCCGGAGCAAATCGTATCTGATCATGTGCGGGGAAAAGGAAGCCTTGGTCGAGGGATTGAAAAACCAACGGGGTGAGGAACGAAACAGCCGGCTTCAAGATTTGATTGAGGAAGACTGGTAACAAATCCCCCGCATTTCCGACGGTGATCCGCCAATACTAAGGGTAGCGGGGGAGGCTGATATCCTTGCGCAAATCCCAGGAAGTGATCGGGCTTTCCATCATCCATCTTGAAACAGGCAAGAAGTTGGGAACCGTCTGTGATCTTCTGTTTGATGAAGAGCAACAGTTCAGGGGTATTTTGATGGAAGACGGCGGTTTGTTTAAAAGGCGAAAGTTTATTTCGACGGACCATATCGTTTCCATCGGAAATGATGCCGTCGTAGTGGACAACGAGCATCCATTTTCCGCCAACCCGAAAAACAAGAATTGGATGAGCATTTGTTCGGGAGACAAGAAATTAAAAGGACGCACCATTTTAACCAGCAGCGGATATGAAATGGGTTTGGTGGAAAATGTCTATTTTCTGGAAGAAATGGGGACGCTGATAGGGTACGAACTCTCTGACGGCATCTTAAATGACATTCGGGACGGCAGAAAGTGGTTGAAAACGAAAAAACCGCTGATTTGGGGAGAAGATGTGTTGATTGCCCCCGCCGACCAAATTGAAGTCAAAGATGCCAATTCTTGAAGGAAGGAAATCAGTATGCTTCGTTGTCCGAATTGCAATTCTCACGACCTGGGAAAAGTGGGAACCAATCAGCTGTATTGCTGGCACTGCTTTGTGGAAATCACCACAGAAGAAGATCAAATTACCTCGGTGTATCAAGTGGAAGAAGACGGAACCCTGACTTCCCTCAATGACCTGTTTTTGGAGGAAAGCTCTCACCTTTCGTATTTGGACTGACCTCACCCACAAGGAGGGAGCTTCGTCATGCGCCGGACACTTTACACCCTTATCGCAGGCGGATTGATTTTATTCGGCTTCAGACGGATGATGCACATGCGGCAAAAAAGCAAGATGCAGTACTATTTGCAGTCCATGATGCGTGCCATGCAAAAAAACAAATGGTTGCGCAAAATCATGATGGAAGGGCTCATGAAAGGGCTTCGTCGCTTCCAAATCGCAAGATAACCAAACCCCGCGAAAATCCCCGGGCTTATTTTGAGCCCGGGGATTTTTTGCTTCTCATAAAATGAGACAGGTTTTCGTATCTTATAAGTAAGATTGGTTTTTCGGGAGGTGCCGTCCGTGGAGCAATGGAAAATGCCGCAATATTTGCATCGGGCTCTTTTTGTCCTTGTTCTGCTCGGCATCTTGTATTTTCTTATGCAACTCGGACCGTGGATATCGGGCATTTTTCGTTTTTTAAAGGCGGTTTTCGGCCCTTTTTTAATTGCCATGATCATTTCCTATTTATTAAATCCGGTGGTCAATTTGTTGAGCCAGAAGTTTCTGCCGCGCAGTCTGGCGGTGTTGCTCATATACAGTTTGTTTATCCTGTCTCTGGTGATTTTGGCGATGAACACCATTCCGCTTTTGCAACATCAATTCAAAGAGTTGGCTGAGCATCTTCCGGAATGGAATGAGCGGATCCAGCTCATGATCAAAGAATACAATGATCACAGCAAAGAGTTGTTGCCTTTTGGGGTCAAAGAAGGCATCGAGCAAGCATTGTCAAAATTGGAGCATAAGATGACCGGTTATGTGGGAAACATGATGAGCGGGATCGGCAGCACCATCAACCAGTTGTTTCTCGTTTTGATCATTCCTTTTTTGGCTTTTTACATGTTAAAGGACATTCAATCCATTGAACGGACATTGCTTACTTTGTTGCCCAAAAAACAGCGCAAGCCGATTCTCCGTTTGTTGAGGGATGTGGACGATGCACTGGGCAATTACATTCGCGGGCAGTTTCTGGTTTGCGTGGTTGTCGGGGTGCTGGCATATATCGGTTATCTCATTGTGGGGTTGCCCTATGCACTCTTGATGGCGGCTTTGGTTGCCGTCTTTAATGTCATTCCGTATCTGGGCCCCATATTTGGCCTCATTCCGTCATTGTTTGTGGCACTGACCGTTTCTCCCAAAACGGCCGTCGGCGTTGTGATCGTCAATCTCTTTGTCCAGATGCTGGAAGGGAATGTGATTTCGCCACAGATTGTCGGGCGAAGCCTGCATATGCATCCGTTGTTTATTATCTTGGCCTTATTGGTCGGTGGGGAAATCGGGGGGGTTTTGGGATTGCTTTTGGCTGTTCCCGTTTTTGCGATGGGAAAAGTGACGGTGGAGCATATTTTGCAACATTTTATTGAACGAAGGGTTTGAAACCCGGCAAAACAGATTGTATAATAAAAAAACCAAAGAGCATCTGGAATATGTGAAACATGATGAAGGAACCGAGTGGATTGAATCCCCGCCAGAGAGAAAAGCCCGTGGGCTGAGAGGCTTTTCCGGAACCGATCGATCCACGGCCAGTTCCGGAATGCAGCTAATCCCTGCCGGCAGAATCTGCCGTTATCCTTTAATGAGGTGACCGTGTTACATACCCGGCTTCCAAAGGACCGGGATTTGACGGTAATAAGGGTGGTACCGCGAGAACAGCCTTCTCGTCCCTGATCGAGGACGGGGAGGTTTTTTATTGGAAAAAGGAGGTAAGAGTTGATGAAAGCAAGTGAAATTCGCCGGAAATATCTTGAATTCTTTGCGGAAAAAGGGCACAAAATCGAACCCAGTGCATCGCTTGTCCCTGTGGATGATCCTTCTCTGTTGTGGATCAACAGCGGGGTGGCCACATTGAAAAAGTATTTTGACGGCCGGGTGAAACCGGAAAATCCACGGATCGTCAATTCGCAAAAAGCGATCCGTACCAATGATATTGAAAATGTCGGATACACGGCCCGCCATCATACGTTTTTTGAGATGTTGGGAAACTTTTCGGTCGGGGATTACTTTAAAGAAGAAGCGATCGAGTGGGCTTGGGAATTCCTGACCGATCCCAAATGGATGGGGCTGGATCCGGAAAAATTGTCCGTAACCATTCACCCGGAAGATGAGGAAGCTTACCGGCTGTGGAAAGAGAAAATCGGCTTGCCCGATGAGCGGATCATCCGCCTGGAAGAAAATTTCTGGGATATCGGCGAGGGACCGAGCGGCCCCAATACCGAAATTTTCTATGACCGCGGGGCCCATCTTTGTGATCCCTCGGATCCGGAGTGTTACCCCGGCGGTGAAAACGAACGGTATCTGGAAATCTGGAACCTCGTGTTTTCCCAATACAACCACAATCCGGACGGGACTTACACGCCCCTGCCGAAAAAGAACATTGATACCGGCATGGGGTTGGAACGGATGGCTTCGGTGATGCAGGATGTTCCGACCAACTATGACACGGATTTGTTCCAGCCGATCATCCAGGCAACCTGTGAGAAAGCGGGAGTGGCCTACGGGGAAAAAGAGGAAACCGATGTCGCGTTGAAAGTGATTGCTGATCATGTGCGGACCATTGTTTTTGCCGTGGGGGATGGAGCGCTTCCTTCCAATGAGGGCCGCGGCTATGTTTTGCGCCGCTTGTTGCGCCGGGCCGTTCGGTACGGACGGAAGCTGGGGATCAAACGGCCGTTCCTTTATGAATTGACCCCGATCGTGGCGGAGATCATGAAAGATTACTATCCGGAGCCGGTGCAAAAACAAGATTTCATCCAACGGGTCATCCGGGGTGAAGAAGAAAAATTCCTGGAAACATTGACCGAAGGCTTGCATATTCTTGAAAAGGTCTTGGATAAAGCAAAAACCGAAGGAAAACAAGAAATCTCCGGAAAAGAAGCATTCAAATTGTATGACACCTATGGTTTTCCTTTTGATTTAACCGAAGAAATTGCCCGCGAGCAAGGGGTTTCCGTCGACCGTCAGGGATTCGAAGAAGAAATGAAAAAACAACGGGAACGGGCCCGTTCCGCGAGGGAAGATGCGGACAGCATGCAGGTGCAAGGCGGTGTTCTCTCTGAATTGCAAGTGGACACGGAGTTTGTCGGTTATGAAAAAACCGAATGCCAGACCACCGTTTCCGTGTTGATTCATGAAGAGGAACGGGTTCGGGAATTGACGGAAGGACAAAAAGGGTTTTTGATCCTGAAAGAAACCCCGTTTTATGCGGAAAGCGGCGGGCAGGTCGCCGACCGGGGCGTCATTTTGTCCGGCCAGGCGGAACTGACCGTGCTGGATGTGCAAAAAGGACCGCGTGGTGAGCATGTCCACAACATTCAGGTTGAAAAAGGGACGATCCGCGAAGGAGAAACGGTCAAAGCCGCCATCCATCGCGATTTGCGCCAGGACACGGTGAAAAACCATACGGCCACTCACTTGTTGCACCAAGCCTTAAAAGATGTCTTGGGCGAACATGTGAACCAAGCCGGTTCTTTGGTTGCGCCGGATCGCCTCCGCTTTGATTTCACACACATCGGCGCGATGTCCGAAGAGGAAATCAAAGAAGTGGAACGGCGTGTAAACGAACAGATTTGGGCTAATAATAAGGTGGAAGTCATGATCAAGCCGCTGGACGAGGCCAAAGCGATGGGAGCCATGGCTTTGTTTGGCGAAAAATATGGCAGCATCGTGCGGGTCGTGAAAATTGACGACTACAGCTTGGAGCTTTGCGGCGGAACCCATGTGAAATTCACCGGTGAGATTGGTCTTTTCAAAATTACCGGGGAAAGCGGAATCGGTTCCGGAACCCGCCGGATCGAAGCAGTGACCGGGCGCCATGCTTATGCGTTCGTTGAAGAGCAGATCGGATGGCTCAACCAGGCTGCCCGGCAGTTGAAAAGCAAAGCGCAAGATGTTCCGGAACGGATTGAACAATTGCAAAACCGCCAGAAAGAGTTGGAAAGGGAAAACGAATCCCTCACGGCCAAGTTAAACCAGGCTCAGGTTGCCAAATTGCTGAATCAGGTGCAGGAAGTGTCCGGAGTCCCGGTGCTCGCCACACAAGTGCAAGCCGGCGGCATGGAACCGTTGCGCTCGTTAATGGACGATTTGCGTAAGCACCTCGAAGAAGGAGTCATCGTGCTGGGCGCGGCTTCAAACGGAAAAGTGTCCATTGTGGCTTCGGTCTCCCCCAAATACGTAAAGGAAGGGTTGCACGCCGGAAAATTGGTGAAAGAAGTGGCTGTCCAATGCGGTGGCGGCGGTGGCGGCCGTCCGGATATGGCGCAAGCCGGAGGCAAGAAACCGGAACAATTGCCGGCTGCTTTGGCCGGAGTCAGTGAGTGGATCCGCCGGCAAATGTCCTGTTAAAAACAAAGGATAATCCATTGCAAAAGGCGAAGGATTAAAGTGCGGATCTTCATAAGAGAGGGGTGTGAGATCATCCATGGATGAAACGATGAAGTTTAATTTCCGAGGTGGAAATGAGATCGACCCTAAAGATTTGTTGTTCCACGTTTATGAGGCCTTGAAGGAAAAAGGTTACAATCCGATCAGCCAAATTGTGGGCTACCTTATTTCAGGAGATCCGGCTTATATTCCGCGCCATAAAAATGCCCGTGCCATGATCCGGAAAATGGAACGGGATGAAATTATCGAAGAACTCGTCAAGCACTACTTGGGTGTGGAAAGGCAGAATCAATAAGAAAGGTATTGGAAAATGGATTTGGATGAACTCTCTTCAAAGCATATAGATGATTTCCCCCGGATTCTGGGACTGGATGCAGGAGACCGGAGAATTGGCGTGGCGGTCAGCGATGCATTAGGGCTGACCGCTCAGGGCGTCAAAGTCATTGACCGCAAAAACAGTAACTGGTTGAAAGAATTGGACCAACTTGTGGAACAATATCAAATAAAAGAGCTGGTTGTCGGCTTCCCCCGCAACATGAACGGGACCATCGGTCCCCGCGGGGAGTTGAGCCGGCAACTGGCCGAAGAATTAAAAAAGCGATATGGATATCCTGTGCACTTGTGGGATGAACGCTTGTCAACAGCAGCGGCAGAGCGCACCTTGATTGATGCCGATCTTTCCCGCCGCAAACGGAAAAAGGTGGTTGACCAACTGGCTGCGACATGGATTTTGCAAGGATATCTGGATGCAAAGAGGAGGCAATTTTAATGGCACATAATCATGAACCGGAATACTTGATCATTCCGACGGAAAACGGGAAAGAGGAAAAGTTTGAGATCTTATATACGTTTGATCATGATGAAACAGGCAAAAGCTATATGTTTGTCACGCCGGTCGACGGGGAACAAGGCGGGGAACCGGACGAACAGGAGCCTTACCAAGAAGTGATGGCTTTTCGCTATACCGAAGAGGATGGCAATTTGAATCTGGAAATGATTGAAGAAGAGAATGAAGAAGAATGGGATATGGTGGAAGAAGTGTTTAACACACTGGTGAGTGAATTGGAAGAGGAAAGTGAGGAAAATGAACAATAACAACCTGTCGGTTCACGGAGCAAGAGAAGTGAATATCTTGCGTCAGCAATATCCGGATCACATGGTTTCCAATGTCGAACCGGCCGGCACTCCTTACCGGATTGTCCATGAAGTTGAAGTGAACGGACAACACTATGCTTTGTTGCAAAAAGACGGCGATCATCCGGATGATCTGCACTTGTTTCATGTCAATCAAGGGCGCATCGAAGAAATTGAGGATGAGCAAGAGTGGGAAAATATTGCCGATGCCGTTGACGAAATGTTATATTTTCATGACTTTCAGTAAAAACGGGGGGAACCCCGTTTTCTTTTTGATAAACTGTGCTAACATAGAGAAGGGTTTCTTGTAATAAAGAAGAGATTTAATCAGAAAAAGGAGTCCACGTCTCATGAAATGGTTTTGGCGCATCTTCTTTACCATTGCGCTACTGGCCGGTTGGGGGATTCTGGGTTACTTCTTTATGGATTTCACTTTGGGCTCATCGGAACGAACCGAACCAGTGGCGGTGGAAATCCCTAAAAATACATCATTGAAGCAAGTCGGCAAGATTTTGGAGGAAAAGCAAATCATTCGCCGGTCCTATTGTTTCGGTCTTTATGTTTTTCTTAAGCAAAAGACCAACCTGCAAGCCGGGAATTACCTGATTGAGCCTGATGAAGACATCGATCGAATATTAGAAAAATTTTCTAAAGGCGAAGAAAACGTTGTTACGGTGACCATTCCCGAAGGATGGGATGCCATGAAAATCGCCAATCGCCTTGAAAAGGAAAAAGAGGATTTTGACAAAGAAAAGTTTCTAGATTTATTGAATAGTAAAAAACCAAAATATAATTTTGAGGTGAACATTCCCCAAAATCCCGACCGACCGTTTAAATTGGAAGGATATTTGTTCCCCAGCACCTATGACTTTCCAAAAACGGCTTCGGAAGAGGAAATCATCAACATCATGCTGGGCCAGTTTGCACAGCGTGTCGAAAAACTGAAAATTCGTGACCGGCTCAATCAAAATGAACCGGAAAAAGGCATGACGTTGGATAAGCTGGTGACAATTGCGTCGCTGGTGGAAAGGGAAGGAAAGGCAAAGCAGGAATATCCGCGCATTTCCGGTGTGATTTATAACCGGCTGCACAGCACCGATAATCAGAAACTGGGAATCGACGCCACTTTTTTGTATGTGACGCAGTTGAAGGAGGAATGGAAGGATATTCCTTTTCATCAGTTGAAATACAAACAGCACCCGTATAATACATATCAAGTCAAAGGTTTGCCGCCGGGGCCGATCGCCAATCCGGGGGAAGAAGCGTTGCGCGCCGCTTTGGAACCGGAACAGCATTCTTACCAGTATTATGTCACCAAGGGAGATGGCAGCGGCGAACATTACTTTGCCGAGACGTATGAGCAGCATAATCAGTACATCAAAATGAGTAATGCCAATCAAGCACAAAGAGAACAGAAAAATTAACAGGAGCAAGCTCTTGCATTTTTGCAAGAGCTTTTTTGGGCAAAAAAAGGGATTTTCTGAAAAAATTGCTGAACAGAAAGGACATCGCGATGAATAAATAATGGTTTATTTTCTTTTTTGGTATGAAAGACTGCTTTGATATAAGAAGTATACCCCGCTTTCATCCTGTCCAAGCTGATGAAAGAAGTGGGGTGTCATCATGAAACGAAATTGGCGAAGCATCACAGTCAGCTTGTTGATTTTGTCCATGTTTGCAGTGATTTTGGTTCGGTTGTACATGATTCAGATCGCCTCGGCGCGGTCTTTTGAAATTGTGAATAAACAAGTTGATTTGGTCACCATGGCACAAACGCGGCAAAACAAAGAAATTGTGATTCAAAGCGGTCGCGGGGACATTTTGGATCGCCATCAAGAAACGCTGGTTGGAGGGAACGATTGGCATTTGCTGATCTTTCCGCAAAGTGAAGAGCAGCTCAAGCTGCGCGAGGAGCAATTCAAACAGATTGCCGAATGGATCCATTATCCGTATGAGGCATTCCGACGCCAGTTGTTGCATCTGAAGTCTCCCGCGATCTTGTCAGGCATTCGCGGAGAAGAAATCACCCTGTCCCCCTTGGAGCGGGAGAGGATCGAAGCGATGAACATCCCGGGGGTGATGGTGGTTCAATCGGACCAGCGCATGACATTAAACCAAGTGGCGGAACAAGTGATCGGACAGATTGCCCGCAGTCCGCTCCTTTTGAAAAACCGGTATCAGGAGCAAGCCCAAAACGGAAATTGGCATCCCGAATCATTCATTGGAATCTCCGGGCTTGAACAAGCTTTTGAACCATTTTTGCACGGAGAAGAAGAGCATCTTTTAATTTATACAAAGGCACGGACGGGAAAACCGTTAAACGGGGTGCAGATGAAACGAAAAGATATTCAACGCGGATCCGGAGACCGGCCCAAGACCCTTGTCACCACATTGGACAAAGAGATTCAGCAAATGGCGGAAAACCTGTTGCAAGAAGAAAGTGTGGATGACGGTGCAGTGGTGATTCAGGAGATCTCTTCCGGGGATATCCTGGCGATGGCCAGCCGGCCGAAAGGAAATTCGGAAAAGGAAGGGGAAAATCATTGGGAAAACCGGGCGGTGATGGAGGCAACACCCGGCTCGATCTTTAAGACTGTGGTTGCGGTGGCGGCTTTGGATCAGGGATTGGTCCGCCCGGACACCACTTTCCATTGCAAAGGAAAATTGGATCAATATCATTTGCGGGACAATGATCCCGAAGGGCACGGAAAAATTACGTTTGCCGAAGCTTATGCCAAGTCCTGCAATATTGTTTTTGGCACCGTGGCCAAAACACTCGGCCCTGAAAAACTGGAAGAGTATGCGAAGCGGTTGGGGCTCGGGCAAAAAGTGATCTGGAACGGCAAAGTGTTTCACGACCCGTCGTTTGCGCAGTTGGCTGAAGAGCAAACGGGACTGATTTTTGCAGATTCCACGAATAAAAAAGATGAAGGGGTTTTGGTGCAAACCGGGATCGGACAGCGCGATGTCCGGATGACCCCGGTTCAGGCAACCAATATGATCACTTCGGTCTTCCATCAGGGAAAAACCATGGAACCGCGTCTGGTGAAGGAAATCAAAGATGCTGAAGGGCGCATGTTATTTCGCTTTCGGGAGCAGACAATCGAAGGGGCCAAACCGCTCAAGCCGGAAACCGCCGCATCCGTCAAAGCGCTGATGCGTCAAGTCGTCACAGATGGCACGGCTTCATCGCTTAAAAATGCAACCTGGTCCCTGGCGGGGAAGACGGGAACGGCTCAGATCGGGGTGGACAAAGACCGGTACAACAAATGGATGATCGGTTTCGGCCCCGTGGAAACGCCGCGTTATTCGGTGGCCGTGTTGTTGCGTTCGGTGGATGATGCCGGTGATCAAAGAGCGATAAAAATCTTTGAAAAAGTGATGAACAATTTGGCTGATTTGGAAAAAAAGCGGGCAAAAGAGTGAAGGAATCCATAAAAATGCGGAAAAAAGAATATTTATTTCCGCGGGCGATGTGAAAGTTATTGGTTTCACAAGATGTTCTTCTGGTTGTTTTGTGATTCCTATCCGATTATGATATTAGTAGTATTGTAGGTTTTAAATAAAGGAGTAGAAATCATGAAAATCACCGTTAATTTATCAAAGGCCGAACTTGATTTAATTGAAGAAGCTCTTTTGCAATATCAAAATCTTTTGCTCAAATCAAAAGATCAAGATGAAATGGTCAATGACGAGTTAAAATTGGTGCACCGCGTTTTGGAAGAGTTTGGGATGGAAGATTTGGAGGAGAATTCTCAGGATCAACCACAGTCCCAGCAAAAGGCATTGCCGATGCCTCCGGGCGGAAACCAATATCAGCCGCCGCAGGGCCAGTACGCTTCTCCCAATCAATACCATGGTCCCAATACCTTTGTAGCTCCCAATCAATATCCATTTTCTCGTTAAATGGATTCAGTAAATCAGCGCCTCTGATTTTCATATTCTTCAGATGGCGCTTTTATATTGGATGCCGGATCATGTTATGATGTACATGAACAAAGATGATTGGTGCATATGCCAAAGGGAGAAAGATGATGAAGGAACAAGAAGTGAAAAATATTTTAAAAAACTTGAAAGTCGGGGAATCGACTTATTTTTCGACGTCGAAGGATGAACATAAGATTGAAGTGGAAAGAGTGTTCAAAGGTTTGGACGAAGGTTGGATGGTGATTTATCAGGGAGAGCGCAAGGTTTTTAGTGATTTGGATGAAGCGGCCCGCTTTTTGTCCCAACATTGGGAAGTGAATATCAAAAAGCGTATGCAAAACCAATATCAGGAAATGAATGATTTGATTGATTTGGGAGAATACTGATCTTGAGAGGATTGGGGAAACAGATTCCTCAATCCTTTTTTTTATTCTCTTTGAAAAAACACGGTTTAAAAATCGAAAAACCGGGGAATATATCTTAATTATGAAACCGGAGCATTTTTACCAGTCTGTAAATAGGAAGGATTGAAGCATGAAAAAATTTACCAACGTCTTCATTATTTCAGTGATTATTTCCTTTGTCTTTATTTTGTGGGGGGGTGTCGCCCCAAAACATATTCTGACGGTCATGAACGATATCCAGACTTTTTTGCAGGATAAGTTTGGTTGGTTCTATTTGTTTTCCACCACGGCCTTTTTGATCTTTTCTTTATTCCTCATTTTCAGCCGCTATGGAAATATTCGACTCGGAAAGGATACCGATCGTCCCGAATTTGGCACCATTTCATGGTTTGCCATGTTATTCAGTGCCGGAATGGGGATCGGACTGGTCTTTTGGGGAACAGCTGAGCCGTTGTCCCATCTTTATCAGCCGATCTTTGCCCAACCAGGTTCCGGTACCGCCGCCAATGATGCGATGCGTTATTCCTTCTTCCACTGGGGATTGCATCCATGGGGGATTTATGCCCTTTTGGGATTGGCGCTTGCTTATGCAAACTTTCGAAAAGATGCTCCGGGATTGATCAGCCACACCTTTTATCCACTGTTGAAAGAGAAAGTGAAGGGGCCGGTCGGGAAAACAATTGATATTATTTCCGTTTATGCCACGGTGTTCGGCGTGGCCACTTCCTTGGGATTGGGGGCCATTCAGATCGGCGGAGGGCTTTCTTTTGTGACGCCGCTGGAAAATAACATACTCACCCAATTCATCGCCATTGTGATTGTGACCGGCTTGTTTATTCTTTCGGCCACCACCGGGCTGAATAAAGGGATCAAGTACTTGAGCAATATCAATATTCTGATTGCGGTATTGTTGATGTTTTTTGTTTTGTTCACGGGACCGACCAAGTTTATCATGAATTTGTTCACATCCACGTTGGGGGCGTATATTCAGGAGTTGCCCCGGATGAGTTTCTATTTGGGGCCGTTTAATCCGCAGGCCAATGAATGGATTCAAAGTTGGACGATCTTTTACTGGGCATGGTGGATTGCTTGGGCTCCGTTTGTCGGAACGTTTATTGCCCGCATTTCAAAAGGGCGCACGGTGCGGGAATTTGTGATCGGCGTCCTCTTGGTGCCCACCTTTTTCGGGGCATTTTGGTTCAGCGTTTTCGGAGGAACCGGACTTCACATGGAGATGTCGGATGGTATTCCGCTTTTTGAACAGATGAGCGAGCAGGGAACCGAAGTGGCTCTGTTCTCGATGCTTTCCCATTTGCCGTTGAGCGGGATTATGATTGTGCTTGCCGTGATTTTGATCAGCACGTTTTTCATTACTTCCGCCGACTCGGCAACGTTTGTGCTGGGAATGCAGACGACGGACGGGAGTTTAAACCCTTCCAATACCGTCAAATGGATTTGGGGACTCATTATTTCCGCTTCGGCTTTGATCTTGCTTTACTCCGGCGGATTGGAAGGATTGCAGATGGCATCGATTATTGCCGCTTTTCCATTTGCCTTTATCCTGATCGGTGTGGCGGTTTCCTTGTTGAAGGCGTTCCGCCAGGAAGTGCCCAAAAGAAGAAGAGCGGGAACCCCGAAAGAGCCGGGATCGGCCAAAGCGAAATAAGCATCTCGACTTGACTTGAAAACCACTTCTGAATGTCATTTCAGAAGTGGTTTTTTTAAACGGGGAAGGTGTTGGTGGCAAGCGGAAATATGTTAGTATGGAAAAGAAATAAAACCATTTAAAAGTATATTATTAAAAAACGGAATCTTTTTTTAATTCAATCCAATTAAAGGCGGTTGGTACGGTGCAGAAAAAAGTTTGGTTATCTTTGATGGGGGCCGCTTTTTTAATGGCCACTTCTGCCGTCGGACCCGGGTTTTTGACACAAACTTCCGTATTCACGGCCCAATTTGGAGCCAGTTTCGGGTTTGTGATCCTGGCTTCCGTTTTGCTCGACATTGGAGCCCAATTAAATATTTGGCGGGTTATTGTTGTATCGAAGATGCGGGCGCAGGATATTGCCCATGCGGTCCGGCCGGGGCTCGGCCACGTTTTGTCGTTTTTGGTGGTGTCAGGAGGATTGGCTTTTAACATTGGCAATGTGGCCGGTGCCGGATTGGGGTTTGAAGTGTTGTTTGGTGTGGATGCGGTATGGGGAGCGGTCATCAGCGGGTTGATTGCCGTGATGGTTTTTTTGTCAAAAGAAGCCGGGAAAGTGATGGACCGGTTTGCCGTGTTGTTGGGATTTGTGATGATTGGGCTGACGCTCTGGGTGGCAGTGGGATCGCATCCTCCCCTGGGTGAAGCTGCGGTGCGCTCGCTGGTTCCCGATGTGCCCGTTGACGGGTGGAATGCATTTTTTATGGCCATTGTGACCGTGGTCGGCGGATCAGTTGGCGGATACATTACCTTTGCAGGAGGGCACCGCCTTTTAGATGCCGGATTGAAAGGAACGGAAGCGTTGCCGGAAACCAACCGAAGTTCGGTTTCCGGAATCATCATCACATCGGTCATGCGTTTGGTCTTGTTTTTGGCGACATTGGGCGTGGTTTCCGCGGGGGGAACATTAAGCGAAAGCAATCCGGCAGCTTCGGTCTTTCAGCTGGCCACGGGAGAGACAGGCTATCAATTGTTCGGTTTGGTCATGTGGGCGGCCGCCATTACGTCGGTGGTGGGAGCGGCATATACTTCCGTCTCCTTTATTCGTACTTGGCATGAAAAGATCGACCGTCATCACCGGTGGTGGACCGTTTGCTTCATCTTGTTGTCCACAGCGGTTTTTGTGGTGGTGGGAAAACCGGTGAAAATGTTGATTTTGGTGGGGACGTTAAATGGTTTTATTCTGCCACTTTCACTGGCCATCATCCTGTTTGCCGCCCGCCGGAAGGAGATTGTCGGTGAATACAGGCATCCGCTTTGGCTGACGGTCTTTGGCATCCTGGTCGCTGTGATCATGGCAACCATGGGATTGGTGGTCAGTGTGGAAGAGTTGCCGAAGTTGTGGTCATAAAGCAAAAAATCCCCTGTAAAGGGGATTTTTTATTCAAACACGATGGTTTTGTGATTGTGAACGATAATCTGGTCATTGATGTGCCATTGGACGGCTCTGGCCAAAACGATCCGCTCCAGATCGCGTCCGATTCGTTTTAAATCGGCGACTTGATGCCGGTGATTGACACGGCTCACATCTTGTTCGATAATGGGACCTTCATCCAAATCTTCCGTGACATAGTGTGCTGTGGCCCCGATGAGCTTCACCCCGCGGTTGAACGCTTGGTGATACGGTTTCCCACCGATAAAGGCCGGCAAAAACGAGTGGTGGATGTTAATGATTTGATTCGGATAACGGTCGATGATTTTACCAGGGATAATTTGCATATAACGAGCAAGGATAAGAGTATCCACTTGGTGTTTTTGAAGCAGTTCCAGATGGATGTCTGCGGCTTCTTCACGGTTTTCTTTGGTCACCGGGACATGATAATAAGGAATGTTGTGGGGTGTAACCAGATATTTCATGTCCGGGTGATTGGAAACCACCATGACAATATCGGCATTCAATTCTTTGATACTCCAACGCCACAACAGTTCCCGCAGACAATGGTCTTCCTTTGAAACGAAGACCGCCAGCTTTTTTCTTTCGGACGGATGCGTGATTTTCCAATCCATCTGAAACGGCTCTGCAATCAATGAAAATTGTTGCCGAAGTTCATCAATCCGTCCGGTCAGGTTGTCCATCAGAAACTGGACCCGCATAAAAAAGTGTCCGCTTTCCGGATTGGTTGAAAATTGATCGGAGTGCAAGATGTTGGCTCCGTTTTCATAAAGAAATTGTGTGATTGCAGCAATGATTCCTTGCTTTTCAGGGCAGGAAACGATCAGAGCCCCTTGATTCATATTGACAGCAGTTTTGTTCGACGTTTGATTCATCCTTTTTCTCTCCTTTGGTGCTCCGTACTCACTCTTTACCTACTATAGTACGTTTGTGAAAGCAATTTCAATCTCCATGCAAGGGTTGATGCCGGTTCACCGTCGCTGGCCGGTGTACCAAGCGGGGAGAAGGCATGTTGGTAAAAAAAGGAGGCCTTGTCGGGCGGAAACAAAATAAAATTATATCGCCCGGCACTTGTCACGGATCTCAAAGACCATTATGATGAGCAAGAAAGTGCTTTGCAACTTCTCATGTTTCGGCAGGGTCTACAGGTAGAAAATTGAAACCCGTAATGGATGGGGGGACAAGATATGGAAGTGGATCATTCATTGATTTCAGTCATGATTGTGGTCATCGTGGCATTTTTGGTTCCGATCTTATTGCACCGTTTAAAATGGAATGCGATTCCGGCCGTTGTCGCAGAAATCATGGTTGGCTTGATCCTGGGAAAAAGCGGCTTGGGATGGGTGGTTGAGGACACCTGGCTGGAAATGTTGTCCACGCTTGGAATTATTTTTTTGATGTTTTTAAGCGGACTGGAAATCGACTTTAATATGATTTTAAACACGGGTAAGACAAGCGGAAAGAAAGAGAATCGGGAAAATCCGCTCATGATCGGTCTGATCAGTTTTATAAGCATCCTTCTCTTGTCTTTTGTGATCAGTTGGATCTTATATGTTGCGGGGTTTATCAAAGATCCTTACTTTATCACTTTGATCATTTCCACGATCTCATTGAGTGTCACTTTGCCGGTGGTGAAAGATAAAGGGATCAATAAAAAACCGCTGGGACAATCAATCTTGGTGACGGCAGTTTTTGCGGACTTTATCACCATGATTTTGTTGGCGGTTTATGCGGCGCTGAAGTCGGAAAAAGGATTTTTCAGCGTGCTGCTGTTATTGTTATTTTTTGTGATTTTCTTTGCGGTGTACCGCATTATCCAAGCATTAAAGCCCATTCGGCTGACCGAATCCATTTCCAAAGAGACAATTTCCATCGGAACACGCGGCGTCTTTGCTTTGATCCTGTTTTTTGTCGCGTTATCGGAAACAGTCGGGGCGGAAAATATTTTGGGAGCCTTTTTGGCAGGCGTCATTGTGTCGTTGTTGGGGCCGCGTGAAGAGTTTGTCAGTCAATTGAATGCATTTGGTTTTGGCTTTTTAATCCCGATATTCTTTGTGATGGTGGGTGCCAAGCTGGACCTGGTCTCGTTGATGCAGGATGCCCGTGCTTTGATCATGTTTCCGCTCATTTTGCTTGCCTTTATCTTATCCAAAGGACTTTTGGTTTTGATTTTCCGCAAGTGGTTTTCTTGGCGCGAGTCAATCAGTTCGGGGATTTTGTTGACATCCACCATCAGTTTGGTCATTGCCGCCGCGGCGGTCGGGATGGATCTCGGAATCATCAATAACACGATGAACACGGCGTTGATTTTGGCCGCGTCCATCACCGTGATCATTCCGCCGATTATATTCCAGCAATTGTTGCCGGATGCCGTCGATGAGGTGGAACGCCCGTCCGTTTCGCTGGTGGGGATCAATGCCGCGACATTGACCCTGGCGCAGGATTTGCACCGGGACGGGTATGAAGTCAAGGTTTACGGAGCGGATAAATCGAATCTGGAAGAAAAACAGCGTCCGTTTCCGATCATTCAATTGCCGGTGGTCGAAGAGGAATACCTGCAAAAGGAAAACGGATTTTCATGCGATATCATGGTTTTGTTCACGCCGCATGATGAAAGGAACGTGGAGTTGGCCAAAGCGGCGAAGAAACAAGGCGTTGAACGGATCATTGCCCGGGTGGAAAGCAAAGAGTTGCAACAGTCGTTAAACAATCTGGGAATCCAGCTCATCTCCACCTTCTTTGCCAATCAAACGTTGACCAAGATTTTGATTGAACATCCGACCCTGTTTAAACTGGTGAACCATGATAACGGAAATTTGATGGAAGTGAAATTGTTGAACCACCGTTACCATTTGGCACGGGTCCGGGACCTGACTTTTTGGGGGGATACGTTGATCATCCGCATCCTGCGGGGAAATGAAGCCATCCTTCCTCACGGGGACACCGTGCTGGAAGTCGGGGATCGCCTCATTATCAGCGGTAGCCCCGATCACATTCACCGGTTGCGGGAAATGCTCCAATAAAAAAAGAGCGGGTATGTTCCCGCTCTTTTTTTTATTGATGATCCCGGAGATAGGTGTCTTCAGGGACTTCTTTTATAAACGGACTCATTTTGCCGAGGCAGTAAAGGTGCAAAGCATGCATGGCGCGGGTGCAGGCGGTGTACAATAATTTCCGCTCGTTTTCCCGGTGATATTGATCCCCGGAAGCGTCATAAAGAATCACGGCATCAAATTCAATGCCTTTGGCGAGATAAACCGGAATGACCAGGATGCCCGGGTGAAATTCGACGGATTCTTTCGTGATCAGTTGAACCGGTTCGGCAGTTGCTTTGTTCAATGCATCAAAAACCTTTTGGCTTTCCGCGGCTGTTTTGCATATGACGGCAATCGTTTCATGCCCGTCTTTTAGCAATGTTTCGATGCGGTGGAGAATCCGGTTGTGAAGTTCCTTTCGGTTTTGCACTTCGGTCACGGTCGGCTTGCTCCCCGGACGTTCAAAGGGCTCGATGGCTTCTTTGTTTTCCGCCAGGTGACGGGTGAATTCGATGATCGGAAAGGTGGACCGGTAACTTCGTTTCAATTCAACCAATTCGGTTTGCTCTTTTCCATACAGAGAGGACAACTCAGCCATATTGTGATGAACCGGGGTATGAGAAAAGACGGCCTGGTTGAAATCGCCGAGGATTGTCATCTTGCTGCGCGGAAACAAACGCTTTAAAAAGAAAAACTGAAAAGGCGAGTAATCCTGCGCTTCATCGATAAAAATATGGCGGATGGACCGGTTGGTTTCCAATCCTTCAAGCCGGGTTTTCAAATAGAGCAAAGGAGTGGCGTCTTCGTAAAAAAGCTCCTTTTGCTCCAGTTTGGCAACCGTTTGCCGGCAGATGTCCGGCCAGGTTTCCGGCAGATCCGTGACCCCGAGGGCATCTTTGGCCAGGGTTGGATCGGCAAACAGTTGCCGGTAGATGGCCGGAATGTCCAGAAATCCGAGTTTTTTGACCATGCGGACAGCCGGTTTGATGTGTTTTTGGACCACTTTTTTGGCCAGCCAGTGCCGTTCCCTTTGTAGATCGTCAAAGGTATCGGAAGTGAAATGTTTGTCTTTTTGCAGCGCTTGGTCAGCGCGGATGTAATCGGCCGGATTCAACCACTGGATTTCTTCATCCACCCAGTCTTTTTTGACTTCTTCCCGGGCCCGCTTTTTCAGTTCTGCCATCAGCCGGTCTTTGACCAGGGAGATCCGGTGGGTGAGCGGAAGGGACGAATCCAGGGAAGCAAAATGGGCTTTGATTTCCCCGGCCGGAATGATCGTGCCGCCACGGAACGGAATGTCCCGGAAGACTAACGCGCCATGTTGCCCGAGATAAGACAGGTAAAGGTCCAGCAACCGGATGTATGCCCGGGAGGCTTTGTAGCGGATGCCGTCAATCCTTGCCTCATACCCGTCTTCCTGATGGTTCGTCAAGGTATATTCAATTTGTGAAAACGGATTTTCCACTTTCAATAGATTTTTCAATTGATGTTCCAACAGCTCCTGAAAAGTGGTTTGTTGCATGTTTTCCTCCCCCAGTTCGGGAAGAACCGTGGAGACATACCGGTTAAACATCGGATTGGGGGAAAACAAAAGGATATTTTCGGCTTTCAATGAATTCCGGTACCGGTAAAGGAGATAGGCGACCCGTTGCAACGCGGCCGAAGTTTTTCCGCTCCCGGCCGCCCCTTGAACGATGACCAGCCGGCTTTTTTCATTACGGATGATGCGGTTTTGTTCTTGTTGAATGGTGGCCACGATGCTTTTCATTTGGGAGTCGGATCTTTTTCCGAGCACTTCCTGCAACAGTTGATCGCCAATGGTGATCCCGGTGTCAAACAAGCTTTCAATGATTCCGTTTTTTATCAGGAATTGGCGCTTCAGACCGATGAATCCTTCGACCGTTCCGCCCGGCGTTTCATACCGTGCAGGCCCCGGCGGGTAATCATAATACAGGCTGCAGACGGGGGCGCGCCAGTCATAAATGAGAAACTCATTCGTTTGCTCATCGACCAGCGAGGCGATTCCCAGATAAATCGATTCTTTTTCTTCCCCGTGTTCGGTAAAATCAATCCGTCCGAAGTAGGGGGAGGATTTCATTTTCTTTAAGAGTTGCACTTGTTTTTGCGCGGTTCGGTGGCGGCGCTCTCTTTCCGCCAAAACTTCGGCTTGTTGCTTGATGCTGACCACGGTTTCGGTTGTTTCGATCTCGTCGGCAAAATTGATCCGCACATCTTCCCAAAAGTTTTTGCGTATATCCACAATGTCTGATTTGACTTGGTTTGCTTGCTGTTCGAGCGAAGAAAGGCGTCCGTCGATTTCATCGATCACCCGGTCGACACGTTCTTGCTCTTCCTGCCAGATCCGTTTGGAATTTTCCATGCTTCCGCTCCTTTCAAAAAAAGATTGACAAGGGGGTGAATTATGTTTTATAATTATTATGGAGTAATTATGTTCTTTCGAATATAATGTGCATGGAGGTAACATTCATTTTACCGGGTTCTTTTTTGGATTGCAAATGGAAAATATTGGTGATAACGGCCGGCTGATGGCAAAAGCCGGCCTTTTGGCATGTTTTTTTAATTTGAACAGAGAAAAAAGATTTATCTTGTGAATTAAACATTTTTGTGACATAATGATGTAAACGGTTACACATCAAAAAAGAAAAATGGTGGGAGTAATGGCGACGATCAAAGATGTGGCGAAAGAAGCGGGGGTGTCGGTGGCGACCGTTTCCCGGGTGATCAACCGGAACGGGTATGTTCAGGAGGAGACCAGAAAATTGGTGGAAGCCGCCATTTCGAAATTGAATTATTTGCCGAATGAAGTGGCCCGTTCTTTATATTTCCAAAAGTCGAAGCTGATCGGGTTGATCATTCCGGATATCACCAACCCCTTTTTTCCGGAAATTGCCCGGGGAGTCGAAGATGTTCTGCAACAAAACGGATACCGCTTGATTATCGGAAACAGTGATGAGGATGCAGAAAAGGAAGTCCGTTACATTGAAACGTTCACCCAACATAATGTGCTTGGCGTGATCAGCACCAGCAGTGAAGAAGTATCGCAATGGGAAAAATTAAATATTCCCGTTGTCTTGCTGGACCGGATTCATCATGACTTTCCGTTTGTATGTTCCGATCAAAAGGAAGGAGGGCGGCTGGCTGCGCAAATCCTGCTGGACCGGGGCAGCCGCAATATCACGTTGCTTCGGGGCCCGAAACATGTGCGGACCGCGTATGAAAGATTTTTTGCGGCGCTGGAAGTTCTCGGGAAATCCCAAGTGCAGTTTCAGGTGTTAAACACTTCTTTTTCTTTTGACGGGGCTTTGGAAACCGCCGGGAAACTGTTTGAATTGTATCCGGACACGGACGGGGTGATCGCCGTCAATGACATTGTGGCCTCGGCCGTGTTGCGGGAGGCGTTGCGACGGGGCAGGAAGATCCCGGAGGAGATGCAAATCATCGGTTTTGACGACATTCCGATGAGCAAATTTCTGTTTCCCGCTTTATCCACCATTCAACAGCCCGCCTATGAAATGGGAAAGGAAGCGGCCAAACTGTTGTTGGAGAGAATCCGTCAAGCGGATATCAAGAAAAAGCAAATCATATTGCCTGTATCTTTTGTGGAAAGAGAGACAACCAGAAAGGCAGGGGATGGAACGTGGCAAAAATAGCAGTGATCGGCAGTTCGTCCATTGACTTGGTGGTGAGTGCGGACAAGCGTCCGCAAGCCGGCGAAACGGTATTGGGGAATTCGTTTGAAACCGTTCCCGGCGGAAAGGGAGCCAACCAGGCGGTGGCCGCGGCACGGCTCGGAGCCGATGTGACCATGATCGGGCGGGTCGGGGACGACGACTTCGGCGAGATCATCCTGGAGAATTTGAAAACCAACGGGGTCAATACGAAATATATGGAACCGGTTACACATACCCGGTCGGGAACCGCACATATCACCTTGGCGGAAGGGGATAACAGCATTGTTGTCGTCAAAGGCGCGAATGACCATACCACACCGGAATATGTGAAAAAAGCCGAATCTGTGATTCGTGAAGCGGATGTCGTGCTGGTTCAGTTGGAAATTCCGATGGAGACGGTGGAATTTGCGGCTGAGCTTTGCGACAAGCTGGGGGTTCCGCTTTTGCTCAATCCCGCACCGGCACGGCCCGTCAGCCGGGAATTGATCGCGAAGGCTTCATTCATCACTCCCAATGAACATGAATTCAAGCTTTTGTTTGACGGGGAAGACCGTTCCGAAGTGCTAAAAAGATATCCGAACAAATTGATCATCACGGAAGGGAAAGAAGGGGCACGCTTTTTTGACGGGGAGAAAGAATGGCTGGTTCCGGGAATCAGCGTGCCGGTGGTGGATACAACCGGTGCCGGGGATACCTTTAATGCCGCATTTGCGGTTCAAATTGCCGGGGGAAAATCCGTTTATGAATCCCTTGAATTCGCCAACCATGCCGCCGCATTGTCTGTGACGAAATTTGGTGCACAGGGTGGGATGCCGACGGCAGAAGAAGTGAAAAGGAGTCGGGAAGGATGAAAAAAACCGGAATCATCAACAGCGCCATTTCCAAGATTCTGTCCGATTTGGGGCATACGGACCGGATTGTGATTGCCGATGCGGGACTGCCGGTGCCCGCCGGCGTTCCCAAAATCGATCTGGCCGTCACGGTGGGAAATCCGTCGTTTGAAGCCGTCGTGAAAGCGGTTCACGGGGACATGGTGGTGGAGAAAGTGTTCGCTGCAGAAGAAATCGTCGCCGAAAATGCAAAGCAACATGCGTTTTTGACCAGCGAATTTCCGGATCAAATCAGTTATGTCCCGCATGAAGAATTCAAGCAGATGACAAGGCAGGCCAAAGCCGTCATCCGGACAGGGGAAGCCACGCCTTATTCCAATTGCATTTTGCAGGCAGGGGTCTTTTTCTGACAAGGGGGGATGCATGATGCAAATTGAAATGCTAGATATTTATAAATCCTTTGGCGCGAACAAAGTCCTGGAAGGAGTCCGTTTCACTCTCCTTCCGGGAGAAGTGCATGCCTTGATGGGGGAAAACGGTGCCGGCAAATCGACCCTGATGAATATTTTAACGGGACTTCACAAGCAAGATAGGGGCCGCATTCTGATCAACGGCGAGGAAAAACAGTTCCAAAATCCCAAAGAAGCCGAAGATGACGGGATTGCTTTTATTCATCAGGAATTAAATATCTGGCCGGACATGACCGTTTTGGAAAATTTGTTCATCGGCAGGGAAATCACCAACAAGCTGGGGATTTTGAAAACGGAAGAAATGAAAGCGCTGGCAAAAAAGGTGTTTGACCGTTTGGGAATCTCGCTTCCTTTTCACCAAGAGGCCGGAAAGTGTTCGGTCGGGGAGCAACAAATGATTGAAATCGCCAAAGCTTTGCTGACGGATGCCGAGGTCATCATCATGGATGAGCCGACATCGGCATTGACGGACCGGGAAATCGAGTCCTTGTTTCAGGTGATGCGGTCGTTGAAAGATGACGGAGTTTCCATTGTTTATATCTCTCACCGGATGGAAGAGATTTTCACCATCTGCGACCGGATCACGGTGATGAGGGACGGGAAAACGGTCGATACCAAGCCGGTTCAAGAGACTGACTCGCAGGAAGTCGTGAGAAAAATGGTGGGCCGGGAATTGGATGAATGGTTTCCGGAAAGAAAGGCCCAACCGGGGAAAGTCGTTCTGGAAGTGCGCCATCTCACGCGATCGGACGTGTTCGGGGACATCAGCTTTTCGGTGCGTTCCGGCGAAATCCTGGGGATTGCCGGTTTGATGGGATCGGGAAGGACGGAGATCATGAGAGCGATTTTCGGGATTGACGCGTATGATGAAGGCGAAATTTTGATCGACGGCCAAAAGGTCCGCATCAAGCATCCCGGTGACGCCGTTTCCCATGGCATCGGTTTTATTACGGAAAACCGCAAGGATGAGGGGTTGCTGTTGGACTTTTCGATCAAGGAAAACATGAGCCTGGCCAATCTGAAAAGCTTTGCGCCCCACGGATGGATGAAAACCAAAGATGAAGAGACGTTTGTCCAAATGATGGTGGAGCGATTGAAAGTGAAAACCACGTCGTTGGATGAACTTGCCGGAAACCTGTCCGGGGGAAATCAGCAGAAAGTGGTGCTTGCCAAATGGATCGGGACGGCTCCGAAAGTTCTCATCTTGGATGAACCGACACGCGGAATCGATGTCGGGGCGAAAAAAGAGATTTACCATCTCATGAATGAACTGACGGAAAGAGGAATGGCCATCGTGATGATCTCTTCCGAGTTGCCGGAGGTTTTGGGAATGAGCGACCGGATTCTGGTTATTCACGAGGGCAGACTGGCCGGGGAATTGAAACGGGAAGAAGCCACACAGGAAAAAATCATGGTTTTGGCAACAGGGGGGGATCAACATGGAACAGATCAGTAAAAAAAGTGCCGGCCTCATACAAAAATTGGGACCTTTTTTGGCGTTTGTTTTGTTGTTTGCGGTGGTGGCCGTTTTAAACCCGTCATTTATCGAACCGCTGAACTTATTGAATTTGCTCAGACAAATTTCGATTAATGCACTCATTGCTTTTGGTATGACGTTTGTCATTTTAACCGGCGGCATTGATTTATCGGTCGGTTCCATCCTGGCTTTGTCCAGTGCGTTGATGGCGGGCATGATCGTATCCGGCGTGGATCCAATCCTGTCCATATGCATCACTGCGCTTCTCGGGGCCTTGATGGGGGCGGTCAACGGGCTTTTGATCACCAAAGGAAAAGTGGCGCCTTTTATTGCCACGCTGGCCACCATGACCATTTACCGGGGATTGACGCTGGTTTATACCGACGGAAATCCGATCACCGGTCTGGGGGATCATTATAGTTTTCAATTGTTCGGCCGCGGATATTTCTTCGGTATTCCGGTTCCGGCCGTCACCATGCTGATCACGTTTTTCATTCTGTGGTTTATCCTTCACAAAACGTCATTCGGAAGAAAAACATATGCCATCGGCGGGAATGAAACGGCGGCGTTTGTTTCCGGCATTAAAGTAGACCAGGTGAAATGCTTGATTTACAGCTTGGCCGGAATGATGGCGGCGATATCCGGAGCCATCCTGACTTCCCGCTTGAATTCCGCCCAACCGACGGCCGGTACGGCTTACGAGATGGATGCCATTGCCGCGGTGGTTTTGGGCGGAACCAGTCTGGCCGGCGGGAAAGGAAGAATTTTCGGGACGTTGGTGGGTGCCCTCATTATCGGGACTTTGAACAACGGCCTCAATTTGCTCGGGGTTTCTTCCTTCTACCAACAGGTGGTCAAAGGAATTGTCATCCTGATCGCCGTTTTGATTGACCGGAAAAAATCATGAGGAGGGTGTCGGTGATGAAGAAGCTGGTTCATCTTCTGTTGATGTGTTCTCTCATTTTCATTTTATCGGCTTGTTCCTTGGAACCGCCGGAATGGGCCAAACCTGCCAAAAAGAAAGATCTGGCCGACGTGAAAATCGGCTTGAGCGTTTCCACGTTGGACAACCCGTTTTTTGTTTCGCTGAAAGAGGGGGTCTTAAAGGAAGCGAAAAGCAAAAACATGGAAGTGATCACCGTTGATGCGCAAGATGACACTGCCAAACAAATCAATGACATTGAGGATTTAATCCAACAAGGCGTGGATATTCTCTTGATCAACCCGACGGATTCTTCCGCTGTATCGACGGCGGTGCAAAATGCCAACCACATTGGCATTCCGGTCATCACGCTGGACCGGACGGCTGATCAGGGAGAGGTGGCTTCCTTTATCGCTTCTGACAATATCGAAGGAGGAAAAATGGCGGCGGAATTTATCATTGGTCAATTGGGCAAAGATGCCAAAGTTGTCGAATTGCAAGGAACACCGGGGGCTTCGGCAGCGCGTGAACGGGGACAAGGATTCCGTTCCGTCGCAGACCGGGATTTGAATGTAATCGCCCGGCAAACGGCCAATTTCGACCGGACCCAGGGGTTGAATGTCATGGAAAACCTGCTGCAGGGCCATAAAGAGATTGATGCCGTGTTCGCCCAAAACGACGAAATGGCGCTGGGAGCCATTGAAGCCATCAACAGTTCGGGAAGAGACATTTTGGTGGTTGGTTTTGACGGAAATGATGATGCCATCAAAGCCGTCCAAGATGGAAGGCTCGGCGCCACCATTGCCCAACAGCCTGAATTGATCGGAAAAGAAGCGGTGGTGGCGGCTTCAAAAATATTGAAAGGGGAAAAGGTGGACAAGAAAATTTCCGTTCCTTTGAAATTGGTCCAATAGAAACGTTGGAAAAGCCGCCTCGCCGGATGCGTCCGGAAAGCGGTGAACCGATTGAACCGCCTCGTGGGAGGCGGTTCTTTTTTGTCCGGGACAAAGCGGAAATGTTCTTCATTTTCTCTTTACTTCCGGCGGAGGGTATGCTATATTAAACTTGATTAATCAAATCGGAATTGTGAGTGTATATCAGGGTTTCCATTGCCGATCAGTCAACTGAAGGCACCTTTGCTTGCGAGGGTACACGCAGGCGGGGTGCCCTTTTTTATTCCATGCCACAGAGAGGAGATGCTTTATGCCCAATGTGTTGATTGTCTCCGGAAGTCCGTCGCGCACGTCAAGGCTGAACGGGATGGTTGATTATGCCCAAACCCATTTGCAGGAAAAAGGACTGAAAGTCGGGGTGATCCGCGTTTCGGATCTGCCGGCGGAGGCACTCATTACGGCTGATTTCGAACATCCCGCCATTCAAGAGGCCAACCGCCGGGTGGAAAACGCGGATGCCGTCATCATTGCGAGTCCGGTTTATAAAGCTTCCTATACCGGTATTCTCAAGACCTATCTTGATTTGTTGCCGCAAAAAGGGCTTGCTGAAAAAGTCATTCTTCCCGTTTTTATCGGCGGAACCATCAATCATTTATTGGCCATCGATTATGCTCTGAAACCGGTGTTGTCCGTATTGGGAGCGCGGCACATTTTGGCCGGCGTTTACGTCATCGATTCCCAGGTGCAACGGGACAGCCAGGGGCAATTGGTGTTGGACGGGGAAGTGAAACGGCGGTTTAATGATGCTCTCCGGGAATTGATCGAAGAGGTTTTGTGGCATTCAGGCAAAAACAAGAAAAACCGCCTTTTGTCCGGAGTGAACAGGGGGGTCGCGGGAAATTGAAAATACAATCTGCCAAAATCCCCCCGGCGCCGGCCAGGACGCATCTCGTGCATCAACCGGATTACCGGTTTGCCGCCTGGTGCCGCCGGCAATACGGCATCAACCGGGGGATTTACAACACGATTGATGATGCGCTGTACCGGTTTGGTTTGAAAGACATCGTGACCCGCCGCAACACCATCGTCTCGTTTTTGGACGAGGTTTATCAGTCCGGAAAATGCCGGGAGAAGGACCGGGTCAAATTCGGAAAAGGCATGCTGATGGCCACACTCCATCAATATCTTCGCGATTCGTTTCCAATTTGTTGAAATGAGGTGAAGAAGCGATGGCATTAAAGTTTGCTTATTGGGTTCCCAATGTAAGCGGCGGATTGGTGATTTCAGACATCCCGCAAAAAACGGATTGGTCTTTTGAAGCCAATTTGCGGTATGCCCGGATTGCCGAACAGGGCGGATTTGATTACGCGTTGTTGCAAACCCGTTTTGTGGGCAGTTATGGTGCGGAGAATCAATTGGAAGCGATCACGTTGGCGGCGGCATTGGCGGCCGTCACCCAAAAGATTCGTCTCATTCCGGCAATTCTGCCGGGCTTGTGGCACCCGGGCGTGGTGGCGAAAATGATCGCCACCTTGGATCAGATCAGCAACGGGCGGGCCGCGGTGAACATTGTAAGCGGTTGGTTTAAAGATGAATTCCACAAATACGGGCAACCCTGGCTGGACCATGATGAGCGGTATCGCCGGTCCGAAGAGTTCATCAGGGTGCTCCGAAGCATGTGGACGCAGGAAGAAACCACCTTCACGGGAGCTTTTTACCGCATCTGGCAAGCGCCGCTCAAACCCAAGCCCGCCACTTTGCCGCCCGTTTTTCAAGGGGGGAATTCCAAAGCGGCCAAGCAAATGGCGGCGCGGGTTTCCGATTGGTATTTCATGAACGGGAACACCTTGGAGGGGATCCGGAAACAGATTGATGAAGTGAAGGAATTGGCGGCCTTGGAAGGGAGGAAGGTTCAATTTGGCGTGAACGGGTTTGTCATCGTCCGGGACACCGAAGAAGAAGCAAAGCAAGTGCTGCGTGAGATCGTGACCCATGCCGATCCGAAGGTGGTGGAAGGGTTCCGGGATCAGGTCCGTTTCGCCGGCAAAGCGTCTCCGGAAAGAGAAGGGATGTGGGCCAATTCCGGTTTTGAGGATCTGGTTCAGTATAATGAAGGGTTTAAGACGGGATTGATCGGAACGCCTGAGCAGGTGGCCGACCGGATCATTGCGTTGAAAAAAGCCGGGGTGGACCTGATCTTGACCGGGTTTCTGCATTATGAGGAAGATTTGGCGTTATTCGGCGAAAAAGTGATTCCGCTGGTGCGCGAAAGAGAACGGCTTTTGGAACAACCGGTGACAGACTGACCACCAAAAGGGGGAGAATGAAACATGAGCAAGGCGGCCGATGAAAAAAGATACCGGGACGAAGTGCGGGAGATCGTGGAAACCGTGGTGAGACCGCGGGCGGAACAAATTGACCGGGAAGGTGTGTTTCCAAGGGAGAATTTGCAAGCGTTGGCCAAACACGGGTGGAACGGAGTGCTCATCCCTGAAAAATGGGGTGGATTGGGCCTGAACCATGTGGCCTTTTCCATCGCCGCCGCGGAAATTGCCAAAGGGTGCGCTTCCACCGCCTTGGTTTACGTGATGCATGTGGGCGCTGCACAAACGATTCATCTGTATGGAAATGACGATCAAAAGCGCCGCTGGCTCGAACCGGTTCGACACGGATTGATCGGAACTTATTCCACGAGCGAAAAAGCCACCGGCGGTCATTGGTGGTTCAACTTGAGCGAGGCCGGACGGGACGGCGACGAATATATTTTGAATGCGGAAAAATCGTTTACGACCAGTGCCGGACAAGCCGATTTTTATGTTTTTCAAACCAGGTCCCCCGGCGCCCGCAAACCGACGGACATCAGTTTTTTCATCATCGACGGGAAAAAGCCGGGGATCCGACCGGGGCATTGGGACGCATTGGGAGTCAGGGGAAACCACAGCGGTCCCATTCGGTATGAAAACGTAAGAGTGCATGCCCGGGACCGCTTGGGGGAAGAAGGCCAAGGAAAAGAAATCGTTGAAAACGGTGTGTCGCCTGTCTACCTGATCGGTTTGGGATCGGCCTGGGTCGGGGTGGCGGAAGCAGCACTCGAAGAAGCCGTTCAGTATGCCAAAGGGACCATCCATCGGGATTTTAATAAGCGGTTGGCCGATTATCAGGTGATCCGGCAGGAATTGGCGAAAGTGAAAATCTTGCTTGAAAGCCTCAAACATTGGCAAAATTATTTGGCCTGTGAGCTGGATGCCCTTCAGGCGGAAGGACGGCCGCAAGCAGAGCTTTTGATCCCGCTGGTGGAGTTTAAAGTCCATGCGGCGGAAGTTGCAAGCAGAGCCACACAAGCGGCGATGAATGTGAGCGGAGGTTACGGGTATAAAAAAGGGGTAATTGAGCGGTTGTTCCGGGACGCCCGCGCTGGCATTGTCATGGGCCCGTCCAATCATATTGCCCGCGAATGGATCGGAAAATCCCTGCTTGGTTTGCCCTTGGAGTTGTGGTATGAAGGAGGAGAATAAAGCCGTGAAACGGTCAGATCATGAAGGTACTTTTTTCGCGACAGCCATTGGGGGAAGCAAATATTATCACGGGGCGAAAAATTGATGCCGACAGCCGGATCTGGCTGTTCAAATCGGCTTGGGACTTGATCGGCAGTCCGTTGGGTTCCAGACAAGAGCTTTATGAACGTTTCCACCGGGGATCCCGTGCGGATGTATGACCGGCGATACTTGGAATAAAATAAAAACGCTTGATCGATCCGGTGTGGCAATTGGCAGCAATCAAAAGGAGTGGCGGGCCGTAAGTCCGGTCAAATCAGGCGGTTTGAAAAAAACAGGAGATTTTTGTCTCCTGTTTTTTTCGGTTTTTTCCTCTTCCTGCTTAACCAAGCCCATGCTGCATATATATAAAAGGGATGGATTGAAAAATAAAATTCACCCCCGGCCCCGGTCGGGCATATGGTGAAGATGAATGGGTTTTTGACCAGTGGGATGGAGGTGTCGCAGATTGCCCGGTATGTTGACGGCGATGGCTTTTATGGTGAAAGAGCTCATTGCGTTTGTCTCGTACATTAAAAACAATGCCTTTCCCCATCCGCTTTCATCGGAAGAAGAGGAAAAAGCATTAAAAGCGATGGCCCGGGGAGACACCAAAGCGCGCAATAAGCTGATTGAGCATAACCTGCGTCTGGTTGCACATATTGTGAAAAAGTTTGAAAATACGGGAGAAGACAATGAAGATTTGATCTCGATCGGCACGATCGGTTTGATTAAAGCGATTGAATCGTACCAGATGGGAAAAGGGACAAAATTGGCGACGTATGCGGCACGGTGTGTGGAAAATGAAATCCTGATGTATTTGCGTTCATTAAAAAAATCCCGGAAAGATGTTTCCCTGCATGACCCCATAGGCACAGACAAAGAAGGAAATGAAATCACCTTGATCGACATTCTCGGAACGAGAGCGGATGACGTGGTCAAACAAGTGGAGATGCAGATTGAGCGGCGCAATATTTATCAGCACATCCATATATTGGATGACCGGGAACAAGAGGTGATCCGGGCGCGATTCGGGCTCGGGGGAGAAAGAGAGAAGACGCAGCGGGAAATTGCAAAGGAGCTGGGGATTTCCCGTTCTTATGTTTCCCGGATTGAAAAAAGGGCGTTGATCAAGCTGTTTCATGAGTTTTACCGCAATGACCGGAAGCTGGAATCAAGATAAAAAGATGGAAGAAAAAGCAGATCTTGCCCGTTGTGGTTTCGGGAAAGATCTGCCGGCAGTTCAAGCCCTTAATTTTTCGGTGGATTGGAGAGTCCGTGAATCAAATAGTTTCCCCATTCACGCATCGCGATGACTTCTCCGGATTCGGCCGCTTTTTGCAGCCAGATTTCTCCTTCTTCGATATTTTGCTCCAGTCCTTGTCCATTCAACAAACGGTAACCCAAAACCCTCATAGCCACGGATTCCCCGGCTTCTGCGGCTCTTCTCAGCCACATTTCCCCTTCCTCGGGGTTTTTCTCCAATCCGTCTCCTTCAAGCAAACGGTAACCCAAGATTCTCATGGCCACCGGATAATTGGCTTCCGCTGACTTTCTGAGCCACATTTCTCCTTCTTCGGCATCTTTGGCCAGCCCTTCACCGACCAACAAACGGTAACCCAATTCCATCATGGCCCACCGGTCGCCGGCATCCGCTGCTTTTCTCAGCCATCTTTCGCCTTCTTCCAAATCTTGTGCCACTTTTGTGCCGGTCAACATAAGATAAGCCAACTCGGTCATCGACCAAATGTCTCCGGAGTGAGCCGCCCGGCGCAACCATTTGATGCCTTCGTCGACGCCGAACTGCTCTCTTTTTTTGCTCAGGTCAATCACTTGCGCGTTTTTTTCGTTGGGTTGTTGATTGTTTTCATGTTCACTCATCGTTTCTCACTCCCCCTGTGATGGATCAAGGATCCGTTTTGAAAAAAGATTTTGCTTTGCCTATGTATTTACAGTGAGTCCCTTGGCTGTTGTGTTTTTGTCCGGGAAAGCAAAATCATAAGAAAAGTATAAACTGAAAAAATGAAATTGAGGAGAGGGCGATTAAAACAGGGGATATTAAAAAGAGTTTTGTGTTTCTTCTATGGACGGCCGGGCCGAAAGAATAAAACCAAAAGAGTGAGGGTTCTGCTATTACATTATCTTTGCATTCACTTGGTAAAAGATTACCAAAAGATTACCAAGTTATATGAGACACCTGTGATGGGATTTGACTGGAGTCTTGCAAGTTGGATTCATGGAGGAATTTTTGAAAGAAGAATGAAAAAAGATTGAGGAAGATTCTCAATATTTAAAACAATTTAATTCATGTTTTAAAAAAATATTAGTGACAAAACAATCAAAAACAAAATCAAAATGACAGGTATCACAATGATCGAAGCAAATCCTTTCCATGAACCAATGCCGTGAATTTCCCCAATGATTTTTGAGTAAACCATGAAATAATAAATGGTCATTATTAATCCGATCAATAAAGCAATAAAAAACAACAGTATCAAGAAAAATGAGGAATCAATATCCGGTGTCTCTGTTGTAAAGTTTTCTTCTCTGAAAATGAGGAGCATGGGAATGAACAAAGCAAGTTTTGTTGAATACGGAACAGTTGCCCAAGCGGTTGCTTTATATGTTTCTTTAAAAGTTGCCGTTCCTTTAAACAAGCGAGTGCCTGCATAAGTCAAAAGACTGTATAAAAACCAGGAGATAATACCGATGATTGGTCCCAAAATTACTGATAAGACCAAAATGGTCGGGACGGCCATCGTATCGCCTGCATTCCGGTTCATTGCTTGTTCCAAAAACAAGGTGATTCCATATAATATAGCCAAAATAAAAAATATTCCACTTGAGCAATTGGCGATGGCTTGGCGAATGACTGACTTAGGCTGCTTGATCATTGGAATCCAAAATTCCTTTAATGTAACCAACATTTTTATCACCTTTCTATTGGATTACGACACCGATGATGTCGTCTTTTTTGATTGCTCCGTAATATCGGCTGTCTTGGCTTGCGGAACGGACATCGCCGAGAACAAAATACTGGCCGGTCGGGACATGTACCGGTTTGAAATGGTCACTTTTGTTTTTATGTAAGAGATAAGGTTCTTCGAATTTTTCGCCGTTGATATAAAGTTGGCCTTCCTTGATTTCCACCATTTCGTTTCCAAAAGCAACCCCTCGTTTCGTATGTATCTGATTCAGACCAGGGGCTTTGAAGACGATGATATCTCCTCTTTGTATGTAGTCAGGGTTTTTTTTAACAATATAAACTTCTCCTTCGGCCATGGCGGGCTCCATACTCTTTCCTGTCCCTTGATAAAATCCAAAAAAGGTGTTCCAAATGATAAAAATAATGAGAAGAAGTACGGCGAGAATGACTATAATCCCTTTACGGGATTTTAACCAAGCCACATAATTTCCTCCTTTCAGACTGTGGCTTCAACAATAATTATATTTTCTATTCAGATTATAACGAATACTTTGCCTTTAATCCATAAAAAAGACCAGTGAAACACTGGTCTTTACATACTGTCAATATTTTCAGCCGGGTGATATAAAGCGTTAATAAACTCTGTAAAGGAAGAGCCGAATATCTGAACACGATTGTTTAATTTATTTTTATCAAAAATAGCTTCCAATGCATCGTTTTTATCTTTCCAAAGAATCAAGGGATTCAGGTTTCCGGGACGGTAGTAAAAACAGTAATGGTTTAATGACCCGTCAAAGGCGAATGGCACGAGAAGCCCGAATTCTTTAAACTCTTCTTCCCCAAAATAGAGGGCTTCAAATTCTTCAATAATGGAATCTGGTGGGTAAAACGCATCAAAATGATAATGTTTCCCATCGACGAGGAGATACGTATTACCATCTTCCGGGGAAGCATATTGTTGCACCCAATGAATATAGTCTTTGGGAAGTTTCACACCAATTTCTTCCTCAATTTCGGCAAATTGCTCGTCGGGGATTTTTTCTTCTTGCTCAGCCCAAGAAATCAATATTTAAATCTCCTTTCTTTAATAAGCAGGCCGATAAAAAATCGATAAATTATTTTTTTCATACTAAATACAACGATGCTACCTCCTTTTTGATATTGAATAATAATGAAATGCTTCATCTATTAAATAAACTCAACTTTCAAATAATAAATAGGATGAAAATTATCTCGAAATGATTGGAGAGAGTTGAATGAAATATAAGGATTTGTTCATTTTGAGAGGTGAGGAGTTATATTGATTAAAAAAATTCTTGAGAAGAACAAAGTCTGTGGCATATCAGATGAGGTTTTAGATAGGCTGACTTGCAAGCCGCAAAAGCCCCGCACTGAAAATCTCTTTTTTATCCAGGTTTGGGGCTTATCGCAGATTGCCTTGCGTCTTGCAAATTTATGGATCCGGATGGTTTCCCGCCATTCGGATCCAATGAACGATTGGCTAGGATGGCACCATGGGATTGGTTTTTGAAAAAATGTTGATCTCTTCCTCAACGGATGCCAGATTCAATTCGTTACTGATCAATTGTGTCAAATGAAAACTGAGTTGATTCAGCCGTTTGAAATATTCCAGATCTGACTGCAGTTTGTATCCGTCCGATTCGGTTAAATGTCCGATGAAATGCAGGATGGAAAGAGCGATCCGGTTTTGTTTCCGGCCAAGGTCCGATTTGAATCGTTTTTGGATCCATTTCTCCGGCAGCTCCTTGATGAGATGGCCAAATGTCAATGGATCCTGCCCGATGTTCTTGATATAATCCGGAGACCAGGATGGATGCGCTTTATGTATTTTTTTGACCGTACGGGGATGGGCCGTAAACTGAACAGCCTGATGATAAACCGCATGGGCTGAATACAAGTGATGGTCATCCTCCGGGGCAAGATTGGCTGCGATGAGATAGTAATAAATCAGGTCACTCATGTCTTTACTGAGAAACAATTTGTTTTGGTCATGGAATTGCTTTAACCATTTGTGCAGTTCATCATATTTTTGGAAACTTTTCTTTTCGTTAAATTTTTCTTCGCTGTAATTGGGAGTGGAGAGAAGATCAAAATAGTATTTTTGGTACTTTTTTATTTTCATGATGAGTTCCTGATACAATCTCATCCGCTTTTCCAAGATTTGATCTTGGACTGAGGACCGTTGCGGCCCGGCGGAAAACGAATCGGCCTTTTGGTTTCCATGATGCATCCGGACAAGCATGGCCACCAAAGCAAACAGGGTGATGCAAATGTTTAAAAGAGAAACAACAATGGCGGCCTCAGCTTTTGGAATGTGATCTTTGATTAACCATAAGTTGGTTCCCAAAAGAAATCCTGCAACGATGCTGAACAGAAACAACAAAATCGATGTGAATACATACTTTTTCAACGAAAACCTCTCCTTTTATCGCAAAGGGGACCCCCTTCCACCATGATTTCGTGTCACACGGTCATCAAAGGCATGAAACTTGGCATTATACCACTCGCATTTAATTTTTAATCAACAAACCGCCCTTGCGGATTGCTGAGATAGACCTTTTTCTCGAAGGAATTTTTGGATGATAAAAAATTAGTCCCCTCTGTATGAAAAATTCTGTTTCTATAGAATTATATAAAGCATGAATAAAATCTGTAAAGATTAAATAGGGAAAACACCAATAAAAAAGGCCTGAGCTTTTCCTCAGGCCTGAATGATACGAGTCTCTTATTTACGCAGCCTTAAGCGGGTAAGGAGAGAAGGGATATCATTGGCTAAAAACGCAAATGATTTTCGCTCGAAGTCTTCCAACCGGACGGTTCCGTGTTGGTTGTCCACCTCCACGATCCGGCCGTTTCCTTCCATTCCCAACGGGATGTGTTGCAATCGGGGGTGATTTTCTTTGTAACCTTTTACCATATACGCAAAACTGTCCAATTCGATCCGGGGCAACACCGGCTCCAGTGGATGCAGTCATTTTCAATAAATCCGTCGAGTTCGGCAAACCAGTAGCTGTTAAAATATGCTTTGATGGAAGGATGAAAAACAGCCCCGAGTTGATTTTCCAGTTCCGTGGTTGAGATATCATCCTTCATACAACACTTCGACCTCCAACCACGATTGGTTTTGCAGAGTGAAAAAATTATTTGTTCGTATTAATTTTTGAATTTATAATGATAATAATAACTTTAATGAGGGGGGATTATTATGAGTGAGCAAAACAACTCACAATTTCACTTTGACCGTATTACTGGACAAATTAATATTGGACAAGGAAAATCGAAAAATATTAACATGTATAATGCTGTTAGTACGGAACAAATCAATAATGTAAAACAGTTGGTTGAACGACTATTAAGCGAGATTAATGATATAAAGGAATTAAATGATGCGGACAAAGAACAAATTAAATCTTTAGTTAAAATAGTGGAATCCCAAATGGAAACGGGGAAAGTAGATCAGGGGATTGTTGCAATTCTTAATGAGAAGTTGCAAAATATTTCTAATTTATTTGAGGCAGGTTCATTTCTAAACAGTACAATTGATACCTTCATGAACTTATTAAAGTAGTAAGAGAAAGGAGAATTTATGAGTGAATAACGATAGTAAAAGTATTTTTAATATATCAAGTTTTGAGGGACAGCTAAATATTACTCAAGATGATGCGCAAACTTACGGGATTATGGGATATGAAGAAAGAAAAGGAATAAAATGTAAAGGGGTTACAAATCAAATTTTCCAAGGCAGAAGATTATTTTCAGATCATCGGGATTTGTTTTTACAGAAAATACAAGAAAGTATGGTTATAGGGGAATTAAAATTCGATTTGGATAAAAAAATTGATAAACTCTTACTGATTTGTGATCGGTTGGTGGCCGGTTATGGTGAGGATCCTTATTTTCATAAAATAAAACATATTCCAATGTTGTTAGAGCAAAAGGGATCTGATTTGATGTCCTGTTATCAGTGGAGCGATATCATCTTGGAATGGTTGAGGTTAATTTTCTTTGTTATCAATTCCAAAACATCAATTAATAAATCGAAAGTGAAAAAAATGTCTTTTAGTGAATTGTTGGTTAATTTGAAGTTAGAAAGACAATATTGCTTTCAATCATTTCTTCGATCAAAACATATGCATAACATTTCAAATCTAGTTCCTAATGATTGGGAACGAATAGGACTTGTTTCATTATTAACACCTGTATACATCTATAAGAAGAAGCTTACCCAGTACTTACGAGGCTGTATCTTGAATTCTATTGAAAATTCAAATTTAACCCCATTACTTGGATCGATTAGAGATGAGCGAAACCGGCATATAAAACAATTTGCAGCTCGTGAAGAAATTATTGGTAAATTATTTGAGATTATGACAAGCGATAAGACAGGATTTAGTCGTTATTTTATGTTAGTTGGCGATGAGGGGACAGGTAAGACAGCATTGTGTAGCAAATTATCAGAACAATTTGCTTCTATGTATACTAGTTTTGGGCCCAGGGAAATTGAGGTGAAGAAATATGCTCCATGGATACCTGGAGTTATCATGCATTACGGAAAACAATCCAATCAGCCTTATGAAATTGTTCTCTCTCTAATCGAACAAGCTAATACATTATTGCTACATCCTATACAGACTAAAGAAATCAAGGAAGTTGGAGAAATGAAAGAAATCGAGCACAAGCTGATTGAAGAGAAGATTGGACTACAAGATAAAGGATTTGATTTTGAAAAATTAATGACTATCCGACGAAATAATTTGGTTCAAAGCAATGAGAAGTTAAGTCGTTATTTATACCAAGCTTTAGATCAATTGTCTAAAGAACTTGGTCATGTTGTAGTTTTGATAGATGCATTAGATGAAATTAGTCAGGATGGTGAGACGCTTTCGTTTTTACCTAAGTCATTGCCTGATGGGGTAGTTTTATTAATGACTACACGTCCGGGGCAAGTAGAGAAATGGGTATGTTTAAATCGTCCTGTAGAAACATTCACGCTTAATCACTTGACTCGGGAAGAGATACCTTTATTAACTGGTATACCTGATGAGGGAAGTGAAGAACGGTCATTTAATGATAAAGTAATGGAAGCGAGTGATGGATGGCCTTTATTGGTGTCTGCGATTTCTAAAGAAGTGAGAAGATGTAACTTTCAAATAGATAAGGTTGAAATTTATGAAAGTAGAAGTGTTTTTTTAGATCGGATGGCAGAAAATTGGCAATCCTATTCGATTTCAGCTAAAGATAATGAGATCTTAGAAGAACTTTTACCTTTATTGGCTTTGTTTGAACCAGTTGCACCACTTCATTTTAGTGATATCCAGAGCTACTTGCACTATCATGGTTTTTATTTAAATAAACCGCGCTTGATTAGAGTATTAAAATTAGTGGAAGAGCAGATTGAGGGTTTAAAGTCAAAAACTTGGGTTAAATTGAGGTTCAAAGTTTTTGCAGAGTATGTACGAGAGGAATACTATAGCCCAATTGATATGGAAGAAGTATTTATTAATATATTAGATTGGATAGCTTCACTAAAAAATGTTACAGAAAAGAAAATGGAATTAATAGAAAAATTTTTCATCTTTTATACTGACAAAAAAAATTGCGAACAGTTGGGTGTCGAAATAGATTTATTACAACAGTTAAAGGAAAGAGGTTGCTCACAATTATTATTTAATTTATCTGATTGTCTTATTGGAGAAAGCAAAACAGTAGGCAAAAAATGTTTACTATTTGCGATTGATTTAGAAAATGTGGATGCAATGAGGAAGTTAGCGTGGCATGTAATTAATGATGAAGATTTTGGTATTGATAAAACATATGGTGAAAATCTATTGCGTCAGGCGATTGATTTGGGTTGCATTAAATCTATGTATCTATTAGGAGTGTGCTTGATTGATGGAAATCTTGGAAGAATTGATGTCTTGGAAGGGGAACAATGGTTAAGAAAAGCAGCTGAAAATGGTGAGGTTCAAGCGATGTTATCATTAGGGATAAGATTTTTAACAGGGAATGGATTTAAACAAAACTCTAAAGAAGGTGAGATGTGGTTAATTAAAGCGACACAAACAGGAGATTTACAGGCGAAACGAATCTATGGAGGAATTTTGTTTGAAGGGGAGTATTTGAATGATAGAGAAAGAGGAAAAAAATTGTTAAGAGAGGCGGCAAAAGAAGGTGATCAAAGAGCGATGTTAAGATTGGGAGTTAATCTCGTCGATAATTATATTGATAAGGATGAATTGGAAGAGGGAGAAATGTGGTTGAGAAGAGCCGCTCAGCAAGGAATAGGAAATGCAATTTTGGCTTTAGCTGGTAAGTTATACGAAGGAGTAAATTTAAAAACTCAATGGAAAGAACTCGAAGTTTGGTTGAATAAAATAAAAAGAATACCAAATATAAAAGAAATTTTAATGGGGGTTGGGGCCGTTTACTATAAAGCTAATAATTATCTATTGGCATCAAAATATTTTTTGGAATGTGCTGAAAGCCAAAATTATGGTTTAGCATATAACCTTCTGGCATATATGAAACGTAGAGAAGAAATTCCTCAGGAAAATGATAAATACTCATTTGATGAATTGATTAGGTTTTCTTTAGAAAGTGAAGAAGAAAAAGAAGAAGCGTTATTATATGCCACCATAAATAATATTCTTAATCAAGTTGCATCTAACACTGATAAAGAATCTTGGTATCAATGTGATCAAACTATTGCGGAGAAAGGAAATAAACTTTCAATAGTAACTGAATGGTGGTATAACTTGGTTGACGAAGCTGATCCAGAACGTGATCTGGTTATTGGATGGTTGGTTCGTCATAAAATTATCGATGACCCCGATGGAATGTCCATTAAAGAGCGGATGAAGAGAGCACGGGAGGGCGGTTGGAAAGTTCCAGAGTGGATGGATGATATGAGAAAATAATGGAGTAATTAAAGGGGTATCTTGATGAAGCTATGTATTGAAGAGGGAAGCAAAATATGTTTAATGTAGATTTTATTAATTGTAGATGAACTCTCCCTCAGCTAAAATATTTTCAATTTCACATGAGGTTACATACTCTTATTGTATAACTAAAGTTCAATTTGCTAATTATAATGAAATTTGTTGATTCTGAGTCTCTTGATTTGTCAAAAAGGTGACCCCAAATTGCCCGAGGGAATGTTTCATAGAGAAAAAAAGCCAGGCAGTAAGCCTGGCTTTTTTGGGTTATACGGGGGTGGTGGCCATTTCGCCCTCAAGGTTTTCGGTTTGGCTGTCAATCCATGCTTTCAATTGATTGAACAGTTTTCCATATGGTTTGAGAAGATCCGGTTCGAGATGGATTGCTTGTTTTGCGAAGGGTTGCGTCAACCGTTTTTCGGTTCCTTCGGTTTCGTAAGGCTGAAGGAAGGCTTGAACATGAACGGAACGGGCATTATCCTGGTCCCGCGAGATGTTCAGGCAAAAATGAAAGCCACGGGTATGGGATGAAAAGAGATATGAGTGCTCAGCATGATTTGCGACCTTTTGCCAAGAGCGGGCGAGTTCATCATGTTGACGCAACGAACCCAGCGAGCTTTTCACAGATTCCATTTCCGATTGGATTTTTTTCATCTCCGCCTTCAGCGTTTCCATCTCCCGATGGATCTTTTTTTGTTCATCGGCCAGCTTTTGGATTTTGGATCGGGTTTCGTAAATTTGGCGCGTCAAGTATTGGAGTTCTGTTTGGACGGCGATGAGTTCCTGTTGCTTTTGTTTCAGCTTGCCGGAGGAAAACAGGCGTTTGAAAAATCCGCTGAGTTTCCGGATTTCTTTTTTTAGCTGGTTTTCAACCGCTTCTTTGGCGCTTTTTTCTTGTGTATATTTCTCTTTCTGTTCCTCATATTCAGATTGTTGTTGCAATAAATCAGTATGTTGATGATGTAAATCTTTGGTTTGCCGCTCAAGTCGGGCATATTCTTCTTCCAGTTGCGCCCGTTGTTCTTCGTGTTGCTGAATCAGTCCAGTTTGAAAACGGAAAGGAAATTCTTTTGGTGCCAGCGGTTGGGCTTGGTAACGGGCCAAAACCTGATGGATGGTGTCGTGCAAGCGTTGATCTTTGACCTTTGGTGGATCAAACGCGGGAAAAGGTTTTTCATCCAGATCCAAAAAAGCCAGTTGTTTCTCTATGGAGATCAGTTCCATCCCGGGAGGCTGATCTTCTGTTTGTGTCACCTTGCCGTAGATCGCGATTTTTCTTCCCAAAAGCGGGGAGAGGAAATCCCGGTCATAAAGGTGTCCCGGGGAAACCGTGATTTTCAATTTCTCATCAGGTCCCAAGGTCAGTTCCACGCCGTGGTACCGGTTCAAAGAGAGATTTTGCACCACACCGGTGATGATGGCATAGGAGCCGGCTGCTTGGTGTGCTGATTCATGAGAGTACAACATTTGCCCCAAATCGGTGGTTTTTCCGTCCACCTGCACCCGTTGGTGAACCCAATCTTCCTGCATTCCGTCAAACAGCTCTTGAAACAGAAAAGATTGTTCCGGGCGTTTCTTGCCGGAAGCCGGTTTGGATTCTTGGGAACGGGTTGGTGCGGCCAAACGCAGGCTTTTTTCCAAGTCCGGCATACAGAGGACTTGATCATGGAGAACGGTTAATCCGTGCCTTTGGGCCACTTCGCGAATATAGCCGGCGTCCCGGAAAACGCATCCGGGGATGTGTTTTTGATTGGGGCGAAGCCGGAAATGATGTTCTTTGCTTTTTTTAAAGTGATAATGGCTCACTTTGGGAAGCTCAGAACGCGAAGGCGGCGTTTCATGCTCTTGGACGTAGCGCTTCCAGCAACCGAAACAGTAAAAGTCGCCCTTCATTTTGGCAAAGCGGGAAGGGTCCCGTTCCCGGAGCGCGGCGATTTCCTTTGTGTGTTTCCGTTGCCATGTCTCATTCTCCCATAACATCGCATTTCTCATACTGGTTACAGAGGGCATATCAAAGATCACCTCATATGTATAAATATTCTTCCCTCTATTACCATATCAAAGAATTACCGTTCCTTTAACCAAGGAGACCCATTCCAGTTCTCATGATTGGTCCATCCGGTCAAATTTTCGCCCTTTTTGGTATTTACCCATCCCCGCGGGTTTAAATCCGACCGGGTGAAATAATTCTGTTTGGGCAGTGGTTTTGCTTTGACATTCCAACCAAAATTCTTTTTCATCAGCGTCATCTCCTTTTATATTTAAAAGAGAATGTTGTTTTATTGGAAATAATATTCGTTCCGTCATGTTCTTTTCCTGCTTGCAGCAGAGGGGAACCGGTTGTTGTGAACTTCCCGGGGGAGCATTAGACAAAAAATAAGAGACCATCCTTGAGATCGTCTCGCGATAATTTCATTTGTTAAATTGGCTTGAGAGAAAAAGAACAGGCTTTCTTGCCGTTTATGACAAAAAAGTATGGATTAATTCAATGCAATCATTAACCACGTTTTCGGGTGCCCGACCTTTGATCGTAAATTGCCGTGCCCGCCAATCCAGGTTTTTGACTTGGTCCGCCAGAATGACGCCTTGAATGGGCAGACCGTCGGGCAATTTCACTTCAAATGGGTAGCCTTTTTCTTTGCGGGTGATGGGGCAGACCACAGCGAATTTGGTCACTGCGTTGAATGATTGGGGGGATAAGACAATGGCGGGGCGTCTTCCGGCCTGTTCATGCCCGGCTTGTGGATGGAAACTGACATAAACAAGATCCCCGCGATCCGGTACAGCCATTAAATCAGCTCATTCCCTTCGGTTCCAAGCTGAATTTCCTCGTGGCGGTTTTCCGGTGTGACTTTGGCCAGAAGTTCATCCAATGTGGGCTTTTTCTTCTTTGGAACCAATTTGATCTCTTGGTTTTCCACTTTCATTTCCAATTCGGAGCCTTGCTTGATGGACAACATCTCGGCAATATGGCTGGGGATCCGAATGGCCAGGCTGTTTCCCCATTTACGGACTTGTGTCGTCATCTTCATGATTCCTCCTTGATTTTCCTCCTCTTTCATTTTATCACCTCCGGGATGCCTTGTATACACATTGTATCTACAATGCGGTTGGATTATGCATTTATCTTTCAGAATGGCAAACGGGAAAACCGGCTTTAAAATCCATCCAAAATATCCGGGGCAAAAAGGAGGAAATGGGAGGGACGAAATCAAAAAGAGAGGAAGAATTCAGCTGAGGTTTGATCAGCGGGGGAGAGAAAAATGACGGTGTTTATTATTCTTGTCCTGATGTTGTTTGCCACTTGGTTTGTTTTCTGCCTGCGGGGAAAACGTTTTGCGTTGAGAGACCGTTTGCAAAAAGCAGATGCCATTGTCGTGCTTGCCGGCACCCGGGGAAACATCCGGTTTTTGGACGGCAAAATTGCGACGGCCGTGCGGTTATATCGTGAAGGATGGGCTCCCCGGATCATTTGCAGCGGAAAGTTCAGTGCCAAGGTGAATGGAACGGGGAAACCCCGGTTGATCTCTCTGGAAACATTGCGGGAGGCTGCACGGTGCGGACGGATTGAAGAAAAAGACGTTAAAAGAGCCGCCGCCACTTGGGATACCCGTCTCGGAGCCGGATATATGCGACGAAAAGCTTTGTCCATGGGGGTTCCTTCCCGTGCGGTTCTCGTCGAAGATGAGTCCCTCCATACGCGTGAAAATGCGGAGTATGTGCTGGATCTGCTTAAAGAGCATGGTTTATCCCATATCATTCTGGTGACGTCGCCCTTTCATCAATTGCGCGCTTATTTGACGTTTGCCAAAGTCTTTCAACCGCACGGGATAAAAATCACCAATTATTATGCGGATACAGGGGAATGGCGGCCTTTCACCTGGTTCCTGTCAAAAGAACATCGAAAACTGGTGAGGGGAGAAGTGCAAAGAATCAAATTGTATAAAGAAAAAGGAGATCTAATGTAAAGACGGCTTTGTTCGCACACCAAAGAAAATGAGAATCAAGCCGATTAATCCTGTAGCATAAGGATAAAGGATTGGAAAAATGAAAGATGGCCATGCAAATAACAAATCGGTATACCGGCCGACCGGATGCCCTGCATATTGAACCAGAAAAGTTTGAAGATCGGTCCTCCCACCTTTATATCCGAACTCTTCTTTTGTACAGGTACCGTCTTCACGAACCTTCCATAAACGAAACGTTAACATTTCCTTCATCCCGTCACGGTAATATTTGTAATGCAATTCATTTTCATTCCTTATTTCATAGTCAGAGATCTCTGCCAAAATGAAGACATGACTTTCCTTTGTTTTGGAATCGGTGACGGCGAAGACAGAAACGTCGTCAGCTGAGGGGGGGAGGAATTCGGGAGGTTCATTTTCATGATTGGTGACGCTCTCCAGCATTCGATTTTTAAATGTATCTAACCGTTTTCCATTCAAGTAAACCTCGACATCGCCTGTGAACACGGATTTTTTGATCTCTTTTTGCGGCTTGATTTTCAATTCCACTTGGTTTCTGCCATATTTAAAATGAGGCGTGCCGGTGTGCCAGGGATCGTCAAAAGGATTAAGGGTCAGTTGTAAATGATAATCAGCGACGATTTTGTAGCGTTGGTTCATTTTTGAATTCCAAGTTTTTTCCATCGTCATTAAGGTGATTAAGGGGAAGGAAAAAAGAGAAAGGACCAAACAACCGGTTCAGCTCTATTATTATATTTTAAATATAAATCATTTTTCGAATTAATAGAATGAAAATAACACCAGCGGTTGTTTCGCTTTCCCGATATTTCATTTTGTTAATGAATGATCATTCTTGTGCGTTTTCTTCCGGAAAAGGATTATGGGGGATGTATGATTTCAAATCAGGATATTCACTTGAATTCCGGGGTGGAAAAAGGGATTTATTCTTTGGGTGATTATGTGATTTTTTTCACAAAAAAGCCATACTCGCCCGCAAAAATTGGCAGCGCTTCATGCCATAATAAAGGTGAGAAGGATTAAAGCCAACGTGATTGGCAAATTGGCGGGAAAGGTGGAGAGAAGCAAATGAATTTGCTCACTTTGTCACGAATTCAATTTGCCGTGACGACGATTTATCACTTTATCTTTGTGCCTTTGTCCATTGGCTTGGTGTTTTTGATTGCTGTGATGGAGACGATGTACGTTGTCAAAGGCAAAGAAGAGTACAAAAACATGGCAAAGTTTTGGGGAAAGCTGTTTTTGATCAACTTTGCCGTCGGTGTGGTGACCGGGATCATCCAAGAGTTTCAGTTTGGGATGAACTGGTCGGATTACTCCCGGTTTGTCGGGGATGTGTTTGGTGCGCCACTTGCCATTGAAGCGTTGTTGGCTTTCTTTATGGAGTCGACGTTTATCGGGCTTTGGATTTTTGGTTGGGACCGGTTGTCGAAAAAATTGCATTTGGCTTGCATCTGGCTGGTGTTTATCGGGACGACACTGTCGGCGTTTTGGATTTTGGCGGCCAATTCGTTCATGCAACATCCGGTCGGATTTACCATCAATCAAGGCCGCGCGGAAATGAACGATTTTCTCGCCCTCATTACAAACGGGCAATTGTGGGTGGAGTTCCCGCACACGGTGCTCGGGGCGTTGGCGACCGGGGCGTTTTTGGTGACCGGGGTCAGTGCTTACAAGCTGCTTAAAAAACAAGATGTCCCATTCTTTAAAAAATCTTTCCACATCGGAATTGTCGTTGCACTCATCTCATCTTTCCTGGTGGCAATATTCGGACATCAGCAAGCGCAGTACCTGATGCATACCCAGCCCATGAAAATGGCGGCCAGTGAAGGGTTATGGGAGACCAGTGAGGATCCTGCGCCGTGGACGGTTTTTGCCGTCATCAATCCGGAAACGATGGAGAATAAATATGAAATTAAAATTCCGTACATGCTCAGCTATTTGACCTACAGCAAGTTTTCCGGATCGGTGGAGGGCATGAAGGAACTGCAACAAAAATATGAGCAGACATATGGAGCGGGAGATTATATTCCGCCGGTAAGAACCACGTTCTGGAGCTTCCGGATCATGGTTGGGGCCGGCGTGGCGATGATCCTGTTGGGAATGTACGGAACTTACCAGGCCTTGCGCAAAAAACTGCCGGATGTGAAACCGTGGTTTTACCGCATCATGGTCTTCGCCATTTCTCTTCCGCATATCGCCAATGCTTCGGGATGGATCATGACCGAGATCGGCCGCCAGCCGTGGACGGTTTTCGGGCACATGACTACCGCAGACAGTGTTTCGCCGGGTGTGACGGCAGGGGAAGTGCTGTTTTCGCTCATCGCTTTCACGGCGATTTACACGATCCTGGCGATTGTGATGGCTTACTTGTTTGTCCGGGTCATTAAAAAAGGGCCGCATGTAGCCGTTGAAGAGGAAGCCCAGTCGGAAGACCCGTTTGAAATGGGGGGACAACGCCATGCTGTATCTCAATGAATTGTGGTTTGTGTTGGTGGCCGTGCTCTTTGTCGGGTTCTTCTTTTTGGAGGGATTTGACTTTGGGATCGGGATGTCGACGAAGTTTCTGGCCAGAACGGACGGGGAGCGGAGGGTTTTGATCAATGCCATCGGCCCGTTCTGGGATGCGAATGAGGTGTGGCTCCTGACTGCCGGCGGTGCGATGTTTGCCGCATTTCCGCACTGGTATGCCACGCTGTTCAGCGGATATTATTTGCCGCTGGTGATCGTCCTGCTGGCTTTGATCGGCCGGGGCGTTTCCTTTGAATTCCGCGGGAAAGTGAACAGCGAAAAGTGGAAAAAAACCTGGGATGAAGTGATTTTTTGGGGAAGTTTGTTGCCTCCGTTTTTGTTCGGGGTTTTGTTTGCTGGTTTGATCCAAGGGTTGCCCGTGGATCATCAGATGGAACTGAATGCCGGGCTGTTTGACATGGTTAACTTGTACACCGTGACCGGCGGCGTGACGGTTACCGTTTTATGCCTTGTGCACGGTCTCCTGTTTGCCACGCTGAAGACGACGGGGGATTTGCGGGACCGGGCGCGGAAACTGGCCAAACGCCTGTTGGTTCCGCTGGCCATGTTGCTGGTGGCGTTTGGGGGCATGACCTGCTTAAAAACCGATTTGTTTAACGTGCGCGGGGACATTCTGACCGTGACGTTCCTGTTAGGGACGGCGGCTTTCCTGGTGGCCGGAGCGATGATTTCAAAGAAAAAAGACGGCTGGGCTTTCGGCATGATGGGCACGGTGATCACCCTCGCGATTGCCTCGGTCTTTACGGGCATGTTCCCCCGCGTGATGATCAGTTCCATTGACAGTGCCTATAACCTGACGGTTTATAATGCGGCTTCCGGACCGTATTCGCTGAAAGTGATGACGATCGTGGCTTTGACGCTGTTGCCTTTTGTGTTGGGATACCAAATTTGGAACTACTACATTTTCCGCAAAAGATTGTCTGAAAAGGAGCACTTGGAATATTGATGAACCGCAATTGGTTGAAGCTTCAAGGGGTGAAGGGCTTCCTCTTGAAGCTTTTCATCATGACAGTCATTCAAAGTGTCGCGATCATCATGGCGGCGAAGTGGCTCTCCGGTGTGGTTTCGGCTTTGTTTGCCGGGGAGCCGCCGGCTGAGCAAGCTGTTTTAATGGGACTGTTTTTGGTGTTTTTCCTTCTGCGCCACGGGATGCAGTTTCTGATGGATCAATCGGCCTTCCGTTTTGCGGAGCGGACGGGAGCCGGGGAGAGAAAACAACTCCTGAAAAAGCTGGTGCAAAACGGGCCGCGCTTTGCCAAACGGGAAGGGACGGGGAACTTGGTGACGCTGGTGTTGGAAGGTGTCACGCAATTTCGCACGTATTTGGAACTGTTTTTCCCCCGCATGATTTCCGTCGCCGTGACACCGGCCCTCCTGTTGGTTTATGTGTATACGCTGGATGTGACCTCCGGTCTGATTTTAACGGTGACCCTGCCCGTTTTAATCGTGTTTTTGATTCTTGTCGGTATGGCGGCGCAAAAGCATACGGAAAAACAGATGGCCTCGTTTCGGGTTTTATCCAATCATTTTGTCGATTCGCTGCGCGGACTGGAAACGTTGAAATTCCTCGGGCGGAGCCGGGCACACGGCCACACGATGGAAAGGGTGAGCAACCGGTACCGGGAAGCGACCATGCGCACCTTGCGCGTTGCTTTTTTGTCCTCGTTTGCGTTGGAGTTTTTCACCATGCTTTCCGTGGCCTCGGTGGCGGTGCATCTGGGACTTGAACTGATCAAAGGACACATGTCGCTGGCGACGGCACTGGCCATTCTGATGTTGGCGCCGGAGTATTTCTTGCCGGTCCGGATGGTGGGAGCGGATTACCACGCCACATTGGACGGAAAAGAAGCAGGGGAAGCGATTTTCGGGATCATCGGACAAAAAGAAGAACCCGTCACTGCCAAGCTTCCCGCTTCGTTTGTCTGGGACAAAGACAGCTTCTTGTCGCTCACTTCGCTTGTGGTTCGCCATGAAGAAAAAGGATCGGCTTCTTTGGAAAAGGTGTCGTTTGAGATCCGAGGATTTCAAAAGGTGGGGATCGTCGGGGAGAGCGGAGCCGGCAAATCGACATTGATCGATGTGCTGGCCGGCTTTAAGCGGCCGGAGTCCGGTTCGGTTTGCATCAACGGAATAAAGCTCTCGTCTTTGATGGAAGAAAGATGGCGCGGGCAAACGACGTACATCCCGCAACATCCGTATTTGTTCAGTGCCTCTTTGGAAGACAACATCCGGTTTTACAAGCCGGACGCCACCCGGGAAGAAGTGGAAAAAGCGGCAGCGTCCGCCGGCCTCACGAAACTGATTCAAACATTGCCCGGCGGATTGGATCAAATCGTCGGAAACGGCGGCAGATCGTTAAGCGGCGGCCAGGAACAGCGGGTGGCATTGGCCCGGGCTTTTTTAAACGACCGCCCCGTTGTGCTGTTGGATGAACCGACGGCACATTTGGACGTGGAGACCGAGTATGAACTGAAAGAAACGATGCTTCGTTTGGTTGAAAACAAACTCGTCTTCCTGGCCACGCACCGGCTGCACTGGATGCCGCACATGGATGTGGTGTTGGTGCTGGACAAGGGGAAAGTGGTTGAAACCGGAACCCATGAGGAGCTGCTGGCGCAAAAAAGCTTGTATTATCAGTTGTTTCAAGCGCAAAGGGAAGGGTTGGCATGAAAAAGGAACAATGGATTTTCGCTTATCTCCGGTCTCACCGTCTGCGGTTTTTGCTGGTCATTGGATTGGGGATTTTGACGGCCGGTTGTGCGGCGGCCTTGATGTTTACTTCCGGTTTTTTGATTTCCAAATCGGCGCTTCGTCCGGAAAACATTCTCATGGTTTATGTGCCGATCGTTCTGGTTCGGACGTTTGGGATCGGGCGTGCGGTGCTCCATTATGCGGAGCGGTTGATCAGCCATGATATGGTGTTGCGCATTCTGGCCAAGATGCGTGTCTGTCTGTACCGGATCTTGGAACCGCAGGCACTTTTCCTTCGCTCCCGTTACCGGACAGGGGATATGTTGGGGACGCTTGCCGATGACATCGAACAATTGCAGGATGTGTATGTGAGGACGATTTTCCCGGCGGTGACCGCGCTGGTGATTTACGGGTTGGCCGTTGTGGCTTTGGGAACGTTTGACCTTTCGTTTGCCCTTTGGATGGCTTTGTATCTGTTTTTCCTGGTGGTTCTTTTGCCGCTTGTCTCGCTTTGGGTGACACAGGTGAGGCAGCGCCGCATGAGGAAAAACCGGAACCGTTTGTACCGGGAGTGGACGGATGCGGTCATGGGGCTTTCGGATTGGGTGATCAGCGGGCGGTCGGCAGAATTGATTGCGTCGCATGAGGCGGATGAAGACCGGTTGGCTGTTGAGGAGAGAAGGTTAAAGCGCTGGAAGCAGTGGAGAACGCTGGTCGGACAAATCATGCTCGGAGTCCTGGTGATCTTCATGGTTTCCTGGGCCGGTGGCCACGCACAAAACGGCCAACTTGCCGCCCCCATGATTGCCGCGTTTACGTTGATTGTCTTTCCGTTGACGGATGTGTTTCTTCCGGTGTCCGAAGCCGTGGAAAAAATTCCGCAATACCGCCATTCGCTGAACAGGATACATCGTTTCGGCAGATCGGGTTTCGTTCCGCCATCCGAACCGGAAGTTGCGGAAGAAGAGTTGCAAAAGGCGAAACAAAAAGCGGATATCCGGTTGAAAAAGGTGTCCCATCGGTATGAAGGTGCTGATGAATGGAGCATGGACAACATTTCCCTGGATATTCCCCACGGGAAGAAAGTGGCATTGATCGGACGGAGCGGAGCCGGAAAGTCGACCCTCATCAAACTGATCCGGGGCATGTTGGCTCCCGAACGCGGACAGGTGACCATCAACGGGGTGGATGCCGTCCGGTTCGGCGGGGAAATTTCAAAAGTGATTTCCGTGTTAAACCAGCGGCCGCATTTGTTTGACACCACCGTAGCCAATAATATCCGGCTGGGCAAACCGGATGCGACCGATGAAGAAGTCCGCCGGGTGGCCCGGCAAGTCCGACTGGATGCACTGATCGAATCCCTGCCCCTGGGGTATGACACCCCGATGATGGAAACGGGAGAGCGATTTTCTGGCGGGGAACGGCAACGGATTGCATTGGCCCGGATATTGCTGCAAAACACGCCCGTGATGGTTTTGGATGAGCCGACGGTGGGACTGGATCCCCGGACGGAACGGGATTTGCTTGCGACGATTTTTCAGGTTGCCGCCGGAAAAACCCTGATCTGGATTACACACCATTTGACGGGAGTGGAAAAAATGGATGAGGTGGTCTTTATTGAAAACGGAAGGATTGAAATGATCGGTCCGCATGAAGAACTGCTTGCCTGTTTGCCACGTTACCGCCGTTTATATCACTTGGATCGTCCGGTGATGCCGGAAGAAGCCAGTGGATCCGGACGATGAAGAAAGCCTCCTTTGTCCCAGGTTTAAGCCCGGAGCAAAGGAGGCTGTTTTCTTACCAACCATATGGGAATTTCATCAACACAAGGATCAGATACATGCAAATCGAGGTCAGGATGGCATGAAAGCGCACTTTTTTCAGCCAGCCGGTCCGGTCCTCTTCAAAGGACGGGGGAGCTTTCCGGCAATAATATCCGAACATCCCGCCAAATGCGCCCACACCGGTAAATACAACCGCCACAAGGATGATCCACAATACCGGATAATTTCCTTGAAGATACATGATGAGGCCCGTGACGAATTGAGCGACCAAAATCCATTGGACGGTGAAGTTCATCCAGTAATAAACTTGCAGAACCTCCCGGTTTTGTAACCACGTTTTGCGCAAGAAGAAGGGCAATAACAAATAGAAGCCCATGCCGACGGCTCCCAAGAGATGAAGAAACAGCATGATCCGGTTCAAGAATGCTTCTCCTTTCTTTGAGTGATGGTGAACATTTTATTCTATCATGGAAAGGCCGATGGGTTTGTGAGATTTATCGCAAGACCAAAAAGATTTTGATGCAGCCGATCAACCGTCCGGTCGGGCGCGGCGGTCCGCACAACATGATGCTTTGGCTCCAAATCGGTTTCCTGTCTTTTTATATCAACTTATAATATACTAATAAATAAAACTTTTGTTGAATCAGCTTGAAAGGATTGGACAAGCAGATGATCAATCAGCAGGGGCATGAAGCATGGCGGGGGATTAAACAGGGTTTTGCGGAGGGAGTCTTAAAGTCCGTTGCCATCGTCATCGGTTATCTCCCGGTGGCGGTTGCTTTCGGCCTGATTTCCACCCAATCCGGTCTTTCTCTTTATTACACGGTGCTGATGAGTGTCATGGTTTATGCCGGAGCCAGCCAATTCATGGCCGTGTCGATGTTGGCAGGCGGAGTGGGGGCAATGGAGATTATCTTGGCGACCTTTATTTTAAATTTCAGGCATTTTATCATGAGTTTATCTCTGATGAACGGAATAAAATCCGTCCCGAATCAATGGAAGTGGGTTTTGTCTTCGTGGATCACGGATGAAACGTTCAGTGTGGCTTCTTTTCATAAAGAAAAAGCCGGTCCCGGGTTTTTGGCGGGTTTGATGCTCACCGCTTACGGATCGTGGATTTTTGGCACCTTGTCGGGCGCGCTCCTCGGGGATTTTATTCCGCCGGTCATCGGGGAAAGCATGTCCATTGCTTTGTATGCCATGTTCATCGGGCTGTTGGTGCCATCCGTGCGGAAGAACTGGAGAATCGGGTTGATCAGCGTTCTTTCCATGCTTCTTTGTTACCTTTTCAGCCAATTTACAAGCAGCGGCTGGTCGATTGTGCTGGCAACCGTATTGGGAAGCCTGGCAGGTTTGGTTCTGAAACGGAGGGAGACTGATGAATGAATTCTTGATCATCCTCGGCATGGCAGTGGTGACTTTGATCCCGAGATGGTTGCCGGTCCTCATTATCGGGCGCTTCACTTTTCCCAAACGGGTGAATGACTGGTTGGGCTTCATTCCTTATGCTGCACTGGGCGCTTTGATTTTTCCCGGGATCTTAAGCGTGGATGCCGAAAATCCTTCCACCGGACTGATCGGCGGTCTGGTCGCCGCCCTGTTGGCGGTTTTTCGCGCCCCGGTTCTGTTGGTGATTGCCGGTTCGATTTTAACGGTCATGATTTTAAAAGGCGGATAAAAAGGGAGGGAACCTGGTTCCCTCCCTTTTTTCCGGTCAGTCCATCATCCGCACCAGGATGCGGTTGATGGAAATCAACAAGAGGCCGAAGAAGATGGCCAGTCCTCCAATGATGGCGAAAATCTCCATGAAGCCGAACGATGTGGTCAGTGCAGCGATTTGGCCGCCCAAGATATTGGCCACCCCGGTGCTGGCCAACCAGACTCCCATGAGAAGCGAAGCCAGTTTGACCGGCGCAATGCGGCTGACCAAGGAAAGCCCGATCGGAGACAAGAAAAGTTCTCCCAAGGTATGGAACAAATAAGTGAACACAATAAACAGCAGGTTGGCTTTGACCGTGATATGTTCCGCATCACTGCCGGTTTGAAGCACGGCAGCCATCAGAATCAAAAAGCCTGTGCCCAAAAGAACCATTCCCAGCCCCATTTTGATGGGAACGGGCAAATCTCCCCGCTTGGAGTTGGCCAGTTTGGTCCACAGCATGGAAACCAAGGGTGCCAGCAGAATGATAAACAACGGGTTGACCGATTGGAACCAGGAAATGGGGATTTCCCATCCGAAGAGGGTCCGGTCGATAAAGTCCCGGGTGTAAAGCGTCATGGAGCTTCCTGCTTGTTCAAAACCGGCCCAGAAAAAGACGACAAAACAAGTGATGAGGATGATGGCCAGTGTCCGTTGTTTTTCCTTTTTGGTCAACGGTTCGTTGGCTTTGGGATTGGCGGCCGTTTTCTTGCCGGCCGGTTTCATCCCGATGTCCCCCAAATAGCGTTTTCCCAACAGGTTAAAAGCCAGTTGTCCCGCGATCATTCCGATGGCAGCGGCAAGAAAAGCGTATTTAAAGCCGTATTGCACCACTCCGTTGACGGTGGTTTTAAAGAAATCTTCGGCCAAAAAACCGCAAATGAGCGGGGCAAACAAGGCGCCCAGGTTGATGCCCATGTAAAAAATCGTAAACGCTGCATCGCGCCGTTTGTCTTGTTCGCTGTAAAGTTCGCCCAAGAGGGTGGAGATATTGGGTTTAAAGAAACCGTTCCCCAGGATGATCAGCGCCAGTCCGATATATAACGCCGCCTGACTCTGGTTAATGAACAGCACCAGGTTTCCGAGCGCCATGGTGACACCCCCGATGGTGATGGCCAGGCGTTTTCCGATGAAATGGTCGGTCAGCCAGCCGCCGGCAAGCGGTGTGAAATAACAAGCGCCGGTGTAAAAGCCGTAAATCATCGATGCGGTCGCAGGATCAAATCCCAAACCGCCGCTGACCAGACTGGCGGTTAAATACAAGATCAACAAACTCCGCAATCCATAGTAACTGAATCGTTCCCACATCTCCGTGAAAAAAAGCAGTTTGAGTCCGGGAGGATGTTTTTTCGTGGGTGCCGATTCCGCTATGTTTTCTTCAATTTCCACTGCTGCTTCCATGTGATGATCCCTCCTTGAATGTTGCCTGATTGCCTGGCTGGTTGATTGATTAGGTGAAATACTTTGGAAAAAAATAAAAATCCAGCAGAAAAAAGGCTTGTCGTTAAAATTTTGGAACAATTATAGAAAAAACATCGAATATTATCTTTGAAAATTTTAAAGGAAATATTTCTGTTCGTCAAAGGTTAATGATTGGGAAAAAGATTGCCAAGCGAGGAAGAGATCTTGGATGAATATTTAAAACTTATGGACAAATTTTTCTGACTATTAATTGTTGCGGGCAAATATGTTATGCTGGAGATGAAGATGAAATGATCCCTTTTAGGGATCATTTTTTTGTTTATCAGTGCATTGGCTGTGTCTTAAGGATTGGGGAAATGTTTTGCAGCAAGAGGAGGATCGGGATGAAAAAAAGAATTGAAGAAGCGGATTACATGAAAGGCGTCGCCATTTTGGCCGTGATTTTGATTCATGTAACCGCTTTTAGCATGCGTTCATTTCATCAATTGACAGACGGGGGCGTGTTTTTTGCGATCAATCAGTTGGGCAGGTTTTGTGTTCCGGTTTTCTTTATGATCTCCGGCTTGTTTTTGTTCTACCGGTACTATGACAATGAACCGTTTCCGGTCAAAAGCTTCTTTAAAAAGCGCACCATGTATATCCTGATTCCCTATCTGATCTGGTCGGTCATCTATCTGATTTACGGAAAAATGGTTCATCCGGAAACCGCTCCCGGGCCGGGAATCAAAAGCATTGAGGCGATTTTTACGGGAGGTGCCTATTATCACTTGTATTTCTTGGTGGTCATGGTTCAATTTTATGTGTTGCTTCCCGTTTTGATCTGGGCATTCCGCAAGTTTGGAGGCATCACGGTGGTTGCCTTCTCACTGCTCGTGAATGTGATCGCCGGAAGCATGACTTGGTGGGAAGTGGTGGACAAGTTGCCGTGGCTTGCGTCCTATAACCAAAATGCCATGTATTACTTTCCGGTTTGGTTATTCTACTTTTGTCTGGGCGGTTGGATCGGCCAACATGCCGACCAGGTATACCAATATGTCAAAAAAATCCCTTTTTCGGCGACGGTCCTCTTTTATCTGGCCTCGGCCGTTGCGATGATGATCGAGGGATTCGTCCGCAAACACACCGGCTTCTTTAATTATTCGGTTTTTGCTTATTCGATTTGCACGCTGATGCTGCTGTATCAGATGTTTTGCAAATGGAAGTTTTCCTGGATGTATATGTTGGGGAAATATTCGTTTGGCCTGTATTTGATTCATCCGATGTTGTTAAACTTATGGAGCCAAGTCAGTTCCAAGCTGTTCCCCGCTGCCTCCTGGACGGAGTTTTTCATCATGTTGTTCGTCGTGACGCTTTTTTCCTTGGGATTGGCCAAGCTGATGAAGCGTCTTCCCTACCATTATCTGATCACGGGAAAATAATACGGGAAATGCAAAGGGAATCCTGAACGGATTCCCTTTGCCGGAGCGAAACGACGGGACGGATGTTTTGAATCAGGCGGTGCCATGCGGTAACACATCGCCTTGAACCGGTTATTTGCGAGGGGTGGAAGGGATGCTGGGCAATGCTTGATTCCACTGTTCGATCACTTGATTCGCCAAATCTTCCAAAATTTTCGCTTCATCAAAATAAAGGGAAGGGCAGCTGTTGTCCGGGTTTCGCTTCAATTCCACCTTTCGCAAAGTCTTATGTTTCTTTAAAGCGTGCAACAAAATCTGTTTGGCGTTGTTATCCAACTTCAAAACAATTTTACGCTTCACCTTGATCTTCCTCCGATCTTCTGAATACGAACCCGTTGATCCGTCGGGGGCGGTTGGTGAACGATGATTCACAGGTATCTAGTACAAGTATAAGAAATAGAAGCCGTTTGATGCAATGAATTATGGGAATTAGATAAAAATATTTGCTAATCTTAATTTTTTATCTTCTTATTTGTATATTTCGGTTTTGAGACCGAATGAAAAAGCGGAATCTCCCAACCGCGGAGATCCCGCTTTTTTTGTGTTTTACGGTTCAATCAGCCTGGAAAGTTGTTGATCCAACACGGCTGGGGTGAGTTCGCCGATTTGGTGGTGGATGATGCGCCCGTTTTTGTCGATGAAAAACGTTTGGGGCAAGGCCGACACGCGATAAAGATCGGAAACCCGGCCATCCGTGTCCAGACCCGCCGGGAAGGTGTAGCCATGCTGTTTTATGTATTGTTGTGCCGCCTCTTTCCGGTCCAGATGCGTGGTGTGAACCATGATGATTTGGACTTGATCCTGTTTGGATTGGTAAACCTTCTCCAACAGCGGCATCTCCCGTTTGCAGTTTTCGCACCAAGTTGCCCAAAAATTAATGATCGCGGGTTTACCGGAGTCCGCGGAAAACCGGACCGTCTCTTGAAAAATGCCGGGCAGCTCAAATCCCGGCGCTTGGGACTGTTTGGGAAGCGCATGGGACGCAATATATTCTTCGGCGGTCATGTTTTGCGGGTTTTGGGATTTGGAGGGGGAACTCCTGAAAGACCAGATCGCATAAACGGTCAGGACGGCCAGGATGAGCAGAAGGGAGATCTGAAGCAGCGGCTTTTTCTTGTCCATCCTCGTGTCAGCTCCTTCCGTCAATTTATCCCTATTGTAGCGGTCGGCACGGAAAAAGGAAAGGAGAACGAAGATGGGAAGTTTTTATAAAAATATAAACAACAACCGGCGGAATCGGGCCGAAAAACAAAAAATTTTATGAGTAACCATCATTTTCCTGGCATTTTCAAGAAAAGATTTACGGAAATGTCATATTTCATGTGATCAATTGCACATTTTTTTCTATACAATGTCTCTAGTAAAAACCGTAAGCAATTATCCATTGTTTGTAAAAATATTCTTTCTATTGTATTCAGGCGATGATGTTTATTTACGCAAGGAAGGATGGGGTATCAGCAATGAATAAAAAGCGCCTGCTGCGATGGATGCCGCTGACGGGATTGTTCCTGTTTCTGTTGACGGGCTGTTCGATGAAAACAGGCATTTTGAATCCGCAAGGTCCCGTGGCACAAAAACAGTATGACTTGATCTTGTGGTCTGTGATTTTGATGATGATTATTTTCGTCGCGGTTTCCGTCTTGTTTGTTTACATGATTGTGAAATACAGAGCAAAGCCGGAAAACGAAGGTTACGAGCCGCCGGATATTGAGGGAAGCCGCAAGCTTGAAGTGGTATGGACCTTGATCCCGGTGGTGATTGTCGCCTTGTTGGCCGTCCCCACGGTGAAGGCCACGTTTGACTTGGAAACATCCCCGAGTCCTCACAAGGAACCGATGGTGATCGAGGTGACATCGGCTGACTGGAAATGGATTTTCAAATATCCGGAACAAGGGATTGCCACTGTCAACCACTTGAAGATTCCGGCCGGGGTGCCGGTCAAATTCGAATTGAATGCGGTCGGGCCCATGAACTCTTTCTGGATCCCTGAATTGGGCGGACAAGAGTACACGATGCCGGATATGGAGATGGTTTTGTGGCTGGAGGCGGACCGGCCGGGCGTGTATCAGGGCAGAAGCGCCAATTTTTCCGGTGAAGGATTTACGCATATGACCTTTGATGTGGAATCCGTTCAGGCTCCGGACTTTGATCAATGGGTGCAAAGCGTGAAAAAATCTGCACCGGCCATGACGGAGACGGAGTATCAGCAGTTGCTCGAACCGGGACTGGTGGAGGAGAAAACTTACTCTTCTTTCCCGGAAGAAAAAGAAAAAACAAATGCCCATGGATCGGATCATCAGGGCTCCGCAGGCACTGATCATCACGGTAGCCATGGAAGCCACCATTAGAGCAAAGGAGGGCTAACGAAGTGGATCTGTTCAAGTTTAAGATACCGGACCCGTTTTTGATTACCAATGAACCGATGATTGTCATTGCGGAGATATCCATTGTTCTTGTCACATTGGGAATTCTGTTTGTGCTGACCTACTTTAAAAAGTGGCGTTGGCTGTGGGAAGAATGGTTAACCACGGTGGATCATAAAAGAATCGGGATTATGTATTTGATTTGTGCGTTGTTGATGTTTTTCCGGGGCGGGGTGGACGCACTGTTGATGCGGACCCAATTGGCCCTGCCCGATATGAATTTTCTCAATGCCCAGCATTATAACGAGATTTTTACGACGCACGGAACCATCATGATCATCTTTATGGCCATGCCGTTTCTGATCGGTTTGATGAATATCATCGTTCCGCTTCAGATCGGTGCGCGGGACGTTGCGTTCCCCGTGTTGAATGCGGTCAGCTTCTGGCTGTTTTTTGCCGGAGCCATGCTCTTCAACCTGTCCTTTGTCATTGGGGGGTCTCCGGATGCCGGATGGACCAACTACACTCCGCTGGCAGGCAATGATTTAAGCGCAGGCCCCGGAATCAACTACTATCTGTGGGGACTTCAAATATCCGGGATCGGCACCTTGATGACCGGGATCAACTTTATCGTCACGATCATCAAGATGCGTGCACCGGGAATGAAACTGATGAAAATGCCGATGTTTACTTGGTCGACGATGATTGCATCTGTCATCATTGTCTTTGCGTTTCCCGTTTTAACCGTTGCTTTGGCGATGCTCAGCATGGACAGGCTGTTCGGCACCCATTTCTTCACCATTGACGGCGGCGGTATGCCGATGATGTGGGCCAACCTGTTCTGGATTTGGGGACATCCCGAAGTGTATCTGGTGATTTTGCCCGCATTCGGGATTTTCTCGGATGTGATTACGACTTTTGCCAGAAAACGGCTCTTCGGATATGGCGCCATGGTTTGGTCGATGATTTTGATCACGGGCTTGAGTTTTCTCGTGTGGGTTCACCACTTTTTCACCATGGGTTCCGGACCTTGGATCAACTCGGTCTTTTCCGTCACCACCATGCTGATTGCCATTCCGACCGGTGTGAAAATCTTTAACTGGCTGTTTACCATGCACAAAGGACGGATTGAATTCACCACGCCGATGATGTGGGCAACCGGATTTATTCCCACCTTCCTGATCGCCGGGATCACCGGTGTGATGCTGGCGGCAGCAGCGGCGGATTACCAATTCCACAACACGTACTTTTTGATCAGCCACTTCCACTATGCATTAATCGGCGGAACGGTCTTCGGATGTATGGCGGGACTCACTTACTGGTGGCCGAAGATGTTCGGGCATATGCTGGACGAGCGGCTGGGGAAATGGTCGTTTTGGACCTTCTTCATCGGGTTTCATCTTTGCTTTTTCCCGCAATATATCCTGGGCTTCCAGGCGATGCCGCGGCGCATTTACACGTATCCGGCCGAAGCGGGTTGGACTGCGGGCAACTTTATCAGCACCGTGGGCGCTTTCGTGATGGGAATCGGTTTTCTCATCCTGGCTTACAACATCTATTACAGTGCGCGTTACGGCGAGCGGGATACGACCGGGGATCCGTGGAACGGACGCACGTTGGAATGGTCCATTCCGTCACCGGCTCCGCATTACAACTTTGCCCGCATTCCTGTGGTGAAGAAGCAGGATGACTTCTGGTACCGGAAAAAAGAAAACCGCAAAGACAGCGACGAGCCGCTTCAACCGATTCATATGCCGAATAACACCGGAATGCCGGTCATCTTTGCGGCGTTCATGTTTGTTGCCGGATTCGGGTTTGTTTTTGAATGGTATCTCTTGGTGGTCATCGGCTTGTTGGGAATCTTCGGATCGATGCTGTGGCGCACGTTCAACGATTATGACGCCGATCATTATATCCAGGTGGAAGAAATTGAAAAAGATTTAAGGGCCGGTTGATCAAAGGAAGAAGGAGGGAATGAAGATGCCTTTGGAATATTCAACGAAGGAAGGCCGGATGAAAATTTTCGGCTTCTGGATCTTCCTGGGGGCGGAAGTTGTTTTGTTTGCCACGTTGTTTGCCGCGTATTTGGTTTATCATCATCAGACGGCGGGCGGCCCGTCCTCGCGGGAGCTTTTTGAAGTCAAAGAATTTATGATGGAAACGCTCCTTCTTTTGACCAGCAGCTTTACGTGCGGGCTTGCCATGTTGGAAATGAGAAAGGATCGGCAGAAGGGATTTATGGCATGGATGGGTGTCACGCTTTTGCTGGGTCTCGGCTTTCTCTACATGGAGATTCATGAGTTTATCGCGTATGTGAATGAAGGGGCAACCATCGGAACCAGTGCATTTTTGTCTGCCTTTTTCACCTTGCTCGGGACGCACGGTTTGCATGTATCCTTGGGGATTGTATGGGTGTTGGCGGTCATGCTGCAGATTTCCCGCCGCGGTTTTACGCCCATGACGGCGAGAAAAGCGTTTATAACCGGTCTTTACTGGCATTTCCTTGATGTTGTGTGGATCTTTATCTTTACGGCGGTTTATTTGATGGGAGTGATGTGACAATGAAACAACATGATCTTTCGCCCAAACAGCATATTATCGGTTTCCTGTTGTCACTCCTTTTGACCTTTGCCGCACTCAGTGTGACGCTCAAAGCGCCGTTTTCCGAGTCTGTCAAAATCACGGTGATTTTTGCTCTGGCCTTCGTGCAATTCATCATTCAGCTCATTTTCTTCATGCACCTCACCGAAGGAAGAGTGAAATTCTTTCAGGTTATCAACATGTGGTTTGCCGTTTTCATTGCGGTGGTTGTGGTGGCAGGTTCCGTTTGGATCATGCTTTATAATACAATGCATTTGTAAAAATGAGGGATGACTCACCGGCTGGTGGGTCTTTTTTTCGCTTTAAACGTTCATATGATCGTTTGCATGATCATTTTGCATTGACTAAAATGAGAAGGCATCGAAAAAAAGATGGAGGGATATTATGGCAAACCCCAAAAAGCTTTCAGACACAGTCAAACTGGCAAACGGTGTGGAAATGCCCCGGTTGGGACTGGGGGTTTGGAAAGCCAAAGACGGTGAAGAAGTGCAAAACGCAGTCAAAGCGGCAATTCAAACCGGATATCGGTTGATTGACACGGCAGCGGTTTACAAAAATGAGGAAGGTGTCGGAAAAGCCATCAAAGAATCCGGGGTATCAAGAGAAGACCTGTTCATCACCACCAAAGTTTGGAATGATGACCAAGGTTATGAGTCGACGCTTCAAGCTTTTGAAGAAAGCCGCAAGAAACTGGGGTTGGAATATATTGATCTTTATTTGATCCATTGGCCGGTGAAAGGGAAATATAAAGAAACCTGGAAAGCCTTGGAGAAACTTTACGAAGACGGATTGGTCAAAGCGATCGGGGTCAGCAATTTCCAAGTTCACCACTTGAAAGATTTACTGTCGGATGCCAAAGTCAAACCCATGGTGAACCAAGTGGAGTTTCATCCCTATTTGACCCAGAAAGAACTGCTTTCCTATTGCAATGAGGAAAACATTCAATTGGAAGCATGGAGTCCTCTGATGCAAGGCGAAGTGGTCCGGGTGGATGTGATCAAGGAGTTGGCGGAAAAATACGGAAAAACCCCGGCCCAAATCGTATTGCGCTGGGATTTGCAGCACGGGGTCGTGACCATTCCCAAATCAGTCAAAGAGCATCGGATCCAAGAAAACGCAGATGTGTTTGACTTTGAGTTGAGCCGGGAAGATATGGACAAGTTGGATGCACTGAACAAGAATCACCGGTATGGTCCGGATCCGGACAACTTTGATTTTTAATCCGGCCGCCGCGGGAGGGGAAAAACGTTTGGCCAACAGGCGGATCAAAAAACGGATCCGCCTGTTTCTTTTTTTATGTTTACGGAGGAATCAAAAGTGTATTGGGATGCGCATATTCATTTGGAGAAATACGAGGATTCGGAAATAGAGCGGTTTTTATCCGACGCACGGTTGGAAGGGGTGATCGCGGTGTCGATGGATCTTCCGTCCAGCCGGCGCACGTTGCAACTGAAGAAAAGATTTCCGGGCAAGGTTTTTGCCGCTTGCGGTTTTCATCCGGAACAGCCGCCTTGTTTTGACCGTGACAAGTGGTTTTCATTTCTGAATGCCCACCGGGAGGAGATCGATGCCATCGGTGAAGCGGGGCTTCCCTATTATCTGGAACGTGAGCGGAAAAAAGAAGGAAAGCCATTTGACAAGCCGGCATATCTCCACATCTTGCAAACCCTGTTGAAATGGGCGGATGAGTGGGACAAGCCGGTGATTTTGCACGGGGTGCATGAAGACGTGCCGCTGATTTGCGACTTGCTGGAGGAAACTTCCATCCGCCGTGTTCATTTTCATTGGCTGAAAACCGATCCGGAGACGTTAAAACGGATGGAGAAGTCCGGATATTATGTTTCTTTTACGCCAGACCTCCTTTACAATGAAAAAACGCGTCAAGTGGCCCGGAGTTATCCGCTGGAGCGGATCATGGCCGAAACCGACGGTCCCTGGCCTTTTGAACATCCATTTGCAGGCAAGCGAACCGAACCCCCGATGGTTTGGGCGGTTTTGAAAGAGCTGGCCCGGTTGAAAGGATTGCCGTTTGAAAAAGTTGCCGGGCAAGTGCGGGAAAACACCCGGCGCTTTTTGCGGATTTCATGAAAAGAGTCCCTTTTTTTGAAAAAGAGACTCGCGAAGCAGCGGATATTATTTATTCATAGAGTTCCGGCCGGCGGTCCGTGAAGACCGGAATGGTGGAACGGACTTTTTGCACCAAGGACAAATCCAGATCAGCAAAAAGAATTTCTTCGTCTTCTCCGGCTTCTGCAATCACTTCTCCCCACGGATCCACCACCATGGAATGGCCGGCGAATGTATTGTTCGGATCTTTTCCCGTCCGGTTGCAAGCGACGACATAACATTGGTTTTCAATCGCGCGGCTGATTAAAAGGTGACGCCAGTGAGAAAGCCGCGGCCCGGGCCATTCGGCCGGCACAAACAACACATGGGCGCCGCGGAGCACCATTTTCCGGATCCATTCCGGAAAGCGGATATCATAGCAAATGGCTGCCGCACACAACAGGTCGCCCCATGGGAAGACCCCTTCCTGATCGCCGGCTTTCAGATATTTTTCTTCTTCCATCAGACGGAATAAATGCACTTTCTTGTATTCCCCCGTCTGCTTGCCGGCAGGATCGAAGGCATACAATGTATTATACGTACCGGTTTCCTCCCGGTTGGAAACGGAGCCGCCGATGATGGCCACTTGATGTTTTCGGGCGAGATCCCGCAAGAAGGCTTTGTTGGTTTGACCGTGGTCATCCGCGATTTCATCCAGCCTTGTCAAATCGTATCCGGTGTCCCAAAGTTCCGGAAGCATGATCAAATCCGGTTGTTGTTCCATCGCCTGCGCGACTTTTTCCTCCACTTTTTTCCGGTTGGCTTCCGGCCGTCCGTAGGCAATGTCCATTTGAATCAAGGCAACGGTTTTTTGCATGGTTTTCCTCCAGATCCTTTGACAGATTTTCTTTTAACATATAACATAATTCAATATATTTTCAAGAATATTTGGATAGACGGGATGTGGTCAGGATGGAGAGATTTGAACAAGCTGATGCCTTAAAACGATTGCCGGAGCAATTTTTTGCCAAACTGGTCCGAAAAGTGGGGAGGGCGGTTGAAGCGGGTCATGATGTGATCAATCTGGGACAGGGAAGCCCGGATCAACCCACACCTCCCCATATTGTCAAGGAACTGCAAGAAGCGGCTTCAAATCCCAAGTACCATAAATACCCGCCGTTTCACGGTTTTTCTTTTTTAAAAGAAGCCGTCAGCCAATTTTATGATCGCGAGTACGGGGTACGGCTGGCTCCGGAGAAAGAAGTGGCGGTGTTGTTCGGGGGAAAAACCGGATTGGTTGAAATTTCGCAGTGTTATTTAAATCCGGGGGATGTGGCATTGGTTCCCGATCCGGGGTATCCGGATTATTGGTCGGGAATTGCCTTGGCCGGCGGCCGGATGTACATGATGCCCCTTTTGAAAGAAAACGGGTTTTTGCCGGATTACGGGCAAATCGACCGCGAAAGTGCGGACCGGGCAAAATTGATGTTTCTCAATTATCCCAATAATCCGACGGGTGCTTTGGCCCATGCGGCGTTTTTTGAAGAGACCGTGCGTTTTGCCAAACGGCATCATGTTTTGGTGGTTCATGATTTTGCTTATTCCGCCATCGGTTTTGACGGGCAGAAACCCCGCAGTTTTTTGCAAACGCCGGGGGCCAAAGACGTTGGCGTTGAAATTTACACCATGAGCAAAACTTACAACATGGCCGGCTGGAGAATCGCTTTTGCTGTCGGGCATGAAGAAGTGATCCGGTCCATCAACCTGATCCAGGATCACTTTTATTGCAGCTTGTTTGGCGGCATTCAACAAGCAGCGGCCAAAGCGCTTTTGGGGCCGCAAGACTGTGTGCGTGAATTGGTCGGGATGTATGAAAGAAGGCGGGATCTCTTTATCCGTCATTTGAGGGAAATCGGCTGGAAGGTGGAAGCACCGCAAGGCTCCTTCTTTTGCTGGTTTCCGGTCCCCGAAGGATATGATTCGGAGACGTTTTCCGATCTGTTAATCGAAAAAGCGCACGTGGTCGTCGCTCCGGGCGTGGGCTTTGGACAGCAGGGAGACCGGTATGTCCGGGTCGGATTGTTGACCTCGGAAGAACGTCTGCAAGAGGCGGCTCACCGGATCGGCCGGTTGGGGATTTTTTAAAAAGGGCCAATGGAAAAAGGGCGTTTTCCCCGGGAAGCCCCTTTTTATTCTGCGGGGATTAAGCCCTTTTTTGCGTTTTCCAATCCCAACCGGCTTCGGTGTGAAATACCGGCGGGCAATGTGATGAATCAAAGTGTTTCAAACAACGTTCGCAAAGCAAAATGTTTTTTCCCTCCAAAACAAAACGCGCTTCATATTTGGCTTCCTCTTTCCCGCAATGTTCACACAAGTATCCGTTATGATTCATGGCAGGTGTCCTCCTTCACAGCAAGATAAATCATAATATTTTATAAATACTATATATTCCCTTATTTTTTCAATCGAAACCATTAATTTTTTGACAAATGACGGGCTTGACCGGTTAATTTGTTGGAAAAGGTTCGGTTGTGGTATGATTTGATTAAAAAAGAGGGAGAAAAAATGATCCAACAACAACGACTCGACCGGTTGACGGACTGGCTGAAAGCCGGAGGAATCGATGCGGCTTTTGTCCATTCGCCGGAGAATGTATATTATTTCACCAACTTTATGTGCCACCCCCATGAACGATTGTTGGGGTTATTTGTGTTTCCAGAAGCGGAATCTTTTTTGGTTTGTCCGAAAATGGAAGAACAAGCCGCGAGGGAAGCAGGTTGGACCGGTCACGTGATCGGCTATGATGATGCGGAGGACCCGTGGGCATTGATCCGTGAGGAGTGGAGCCGCCGTTCTTTCAAAAACCGTCTAAATATCGCGATCGAAGAACATGTGGTTTCCTACGCAAGGTCCCAAGAACTTCAAACCCTGGCGGAAGAAGTCCGGTTTTGCTCCTTGGACGAAACGCTGAACCAATTGCGTTTGGTCAAAGATGAGCGGGAACGGCAGATTTTGAAGGAAGCGGCCCGCTTGGCGGATGAAGCGGTGCAAGTCGGGATTGAGCATTTAAAAGAGGGTTGTACGGAGATGGACATCGTGGCACAAATTGAACTTGCCATGAAGAAAAAAGGCGTCGCCGCCATGTCCTTTCCCACCATGGTGTTATTTGGCGAGAAAACCGCATTGCCGCACGGAAATCCGGAGTTGAACCGCCTGAAAATAGGGGATTTGGTATTGTTTGACCTGGGGGTCGTCTGGAACGGATATTGTTCGGACATCACCCGGACGGTGGCGTTTGGATCGGCCGGTTCCAAACAACGGGAAATTTATTTGCTTGTCCAGGAAGCGCAACAAGCCGCCATCGATGCGGCACGGCCCGGTGTGCGCATGGGTGATCTGGATCAAATCGCCAGGAAAAAGATTTCCGATGCCGGCTATGGGGCTTATTTCACGCACCGGTTGGGGCACGGGCTCGGAATCAGTGTTCATGAATATCCTTCCCTTCACGGGAAAAATGACCATCCTCTGAAAGAAGGAATGGTGTTTACCGTTGAACCGGGGGTTTATGTTCCCGGAGTCGGCGGGGTCCGGATTGAAGACGATGTTTATATTGCCAAAGACGGCGCGGAACTGTTGACTTCCTTCCCCAAAGACCTGATCTTTGTGTGAGACTTTCAAGGGTTGTTCACTGGTATTGGTTTTGATTCTTGTTAAAATGGATTTATTAACAAACGAAGGTGGAAGCTGAAAGTAACGAACCATTGATGCAGATGATTTCATATTAAAAAGACAGGTGATGAAAAATGGCACGACATCATTTTCATTTGAAGGCAAGCTGGGATGGAGGCAGAAACGGGCAAGGCACGATTGAAGCGGGAAACTTGAAACAGACGATTTCCATTCCAAAAGAGATGGACGGCCCCGGTGTCGGAACCAATCCGGATGAAATGTTGATCGGTGCGGCCGCCACGTGTTATCTCATCACGTTGGCGGCGATGATTGAAAGAGGAAACATGCCGGTTCGTGAATTGTCGCTGGAAACCGAAGGCATTGTCCATGTGGATAAAAAATTCACCTTTGAAGCGATCATTCATCGCCCGAAATTGATTTTGGAAGAAGGAACGACGGACGAAGAGCTGAAAAAAATCGAGCGGGCGGTGGAGTTGGCCGAAAAGAATTGCATGATTTCCAATGCGCTTCGGGGGAATGTACGGTTGGAAGTGGAAGCGGAGGTCGTCAAGCATTAGATAAGCCGGTTTCATTCATGTTTATTTCTTCTATTTGTAGTATGTTATAATGAAATCGAATTGTTGATAAGGTTCGGTTTTTTATTTCGAGAAAAAATCAGAGCGGCTGGCTTTGAAACATATAGTCAATGAGGAGTGGAGATATGCTGCAAACGGCATTGGACTTTCTGGAGAAATGTGGCGTATGGGGGCTTTTTGCAGCAACGGCGATTGAAGCTTCATCACTTCCGTTTCCCGGGGCGACTTTTGTTTTGATTTACGGGTATTTGATGGATGTGAGTACGTGGCAATTGGTGGCGATCAGTGCGCTAAACAGTCTGGTTTACGTCGTGTTCAGTTTGATTCCTTATTATATCGGGAAATATTTGGGGAATTTAACCCAGAAGAAATTTGATGAGAAAAAAGTGAAAAAAGCCCAGGAATGGTTCCAAAAGTACGGAGAGTGGAGCATCACCCTGACACGTCCCACCGGATTTGGGAATTATATCTCTTATATATCCGGCATCAGCGATATTTCCATCTGGCGGTTCGGGCTTTTGAGTTATCTGGGTGTGTTCCCGTGGAATACGCTTTTGTTGTTTATCGGAAATTACGGGAGTTTGGAAACGGTTGAACATTTTCTTGCCATGACCCGAAAAGTCGGAGTGATGATCACCATTATCCTGGTGTTCGCTGTAGCCTTTATTTTGTGGTATTACTTAAAAAAAAACAAAGAACAGAAACAACACATCTGAAAAAGAATGCAGAAAATGAATGACGGATTCGGCGGTGACGATGACGGATGCACCCTGTCAGATGGAAAAAATTGAAAGGATTTGAGAATAAAAAGGAGCGGGAATATCCCGCTCCTTTTTCCTCAGGGCATCGATTGGGAACGGACCGGAATGGTTCGTGCCTCGAACTTTTTCAGCGGATAAGAGACAAAGGTGGCAACGGTGCTGGCGACTGCGGCGATGATATAAACCCATTGCACGGAAAAGTGGTCGGCAACCCAGCCCATCAAAAAGCAGGAAGTGCCGTATGCAACACAACATAACGCATATTGCGCCGAAAATACTTTCGGCATGGTGTCCAGCGTGGTGTGGAGTTGATACAGTGTCTTTTTGGCCACGCCTTTTGCCTGATAGGGAAAACCGAGCAAAAAGATGGTGATGAGCGAAATGACAGGGAACGTGACGAAACCGAAAATGAGTTTGAACAAGATGGAAGCAAAACCTGAAAATATTAATATTTTGTATAATCTTTTTTCAATGGAGTGGCTGTAACGAATCACCAACATTCCGCCGATCATCGTGCCCAAAAAGTAACTGCTGTTGATAAACCCCCACCAGGTATGCTGCTCGTGCAACACTTTGTCGACAAAAGTCAGGGTGATGGCGCCGATCCATACCGATGAAGCGGTGTAATCGAGAAAATCGATCGCTGCAAGCCTTTTCAGAACCGGATGATTGAATAACAGCTGCCAACCCTCTTTCATCGCTTTCCGGTGAGATGTTTTTTCAGCCGAAACCCTTTCTTTGTGATGGGGATCATGAATGAAAAACAAAGAAAGGGTGGAAATGAGAAAACAAACGGCAGTCAGCCAAAGCACCTGATGGGCCCCAAGCAATTCAACCAACAACCCTCCGGCTCCCCAGCCGACCAGCAAGACGGTTTGGTCCGAAGTGGATAAAAGGCCGTTGGCTTTCACCAGTTGCTCTTTGGTGACCAGACGCGGAACCAGTGAATTTCTTGCCGGGTTGGTCCATCCGTCAAAAAAAGCAAGGAGAATGATAAACAGCCAAATGACGAGCGTCAATGACGCGGAGTCCTTCCACCAATCGATGCTCAAGATCAAAAGTCCCAACAAAAGGGTCTGGCTCCCTTGGGAAGTGATGAGCAAAGGGAGCAGCCGGTAACGTTCCAGTAACAGAGGCGAGATGATGCCGCTGATAAACTTGGCGATGATGCGAATGACCGGGATGAAAGCTGATATCGCGGCAGATCCCGTCTTTCCGTAAATCAGGGTGACAATGGCCAGCATGTAAAATGAATCCGCCAAATTAGCCAAAGATTGTCCCAACCACAAAAATTTGAATGAGTATGAATAATCCATCGCCTGAACCTCATGGAATATATTTTTTGTAAAAAGATTTGCTATACAAATAAAATTATAACATTAGCAAGGGCGGTGTACCAGCGATTTATCCGATGATTTGGTTGAATGTGCTTGGGACTCGAAGTAAAATCGAAATGGAAAATCGCAAAAAAATTAGGAGGATCGGTATGCGTTCCAGATATGTGATTGAACGGGTCGGTGAACTTTTGGAGGATAAAGGGTATAATGTGATAGATCAAGATGCGGATGAAGTGATTGCATGGTTTCAATATTTATCCGATGCCGATTTGTTCCTAGCCGTTTTGGAGGAACAAGAGAAAATCGGGAAAGAGCAAGAAGCGAATTTGGACCGGTGAGGAGTTTTTGAAAACAGTTTTATGCCTGTGATATATTATTTGCCGATAAGCTTTGAATGGACGGTGTAGCCTTTGTTGAAACAAATGATACCTGATTTGTATGTTCAATCGATCTATGAGATTGATTTTGCCGCACTGAAAAAGCGCAATATCAAGGCAGTCATTGTGGATTTGGATAACACCTTGGTGGAATCGACACGCCCCGATGCCACCCCGGAGTTGGTGGAGTGGCTGAAAGAAGTGCAACAAATGGGATTAAAAGTGATGATCGTATCCAATAATACCAAAACCCGGGTTTCCCAATTTGCTGATCCGCTTGGAATCCCTTATATTCATGCGGCCAAAAAACCGTTTTCTGCTGCGTTTCGCCGCGCGCTCAAAGAGTTGGGGGTTTCCAAACAGGAAACGGTTGTGATCGGGGATCAGTTGTTGACGGATGTGCTGGGCGGAAACCGGATGGGCTTTTTCACCATCTTGGTGGTGCCGGTTTCCGAAGTCGACGGGTTTTTCACGCGAATAAACCGGAGGGTCGAACGGTTTGTCTTTCATTTGTTGGAAAAGAAGGGGTTGATTCCCTGGGATATTCATAAAAGTTGAAAAGAAACGGACAAGAAAGGAGTCAGATGATTGGATTCAGAAACGAAACATTGTGAAGGATGCGGAATTGCCCTGCAAACCGAAGATCCGGATCAAGCGGGATATATCCCTGAACAAGCGTTGACGCGGGAAGTGGTTTTGTGCAAACGTTGTTTCCGGATTCGCCATTACGGGGAAATGGCCAAAGTGGAACAAGATCCGGATGCGTATCTTCATCGCCTGGACGAAATTGCCCGCAGTGAGGGCTTTGTGGTATGGGTGGTGGATCTGTTTGATTTCGCCGGAAGTTGGATTCCGGGATTGGCTCGCCGGATCGGAAATCTTCCGGTTTTGATTGCGGCCAATAAAGTGGATTTATTCCCGCCCAGCGTGAAACGGGAACGGCTTAGGGGATGGATTTTTCAGTCGGCAAAAAAGTTGGGGATTCGTCCGGTGGATGTGGTGTTGATCAGTGCAGAAGTTGGGATTGGCATCCGGCAGGTGATGGAAGCGATTGAATTTTACAGAGATCACCGGGATGTCTACATGATCGGAACGACCAACGTGGGAAAATCGACCCTGATCAATCAAATTCTGAAAAAAGCCAAGCTCACGGAAAAAGAGATCATCACCACTTCTCCTTACCCGGGAACGACTTTGGACGCCATCCGGATCCCGTTGGAAGACAGGAAATTTTTGGTCGACACACCGGGGATTGTCCGGGAGGACCGGGTGAGCGAATGGGTGGAGCCCGGGGAATTGAAATCGGTGATTCCCCACAAAACGATCAAGCCGCGGGTGTATCAGTTGAATGATCAACAAACGTTGTTTTTCGGAGGATTGGTCCGCTTTGACTTTGTCCGGGGAAACAGACAGTCGTTTGTTTGTTATTTATCCAATCAGTTATACATTCACCGGACGAAATTGGAAAAAGCGGATGAAGTGTGGGACAAACACCGCGGAAAATTGTTGTCCCCGCCCAAACGTCCGGACAATTTGCCGCCTTTGAAAAAGCACGTGATCCATTTAAAAGGGGAGAAGAAGACGGACATTGTCATTCCCGGCTTGGGATGGGTGGCGTGTGGTAAGAATGCGGTGTGGGTTGAAGTTTATGCTCCGGAGGGGACCGGAGTGAGCACCCGTCCGTCCATTATATAAATAAAGAAAAAAGAGGGGGGAGCCCAAGTGGACAGTCAAACAGGACTTCTGGCGCTGATCGGGGATCCGGTCGGCCACTCCAAGTCACCGGAGATGATGAACCGGGCGTTAGAGAGCCATGGATTGCCTTATGTATACCTGGCTTTTCAAGTGGCACCGGAACGGTTGAAGGAAGCGGTGGATGGATTTCGGGCCCTCGGGGTGAAAGGATGGAATGTGACCATCCCTCACAAAGTGGCGATCATGAAACATTTGGACGCGATCGATGAATCGGCCCGGGCGATCGGCGCGGTCAACACCGTCGTGTGTGAAGAAGGAAAATGGGTGGGATATAATACCGACGGGCCCGGTTATTTAAGGTCGCTGAAAGAAGAGTGGGATCTTCCCTTTTCCGGGCTGAAAGCCGTGATATTGGGAGCCGGCGGGGCCGCCCGGGCGGTCGGGTATGCTTTGGCAACCGCAGGTGTTCCTGAAATTTCCATCGCAAACCGGACGGTGGAAAAAGCAGAAGCCCTGGCAAACCACTTGTCTTCGTTTACCCAAACCCGGGCTGTTTCTTTAAAAGAAGGAAAAGATGTGATTGAAAAAGCCGATTTGGTGATCAATACCACATCGGTGGGCATGCACCCCGACCGGGATGCAACACCGGTACCGGCAGAATGGTTCCACGAAGGCCAATATGTGAGCGATTTGATTTATCATCCGCGGGAGACCGCGCTGTTAAAAGGGGCCAAACAACAGGGAGCCAAGGTGCATGAAGGATTGGGCATGCTGGTTTATCAGGCGGCGATCGCCTTTGAAAAATGGACGGGCGTCCCCGCACCCGTTTCCTTGATGAAGCAAGCATTGGCCAATTCCTTAAAAGATGATTAAAGGATGAATGATGGTATGAAGGTAGGGATTTTTGGAGGCACTTTTGATCCCATCCATTTCGGGCACTTGTTGCTCGCCGAACAAGCACGGGAAGCAGCATCCCTCCATGAGATTTGGTTTATCCCTGCGGGCGAGCCCCCGCACAAGCAAGGAAAACCGGTCACCCCGGCCATGGAGCGAAAAAAAATGGTGGAGCTGGCAATCGAGGGGCATCCGCAATTTAAAGTCAATCCGATCGAGTTGATGCGCTCCGGCCCCTCCTACACGGTGGACACGATCATGGAGCTGAAAAAACAAAATCCTCATGTTGAGTTTTTTCTGCTAGTGGGGGCGGACATGGTGAAAAATTTACCAAAATGGTATAAAATAAAGGAAATTATACAAAATGTTCAAGTGATCGGTCTTGGACGCCCCGGGTTTGATCACGATGCGTTGCCGGAATATATTGAAGAACGTTTGATGTGGATTCCGGACGCCGTGGAAACCAATATTTCCTCAAGCATCATACGCGAGCGCCTCATGCTGAACCGGTCGGTTCGTTATCTTGTCCCCGATTCCGTATACAAATATATAAAGGAGCAAGGGTTGTATGGATCTTGAGTATTTAAAGCAAGCTACAAAGAAAGAGTTGCCTCAAAAAAGGTGGGAGCATACCCTTCGTGTTGCAGAAACGGCCGTTCAACTGGCCAGGCGGGAGGGAGTGGATCCGCACAAAACGGAAGTGGCTGCCATTTTGCATGATTTTTGCAAGTTTTGGCCCGGGGAAGTACTGACCGAGTGGATTTTACAAGAAAACGAGCGGCAGGACTTGCTCCTGTACAACAAAGAATTGTGGCATGGCCCCGTTGGCGCGGCCGTGGCCCGGAAACGGTTCGGGATTGAGGATGAGACGGTCTTGAATGCGATCCGGTACCATACCTCCGGCCGCCCTGACATGTCGAAAATGGAAAAGATCATTTTTCTGGCCGATTATATTGAGCCGGGCCGACAATTTCCCGGGGTGGAGGAAGTCCGGAGGATTGCGGAAAAAAGCCTGAATCTGGCCGTGCTTCAATCATTGGACAACACCATTGTCTTTTTGATCGAAAAAGGCCGGAAGGTTTATCCGCTTACACTCGATGCACGCAATCACATGCTGGATCAGATTGCCCAAAAGGATTCAAGGGAGGAATCTGTTTGAAAGTCGTGGAAATCGCTCAGTTAGCAGCCACCGCTGCCGAGGAGAAAAAAGCACAAGATGTCACGGTTCTGGATATTCGCGGATTATCCGTCTTTGCGGATTATTTTGTGATCTGTCACGGAAATTCGCAAACACAAGTTCAAGCAATCGCCACCGCAATCAAAGAAAAATTATTGGAAAACAACGTGGAACTCAAAGGGATGGAAGGTTATCAGGATGCCCGTTGGGTTCTGATGGATCTCGGTGATGTGGTTGTCCATGTTTTCCACAAAGATGATCGTGAATTTTACGGCTTGGAGCGCTTGTGGGGCGACGCCAGGCAGGTCCATGTCCAATAGGTCGGGTTTGTATGAAAAACAGGCGGTCCGTCCGCGTTGAAATTGGAGAAAAATGTTGACACGGATCTGTTTGTTTTCATATAATCTTAAAAAACAACTTTTGAATGCGACAGCGATGATGAGGAGTAGTAATTTGCCCTCTCCCGGCTCAGAGAATTGACGGATGGTGCGAGTCAATCCGGGAAGCAAATGAACTCGCCTCATTGCTCCAAAGAGGAACGCGGTCACGTCAGTACTTTTTGGCGGTTCATCCCCGTTACCGGATCCATGAGGGAGTGTTTTTTGAAACACTAATTAGGGTGGTACCGCGGGAATTTGGAAACAACCTCTCGTCCCTAGCCGAAGATGCTGGGGGTGGGAGGTTTTTTAATTGATCGCATGAAATCAGATTGATGGAGGTTTACAGGCATGAAGGAGTACTCTCCAAGGGAAATTGAAGCCAAATGGCAAGAACATTGGAGAAAAACAGAGCTTTATCAAACGGGTGAGGATACAAACAAACCGAAATATTATGTGCTGGAACAGTTCCCTTATCCTTCTGGGGAAGGGTTGCACATGGGACACACACGGGTCTATTCGATTGGCGATGTGGTGGCACGGTTCAGGCGGATGAACGGTTATAACGTGTTGCACCCAATGGGGGCGGATGCCTTCGGATTGCCGGCTGAAAACGCAGCGATCCAGCGTGGCGTGAATCCGCGGGAATGGACGCTGAACAACATGGAACGCATTCGCCGCGAACAATCGCTTTTGGGTGCTTCTTACGATTGGGACCGTTATGTGGGAACTTGTCTCCCGGATTATTACAAGTTCAACCAATGGTTGTTTTTGCTTTTCTATGAGCGTGGACTGGCTTACCGGAAAAAAGCGATGGTCAACTGGTGCCCGTCCTGCGGTACGGTTTTGGCCAATGAACAAGTGGAAGAAGGAAAATGCTGGCGCTGTGATTCGGAAGTGATCAAAAAAGAGCTGGAACAATGGTTTTTCAAGATTACCGATTATGCAGACCGTTTGCTGGAGGGACTGGACCGTTTGCCGAAATGGCCGGAACGGGTCAAAGCCATGCAACGCAACTGGATAGGCCGCAGCGAAGGGGCGCACGTCACGTTTACGGTGCCGGAGCTGTCCGATGAAAAAATCACGGTCTTCACCACCCGTCCGGATACGTTGTACGGTGTCAGTTACTTGGTGTTGGCTCCGGAGCATCCGCTGGTTCCCCGGCTGATCAAAGGAAAAGAAAACGAAGCCGGGATTCTTGAGTTTATCAACCAAACCCAAAAACAATCCGAAATTGAACGGACCAGCAACGATGCCGAAAAAGTGGGCCATCCGACAGGAGCGTATGCCCAACATCCATTGACGGGAGAGGCCATCCCGATCTGGGTGGGCAACTATGTGTTGATGGATTACGGAACGGGCGCTGTCATGGGGGTACCGGCTCATGACGAGCGGGATTTCGCGTTTGCGTCCAAATACCAATTGCCGGTGAAACCGGTCATCCGTCCGGAAAATGAGGAACTCAGCGAACCGTTGCGTGAAGCATACACCGGAGACGGCGTGTTGGTTTCTTCGGGCCAATTTGACGGCATGAAAAACCGGGAAGCCATCCATGCGATTGCGAAGTTCCTGGAAGAACGGGGACAAGGGAAATGGACGGTGAATTACCGGTTGCGGGATTGGTTGATTTCGCGGCAACGCTACTGGGGAACGCCAATCCCGGTGGTTTACTGCGATGATTGCCATATCGTGCCGGTTCCCAAGGATCAATTACCGGTTCTGCTGCCGGAAGATGTTGTTTTTGACGGGAAAAACAATCCGCTTGCCACTTCGGAAAGTTTTGTGCACACCACTTGCCCGAAGTGCGGAAAACCGGCCCGCCGCGAGACGGACACGATGGACACCTTTGTGGACTCTTCGTGGTATTTCTTGCGGTATACTGATCCGCATAATGAAGAAATCCCGTTTGCAAAAGAGAAAGCAGACCGCTTTATGCCGGTTGACGAATATATCGGCGGCATCGAGCATGCGGTGTTGCACCTGCTTTATTCCCGGTTCTTTACCAAAGTGTTTTATGATGCCGGCATGGTTTCGTTCGATGAGCCGTTTGAAAGCTTGTTGACACAGGGAATGGTGTTGAAAGACGGGTTTAAAATGTCCAAATCCAAAGGAAATGTGGTCAGTCCTTTGGAAATTGTGGAGAAATACGGTGCGGATACCGCCCGCCTCTTCATCCTGTTTGCGGCGCCCCCTGACCGCGATCTGGATTGGAGTGAATCCGGTGTGGAAGGGGTTCACCGTTTCTTGAACCGGGTATGGCGTCTGGTCGTACAGAACGAAGAGCTGTTCAAGCAACCGGTCCCGTCTGGTGCGAAAGCGGATGGCAAAACCAAAGAGTTGCGCCGTCTCTTGCATCAAACCATCAAAAAAGTGACCATTGAAATCGGGGAAAGAAACCACTTCAATACCGCGGTGAGCGCGATTATGGAGCTGGTCAACGGATTGTACCAACATGCGGGCGAAACGGATCCCGCCTTGTACAAAGAAGCGTTGGAGACGCTCGTGGTCTTGCTCGCTCCGTTTGTGCCCCATATATCGGAAGAATTGTGGTCCGTGATGGGGAAAGAAGGAAGTGTCCACCAGACAGCGTGGCCGTCTTATGATGAATCGGCGCTGGTCTTGGATGAAGTGGAATTGGCTGTTCAGATCAACGGGAAAGTGCGGGATAAAATCGTGGTGCCAACCCAGGCTTCCCGGGAAGAGATTGAAAAACAAGCGCTCGACAATGAACGGATTAAACATTGGACGGAAGGAAAAACGGTGCGTAAAGTGATCGTTGTGCCCGGAAAATTGGTGAATATTGTGGTGAAATAGATGACCACAGAAAAAACGGTTCGCCCATTTTGGCGGGCCGTTTTTTATTTGCTTTGGAAGAAGGTTTTTTTGTGGAATCATGGAATAATTTGTAAAAGCATGTCCTTTGGCGAAAACGGAAAGGGGAAGGCCGATGGTGCAATGGGAGTGGGATTTTACTTCCCGGGAAAAGAAATGGATGATCTTGTCGGGCGGTTTGGCATTGGCGTTGATCGTTTGCCTTGTTTTTATCTGGCAACAGGATGAAAACCCAAATGAATCAGCGTCTCCGCTCACTCCTTATCAGCCTGTGGAAGCGGACGCACCCGATTCGCCGGACACGGCTGAAGAAAAAAATCCATGGGTGATGATCGATGTGAAAGGAGCCGTCAAAAAACCGGGGATTTACCGTCTGGATCCGGAGTCCAGAGTGCATGACGCCATATTGAAAGCAGGCGGTGCCCGGTCCGATGCTGATTTGGACCAAGTCAATCTGGCCGAACGCCTGACAGACGGAAAAGTGGTTTACATTCCCAAAAAAGGAGAAACGCAGCAAGGGATGGCATGGATGAATCCGTCCGCAGACGGAACGGGCGGAAAAATTAACATCAATTCGGCGACGGCTGAAGAACTGCAACAATTAAACGGTGTGGGAGCCAAAAAAGCGCAAGCGATTGTGAGCTATCGTGAGGAAAACGGGCCCTTTCAAAGCATTGAAGAGATCTCCAACGTCCCCGGAATCGGAGAAAAAACACTGGAGCAGTTTCGTGAGCAAATCACTTTGTAGCTCCTTGACTTTTTATTTTGTGAATCGGTATAATGTTCATATCACTTACGGCAACAACTTCATATGGATCAGGAACGATTCTCTTATCCAGAGTGGCGGAGGGACTGGCCCGATGAAGCCCGGCAACCTCGGTGCATATCAGTGTACCGGATGGTGCCAATTCCTGCAGAAACCCCGGTTTCTGAAAGATAAGAGAAGAAGCTTGAATTTGCGTGCGATTGTGTTCAGCATAAAAGCCTCTTCTCTTATGGGAAGAGGCTTTTTTCATGATTGTCAACATCAAGGGAGGGGCAGCCATGAGATTGGAAACCAGGTTGGCGCAGATCGGCAATAAAAAAGAAAGGACCACCGGCGCTGTCAGTTTTCCGGTCTATTTTTCAACCGCCTATGAGCATATCTCCGGAAAAAGTACAGGCTATGATTATTCGAGAACCGCCAATCCCACCCGTGAGGTGGTGGAAGCCAGCATCGCCGAATTGGAAGAAGGAGATGAAGGATATGCCTGTAGTTCCGGCATGGCTGCGATTCACACCGTGATGGGATTGTTTGAAAAAGGCGACCATTTCATAGTGTCGCTGGATTTATACGGCGGAACGTACCGGTTGTTTGAACAAGTTTTGTCACAATACGGGTTGACGTTTTCTTATGTGGATTTACGCAATCCGGAAGAAATCGCGGAAGCGCTCCAGCCGAACACCAAAGGCCTTTTTATCGAATCCCCCACCAATCCGCTCATGCAGGTGGTCGATATCCGGTCGTTGTGCCGATGGGCCCGGCAAAAAAATTTGTGTGTCATTGTGGACAATACGTTTATGACTCCCTTTTTCCAAAAGCCGCTGACGTTAGGAGCCGACATTGTGATTCACAGTGCCACGAAATACTTGGGCGGGCATAATGATGTGCTGGCCGGATTGATTGTGGCCAAAGGAGAAGAATGGACCGAACGCCTGCGGTTTGTCCACAATTCCATCGGGGCGGTGTTGGGCCCTTTGGATGCCTGGTTGTTGATGCGGGGAATGAAAACATTGGCGCTCCGGATGCAAAAACACCAGGAAAATGCACACAAGCTGGCCAAATTTTTGGCCGCACATCCCCAAGTGGAACAGGTTTTTCATCCGGCCTTCGATCCGGCCGGGCGAAAAATCCTGGATGAACAGGCGGAGGGATACGGAGGCATGATTTCATTCCATGTGAAAGATCCGGATCAAATCCCCTTTATCCTTAATCATTTGAAGATTATTACTTTTGCGGAGAGTTTGGGCGGAGTGGAAAGCCTGATGACTTATCCGGTCACCCAAACGCATGCCGATATTCCCGAAGAGGTGCGGAAAAAGGCAGGCGTGACCGACCGGTTGCTTCGTTTGTCGGTGGGGATCGAACATGCTGACGATTTGATGGATGATTTGGTTCAAGCTTTCCGACAAGCCGCTTCAAAGACGAAATAAAGAGAGGAGATAGATGATGAACTTTGAAACGCAACTGCTTCATAACGGAAATGAAGTCGATCCTGTAACCGGGGCAGTGGGGATTCCTCTTTATCAGTCATCCACCTTTCATCAAAATGTGGACCGGCCCGGGGAATTTGATTACACCCGTTCGGGAAATCCCACAAGAAAAGCGCTGGAGGACACCATTGCCAACTTGGAAGGCGGTGAACGGGGATTTGCCTTTTCCTCCGGGATGGCTGCCATCTCCACGGTGCTGTTGCTCTTCTCGCGCGGGGATCATCTGATTGTTTCCCGGGATGTTTACGGGGGAACGTTTCGTGTCCTGACACAAGTTTTCCGGCGGCTGGGCATTGAAACGACGTTTGTCGATACCACCCGGACCGGGGAAGTCGAACAAGCCATCCGGCCCCAAACCAAAGCGATCTATGTGGAAACCCCGTCCAATCCCCTGCTTAAGGTGAGCGATTTAAAAGAAATTATCTGGTTGGCAAAAAAACACCGATGTTTGACCATTGTGGACAACACCTTTTTAACGCCTTATTACCAACAGCCGCTGAAGTTGGGAGCCGATATCGTCATTCACAGTGCGACGAAATTTATCAGCGGACACAGTGATGTGCTGGCCGGGTTGGTGGTGGCCAAAGACAAAGAGATGGCGGAACGGCTGGAACTGTTGCAAAATGCGTTTGGTGCCGTATTGGGCGTCCATGATTCCTGGTTGGTGTTAAGGGGTCTGAAGACATTGAAAGTGCGGTTGGAACAATCCACGCAAAGCGCGGAAAAAATCGCGTTGTGGCTGAATCAGCATCCATTGGTGGAAAAAGTTTATTATCCCGGCCTCCCGTCAAATGAATGGCATGATTTGCAATGCCGGCAGGCGACTGGGCACGGAGCGGTTCTCTCTTTTGATGTGGGCAGCAAAGAAAAAGCCCGGCAAGTGTTGAAACGGGTCCAACTGCCGGTCGTTGCCGTCAGCCTCGGAGCGGTTGAAAGCATCTTGTCCTATCCCGCGGTGATGTCGCATGCTTCCATGCCGCCGGAAGCAAGGCAAAAGCGCGGCATCACCGACGGTTTGTTGCGGCTTTCGGTCGGATTGGAAAATGCGGAGGACCTGATTGGCGATTTGGCCGCTGCCCTTCAAGAAGAAACGGTTGTTTCTTTTTCTGGAAAATAATACGTCTTTTTCGGGAGACGTTTTTCTTTCAGCCGTCATCATGTAAAATGAGAAAGGAAAATTGATGTTAGAAGGGGTACGTAAAACGATGGCGATCAAATCAGACAAATGGATTCGGAAAATGGCAGAGCAATACAAAATGATTGAACCATTTATTGACCGGAATGTCGGGAAAGGAGAAGCGGTCAGTTACGGATTGAGCAGTTACGGATATGACCTCCGGGTCGCTGATGAGTATAAGATCTTTCACAATGCCTTAAACCCGGTGATTGATCCCAAAGCAATCGATTCGGATTCTTTTTTGGATTATAAAGGGGATGTGTGCATTATTCCGCCCAATTCATTTGCTTTGGCCCGGTCCGTGGAATATTTCCGCATTCCGGAGAACGTGCTGGCGATTTGTGTGGGTAAATCGACCTATGCCCGTTGCGGGATCATCACCAATGTGACCCCGCTTGAACCGGGATGGGAAGGATATGTGACCTTGGAGATTTCCAACACCACGCCTCTGCCGGCCAAAATTTACTCCAATGAAGGGCTTTGCCAGATTCTTTTCTTGGAAAGTGATGAGGACTGCGAAGTTTCCTACCGGACGAAAAAAGGAAAATATCAGTTTCAATCCGGTATTACATTGCCGAAAGTATAGCCATGCATAGAAAACGTGCGGGAAATCCGCGCGTTTTTTGCTGAAGAAGGCTGAAGGTTCAACATGAGCCGGAGAACTTACATCATGGTAGATCATGTTCATTGCCACGGCGACATGCCCATGAGAATCTGTTCCGAACTGGACGAAAACCGGTACGAACTGCGAAAAGTGGAAGTGTTCCGGGACGGAAGCATTGGATATGCTTATGATGATATCGAGGCAGGTCCGACCGGATTGGGAAAGTTGCCGGTTCCGCCGCTGGAGGAGATCGCGCAAGACCCGTATGAAATCTTTTTTCCGAAGGAAATCACCCAAGAAGAGTTTGAACAAATTTGGAAGGAGATAGTGGAGGGCGCACGGTGAATCCGTGCGTTTTTTGGAGTGAAGATAGGCGGCCAAAAGGAAATCGTCGGAAAATGTCGAAAGGAATGGAAACGGAAGAAAGGAAGATGGGCATTGCAGCGTCCTTTTGTGGTTGCAGGAATTGCCTGGGGAGCCGGGATTTTGTTGGCGGACCGGATGGGGAACCATGCGGCTTTGTTCCTCGGACTGGCCGTTTCTTTCTTGCTTTCGGGCGTCTGCTATGATTACCTCTTTCGCAAGGGGCGGCCGGTTTGGATTTTTTTGTCGGCGCTGTTTTTGGCCGCTGCGCATTTTTCCTGGGTGGACGGGCAGAATCGGAGCCAAATCCCGTCAACGGTGGAAGGGGAAGAAATGACCGTCGCCGGAACCATCATTTCTTCGCCCGTCGTGGACGGGGATGTGCTCCGCTTTGACCTGAAACTGGACCGCTTGCAACAAAAGGATCATGTGATCAACGGAAACCGGGAAAAAATCCGGGTTTTCCTTTCACTCCAATCAAAAGAAGAAGCGGAAAAGGCTGGACAATTGCGTCGTTATTCCCGGATTCGGCTTCCGGTCCGGATGGAAAAACCATCTCAACGTTCCAACCCGGGGGGAATGGACTACCGGGCTTATTTATTTCGGCAAAAAATTCATTGGACGGGAAAAGGAAAGGGTTTGCATTCTTTGGTGATGTTAAAAGAAGCCCCGCCACATCCGGTGGGATGGGTGGATGCATGGCGGAAGAAGTTGGCCGGACAATTGGAAAAACTGTATGACGAGCCGGTGTCCGGTTATTTGCGCGGCTTGCTGCTGGGGGAGCGCTTGGAAGTGGATCCGGACTGGGAACGGCAATACACCCGGTTGGGCTTGGTTCATTTGTTGTCGATTTCCGGATTGCATGTTACGGTTCTGACCGGGATCGTATATTATATTTTAAAATGGATCGGCCTGACCAGAGAAAAGGCGGCATGGGTTGTCCTCGGATTGCTGCCGGTCTATGCGGTTCTCACCGGTCTCGGAGCCCCGGTGGCCCGTGCGGCGGTCATGGCGGGGTTGACGATGGTTGCCTTGATTTTCCGCAAGCCGGGGGACAGTTTGTCCTTTTGGGGGATTGCTCTTTTGCTTCTGTTGGTGTGGGATCCCTATCAATTGTTTGAAGCCGGATTTCAGCTCAGTTTTTTGTTGACGGCCGGATTGATTGTCTGGACGGAACCGGTGTCCGGACAGCTCACATGGCTCCCCTCACCGCTTCGTTATCCGGTCGCAGGGAATCTGGTCGCGGAATGGCTGTCTTTTCCATTGGTGATTGATCACTTTCATGAATACTCTTTCATGTCTTTGCCCGCTAATCTGCTGTTTGCTCCCATCGTCAGTTTTGTCGTGCTTCCGGTCTCTTTGCTCCTTTTGGGGTTGAGCTGGATCTGGGAGTCCGGGAGCATGGGGGCGGCCAATGTGATGGAAACGGGGATCCGGATGATGCAGGGAGGGATGGAGTGGCTGAGTACATGGAAGGCATTTTGTCCGGCTTTTCCATCTCCTCCAGAGTGGTGGATCCTCCTTTACTATCTCTCTTCGGCGATGGCGCTTTGGTCATGGCTTCGGCGCGGAAAACCGGTTTTTCTTGCGGCAAGCGTGGCGGCACTCAGCCTGCTGTTGTGGGCGGAGCCGGGAAAAGAAGACGTTTTGGCACGCCTTGCTTTTCTGGATGTGGGCCAAGGGGATGCCACGGTCATTGAGACGGCAAACGGTCAAACCGTTTTGGTGGATGGAGGCGGCCATGTACGTTACGATAATCATGAAGCATGGCGAAGGCGAAAGCATCCGTTTCGGGTTGGCGAGGATGTGATTGTGCCTTACTTAAAATCACAAGGAATCCAAAAAATCGATTGGTTGATCCTGACACACGGCGACCAGGATCATATCAATGGATTATTGGATGTGATCCGGCGGTTTCCGGTGCAAAAAGTGGTGCGTAATGCCCGTTTGCCTGCAAATGAGGAGGAACGGCAACTCATGACGGAGCTCCACAGACAAAAAGTTCCGGTCTATGTGTCCCCTGTGGGCCGCACGTTGGAAATTGAAAGGGGAACGGGGTTTGCGTTTTTGCACCCGGATCCGGTCCGGCATGGAGGCAAAGGGGAAGCAACCAACGAAGATTCGGTGGTCTGTTTGTTTTCCGTTCACGGCATCAACGTTTTGTTTCCCGGAGACATCGGCACGGAGACAGAAAAAAGGTTGCTTCAACGCTGGCGTTGGCCGGCAGTGGATATTTTAAAAGTCGCCCATCACGGCAGTGGCTCTTCCACCCATGAAATCTGGCTGGACGTGCTCAAGCCCAAGCATGCGGTGATTTCGGCCGGACGTTACAACACCTATGGACATCCTGCCCCGGAAGTGATTTCGCGGTTGGAGAAAAGAGGCATTTCCATTTGGCGGACCGATCAACAAGGAGCTGTGATCTTTGAGATCGGGAAGAAGGGAATGACCGTCAGTTCCGTCAGGGATGCAACCCGGAAGATGTTCCATTTAAAATGAATCCGTTTTTTCTTTATACTACTTTTGTATACATAAATCTCCTGTTTGCAACTAACATGTGGGAAAATAGGTCAATAAATATGGGGGGTTATTTTTTTGCTTGACTCGGAATTGATTCAGCGGGCACAGGCAGGGGAGCGAAAAGCACTGGTTGAGATTTTGCGACAGTTGGAAACGCCGCTCTATCGCACTGCTTACTACATCATGGGGAATGAACAGGATGCGCTGGATGCAACCCAGGAAGCATTGCTGAAAGTGTATCGGTATTTGCCTTCGTATAAAGGGGATGCCATGATTTACACGTGGGCGCAACGCATTGTCACCAATGTGTGTATGGATATGTTTCGCAAACGGAAGAAGGTGGTGTTCATGGAGGAGGATTTTGTTCAGGAAGATTACCATGCAGGCAAAGAGATAGAAAAGGGCGCCATCATCTCCGATTTAAAGCAAGCGATCCGGCGTCTTCCGATGCCCCAGCAAACAGCGATTATTCTACGGTATGTCCAGGACTATAATTACAAGGAAATTTCAGAAGCCATGAATTTGCCGTTAAATACGGTGAAATCTCATTTGTTCCGGGGACGGAAACAATTGCAAAAGTGGTTGTCCGAATATCAGGAAGGAGGGGATTACCTGTGGCGGATGAAAAAATAAACGAATGGGTGCAACGTGATCTGGATGATGATTTGTCTGAAGCGGAAAAAAAGATGCTAAACAAACATCTGGCAGAATCAGTGAAAGATCGCGAGAACGCTGAGAAGCTGATGGAGGTTTCGCGTCAGCTGTCCCTTCTTCCCAAAGTGGATCCACCCCGCGATATTGTGGGCGATGTCTTGGCTCAAATCGATCAAGAGGAGGCTTCCCGTCTGAAGAGAGAAGCTTCCGTCCGGCGCCGGTTTGGATGGCCGCTGGCGGCAAAGGCATTGGCGGCAGTGGTGGTGATCGGTTTCATTGGCTTTTATGCGTGGATGAATTTTCAACCGGCGGAGAAAGAAAACGGAACCTTCATGGGAGATTCCACCCCGAAGGAAGAAGTGAATGTCCTGATGGAGAAAACGGATGGTCCGGCACCGGACGGGGAATCCGGTGCACAAGTTTGGTCGCCGGATGAAACCTATCAGGCGGAATGGAGACAAGGAACGCTGGTTGTCACCAAAGCGGACGGGACCATTCAATTTGAGCGTTCTTTTGCGGGAACGGGTGCGCGTTTGCAAAAAATCGAGTGGTTGACCGATCAAACCCTGAAAATGACCATTCAGGAAGACCAAAAAGCTCCTCAATCGATCACCATTGATGTGGAGAAAAAGGAAGAAGTTCATCATTAGGGCAAGAGGTGGAACAAGTGGATCATTCCCGTTTGGAAGAATTGAAAAGAAAAGGGCCGCATCCGGTATATTTGCTTTACGGAACCGAGTCTTTTTTGATCGAGGAAACGGTTCGGTGGATGAAAACCAATTGGATGCCTGCCGATGATCCGTTTGGCAACATGATCGCTTTTGATCTGGAGGAAACGCCGGTTCAAATGGTGGTCCAAGAGGCGGAAACACTCCCTTTTTTTGGTGACCGGCGGTTTATTGTCGGGCATCATGCCCATTTCCTCACAAGCGAAAAAAAGGCTGCGGGGATTCAGCATGATGCGGATGCCTTGCTGAAGTACCTGGAAGATCCTCTTCCATCCAGCATTCTTGTGCTGACGGTTTATTCCGAGCAACTGGACAAGCGAAAAAAAGTGGTAAAGGCCTTGCAGAAAAAAGCCTTTACCCTTTCGTTTCCCCCTCTGAAAGGGAAGGAATTGACGGATTGGGTAAAAGGGCGGTTTGCAGCACATCAAGTTGCCATCGATCCTTCCGCATTGAAAGAGTTGGTTCTTTTGGTCGGAGAGAACTTGCAATTGTTGAATCAAGAATGTATGAAGCTGGTCACTTACGCGGGAAGGGGAGGAACGGTGACGCGGCAAACGGTGTCAGAGCTTGTCCCGCGGACACTGGAGCATAATATATTTAAACTGACGGAAAAGATGGCCGAGCGGAAAATTGATCAGGCGCTCATGGTTTGGCAGGATTTGTTGTTTCAAAAAGAAGAGCCGATCCGGATTCTTGCCTTGATGATCCGGCAAATCCGGTTGATGTTGCAAGTCAAAGCCCTGGCAAAGAAAGGGATGCCCGAAAAAGAGATGGCAGGTTTCTTGAAAGTCCACCCTTATCCGGTGAAACTGGCCTTGAAAAACGGTGCCAAATTTACAGAGGACCAACTGCGGCAATTTTTGATTTCCGCCATCGCCACCGACCAGGATATCAAATCCGGAAAAGCGGATAAGGAACTGGCGGTTGAACGGTTACTGTTCGCCATTCATCATTCCTTTGCTTGAAGAAGATGTGCCGATCCTGTTTCCTTCATCAACACAGCAATGCTAAGATACTAAAGAGAAGGGAAGCTGTGGAAGGAGTTGATCAAAATGGATCCGGCAAAACGGAATGAACTGCGTAAAAAGCAGCGGATTTATACCAATGTGCTCATTCTCGTCTATCTGGGGATTCTTGCTTTGCTGTCTCTGGCACAACTGTCATCGCTTGTGATCTACACGCTTTTGGGCATTTTGTGTTTTCTTGTTGCACTCAGCAGCTTTTGGCTGAAAACCTTTCACCCGACCTTGCTGCTTTTTCCGGGGATGAAAGAATTGATCCGGTACGAGAAAGAAAAGCTGGGTGAAACTTGGAAGAAATATCATCTGTCATCGGTGATTTTGGCCGTTGTGTTGGGGATCTTTTTCTTGGGGCAGGCTTGGTTTCGCCAGGATTTGTACTTTTTGGAAGGGATCCCGGTTTGGTATATCGCGGTTTTCATCGTGGGAGTGTTTCTGATCGGGAATTTGAGTTTGATTGCCCATGCCCGCCGCTTTGACCGGTTGTCGGCGGAACAAATCCGTGTACATGCGTCAGAGCGGAGTTTGTTTACCGTTATTTTTGCTTGTGTTGTATTAGGCATGACGTTGTTGGGATCCGTTTTTATCCTGCTCATTTCTTGAACCGGGTGAAAAAGGCCGGCGATGAAGGCGCCGGCCTTTTTGTTTATGATGCGGTGGTTTTATTCATGATCCGGTTGGTGACTTCATAGGCCGAGGAGAAGGAAAGTTCGGAGAGTTGGCCTTCACCCTGGCACCAGTCTCCGGCGAAATACACATTATCCAAACTGTACAGTTTCACCGGCAGCAGTTTTTGGTCATGAATACATTTAATTTCCTGAACAACCGCTTTTTTCGAAATTCGTTTGGCGACGAGTTGATCCCGCCAGCCGGGGAAGTGTTTATCGTAAACGGATTCAATGTCCGCCACTTTCTCGTTGGCCTTGTTGGCAGCCGCTTCTTCATCATTGAGATAAGCGATGGCTTGCATCAACTGACCGCCTTCCGGGATGCAGGTCGTATCATAGTAGGAAATGTCTGTGATAAACACTTTCTTTTCTTTTTGATATACATAGGTATACGGGCTGGGGATCCGTTCTTTCAATCCCACATCATAGACGACCACTTGGGTGGGCGAGTAGTTGCGATAAATTTCGAATGTCGATTCATACGGGGTGTCGGCAAAAAGCTGGTGTAACTCTTTCGGCGGAATGCACAAAATGAACTCATCGGCTGTGTAAGTGGTTTCTTTCCCGATGATTTTGGAAATTCGGTTGCCGTCCAGTTCGATGCCGCTGACTTTTTCTTTGGTGATGATTTTTCCCCCGTGATCTTCAATGATTTTGGAGAAGGATTCCACAATCGCCTGCCAGCCTCCCCCGATGTAACTGACGGCACGTTGTGTGGAGAATAAGCGTTTGTAATATTGGAAAAACAGCGGGGAAGGAATTTTTTCAGGCTCATTGGTAAAGAAGTTGGATGATGCAATGGTCAACAGCAAATCCCTGACTTTTGGGGGCTCTTTCTCCAAATATTGCCCGATGGGAATGCCTTCTTCCCCTTTTTCGATGGAAGCCATGGTTTTGAACACTTCATAGGCGAAACGCCATTTGTTTTGGGAATCCAAAATTTTTGTGCGGTAAAGCCCTTCCAATGTGGCAGGCATTAAGGTTGTATAAGACCCCAGATCGTAATAAGCTTTGGATGGGGAAAAATTTTTCCAGTCCACTTCCAATCCGATTTCGCTTTCATAACGCCGCAAAACGGATTTGTCCCGGGCATAAATGGCATGGGCGCCAAAGTTAAAGTTAAACCCCTTCAAAGGGATGGTGATGGCGCGTCCGCCCAGTTTCGGTGCTTTTTCCAGCAAAGTCACATCATATCCATTGTAAGCGAGTCGGGCTGCTGCGCTTAAACCGGCCAAACCTCCACCCGCTACAATCACTTTTTTAGACACAAGACACACTCCCTTGAGATCGTTTGCAATTTTTATAAAGAAATATCGATCTACTTGTAATATTGTAGCAAGTTTAATCACAAGAGGATAGTTTTTTTAGATATTCGAAAATTTCAATCGAATGAAACAAAAAAATCTCCCGCGATCAGGGAGATTTTTGGGGCATGGGTTTTCGGGACGCATCTTTTTCTGTGGACAAAAGTTTTTTATATTGGATATACATGGCGATCCGCCAGGGCAGCAGCATGCCGAAAGCCAGAATAAAAAACAAACTGGCCGTTTGGTAATAGCTGATGAAATGTTCGATGTATGTGTGCAGTGACATGCGGATGACAAACAAGATCAACAGAATGTAAATGAACGCCCGGGAACGTTTCAGGTAAACTTGTCCGTCGATGATTTCATATTTGGACGTTTGAATCAAAGGAATGGACAAAAAAAGAGCCCCGACCAAGAAAGATGCGATGGCCCAAGACCAAGGGATATGCACAGGCGGGTACAGGAACATTAAAAAACCTGTGCTCATTCCAAGCGGTGGAATGAGTATTTTTTTGGCGTTGGTCGGTTTGTCAGCCGCTTTGATTCGAACGAAAATCACGGTCAGTGCCATGATGAAGGCAAAAATGGGTGCAATGACTTTGACATTCACGGGGATAGAATGCATCATGCCCGTCCCTCCTTGTATGATAAAAAAACTAGCACAATTTAAGAAGCTTGTAAATAATATATACTTGACTTTTCCGGATCGTTCTAGGAAAATATTCTTCAATCGTCAGGTACAAATGGATAAGGACAGAAAGTGTTGAAAAAGAGGAGTACCACAGGGGAACTGTTCAGAGAGTTGGCGGGTGGTGCAAGCCAATCAGGGACCTGTGTGAATGGACTTTGGAGCTTTTTTTCCGAACGGGGCATGAGTCCTCAGTAGGGAAAAACGGGAAGACCGTTATCTGTTGAGTGCACCTTGATTTCTCAGGTGAACGAGGGTGGTATCGCGGGCAAAAACCCGTCCCTTTTGGGGGGCGGGTTTTTTATATGAATATTTTTTGCATGGCAAAGGAGTGATTTTGGATGACGCGAGTATTGTCCGGAGTGCAACCGACGGGGATGTTGCATTTGGGAAATTATCTCGGGGCCATCAGGCAGTTTGTCGAGTTGCAAAATGAAGCGGAATGCTACTTCTGCGTTGTGAATCTGCATGCGCTCACCATTCCGAAAGATCCCAAGGAGGTTTTGGAAAGAACCAAAGATGTCGCCGCTTTGTATCTGGCGGTCGGGCTGGATCCCGAAAAAGTGACCTTGTTTGCCCAGTCACAGGTGAAAGCCCATGCGGAAGCAAACTGGCTGCTTCAATGTGTCGCCCGTGTCGGGGAATTGGACCGGATGATTCAGTTTAAAGAAAAAGGAAAAGGATCGGAATCGGCACTGGTCGGATTATACACGTATCCGGTGCTGATGGCGGCAGATATTCTGCTGTACCAGGCGGACAAGGTGCCGGTCGGGGAAGACCAAAAGCAGCATTTGGAACTGACCAGGGATTTGGCACAACGATTCAACCGGGATTATGCGGAAGTGTTCACCATTCCCGAACCGCTGATCGGAAAAGTGGGGGCCCGCATCATGGGGCTGGATCAACCAAAGAAAAAAATGAGCAAAAGTGCGGAAAGCGCAATGAATTACATTGCGATGTTGGATGATCCGAAAACCATTGAGAAAAAATTGAAACGCGCGGTGACCGATTCGGACAACCAAGTCCGTTTTGACGTGGAGAACAAGCCGGGGATCAGCAATTTGCTGTCGATTTACAGCCTGCTCTCCGGAAAGTCCATCCCGGAATTGGAGAAACAATACGAAGGGGTGGGCTATGGTAAATTTAAAAAGGATTTGGTCGAGGTGACGGTCGATCATCTCACGCCAATCCAAGAGCGGTACCGGGAAATCCGGCATACCGATTATGTGGACAAAGTATTGGATGAAGGAAAAGAAAAAGCCCGGCTCGTGGCCGAGGACACTCTGCGCAAAATGAAAGATGCGATGGGAATCTTGTGAGGCAAAAAAAGATGCCCCGGAATCTCCGGCGGCATCTTTTTTGTATAAAAAAGCGACCCGGTCAAAGGGGTCGTTTTATGGAACCGTGCATCAGGCCAAAGCGTTCAACTTTTTGGCAAGACGGGATTTTTTGCGGGCAGCTGCGTTTTTATGGATTAAACCCTTGGTTACAGCTTTGTCCAAGCTGCGGGTTGCTTGACCGAAAAGAACTTGTGCTTGTTCTTTGTCCTGATTTTCCACAGCGGTCAAAAACTTTTTCACAGCCGTACGCATTGCCGATTTTTGGGAAGCATTGCGTTTGCGGCGCTCTTCGTTGGTTTTCGCACGTTTAATTGCCGATTTGATGTTTGCCAATGAATTCACCTCCCGTACAAGGATTCCGCATCCCTAAAATGCAACATGCAATATTCTAGCATGGGAAGGGGCAAAAAGCAACAATCCCCCAAGAATAAATCCAATGACATCAAGCAAACTAAAAACAGGAGGAAGTGAATGGAAGGAGAAAAGAAACATGAATCAGGATCCATCGCAAGGTCATCAGGTTGATTTGAGCCGGTATAACATCCGGACCGATTTGGCGCGTGAATCGCATGAATTGGCAACCAAAAGAAACAGGAGCGGGAACGGTTCCATTCCGGGAGTGCGGATCGAGGAAAAGACGGAGGACGGGATCACAACCAGCTGGATTTGGATTGAAAATGACCGGGGCGCGGAAGAGATGGGAAAAGTGCCAGGCACTTATTTAACCATTGAAGCTCCGGAACTGAGATCGAGAGATTCCGTCTTCAGCCAGAAAGTGGCGGGCCATTTTGCAGAACAGTTTGCCCGGTTTTTAGATGAAGCCGGAATTGGGAAAGATGATTCCTGCCTGATTGTCGGGTTGGGTAACTGGAATGTCACGGCCGATGCATTGGGGCCCCTGGTGGTGAAGCACACCATGATTACTAGGCATTTGTTTGAGCTGGAACCGGAATCCGTTGAGGAAGGATACCGGTCGGTCAGTGCGTTGTCCCCGGGCGTGTTGGGGTTGACCGGACTGGAGACGAGCGATATTGTACGGGGAGTGGTTGACAAAGCCAAACCGGATTTTGTCATTGCTTTTGATTCGTTGGCTTCCCGGGCTTTGACCCGTGTGAATACGACCATTCAGGTGGCGGATACCGGCATCAATCCGGGATCCGGGGTGGGAAACAACCGGAAAGCGTTAACCCGGGAAACGTTGGGGGTTCCCGTGATTGCCATCGGTGTTCCCACCGTGGTGGATGCGGTGACCATTGCCTATGACACGATTGATTTTGTCATCTCCCATCTGGGAAGAGAAATTCATGGCGAAAGAAACAACCCGCTGGATCCTTACAACCGCCCGACAGTGAAGGATTTGAAAAATTATCAGCTTCCTTCCGGCACCGCGCGGGAAGTGTTGGGAATGTTCGGTCGTCTGAATGAACAGGAAAAACGCCAGCTCATTCATGAAGTTCTTTCCCCGCTGGGACAGAACCTGATCGTGACCCCAAAAGAAGTGGACTCCTTTATTGCCAATGTGGCCAAAATGATCGCCAACGGTGTCAATTGTGCCTTGCATGATGCGGTGACGATGGATAATGTGGCTTCGCACGTCAATTGAAGACGGCGTACGGGATCAAAAACGGAAGCTTGTGAGCGGAACAGGCTTCCGTTTTTATGTCCGCCTGTTTGTTGAAGGGGCGGGGTTTTGTTCCGGATTTCTATCAACCCTTCTCCTGTATTTTTTAAGTCTCATAGGTTCTACTTTTGCCGGTTTTTTCATAGCTTAGGGATGAGAGACAAGCTGGCAAAGGGTGAACCGGATGAATCATCGGTATCGAAGGTTTATGACGTTAAACTTGGCACGTCCGCGGACCAGAAGAATCTTGGTTTTTTTATTTTTGGCCATCGCGGTGTTGTTTTCATTTGCGGGAGCCTGGGTCATGGTTCAGGCTGAAAACAGCATGCAGGGTTCGGATTTTAGCCGGGTGACTTCCCGCATTTCGGCCAAAACCCTGGCCATGGTGATGGGGGAGAACATCCCGTATTTTCAGGAAGAAATCGGTTCGGCCGGATTGGACGGGATTGTGTCCCGGATGACTTTTGAACTTTTAACCAGCATGAATTTACAAGATCCCCGTACCTTTCTGGGCCGGGAATTGCCGATGTACGCACTTTTTGACAGCGAAATTGACGTGGCGAGCGCCGATGTCGATTACACATCGATTCCCATTGAATCGGCTCCTCCTCCCGAATTGGAAAAAGAGATCATCAAAGCGATGGAAAAGCCGGATCAGGACCGCGCCAGCACAACCCAAAGCGGGATCAAACAGAAAAAAGTATTGATTTACTCGACGCATTTTTGGGAGTCTTATCTTCCGGAGGTGGGAGAAAAAAATCCGCAGAAAGCATCGCATATCGAAAAAAACATCACCCTCGTTTCTCAACATCTGGCCCAAGTGCTCGAGAAGATGGGCATCGGGGCGGTCACGGCGGAACGGAAATACACTTGGGATTCGGGAGCGTACAAGCAATCGAGGAAAATGGTGCAATCCGTGATGGGGCAGCATGAAGGGATCACTTATCTGATCGATTTGCACAGGGATGCGCAACGAAGGGACAAAACCACCAAAACTTACAACGGGAAAAGTTATGCCCGGTTAGCTTTTGTCGTGGGAAAATCGAGCAAGCATTTTGAGCAAAATCTGAAGCTGGCCCGTGAGTTGCACAAAGAAATCAACAAACAATATCCCGGATTGTCACGGGCGGTGATTATTAAAGAACGGACAAATGGGAACAACGGTGAATATAACCAGTCTTTATCCCCCAATAGCATGCTTGTGGAAGTGGGAGGGGTGGATAACACCTTCGAAGAAGCATACCGGTCGGTCGAAGTGTTGGCGGAAGTGCTGGCGCAACGGATTCATGATGCCACGCCGGTGATGCGGCAAGAAGGATCTTAAAACAGTTTTGAGGTGGAGAAACATGCGGGTTTGGGTGCAGATAATCGGGCTTTTGGCCATGTTGGTTTTCGGTATTTTTATCGGGATGGATGTTGCGGAACGGAATATGCAAAAAATGCAAGGGATCGAAGGGGCGCCACGGGCCATTCAAATTACTCCACAGGAAGGGAAAATCGAAATCTCCGTCTTCGGACAAACCATCGGATCCGAAGAAGCGTCGGCGAAAGCCGGTTTAAAGAATCCGGAAAAAAGCGCTGGTCAGGAAATGAGGGAAGGAACCAATTATCTGGCTGAAACCGGAAATCAGGTCGGCACGATGATCCGTGAACTGTTGCGCGAGTTGGCCGACCGGTTGTTTGCCTGGACAAGATCATAGTTTTTTCCATCTCAAATCCGGCGGATGCATGGGGATCGCGGTCCCATGCTTTTTTTATGTCGTTGAAACCTCCTGTGTCTGCTGATATAATTTAGGAATGCAGTCTTGCATTTTGCAGGAGGGAAAAGAACGGGAATGGAAAACAAGAATCATCAGAAACAAATACGTAATTTTTCTATCATCGCCCATATTGACCATGGAAAATCGACGTTGGCAGATCGGATTTTGGAGAAAACGGGTGCTTTGTCCGAAAGGGAAATGCAAGATCAATTCCTGGATCAGATGGATTTGGAAAGAGAACGGGGAATCACCATCAAGTTGCAGACCGTGCGTATCCCCTACAAAGCCAAGGATGGGAAAGAGTATGTGTTAAACCTGATTGATACGCCGGGACATGTTGACTTTTCCTATGAAGTTTCCCGTTCTTTGCAAGCATGTGAAGGAGCGTTGTTGGTGGTGGATGCTTCCCAGGGGGTGGAAGCGCAGACGCTGGCCAACGTTTATTTGGCTTTGGAAAACGATCTTGAAATCATTCCCGTTATCAATAAAATCGATCTACCCAGCGCGGACCCGGAGCGCGTGAAGCAGGAAATTGAAGACGTGATTGGTTTGGATGCCAGTGATGCAGTCTTGGCATCGGCGAAAGCCGGCATCGGGATTGAAGAGATTCTGGAGCAGATTGTGGAAAAGGTTCCCCCGCCGGAAGCGGATGAATCCAGTCCGCTTAGGGCGCTCATTTTTGATTCGGTTTATGATTCCTATAAAGGCGTCATTATTTATACCCGTGTTTTTGATGGGACGATCAAAAAGGGCATGGGCATCCGGATGATGGCATCGGGAAAAACCTTTGAAGTGACCGAAGTCGGCGTTTTCACACCGCGCCCCGTGATCACCAATGAGTTGAAGGCCGGTGAAGTGGGATTTGTCTGTGCCAACATCAAAAACGTGCGCGACACCCGGGTAGGGGACACGATCACCGACCGGGACCGTCCGGCTGCAGAGCCGTTGGCCGGTTACCGGCGCATCAATCCGATGGTCTTTTGCGGGTTGTATCCGGTGGATTCGTCCGACTACGACAATTTGCGGGAAGCCCTTGAAAAGCTGGAATTGAATGATGCTTCCTTGTCTTTTGAGCCTGAGACCTCACAAGCGCTCGGATTCGGTTTCCGTTGCGGTTTTCTGGGGCTTTTGCACATGGAAATTGTCCAGGAACGGATTGAACGGGAATTTGGAATTGAATTGATCACCACCGCTCCCAGTGTGGTATACCGGATTCACAAAACCGATGGCACGATGTTGGAAATCGAAAATCCGACCTTGATGCCGCCGGTGCAGGAGATTGACCGGGTGGAAGAGCCGTATGTGAAAGCCAGCATCATGGTTCCCAATGACTATGTCGGTGCGGTGATGGAAATATGTCAAAATAAAAGAGGACAATACGTCAATATGGATTACCTGGATCAAAACCGGGTCAACCTGGTTTATGAGTTGCCTTTGGCCGAGATTGTATACGACTTTTTCGACCAATTGAAATCCAACACCAAAGGGTATGCCTCCTTTGATTATGAATTGATCGGTTACAAGGAAGCGAATCTGGTGAAACTGGACATTCTCCTCAATGGAGAGATTGTGGATGCCTTGTCGTTTATCGTCCACCGGGATCGTGCCTATCAGCGCGGCCGGGCGTTGGTGGAAAAGCTGAAAAGCCTGATTCCGCGGCAAATGTTTGAAGTGCCCGTACAGGCGGCCATCGGCAACAAGGTGATCGCAAGGGAAACCATCCGTGCCGTACGGAAAAATGTTTTGGCCAAATGCTACGGCGGCGACGTCAGCCGCAAAAGAAAGCTGCTTGAAAAGCAAAAAGAAGGAAAGAAAAGAATGAAGTCTGTGGGAAGCGTGGACGTTCCCCAGGAAGCATTCATGGCCGTGCTGAAGATTGACGAACAGAAATAAAGAGGAAAAGCCGCAGGCGGGTGCAACGCTTGCGGCTTTTATCAAGGAGGTGGGGGTTTTGCCGCCCAAATCGGTTTATGTTCATATTCCTTTTTGTACAAATAAATGTTATTACTGTGACTTTACGGCTTATGTCGTGGGCGGACAGCCGGTGGATGATTATTTGGATGCGCTGAAGCGGGAAATGGAGATGGTGACGGAAGCAGCCAAGCCGCAAGAAATTGAAACCATTTTTATCGGAGGCGGCACCCCGACCGTGTTGACTCCAAAGCAAATGGAAAAACTCCTTCGGGATTTGCGTCTTCATTTTCCGGATTGGTCCGACCAGCTTGAATTCACCGTTGAAGCCAATCCCGGCACCACCAGTCCCGAACTGCTTTCCGTCATGCGCGAAGGCGGCGTGAACCGGATCAGTTTTGGGGCGCAAACCTTCCGGCCGGATCTGTTAAAGCGAATCGGGCGCATTCACAGCGCCGGGGAAATCCGGGAAAGTGTCGACGCCGCCCGCATGGCCGGTTTTGACAACATCTCACTGGATCTGATGTTCGGCCTCCCGACGCAAACCGTCGACGATCTGAAACATACATTAAATGAAGCCATGTCACTCGATCCGGGTCATTTTTCCTGTTACAGTCTGAAAATTGAAGAGGGTACGGTGTTTTATCACTTGCACCAACGGAAGGAATTGCCGCTTCCGACGGAGGACGAAGAGTTTGAGATGTACCAATGCATCCGTTCGTTTATGCGGGAAAAGGGGTATATCCAATATGAAGTGAGCAATTTTGCCAAACCCGGAAGGGAGAGCAGGCACAATACCACGTATTGGCTGAATGAGGAATACTATGGTTTGGGAACCGGGGCGCACGGCTATGTCGGTTCCACCCGCTACGCGAACGTGACGGGGGTTCGGGCCTATATCGATCAAATCCGGCAGGGGCATTTGCCGGTGAAAGAATCGTATCAGGTCAGTCCGGAAGAAGATATGGAAAACTTCATGATCCTGGGGCTTCGCCTGTTAAAAGGGGTGAAACGATCCCGTTTTGACCGCCGGTACGGTTGCCGGCCGGAAGAAGTGTTTGATACGGTTTTGAGGAATTTGCAAAGTCAAAAATTCATCAAAATGGAGGGAGACTGGATCTCCTTGACGGAAAAAGGGCTTTTGTTTGGAAATGAGGTGTTCGCCTCATTTCTCAACGGCGTGGAATTATAGAGGCATCCGTTGACATCATTTCAGCCGTTTGGTAATTTAAAAATAGTATTTTTAGCACTCGTCCTTCAGGAGTGCTAACAAGGAGGGAAGGCAGATGTTAAGCGAGCGGCAGAAGATGATCCTTTGGGCAGTCATTGATGATTACATCTTATCGGCTGAACCGGTTGGTTCACGCACGGTTTCCAAAAAGGAAGGAATTCATTTTAGTGCCGCAACGGTTCGCAACGTCATGGCTGATCTGGAAGAGATGGGATTTTTGGAACAACCGCACACATCTGCCGGAAGAGTACCTTCACAAAAAGGGTATCGTTTTTATGTCGATCATTTGTTGAAGCCGTATATGTGGTCAAAGAAGGATTTAATGGCTTTGCATGATTATTACGTCACACGGATGGATCATGTCGAGCAAGCAATCAAACATACCAACTCGATTTTGTCACAACTGACCAATTATATGACCTTTATCTTGGGGCCGAAAATTTCGGAAAGCAGATTGAAACACCTGCAAATCGTTCCGCTGAATGACCGGACCGCAGTTTCCATATTGGTTACGGATACGGGCCATGTCTATCAACAGCACATCACCGTTCCTGAAGGGGTATCATTGTCGGAGATTGAGCGGTTGACGAATTTCCTCCGTTTCCGTTTGACCGGTTCTCCCATTTCCAAATTAAAGCGGATTGTCGTCAAAGAGCTGGCTGACGAATTGCAGAGACATGTGGACCATTTTGAAAAACTGACAGACTTGCTGGACCAAATTCTGCTGGCCCGGCCGGACGAACGCTTGTATACCAGCGGGACGACGAAGATTTTGGAACAACCTGAATTCCGCGATGTGGATAAAATGAAATCCCTGCTCGACTTCCTTGAAAATGACGATGAGATCATATCCCTTCTCCAAACTTCTTCCGAAGGGGTGCAGGTCCGCATTGGGTATGAAAACCATTTGGAAGCAGTGAGGGATTGTAGTATCATTTCCGCATCGTATATGATTAATGGGGAACCTGTTGGCACAATCGGCGTGTTGGGCCCGACCCGGATGGATTACGGGCGGGTGATCGGAATCATTCAGTTGTTGGCAAAAGATTTCTCAAGGCGTTTGGATTCGTTTTTTTGAAAATGGAGATTAATGGATTATCATGGTTTTGAGAGGGAGGGGGATCTGAATCCCCCGTCCCTGTGTATAGAAAGGGGGGAATACCCGTTGCCCGAAAACGAGTCTTTTGTCCGTAATCCGGATGCGCGGGTTTCGGCGTTGGAGAGTAATGCCAAAGCCGTAAAAGAGGTGGCTTCAGCCGTATCTTCCACCCTGGGGCCCAAGGGGCTGGATACGATGCTGGTCAACTCCAAAAACGAAGTGGTGGTCACCAATGACGGCGTTACCATCCTCGAACTGATGAAGACGGAGCATCCGGCTGCGAAAATGATTGTCAACGTTGCCAAAGCACAGCAGGAGGAAATGGGGGATGGAACGACCACCGCCACGTTGCTGGCCTCCGCGCTGGTGGATGAAGGGGTTAAACAAGTGGCGCACGGGGTTCCTGTAACCAAAGTCATTGACGGGATACAAAAGGGAATCCGGTTTGCATTGCACAAAATGCAGGAAAAAGCACGTCCCATTTACGAATTAGATGATGAATGGCTGCAGCGGATTGCCTTCACCGCCTGCCGCGAGGATGAAGACATCACAATGGCGGTGACGGAAGCCGCGTATATATTGGGACGGGAAAAGTTGTTGGATAAAGGATTTAAGTTTTCATCCTGTGTAATGGCCCATCCCCGCAGCGAGACACGGGTGGTTCCGGGGGTCCTTCTCAAGCAGCCTCATATGGACAGTGAGGTGCAGCGGAAAAAAGGAGAGACGCTTGTGCTCGTTTTGGCGGATTCTCTGGAGCCGGATCAAGATCCGAAAGATTTCGCGTCGGATGATGAGAACAACAAACAAGAAAGATTAAAAGAAGAGTTTTATGTGATGTTGGAACACATCATCCATTTAAATGTGGGGCTGATTGTGGCAGGAGGTTCTGTTGATCCGTATGCAGAGAGTGTTTTTGCGGATGCAGGGATTGTCGTGGTGGAAAACGTGGCAGAGGATGATCTGAGAAAAGTCGCGGAACACACCCGCGCGAGGATTGTGAAGCGGAGTGCTTTGCGCCGCAGCTTGCCGGACGGCATGAAGCCGTTTTTGGGTGTGTGCAAAGAGGTTGCCGGCGACAACGAGCTTCAATGTGTGAGCGTGACCGGCGGTCAAGGAAAGCCGTATGCCACCATTGTTGTCGGAGCGACCACGGAAGATGTGATTAAAGAGCAGGAACGCATTGCCAAAGATGCGGCATCGGCGGTGCAGGCTGCCATCCGGGGCGGTTTTGTGCCGGGAGGAGGCGCCGTTGAGTTGTTTATTGCCCGCCATGTGGAACATTACCGGGAAACCATCCAGGGAACGGAACGGTTTGGCGTGTCTGCCGTGGCGGAAGCTCTCCAAAAGCCGATGAAACAAGTTGTGGCCAATGCAGGCTTTAATCCGTTGGAAAAGATCGAGTCCGTCAAGGTTTTTCAAGCCAAACGTCAATCCGACTCCTTGGGGGTGGATTGCGATCGTGGCACAATTGTCGATATGATTGAAATGGGTGTGGTCGATCCGTTGTTGGTGAAAGCACATGCACTGAAAACAGCCGGTGAGGTTGCGATCGCCATCTTGCGAATTCATGCCATTGTGAAAATGAAGGAAAACCCCGTTTCAAAAACTTAGGAGGATTTTTAAGATGAATCAAGAAAAAGATGAGCTCCAGCATCAACCGGAAGAAGCCCGTTTAGAGCAGGAGCAAAATCGGGAAGAAAAAGAATTACATATCCAAAAGGAACCACCGAAGGAAGAGACAGTTTCCGAAGAAGAAAAAGACGGCGGGAAAGTGCTTGAAAAGTTGGAGGCAGAGTTGGAAGAAGCGAGACAATCTGCAGATCATTGGAAAAAACAAGCAGAAGAAAACAAAGAATTGTATTTGCGGGCGTTGGCCGATTACGAGAACTACCGCCGGCGTGCCCGCAAGGAAAAAGAGGAAGCGTTGAAATACAGTGTGGTTCCTTTTTTGGAAAATCTGTTGCCGGTCCTTGACAATTTCGAGAGGGCGCTTGATGCCGCTGACGCCAATCAGGATGTCCAGGCGCTTCAAGAAGGCATAGAAATGGTGTACCGGCAATTTTTAAATGTGTTGTCCCAAGCGGGACTCACTTTGATTGAAACTGAAGGGAAACCATTCAATCCTCATGAACACAATGCGGTGATGCAGGTTGAAGCGGATGATGTGGAATCCGGAATGGTGGTTGAGGAATTGCAACCGGGGTACCGGTATTTGGATCGCGTCATTCGTCCTTCAATCGTGAAAGTCAGTAAATAGATAACATCTATCTTCATATTTGTCACTGAAGTGGGAGGTAGCAGTTTATGGGTAAAGTGATTGGAATTGATTTGGGTACAACCAACTCATGTGTCGCGTTTATGGATGGTAAAGAAGCGGTGGTCATTGCCAATGCGGAGGGAGGGCGCACCACTCCTTCGGTTGTCGGCTTTTCGAAAACCGGGGAACGTTTGATCGGGGAAGCTGCAAAACGGCAAGCAATCACCAACCCGGACAAAACCATTGTTTCGATCAAACGTCACATGGGAACGGACTATAAAGTGGACATTGACGGAAAAAAATATACTCCGCAAGAAATCTCGGCGATGATCCTGCAAAAGCTGAAACAAGACGCTGAAAGCTACCTGGGGGAAGAAGTCACGCAAGCGGTCATTACCGTGCCGGCTTATTTTAATGACAGTCAACGTCAAGCCACCAAAGATGCGGGAAAAATTGCCGGGCTTGAAGTGCTTCGGATCATTAACGAGCCGACGGCCGCCGCGCTTGCTTATGGTTTGGACAACACCGATGATCAAAAAGTTTTGGTGTTTGACCTCGGTGGAGGAACCTTTGACGTTTCCATCTTGGAATTAGGCGATGGGGTTTTTGAAGTTTTGGCCACCAGCGGAGACAACCAATTGGGTGGGGACGACTTCGACCAAGTGATCATGGATTATCTGATCGAAGAGTTCCAAAAAGAAAACGGAATTGATTTGCGGAAAGATCCCAATCACACCCAAGTGATGCAACGTCTGAAAAATGAAGCGGAAAAAGCGAAAAAAGACTTGTCCGGTGTGTTGACCACGACGATTTCCCTGCCGTTTTTGACCGCTGATGAAACCGGACCGAAACACTTGGAAGTCACCTTGACCAGAGCGAAATTTGAAGAGCTGAGCGCGGATTTGATTGAAAGAACGATGGTTCCGACTCGCCAAGCTTTGAATGATGCCGGATTGAAACCGGAAGACATTGACCGGGTTCTCTTGGTAGGGGGATCGACACGGATTCCGGCCGTTCAGGAAGCCATTAAAAAATTGATCGGAAAAGAACCCAGCAAAGGGGTCAATCCGGATGAAGTGGTGGCCATGGGTGCGGCCATTCAAGGCGGTGTCTTGTCCGGCGATGTGAAAGACGTTGTTCTTCTGGATGTCACCCCGCTTTCCCTTGGAATCGAAACCCTCGGTGGCGTCTTCACCAAATTGATTGAACGGAATACGACCATCCCGACGGAGAAATCTCAAATCTTCTCCACTGCCGCCGACAACCAAACCACGGTGGATATTCACGTTCTGCAAGGGGAACGGGAAATGGCAGCGGACAACAAAACATTGGGACGTTTCCAATTGACCGACATTCCGCCGGCACCTCGCGGCATCCCGCAAATCGAAGTCACCTTCAAAATTGATGCAAACGGGATTGTCAATGTATCGGCGAAAGATAAAGCAACCGGAAAAAGTCAAGCCATCACCATTCAATCTTCCAGCGGTTTGTCCGACGAAGAGATTGAACGGATGGTGAAAGATGCCGAATTGCATGCGGAAGAGGATAAAAAACGAAAAGAAAAAGTGGAGCTTCGTAACAAAGCCGACCAGCTGATTTTCACCACGGACAAAACCTTGAAAGATCTTGGCGACAAAGTGGACGCCGGAGATAAAGACAAGGCGGAAAAAGCCAAAGATGAGTTGAAAAAAGCCTTGGAAAAAGATGACGACGAAGCCATCAAAAAAGGCATTGAAGAACTGGAACAAGCCGTACAACAACTTTCCATCAAACTGTACGAACAAATGCAACAACAAAGTGCCCAACAAAGCCAAGGGGGCAGTGACAACTCCGGTCAGAAGAAAGATGACAATGTCGTGGAAGCCGAATACGAAGAAGTGAAAGAGGATGAGAAGTAAGGAGGAGCAGGAAGAGTTCTCCTCGACTGGAAAGTCAGCGTCGGGGCTCTGCCTTGAGTTGACTTTCCCTTTTTTTGTGAAAGGTCAAAACCAAATCGTTTCATCAATGAAGGGGAGGTGACCCGGTGAGCAAGCGCGATTATTATGAGGTGCTTGGCGTGAGTCGTGATGCCTCGGAAAGCGAGATACGGAAAGCCTATCGGAAATTGGCGCGTAAATACCACCCGGATGTAAACAAAGAAAAAGATGCGGAACAGAAATTTAAAGAGATTAAAGAAGCTTATGAAGTCTTGAGCGATCCGCAGAAAAAGGCACAATATGACCGCTTTGGACATGCCGATCCCAACCAGGGGTTCGGGGGGGCTGGCGGTTTTGAAGCCGATTTTGGTTTTGGAGACATTTTTGACATGTTTTTCGGCGGCGGCCGCCGCAGCACCAATCCGCATGCTCCCCGCAAAGGGGCTGATTTGGAATACCGTTTGACAGTGGAGTTTAAAGATGCGGTTTTTGGGAAAAATGTGGAAGTGGCGATTCCGCGAACCGAAACGTGTGAAAAATGTCATGGTTCCGGGGCCAAACCCGGAACCCAACCGGAAACCTGTTCCACCTGTCAAGGAACCGGTCAATCCGAAGTGGTGCAAAATACGCCTTTCGGCCGCATTGTGAACCGGCGGATTTGTCAGGTATGTAACGGATCGGGTAAAATCATCCGTGAAAAATGCAGCGGATGTTCCGGAACCGGCCAAGTGAAACGGAAAAAGAAAATCAACGTCAAAATTCCTGCCGGGATTCATGAAGGTGCCCAACTGCGCGTGAGCGGGGAGGGAGAACCCGGCCAAAACGGCGGACCGGCAGGGGACTTATACATTACCGTTTATATCAAACCGCATGAATTCTTCAAAAGAGAAGGTGACGATTTGGTCTGTGAACTGCCGATCACCTTTGGACAGGCTGCATTGGGAGATGAAGTGATCGTCCCCACCTTAAACGGCCGTGCCAAACTGAAAGTTCCTGCCGGCACACAGACCGGAACCGAGTTTCGCCTTCGCGGAAAAGGTGTTCCCCGTTTACGCGGATACGGGGAAGGGGATTTGCGCGTGAAAGTCCGTGTGGTCACACCAACCAAATTGACGGAGGAACAAAAAGAAGCCTTGCGCCATTTCAGCCATTTATGCGGCGAATATATCAAACAAGAACAAAGCACGAACTTTTTCGATAAGATGAAACAGGCATTTCGAGGCGAGTAAAGAGGGAAACGGGCAATTTCGCCCGTTTTTTCTTTGATGTGAAGGGAGCAATGAGCGGATGGATTGGCTGGAAGTGAGTGTCCGTACAAGCCACGAGTCGGCAGAAGCCATCAGTGAATTCTTACAGGAGATGGGGGCCGACGGGGTTGCCATAGAAGATTCGAACGTCTTGCATCAGGATTTTGAAAAGCGTTATGGGGAAATCATCGAATTGACCCCGGAGGATTATCCGGAAGAGGGCGTGGTCATCAAAGCTTATTTGTCTGATTTGCAATCGGTCGATCCGGAAATCCTGAAAAAAAGAATCAAGGAGAAATTGGAATCGCTGAAGCAATACGGATTGTCCCCCGGGCAAGGGTTGGTCGGGATCCGAAGCGTGAGTGAACAGTCTTGGGAAAACGAATGGAAAACATACTACAAGCCGGTCCGGGTGACGGATACGATCACTATCAAGCCGGTGTGGGAGGATTATCAGCCGGAAAGCCCGGATGAAAAAATCGTCCGGCTGGATCCCGGAATGGCCTTTGGAACCGGGACGCATCCGACAACCAAACTGTGTATCCAGTGTTTGGAAAAATATTTGCCGCGCGATGCCAAGGTGATAGATGTGGGATGCGGAAGCGGCATTTTAAGCATTGTATCCGCCATGCTCGGTGCGAAAAACGTTTTGGCGTTGGATTATGATCCCCTGGCCGTGGAAAAGGCAAAAGAAAACATTGGTCTCAATCCAATCGAAAGCGGGATCCGGGTGGAAAAAGGCGATTTGTTAAAAGGGGTGTCCCAAACGGCGGATGTTGTCGTCGGCAATCTGTTGGCCGAATTGATTCTGCCGATGGTTCCGGATTTGCCGCGTGTCTTGGTGCCCGGCGGCATTTTTATCGGCTCGGGGATTATTGAAGAAAAAGCCGATGCAGTGGAACAGTCTCTGGTTTCGTGCGGGCTTCAAGTGCTGGAAAAGATTCATATGGATGGCTGGGTAGCCATTGTGGCAAAAAAATGGTAAAATGGCAGGAGTGTCAAATGCAAAGATATTTTGTATCCGAAGACGCATTTCAAGGTGAATTCGTTTGGTTAACAGGGGAAGAAGTGCACCACATTCGCAACGTGATGCGGTTTCAGCCCAATGATCAAATCATTGTCTGTAAAGAAGATGGAATGGATTATCTGTGCTCCATTTCGGAAATCAACCGCAACGAAATCCTTTGCGAAGTGGTGGAAAAACGGCCTTCGAAAGGAGAGCCGAAAACTAGGATTACTGTTGCCCCTTCTTTGGTGAGAAGCAATAAACTCGAATGGATCATACAAAAGGGGACCGAAATCGGTGCTGTTTCCTTTCAGCCCTTTTGTTCTGAACGTTCATTGATCCATATAGATGATAAAAAGGAAAGAAAGAAGCGGGAGCGTTGGCAACGGATTGCAAAGGAAGCGGCCGAACAGTCGCATCGCGGCAAAGTGCCGGCTGTCTTGCCTGCTTTGTCATGGAAAGAATTTCTCGCTGAGATGGAAAGGTTTCCGCTTGTTCTCATCGCGTATGAAAAAGGGGGAGTCCCCATCCGTCAAGCGATGGCCGGCTCGCAAGCGGATGAAATCATGCTTGTGACCGGACCGGAAGGCGGGTTTACTGAAGCCGAAATCGATGAGGCCAAAGCAAGGGGAGCCGTGCCGGTCACATTGGGAAACCGGATTCTCAGAGCCGAGACAGCACCGCTGGTTGCTCTTTCTTGCATATTGTTTGCAAGACATGAATTGGGAGGTGAAACACAGTGAAAACGGTGGCTTTTCATACGTTGGGTTGTAAAGTGAATGCCTATGAAACCGAAGCCATCTGGCAAATGTTTAAAAAAGCGGATTACAAACGGGTGGAATTTGAAGAGGAAGCCGATGTTTATGTGATCAACACTTGTACGGTCACCAATACGGGAGACCGGAAAAGCCGGCAAATGATCCGCCGGGCGATCCGGCGCAATCCTGACGCGGTCATCGCGGTGACCGGTTGCTATGCCCAAACCTCCCCTGCCGAAGTGGCTGCGATTCCCGGGGTGGATGTCGTGGTCGGGACACAAGGGCGCGAAAAGCTGATCGATTATGTGGAACAATACATGCGGGAACGTGAACCGATCAACGCTGTGGGGAACATCATGAAGCAACGCAAGTTTGAAGAATTGGATGTGCCCACGTTTTCGGACCAAACCCGGGCATATCTCAAAATCCAGGAAGGATGCAACAACTTTTGCACGTTCTGCATTATTCCCTGGGCGAAAGGGTTGTCCCGCAGCCGTCAGCCTGAAAATGTCCTGAAACAAGCGCGCCAGTTGGTGGATGCCGGTTATAAAGAGATTGTCCTGACCGGTATTCACACAGGTGGTTACGGGGATGACTTTGAAGATTACAAGCTGGCTGACTTGTTGTGGGATTTGGATAAAATTGAAGGGTTGAAAAGAATCCGGATCAGTTCCATTGAAGCCAGCCAGATCGATGACCGGGTGATCGAGGTGTTGAACGCATCCGAAAAAATGTGCCGCCACCTGCATATTCCGTTGCAGGCGGGAGATGACGCCGTGTTAAAACGGATGCGCCGCAAATATACGACAGAAGAATACAGGGAAAAAATCATGAAGTTGCATGAAGCCATGCCGGATGTGGCGATCACCACCGACGTGATTGTCGGCTTCCCGGGAGAAACGGAAGAACAATTTGAGCGCGGATACCGTTTTATTGAAGACTTGAAAATGTATCAGCTGCATGTCTTCCCATACTCCAAAAGAACCGGAACCCCCGCCGCCCGCATGCCGGACCAAGTGCCGGAAGAAGTGAAACACGAACGGGTCCGCAAGCTTATTGAACTGTCCAAACGGTTGACGGTGGAGTATGCCCGGCGTTTTGTGGGCGAAGTGGTGGAAGTGATTCCGGAACAACCGTTTAAAGAGGACCCGGACAGCGGGCTTTATATGGGTTATTCGGATAACTACCTGCAAGTGGTTTTCCCGGCTGATCCCGAATGGGTTGGAAAAGTTTGCCGGGTGAAAATTGATCGTGTTGATCCGGAGTATTGTTACGGCACTTTCGTGCGTGTGGTGGATGAAGTGCCCCGTCCGGCCAGGGTTGGTTGAGGTCGGGATGGAAAAAGGTTGTTAACCGGTCGGGGTTGACAACCTTTTTTCTCACCTTTTTTTAAAGGAGGAAGGAAGTTGAAAGAGATTTCTGCAGGCGGTGTTGTGTTTCGGGAAAAGCACGGAAGATACGAGATTTTGATGATTAAAGACCGTTTTGAACATTGGACGTTGCCGAAAGGAAAACAAGAGCCGGGCGAAACCGTTGAGGAAACTGCCTTGAGGGAAATCGAAGAGGAAACGGGGATCACAGGGGAAATTCTGCGTCCCCTGGTGACCGTGCAGTATACATATGAACATCCGCAGCACGGGGAAACGGACAAGGTTGTGCACTATTTTTTGGTGAAAGCGATGGACGGAACAGAATCCCCTCAGTTGGAAGAGATAGATGATGTCACATGGCTCACGGTGAAAGAAGCGTTGTCAAGACAAGCGCTTCACGGCTATTCGAATAATCAGGAGGTCATGGATCAGGCAGTTGATTTCCTGACCAATGAGTGCGGTTAAAAGCTTGCTTTTTCGGGAACCAGCCGGGTGATAAAGCGGGCGAATTGGTCGCAAAACGGAAGCACCGCGATGGAACAAATGAGATTGAACAAGGTCTGAATGTGGGCGATTTGCGTTGCCGGATCTCCGGACAAATACGGAGCCAGCCGGGCGATGACTGGTATGAACGGGGTGAACAAGATGGCGCCTGCCACATTTAAGATCAGATGGGAAAGGGCGACTTGTTTGGCGGCAGGGATGGTGCGGATGGACGCCATGAGTGCTGTGACGCAGGTGCCGATGTTGCTTCCGAACACAACGGCAATGGCAAAAGGAAGCGGAATCACCTGGGCGGCATAAAATCCCATGGCCATGGCGATGCAGGCGCTGCTGCTGTGAATCAGCGCCGTAACCAGGATGCCTGCGGCAAGACCCGAAACAATGGGGTTTCCGCCGTGATGGATGAGCCAGGAAACCCATCCTTGTTCCTTCAGGGATTCCGTGATGCTTTGCATCCATTCGATTCCCCAAAAGATGGCTCCAAATCCGAGACAGACCGAGCCGGTGTTTTTGAGGAACGGATTGGAAAGCAAAGTGAGGCCGCCGCCGATGACCAACAGCGGAATGGCAAAATCTTCGATTTTCAAGGCCAGGATTTGGGTGGTGATGGTGGTTCCCACATTGCTTCCCAGGATGATTCCCAACGATTGGGAAAAAGTGAGCATACCGGCATTGACGAAACCGATGGTCAACACCGTCACGGCACTGCTGGACTGCAAAAAAGCGGTGGTGACCGTTCCGGTCCAAAAACTGCGCACCGGTGTTTTCGTGAATCGCAGCAACACGGACTGCAAGCGGTCACGGGCCAGGTTTTCCAAGCCTGTCCGCATCTTGGAAAGTCCCCATAAAAAAATAAAAAGACCAAACCCGAACGGAACCAACAATTGAATCGGCATCGGCTTGTTTCCCTCCTTGATTTGATTTATATGTGGACATGCGGAGGGAATGACCGATAAAATAAATAAAAGCCCTGCAACAGGGCTGGCGCATTATGCTTTTCTTTCTTCCGGTGCTGTTTCAACGGACAGGTCGCCCGGCTTTTCCCGGGGATGTTTCGGGATGAACGGGGGAGCGTCAAACCCGGTGAAGTCTGGGCGGTACAATTCCGGAAAGCCGGGCAAAGCACGTGCATGTTCTGAGCGGGTTTGGACCGGTGCCAGTTCCGGTGTCCCGAAAATGGCCCAAGTGCCCGTATGGGGATCTTCCGCCATGCGCGGCGGTTTGATGGACGGCCCGTCTTCCATTTGTTCCGGCAGCGAAGCGGAATTGTTTTCCTTTTTTGACTCCGCAAAGAATTGGCTCAGTTCTTCCCGGACGATTTTCCGGATCAGTTTCCGCAGTTGCGATGCCGATGGATGATTGCGTTGTGTCATGGTTTTCACCCCTTTTTTCCTTTCAGGCTGATATAGTGTATGTCAAACGGGAAAAATGGGTGAATACATAGATTGCCCTGAAAAAGTAGGGAGGGAACTTGTATGGCGGATTGCATTTTTTGCCAAATCGTGGAAGGGAAAATGCCTTCCAAAAAAGTGTACGAAGATGAATATGTTTACGCTTTTCATGACATTTCCCCGGCTGCTCCGACGCACATTTTGGTCATTCCGAAAAAACATATTCCGACGATCATGGACTTGAAGGAAGAAGACCAGATGCTGGCAGGGAAAGTGATGGCGGCAATTCAAAAAATTGCAAAAGAGTATCATTTGGATGAAAGAGGATTTCGGATTGTAAACAATGTCGGAAAAGAAGGCGGACAAACCGTCTATCACATTCATTTCCATTTGTTGGGTGGACGGACCCTGACCTGGCCTCCGGGTTGATTTTGACAGGAACCATTCTTATAAGATATAATATAAAATGATTATTTGTGTCTCCAACGGTGGTTCTCAGACGACTGTCTTGGAACCTTATTTTGGGCATCGTTGGCTGATTTTTTGAGCAGGTGTTGTTGTGCTGACCCTCCTCTGGGGGAAGGCCGCTCTCTTGTTTTTTTGCTTGAAATGTGTGGGTCTTTTTCCTTTGTTAGGCTGCCGGCCCAAAGCGGTCTAGCTGACCCGTGGAGGGAGGGAATAGCATGGTTGAAACTCGCGTTCGCAAAAACGAATCACTCGATGCCGCTTTGCGTCGTTTCAAGCGTTCTTGCGCCAAAGACGGGATTTTGGCCGAATACAGAAGACGCGAGCGCTATGAAAAGCCGAGTGTAAAACGCAAAAAGAAGTCGGAAGCGGCACGTAGAAAGCGCCGTTAGTGAGGTGGCATTTTTTGAGTTTGACGAATCAGTTGGATCAAGAGATGAAAATGGCACTGAAAAATAAGGATAAACAAAAATTATCCACCATTCGCATGTTGAAATCAGCGATAAAAAAAGAAGAAATCGATAAAAAGCGTCCGTTAAACGACGATGAAATCATCAGTGTCATCATGCGTGAAGTAAAACAACGCAAAGATTCATTGGCTGAATACAAAGCTGCCGGACGCGATGATTTGGCAGAGAAAGAGCAAGCTGAAATTGACATCCTCTCTGCTTATTTGCCGGAACAAATGTCCGAAGAGGAATTGAAAGCCCTTGTGAAACAAGTCATTGAAGAAGTGGGGGCCGGTTCCAAAGCGGACATGGGCAAAGTGATGAGTGCGATCATGCCCAAAGTGAAGGGACGGGCAGAGGGAAGATTGGTCAATCGAATGGTGCAAGAAGCACTTCAGTAATGATTGCAGCGTGTTTATCCAAACACGCTGTTTTTTGTACCGGGAGGGGAGGGCGAACCGGGATGGAACTATCGGAATTTTTGATGAATCCCGCGGTGATGATGGTTATCCTTACCATCGGGCTCGTGGGTTTGCTGGTGGAGTTGTTTTCCCCGGGAGTCGGGCTTGGAGCGTTCATCGGTTTGGCCAGTTTTGCCGTTTTTTTCGGGACTTATATTCATGCCGGAACGGCCGGTGCAACCGAACCGTTGCTTTTTATCGCCGGAATCATTCTGATCTTGTTGGAAATTTTTTTGCCGACACTGGGGATTGTTGGAACAATTGGTTTGATTTTGGTGGCGGTTTCCATTTTCAATGCCGTTCCCATATTGAGCGAGGCCATTTGGATCGTGGCCGGAGCGGTCCTGCTCACGGCGGTGATCGTGTGGATCTTGATCCGTTTTTTGGGATGGGAAGTGAAATGGAACCGAGTGGTGCTCCGATCGTCTCAATCCAATGAGGAAGGGTATACGTCTTCAAAAGACCGGAACGAATTGCTCGGGCAAGTCGGAATCACTTTGACTCCGTTGCGCCCGTCCGGTTTTGCCAAGTTTGGCGATCGGAAGGAAGATGTTGTCAGTGAAGGAGAAATTATATCAAGAGGAGAAGAGGTAAAGGTTATTCATGTTGAAGGGATGCGTGTGGTTGTGAAGCGTGTGAAGGATTTGGATTCTGACCATTAACAACAAAAAGGAGAAATGGGTATGGATTTTGGTTCGTTGTTTTCGGTTATCTTGATTATCATCGCGATTTCCCTGTTTTTTTCCTTTGTTCCGGTCATGCTGTGGATCACGGCCATGGCCTCGGGGGTTTACATCGGTTTGACCACCCTGATCGGTATGCGGTTGCGCCGGATTACTCCTGCCCGCATTGTCAATCCGTTGATCAAGGCGCGTAAAGCCGGATTGAATGTGGATATTTCCCAATTGGAAACGCATTATTTGGCAGGCGGAAACGTGGATCGTGTGGTGGATGCTTTGATTGCGGCACAACGTGCCAATATCGACCTGGTGTTTGAACGGGCGGCGGCCATTGATTTGGCTGGACGGGACGTGCTGGAAGCCGTGCAGATGAGCGTCAACCCCAAAGTGATTGAAACCCCGGAAGTTTCTGCAGTTTGTAAAGACGGAATCGAAGTCAAGGTGATTGCGCGGGTGACGGTGCGTGCCAACATCGACCGTTTGGTCGGAGGCGCCGGTGAAGAAACCATCATTGCCCGCGTGGGGGAAGGGATTGTCACCACCAACGGATCGGCGGAAAACCACAAAGAAGTCTTGGAAAATCCCGACATGATCTCCAACACTGTTTTAAGCAAAGGTTTGGATGCAGGGACAGCGTTTGAAATCTTGTCCATTGACATTGCGGATGTCGATATCGGAAAAAACATCGGCGCTTCTTTGCAAATTGACCAAGCCGAAGCGGACAAGAAGATTGCCCAGGCGAAAGCCGAAGAACGGCGGGCCATGGCGGTGGCCGCGGAACAGGAAATGAAAGCACGCGTTCAAGAGATGAAAGCCAAAGTGATCGAGGCGGAGTCCCAGGTTCCATTGGCTTTGGCCGAAGCGTTGCGTTCCGGAAAAATGGGCTTTATGGATTATTACATGTTGCAAAATATTGAAGCCGACACCAAAATGCGCCGTTCCCTGCGCGGAGATGACCTCAAGGAGAATGGTGGAGATAAAGAATGATTTTTGAAGAAGTGAAGGAGAAGGTGGAAGGGAATCAGAGAGAGGAGACAAAAAATGATCCGGAGGCATCGCTTTGGCTGACCCGTTCCGAGCTTCGCCGGGGATTTTTGATGAGTGAAATTTTGGGAGCGCCCCGGGCCTTGAAACCATTTTCCTGGGTCCGGTATCGCCGCTTTTAATGCATATCAAACAAAAAGTCCGTTCCTTGCGGGGGAACGGACTTTTCTTTTTTATCCCAACCAAGGAAATAAATCTCTGTCATGGATTCAATCCGTACACTCATACTAAAAAAACAAAGGAGGTGAAGAAGGTGGCCAACCGTTCCAACCGATTGCTCGTTCCCGGTGCCCGGCAGGTCTTAAACCAGTTCAAAGAAGAAATTGCTTCGGAATTCGGAGTGAAGTTGGGCTCTGACACGGCGGCCCGTGCCAATGGTTCCGTCGGCGGTGAGATCACGAAACGGCTCATTTCGCAAGCGCAAAAACAATTGAATGAATAAACGGGTTGACAAGCATGGGTGATTCACGGTTCCCATGCTTTTTTGGTTGGAAGGAACGAAACATAACGGAGTACATCGAAGCATAAGGATGGTACAAAAGAAGGGGCGGGTGGAGAGGAAGGCTGAAAACCATGCGCAAATGGGCTTCGGATTGGTTGGATTTACCGGTTCATGTGGCAAGTGATGCTCCGCGGATTGAGATCATCGGCTCAATGACCATGCAAGTGGAAAATTATCAGGAGATTGAGAAATTTAACGCCGATGAATTGTTGCTAAAGACAAAAACCGGAATTTTGAAGATCGAAGGAAAGCAATTAAAAATCAAAGCCATTCAGCCTGAAGTGGTATGGGTTGAAGGAAAAATTCAGGGCTTTCAATTTCAGGAATAAGAGGAGGACCCGGCGTGTCATCCAACATCTTACCATCCAATTTCAAAGGAAAAATCGAATGTATTTGCGAAGGGGAGCATTTGACTTCTTTGCTAAACCAAGCGGTTCAGCAGGGGATGGAACTGGAAAATATCGAATGGCTGGACGGGCATCGCATCCGGTTAAAAGTGCCACTGTCGGAGTTTCTCTCTTTCTACCGGATTGCGCGTAAATCACGCAACCGGGTGAGGATTGTGAAAAAAGAAGGACTTCCTTTTTTATTAAAGCGCTTGAAAAGGAGGAAGTTCTTCGTTGCGGGCTCTGTTTTGTTTTTTGTCTTGATTCTTTTGTTCACCTCGCTGGTGTGGAATGTGAAAGTGGAAGGGACGGAGAAGATTCCCGTGCAACACGTACAAGCTTTATTAAAAAAAGAAGGCGTGTATCCAGGCCAATGGAAGATGCGTTTGCCGGACCGGGAAGAAGTCCAATACCGTTTGCTGTCCCAACTGCCGCAGGCTTCCTGGGTCGGCGTCCGCGTTGAAGGGACACGGGTGGTGGTGACCGTGGTGGAAAAAAGGGAGAAGGATCCGTCCGGGGAACAAAACGGCGATGCCGGACCCGTGCATTTGGTTGCCACCAAAAACGCATTGATTTACGATCTGAAAGTGGAACGGGGCAATCCGATGGTCGAGGTGAATGATGTCGTCAAAGAAGGCCAAATTTTGGTATCGGGAATTTACGGGGACTTAAATGATTCAAAATCGAAAAAAATAGTGGGTGCAAAGGGAAAAGTATGGGGAGAGGTTTGGTATGAGTCCAGTGTCGAGATTCCGCTCGAACGAAAAAGAAAAGTGTATACGGGACGACGCGAAAAACATGTTTATCCTTATCTGTTTTCCCATGTGATGAAAAATCCTTTTCACAGAAAACCGCCGTATAAATCAACCGAGGTAATGGATCATTTTCACTTTCTGAAGTTGGGCCGGTGGGAACTTCCTGTTGGCTGGGTGGAACGGGAAGAGTTGGAAATGGAGTGGATGAAAGAACGGTTGTCGGTTGATGAAGCCGTTCAGGAAGGACTGGTTCACGCCAAGGAGGATTTACTTAAAAAAACCGGATCGGACGGGCGGATTTTGGGGCAAAAAGTTTTGCAGAAGCGCCAAGAGAATGGTAAAGTTTATTTGAAAGTACACTTTGATGTGATTGAAAATATCGCTAAAATCCAACCGATTCTGCAAGGAGAATGAGCCATTGCAAAATCCACGTGAAGAGAACAAAACCGTAAAAATTCATTTGCGCAACGGGGCGGAAGCCCTGAGCCTTTTTGGCCCCCATGATGCTTATTTGAAACAAATTGAAAGAAACACCAATGCCCAAATCATTTCGCGCGGGGGAGAGGTGCTGATCCAAGGTCGGCCCGGGGACGTTGAAATATTGGAGGAATTGTTCCGGGTACTGATCACCCTCATTCGCCGCGGGATGCAAGTGACCGAAAGGGATGTGGTGTATGCTCACCGCCTGGCGGAACAGGGGATGGCCGATGAATTGCTGGAATTGTACCAGGAAGAAATCGGTGTGACCCAAAAAGGGAAAGCCATCCGGGTCAAAACGTTGGGACAGCGCCATTACGTGACGGCCATTCAAAAATCGGACATTGTTTTTGGTGTGGGTCCGGCCGGAACCGGTAAAACGTTCTTGGCGGTGGTGATGGCCGTGTCGGCACTGAAAGCCCATCGGGTGAAACGGATTGTTTTAACCCGCCCGGCTGTCGAAGCTGGAGAAAATCTGGGCTTTTTGCCCGGGGATCTGCAGGAGAAAGTGGATCCTTATTTGCGTCCGCTTTATGACAGCTTATATACGATGCTGGGCACCGAGCAAATGAATAAAATGATGGAACGGGGGTTGATTGAAGTTGCCCCGTTGGCTTACATGAGGGGACGGACCTTGGAGGATTCGTTTGTGATTTTGGATGAAGCGCAAAACACGACCCCTGAACAGATGAAAATGTTTTTGACCCGTCTGGGGTTTGGTTCCAAAATGGTGGTCACGGGAGATGTGACGCAGATTGATTTGCCGAGAGGCAAAAAGTCCGGTTTGAAAGAAGCCGAACGGATTTTGAAATCGATTCCGGAAATCAGCTTTGTTTATTTGGGACAAGCCGATGTTGTCCGCAATACCTTGGTACAGAAAATCATTGATGCTTATGAAGCCGATTCAAAAGAAGAGGAGAACAGATAAGGAGCCGGTTTCGATGAAAGAGAGCAAAGAACCGACCTCTGGTGTGAGCCATTGGTTTCTTTTAAAGGATTGGAAAACAAGCTGGCGTGTTAAGATTCTGATGTACGCGATCTTCGGGATCGCGTTCTATTTATTGCTGATCCATCATGTGTTGCCCGACCAATATGATATCACCCTCGGGGAGCCCAGTCCGGCAACGGTGGTGTCCCCCGTTACCAAAGTGGATGAATATGCGACCAATCAGGCAAGGAAAAAAGCGGCTGCATCCGTGGAGCCGGTGTACATCAAAGATGATCATTTAACCATGCAGCAAATCGGAAAGATTGATTCCATTTTTGTGATGGCCAAAGAAATTTTGGAGAAGCCGGTCGATGCGGATGAAAAGCGGGAGAAATTAAAAAATGATTTTGAAGCCACTTTTTCCTTGGGGTTTTCAGACGGGTTTTACCAAAAACTGTTGAATGTTTCGCTGAACCGCCTGCAAGTGATTCGTTTGACCGCCCGCCAAATTGTGTCTGAAATCTTACAAGAAGGGGTTCGGGAAGACGAACTGAAAAAAATGCAGGAAAAAGTGGATCAGACCTTATATCTCAGCGTTAACACCCTGAACAATGAAGAGCAGGCCCTGGTGAGTGAACTGGCGAAAAAAAGCCTGGTTGTCAATGAATTTTATGACAAGAATCAGACCGAACAGCAAAAACAGGCTGTACAGGAGGCGGTCAAGCCGATTCCCATCAACAAAGGGCAAATCATCGTCGCTTACGGAGAAGTGGTGACGGATGACCAGTATCGAAAATTGCAAGAATTGGGCCTGCTGAAAAAAGATACCCAATTGCAGACACATCTGGGAATCCTTTTGTTTGTCTTTACCATCATGGGTCTTTTATATTATTACATTTACCGCTTTGATCAGGAAAATCACCATAATAACCGGAACTTGTTGTTGCTGTTTTGCATCTTGCTGCTCACGCTGATCGGGATGAAAGTGGTGTCTTACGGCCAAAATCTCGAATGGAGCAAAATCGGATATCTGGTTCCGGTCGGATTGGGATCCATGCTGATCACTTTATTGCTCAACATACGCTTGTCTTTGATCTGCACGGTCTTTTTGTCGATCTTCTGCAGTGTGTTGTTTAACGGGGATAATCATTTGCTGTTTGATTACCGGTACGGTCTGGTTTCACTGGTGAGCGGGATGACGGCGGCGTTTGCGTTGGGCGATGTGCGAAAAAGAAGCGCCATTTTGAAGGCGGGGCTTATTTCTTCGCTGGCTTCCGTGATTCCGGTGATGGCCATCTGGTTTATGATGCCGGTGGAGGGAACCTTGAATGAATTGTTGCAGTCGATCGGTTTTGCCATGTTGGGCGGGATCTTTTCGGCTGTTTTGACCATGGGTTTTCTCCCCTATTTGGAAACGCTTTTTGGCATTTTGTCCCCGATGCGTCTCATTGAACTCGGAAATCCGAACCATCCGTTGTTGCGAAAGTTGCTGATTCAAAGTCCGGGGACTTACCACCATTCGGTGATGGTCGGAAACTTGTCGGAAGCGGCGGCCGAAGCGATCGGCGCCAACGGATTGCTGGCGAGGGTGGGGGCTTATTATCATGATGTGGGCAAAACCAAACGTCCGCAATTTTTTATCGAAAATCAATTGTCCAAGGAAAATCCCCATGACAAAATATCGCCCAATTTAAGCAAAAGCATTATCATTTCCCATGCCAAAGACGGGGTGGAGTTATTAAAGTCCCACAATATCCCCAAACCGATTCAGGATATCGCCGCCCAACATCACGGAACCACCTTGATCAAATATTTTTATTTTAAAGCCAAAGAACAAATGGAGAATGTGCGTGAAGAAGATTACCGTTACCCCGGGCCCAAAGCACAATTTAAAGAGGCCGCGATTGTCGGAATCTGTGATTGTGTGGAAGCAGCTGTCCGGTCGCTGTCCAGACCGACTCCGTCCCGCATCGAAAACATGGTCAAAAAGATCATTCGGGAGCGGTTGGAGGACGGACAGTTCAATGAATGTGACCTGACCCTGAGGGAGCTTGATTTGATTGAAAAATCGGTTTGCGAAACCTTGCAGGGAATCTTTCATTCGCGCATCGAATATCCGGATGAAACAGGAAATGCCAAAGGAGTCAAGAAAGAATGAGTTTAGTCATCGATTTGCAAGTGGAAACTCCCTTAAACGAAGCCGAACAAGAGTCACTTTCGGTGATATTAAAAGCGCTCCGGGCCGCCGCCCGGGCTGAAAACCTGCCTCCGGCGGATGTGGCGGTCACGGTGGTGGACAATGAACAGATTCATGCGTTGAACAAGGAGTATCGCCAGGTGGACCGTCCCACCGATGTCTTGTCGTTTCCCCTGTGGGAACCGGGGGAGGAATGGGTGATCTCGGAAGAAGAAGAAACCGTGCCGCTCGGGGATATTGTGATTTCTTACCCCAAAGCGAAGGAGCAGGCGGAAGAATACGGCCATTCCCTCGAACGGGAACTGGGCTTTCTGGCCGTACACGGTTTTTTGCATTTGTTGGGATATGATCATGAAACGGCGGAAGAAGAAAAGGAAATGTTCCAAAGACAGGAGGAGATCTTACAGCAAGCAGGTTTGCACCGGTAAAAGGGAGGATGTCTTTCATGAAAGTGACCAAACTGTTACGCAGTTTTGTCTACGCTTTGGAAGGATTAAAATACACGATTGTGACGCAACGGAACATGCGGTTTCATTTTTTGGTGGCATTGGGGGTTCTTTTGCTGAGCCTCACGCTCCCGATGAACAAAGTGGAAGTTCTGGTCTTGTTTGTCGCAATCGTCCTCGTCCTGTTTGCTGAATTGATTAATACGGCCATTGAAGCCGTCGTCGATATGGTCACCGGTGAGTATCATCCGCTTGCCAAAGTGGCCAAAGATGTCGCAGCCGGTGCGGTGCTTCTTACCGCCGGATTTGCCGTGATCATCGGAATCAGTGTTTTTTATCCGCATCTGGATGCTTTGTTTACCCTGGCCATCAACCAAAAGACGATTCCGGCCAATATCAGTCTTGCAATCATCATTGTGTTTGACTTTTTCCTCACGCTTTTCATAAAGGGCTGGTTGCAACGTATGGATCGTGGAAGTTGGGAGCCCAGTATGGTTGCATCCATTGCCGGTTGTGTTTCGGTATTACTGATCGGTGTCATCGGTCATTTTTTGATCACCTTATTGGTCCTTGTGCTTTTTGCCATGTTGATCGGCACCCGCCTCCGCTTCCGTTCTTCGCGGAAACCGGTGTTTTTTGGCGTCTGCCTGGGGATTTTGGTGGCCCTGATTGGCGCGCAGTTCTTGTAAGAACCGGCCGTTTCCGGTGAAAATAGATAAAGAAAAAGACCATTGCTTGGCAACCATTCTTTACAAGAAGGGCCAAGCAATTTTTGAAAGGGGATATTGACTTGGGAAGTGAATTTCGTTCAGGATTTGTAGCCTTGATCGGGCGCCCGAATGTGGGAAAATCGACTTTGATGAATCATGTGATCGGGCAAAAGATCGCCATTATGTCCGACAAACCGCAAACCACCCGCAACAAGATCCGGGGGGTTTACACCGAAGAAAACGGACAAATTGTTTTCCTGGATACACCGGGGATTCACAAGCCGCAATCCAAATTGGGGGAAATGCTGGTCAGGGCATCGCACAATGCCTTGGAAGAAGTGGATTTGATCCTGTTTCTGGTGGATGCGGTCGCAGGAAAAGGTCCCGGGGATGAATTTATCATGAACCATTTAAAGGATGTCAAAACACCTGTTTTTTTGGTTGTCAATAAAATCGACCAGGTGCATCCGGATGATCTGTTGCCGCTCATTGACAAATACCGCAAAGATTTTTCGTTTGCGGAAGTGGTGCCGATTTCGGCGCTGAACGGAAATAATACGGGAACGCTGATCCAACAGGTTTTTCAGTATTTGCCGCAAGGGCCGAAATATTATCCGTCCGACCAGGTGACCGATCATCCCGAACGGTTTATCGTCAGTGAATTAATCCGGGAAAAAGTCCTCGAACTGACCCGGGAAGAGATTCCGCATTCGGTGGCGGTCGTTGTCGAGGAAATGAAGCGGAGACCCGGGAAGGACATCGTGGATGTGTTGGCAACGATATATGCTGAGCGGCCTTCACAAAAAGGCATCCTGATCGGAAAAAAAGGAGCCTTGCTGAAAGAAGTCGGCACGCGTGCCCGGGTTGAAATCGAGCGTTTGCTGGGTGTGAAGATTTTCCTTGATTTGTGGGTCAAAGTGAAAAAAGACTGGACCAATGAAGATATCATGTTGCGTCAACTGGGTTACACGGAAGAAGAGATCTGAAAAAATGACAAATTTTCCTTCTTATACTCTCCCGCTCAAAAGGTCATCCTAAAGTTGTAAAATACGGAAAGGGTGATACTGGTTGCGCAATTTCTTATGGAGTTGCTTTGAAGTGACTGGCAGTATCGATGCATATCTCTTGCTCAAAAGCCTCGAAAACATAAAAGAGAATGAAGAAAAAGCGCAAAAAGAGCGGGATGAGGAGGAAAGCGGCTGACACGGGAAAGGGCGGTTAACTGGTGTTAAACAAATATGAGGGGATTGTCCTGAAAGCTCGCGATTACGGAGAGAGCCATCAAATTCTAACCGTTTATACGAAAAACCAGGGGAAAGTTTCTTTTATGGCCAGAGGCTCCAAGAAAACGAAAAGCCGTTTTGGAGCCGTGACCGAGCCGTTTACCCGGGCTCATTTTGTCAGTTTTGGAAACGGGAACATCGCGACGTTGTCGCAAGCTGATCTCATTTCTTCTCATCATTTATTGCGTTCTGATCTCTTGTTGACGTCATATGGCGCCTACTGGCTGGAGTTGATCGACAAAACGACGGAAGAAAAAGAAGCGGATCCTTCTATGTACGATTTGTTGACCAGCTTGTTGGAGCATTTGGAACAAAAAAAGGACCCTGACATCTTAACCTTTATTTTGGAACTCAGAGTGTTGAGGACGGCGGGATACACTCCGGAGACGGACCGGTGTGTTTCTTGTTGTTCCGGACGGCGTCCTGTCCGTTTCAGTATCCGTCAGGGCGGTTGGTTATGCGAAAGTTGTCAGGATCAGGATCGAGACGGGATTTTGGTATCGGAGGCAAGCATCCGGATTTTGCGGATCCTGCAACAAGTCGATCCGCACCGGCTCGGTAAAATCGATGTGAAACCGGAGACCAAAGAGCAGTTGGAAAAAATGATCCGGGGATTTGTTGAAGAGTATTTGCCGGTCCGGCTGAAATCCTTGCAACTGCTGGAGCAGTTCAAAAAAATCTGGACGTGAGACTTCCGGATTTTTTCATGGATATTGACATTTGAAAGGATTTTTGCTATACCATTATTAAAATTTGAAGATCGGCGCGATGAGAGAAAAGGAGTAGCCAAATCTGTCTGTGTGAACAGCGAGCCGGGGATGGTGGGAGCCCGGTCCGGGCAATTGGTGAAGGCAGTTCTTAAGCGCTGTATGATAAAAAGCGGGCCTGGACCAAGTCCGGGTCAAATAGGGTGGAACCGCGGGAAAACCTCTCGTCCCTATGAGAAAACCATGGGTTTTGTCAGGGATGAGAGGTTTTTTAGGTGGAAATTTGACGGAGGTGGAAAGCTGTGAACATGCAGGAGATGATCAAACGATTGCAAGATTATTGGGCTTCGCATGGTTGTATCCTCGCCCAGCCCTACGATACGGAAAAAGGGGCCGGAACCTTAAATCCAATGACTTTTTTAAGGGCGTTGGGTCCGGAACCGTGGAACGTGGCGTATGTGGAACCTTCCCGGCGTCCGGCGGATGGCCGTTACGGGGAAAATCCCAACCGCCTTTACCAGCACCATCAATTTCAAGTGCTGTTAAAGCCGGCACCGGACAACATTCAGGAAATCTATTTAAAAAGCTTGGAAGCGTTGGAGATTGACCCGTCCAAGCATGATATCCGGTTTGTGGAAGACAACTGGGAAAACCCGACATTCGGCGCGGCCGGACTGGGATGGGAAGTATGGCTGGACGGGATGGAAGTGACCCAATTTACATATTTCCAACAAGTGGGCAGTCTGGATGTGGATCCGGTTTCCGTGGAATTGACTTACGGATTGGAACGCTTGGCCTCTTACATTCAGGAAAAGGAAAATGTCTTTGACCTTGAATGGGTGGATGGCGTAAAGTATGGCGATGTGTTTGGCCAGCCGGAATATGAGCATTCCAAATATACCTTTGAAGTCTCCAATAAAGAGTGGCTCTTCCGCCAGTTTGACGACTTTGAGAAAGAAGCGATGAGGGCTTTGGAGGACCAATTGGTTTTCCCGGCATATGACTATGCGCTGAAATGCTCGCATGTCTTCAATCTGCTGGAAGCCCGGGGAGCGATCAGTGTGACGGAGCGGACCGGTTATATCGGACGGGTGCGAAACCTGGCCCGGAAAATCGCCAAAGCTTTCGTCGAGCAAAGGGAGAAATTGGGTTATCCCTTATTAAAACAAGAAGGGGGAAGAAGCAAATGAGCAAGGATTTGTTGCTGGAAATCGGTTGCGAGGAAATTCCGGCCCGGTTTGTGGATGATGCGGCGGCCCAGCTGAAAGACAAGTTGACCGGTTGGCTGGAAGAAAACCGGGTTCAATACAGCCATTGCAAAACCTATGCAACCCCGCGCCGGTTGGCCGTTTGTGTCACAGGCGTTTTGGAACGGCAAGAAGACGTGTATAAAGAAGTGAGAGGGCCTGCGGAAAAAATCGCCAAGCTGGAGGATGGCACCTGGAGCAAAGCGGCTCAGGGATTTGCCAAAAAACAAGGGGTGGATCCCGAACAACTTGTTCTCAAAGAGGTGAAAGGGGAAAACTACGTTTTTGCCAAAATTCACCAACCCGGAAAACGGACGGCGGAGTTGTTGCCGGAAGGGATTCCGTCTTTGCTGAACCAATTCCATTTTCCAAAGACCATGCGCTGGAATTCGCGGGTCAGGTTTATCCGTCCGGTGCGCTGGCTGGTTTGTCTGTTGGGAGACGAAATCATTCCCGTCCGGTGGGCGGGGCTGACGGCAGGCAATCAAACCAGGGGGCATCGCTTTTTGGGAAGCGAAGCGGTGATTCCGGAAGCCGGTGCTTATGAAGAGGTGATGAATCAGCAATATGTTTTGGCCGACGTGGAGACGAGAAGAAATGCCATTTTGAACCAGCTGAGAAGGTTGGAGGAAGAAAAGGGTTGGGTGATTCCGACAGAGGAAGGCTTGTTGAAGGAGATTACCCATCTGGTGGAATACCCGACGGTGTTGTACGGGCAATACGATGAAGAGTTTCTGATTCTGCCGCGTGAAGTGTTGGTCACCACCATGCGGGAACATCAACGTTATTTTCCGGTGGAAGATCAAAACGGCCGGTTATTGCCTTATTTTGTGACGGTCCGCAACGGAGATGACCAATATTTGGAAACGGTGGCCAAAGGAAATGAGAAGGTGCTCCGTGCCCGCTTGTCTGATGCCCGCTTCTTCTATGAAGAAGACTTAAAGCTTGCGTTGGATGATGCCGTACAAAAATTGGATCAGATTGTGTATCAAGATGAATTGGGAAGCCTGGGGGATCGGGTGCGCCGGCTCGTAGCACTTGCCGCACAACTGGCTGACGGGATCGGCCTTTCGGAAAAAGAGCGGTCTCAATTAAAACGGGCGGCGCACATTTGCAAGTTTGACGCCGTGACCCAGATGGTCGGGGAATTTCCCGAACTGGAAGGAATCATGGGGCGCACTTATGCACTGAATGCCGGAGAGGAAACGGAAGTGGCCGAAACCGTGTATGAGCACCATTTGCCCCGTTTTTCCGGAGATGCCCTCCCAAGCCGGAGAATTGCCGGATTGCTCTCGCTTGCTGATAAAATCGATGCAATTGTGTCCAGCTTTGGAATCGGGATTCAGCCGACCGGATCACAAGACCCCTACGGCTTGCGCAGAAAAGCGCAGGGGATCATCCAGATTTTGTTGGCCGGGGATTACCACAAGCTTTCTTTAAAGCAATTGTGGCAACTTTCCTTGGCGCAACTGGACGATGCCGGATTGCTTCAAAAGCATCCCGGCGAACTGGAAAAAGAACTGCATGAATTCTTTGCGCTCCGCCTGCGTACGGTATTGCAGGAGCAGCAAATCCGGTATGATGTGATGGATGCGGTATTGGCCTCCGATCTTTCCCATCCCGTGCAAGTCGTGGAAAAAGCCCGGGTATTGATGGGGCAAGTCGGACGGGAAGCGTTTAAAGAAGAAGTTGAAGGGTTTACGCGTGTTGCGCGATTGGCGAAAAATGCCGAAGATTCCACGCCGGATCCGTCCCTTTTCCGGGAGGATGCTGAAAAGGCGCTTTACCGCCGGTTGGAAGAAGTGAAAGCCGGTTATGAGGAAGCGGAAAAGCAACAAGATTTCCTTGGCATGTATCAAGCCCTGGCGCAAATGGCACCCGATATTCATCACTTCTTTGACCGGGTGATGGTGATGGTGGAAGAAGAGGAAATCAAAAGTAACCGCCTTGCATTGCTTAGTGACGTCACCCGATTGATTCACCGGTTTGCTGATTTTAACCAGATCGTTTTCGCTTAAAAAAGAAACAGCTTCAAAGCTGTTTCTTTTTTTGCTCAGCTTTTTTTCAATTGATGGAGGGTTTGGATCATTTCCTCCAAATGTTCCCCCGGGAGAATGACGGGGGTTTGCTCCCGGATCAGCTCGGCAAATTGAATCAATTCCCCGTAAGCAGACGGAGGGAACGGGATGTGGTGAGTGGTTTTGGTGTCCCCCCAGCTGTGGGCATAAGAAAGGCGGACCAATCCCACATGGTTTTGAATCTGTTGATAAAAATCCACCCAGTTGTTGGTTCTGTGGGTGATTTCTTGTTCGGTTGCCCCAGCAAACAAACTCCGGGATCGGTGCATGTAGGTGAGCACATTGGACGTGATGCAGGCGTTGGCAGTGTCAAAACAAAGGCGCACACCCGTGTTTTCGGCGATTTCCAGTAAATGTCGGGGGGTTCGCAGAGCCGGATACAAATCGGCGCGTCCCGGTTCAAAGTAGTGTTCTCCCCCCATCGGGGCATTTTCCAAATACAGTTCAAACCCAAGGGGCCGGCAAAGTTTTTGAATCTCTTCCAGTTGGGATGCGATGGTTTTCACATATTGATCTTTAAAGTCCTGCAATGCGGAAAAGTCCGTGGGATGACGGTCCAGGTATTCAAATATAATGCCGAGCGGAACTTTCCGGCCGCTGCAGATGAGGCGGCGGCCTTTTTCATCGGTGGATTGATGCAAAAGATGAAGCCATTTTTCCCAGTCTTCAGGGTTGAATGCCCCGGTTCCAAGCCCCGCGGAAGGCGGCATCCGAAAAGCGACGGGCCGGAGCCGGCCGGTGTTGATCATGTCCCGGAATTGGCCGGGATCAAAGGGCTTTTCAGGAAGTTGAACTTCAATATACTGCACATCATGGGCTTTGGCATGATGAAAACAAGAATAATCACACGAACAACTGACTGCAATCGGATGGTTGAATAACATGGTGTGTCCTCCATCATCGGGATTCAAATCTACCCTTATGTTAACTCAAAAAGCGATAAAAATTACACTGGTAAGAAGGATGAAAAATGTTATATACTAAACATGGATTTTTGATCAAAAGTATGTCATAATTAATAAAAGCAAGGCTTTCGTGGGAGGTGTGAAAAAATCGAGCTCACAAAGCGTCAAGAGAAAATCCTGGAGATTGTCAAGGAAGAGGGTCCGATTACAGGAGAACATATTGCCGACAAACTTCACTTAACCAGAGCCACGTTGCGGCCTGATCTGGCAATCTTGACCATGGCCGGTTTTCTTGAAGCCAGACCGCGTGTCGGCTATTTTTACTCGGGAAAGACCGCGAACCAACTGATGGGGGAACATATCCGTCATTTGCTGGTGAAAGATTACAAATCCCGCCCGGTGGTCGTACAGGAACACACATCGGTTTATGACGGGATTTGCACCATGTTTTTGGAAGATGTCGGTTCGCTCTACGTGATAAAAAAAGAAGGCAATCTGGTCGGTGTTGTGTCACGGAAAGACTTATTGCAGGCGGCGATGGGAAAACAAGAATTGCAATCGATGCCCATCGGGGTCGTGATGACCCGGATGCCGAACATCATCACTTGCAAGCCGGAAGATACCCTTTACTATGCGGCGAAACAGATGATGCGCCATGAAGTGGATTCTTTGCCGGTGGTTCGCCCGGTCGACGGGGATGAACAGCAACTCGAAGTGATCGGCCGGATCAGCAAAACGACGCTGGCCAAAGTATTTGTCGAGCTTGGACAACCTTGAAGAAATTAAGGGAGGGAGTATGACCTTATATGTCAGAAAAGCAACGAGTCGTATATGTCGTTTCCGATTCCGTGGGAGAGACAGCAGAACTGGTGGTCAAAGCTGCTTCCAGCCAGTTTAACGGGGGAGAAATCGAAATCCGCCGCATCCCTTATGTGAACGATGCGGATACCGTCATTGAGACGGTACAAGCCGCCAAAGAGGAAAAAGCGCTGATCGCTTTTACTTTGGTGGTTCCGGAATTGCAAGAGCTCCTGATCACAGAGGCCGGACGCAAGCAAGTCCCTTATGTGGATATCATGGGGCCGATGATTCAAGGCATGTCTGAGCTGTTTCAGCATGAACCCAAATACAAGCCGGGGCTGATCCACCAGTTGGATGAAGATTATTTCCGCAAAGTGGAAGCGATCGAATTTGCCGTGAAATATGATGACGGCAAAGATCCGCGGGGCCTTTTGAAAGCCGATGTCATATTGGTGGGGGTTTCCCGGACTTCGAAAACACCGCTGTCCATGTATTTGGCCCACAAGCGCTTTAAAGTGGCCAACGTCCCGCTTGTTCCGGAAGTGGAACCGCCGGAAGAGTTGCTGCAAGTTCCCTCACATCGCATTATCGGCCTGACCATTGATCCGGAACAATTAAATCACATCCGGACGGAAAGGCTGAAAGCATTGGGGCTGGCTTCCGGTGCCAACTATGCGAGCATGGAGCGGATCCTGGAAGAGCTGGATTATGCAGAACGGGTGATTCGCCGCCTGGGATGCCCGGTGATCAACGTATCCAACAAAGCCGTGGAAGAAACAGCAAATCTCATACTGGATATCATTCAAAAAGGGGGACAATAGCAGTGGGTTTGAAACAGGTTTACCGTTTTCATGAAGGAAACAGGGACATGAAAGATTTGTTGGGAGGCAAAGGGGCGAATCTGGCAGACATGACCCGTGTCGGTCTGCCCGTTCCGCCGGGATTTACCATCACCACCGAAGCGTGCAATGACTTTCTGAAAAGTGGGGAAGGGTTAAAAGAAGAATTATTGGAGCAGGTGAAAGAAGCGATATCCGGTCTGGAAAAAGAAACCGGAAAAAAACTGGGCCATCCCAAGCGCCCGTTGCTGGTCTCGGTCCGTTCAGGCGCCAAATTTTCCATGCCGGGCATGATGGATACGATTTTGAATCTGGGGCTCAATGACCAAACGGCGGCCGGCCTGGCCGGGCAAACCGGCAATCCCCGCTTTGCCTATGATTGTTACCGCCGGTTTATCCAAATGTTCGGGGATGTCGTGTTGGGCGTGGATCATTACAAATTCGAACAAGTCATCCAAAAGGTGAAAGAGAAAACAGGCGTTGAACTGGATACCGAACTGGATGCAGAGGATTGGCAGGAAGTGATTCGCGCGTTTAAAGAACTGATTTGGAAGGAAACCAAAAACCCTTTCCCCCAGGAGCCGATGGAGCAATTGAAACAAGCCATTGTAGCCGTGTTCTCTTCATGGAATAACAACCGGGCCAAAATTTACCGGAAAATGAACGGAATTCCGGATGATTCGGGAACGGCCGTCAATGTGCAAACCATGGTTTTCGGGAACATGGGGAATGAATCAGGGACGGGGGTTTGCTTCACACGAAACCCTTCCAGCGGGGAGAAAGAGTTATACGGGGAGTTTTTGTTTAACGCGCAAGGGGAAGATGTGGTGGCCGGCATTCGCACTCCCAAACCGATCGCCGATCTGGAAAAAGAGATGCCGGATGTTTATGAGGAGTTGGTCCGCATCTGCAACCAATTGGAAAGCGCTTACCGGGATATGCAGGATATTGAATTTACCATTGAAAATAAAAAATTATACATTCTGCAAACGAGAGTTGGCAAAAGAACTTCGCAAGCTGCGGTGAAGATTGCCGTTCAGATGGCCGGGGAAGGAATCATCTCGCGCGAAGAGGCCCTGATGCGGGTCGAACCGGAGCAATTGGAACAGATGTTACACCGCCGGATCGACCATAACGCCAAGCTGACCGCATGGGCCAAAGGATTGCCCGCATCGCCTGGAGCGGCTTCCGGACAAATTGTTTTTGACGCGGACACGGCGGAAGCCTGGGCCAAAGAGGGCAAACGGGTGTTGTTGGTCCGGCCGGAAACGACGCCGGAAGATATTCATGGTGTTTTGGCGGCACAAGGGATTTTGACAAGCCGCGGCGGAATGACAAGCCATGCTGCCGTGGTCGCCAGGGGAATGGGAAAAGCATGCGTATGCGGATGTGAACAGTTGAAAATCGATTTGCGCCAAAAAACGGTGACCGTAGAGGATGTGACCCTCCGGGAAGGGGACGTTTTGTCCATCGACGGGGGAACCGGACAAGTGTTTATCGGCGAAGTTCCGATGAAGGATCCCGAATTGACTCCCGAGTTCCGGGAATTGCTGAAATGGGCGGATGAAATCAGAAGGTTGAAAGTGCGCACCAATGCTGACAATCCGGAAGATGCGGAAAAAGCACGGGAACTGGGGGCGGAAGGAATCGGATTATGCCGCACGGAGCACATGTTTATGGATCCCAAGCGGATTCCGATCGTGCAACGGATGATTCTGGCCGATGACCAGGAAGAAAGACAACAGGCGCTCGATGAGCTTTTGCCCATGCAAAAAGAAGACTTCAAAGGAATTTTCCGGGCGATGGACGGATTGCCGGTCAACATCCGGCTGTTGGATCCACCGCTGCATGAATTCCTGCCGAATATGGAAGACTTGCTGGTGGAAATCACCAAAATGCAAGTGGCGGGGCAAGAAGGCACCGGGGAGTACCGCCAAAAAGAACATTTGCTTAAAAAAGTGCGTTCCCTCCATGAGTTTAACCCGATGCTGGGGCACCGGGGATGCCGTCTGGGGATCATTCACCCCGAAATTTACCGAATGCAGGCAGAAGCGATCTTCCAAGCGGCAGTGGAATGCATCAAAGAAGGCATCCGGGTGGAGCCGGAGATCATGATCCCGCTGGTGGGGCATGTGGAGGAATTGAAACGGATGCGTGCCTTGGTGGAACAAGTGGCGGCTGAAGTCATGGCGGCTGAAAATGTAAGCGTTTCATATCAGGTGGGAACCATGATCGAGATTCCGAGAGCAGCCTTGACGGCAGACCAAATTGCAGAAGAAGCCGATTTCTTCTCTTTCGGAACCAATGATTTGACCCAGACGACGTTCGGCTACAGCCGGGATGATGCGGAAGGCAAATTTTTGCATACCTATGTGGATCAGAAAATCCTGCCGGATAACCCGTTCATCCGCCTTGACCGCGAAGGTGTCGGGGAGCTGGTTCGCATCGGGACGGAAAAAGGAAGAAACACAAAGCCAGCCTTAAAGACCGGCATTTGCGGGGAGCACGGCGGAGAAAAAGAATCCATCCGATTTTGCCATGAAGTCGGGATGAATTATGTCAGCTGCTCTGTCTTCCGGGTTCCGCTGGCAAGGCTTGCCGCCGCACAAGCCGTCATTTTGGAGAAATAAGCTTGCAAGAATATGAAAGTAGTACTAGAATAAATTTATTTAAAAAAATACCCACGCGTTGGGTATTTTTTCTTTAAAAAGATTTCTTTACAAAATTAAAATAAAATGCAATGATATGATGATGAATTCATTCCCCTGGTTTTTTATCCTCCTGATTTTTAAAAGAAGGCACCTAGAAGGAGAAGCGATTTTTAATGTAGAATAAGGGGATAGGGAAAGGTCAAAGCACTTTTTGCAGATATTGCCATTTTATAAAAAAAGGATTGAAGGAGGAGTTTGCCGAATGTTGGCGAATAGTTAACATTCGTGCAGGGGAATCAATCCATCCATACCTTTTATTAGGAATTCTTTAGAAAGCAGTGATGGATATGAAAGGAAGGATTCCTGATGAAGTCATTGACCAAGTCAGAAAAGAGTATGATATTGTCGATGTGATTGAACAGACCGTTTCCCTGAAAAAAAGCGGTAAGAATTATTTTGGATTGTGCCCTTTTCATTCAGAGAAAACTCCTTCCTTTTCGGTCGCGCCTGATAAACAGATTTTTTATTGTTTCGGTTGCGGGAAAGGCGGAGATGTGATCAAATTTGTCATGGAGCTGGAGCAGTACACGTTTGTCGAAGCCGTGACGCATTTAGCTGAACAAGCCGGCATTCCCGTTCCCAAGCTGGTTGCGGAAGATCTTTCCGATGAAGAGGAACAAATGCGCCGGCAAATGAGAAAAGCTCTCGATCTGACTGCAAAGTTGTATCATTATGTGCTCCTTTCCACAAAGTACGGCCGTGTTGCAAGACAATATCTCAAGCAACGGGAAATCCTGCCGGAGGCCGTCAAAGAGTTTCAACTTGGCTATGCACCTTCATCTTTTCAATTTCTACTGTCATTCCTTAAAAAAAGAGGGTTTTCCGAAGAGATCCTCGAAAAAGTTGGATTAATCACATCGCGTGAACAAGGATACACTAAAAAATATTATGACCGTTTTCGACATCGCCTGATGTTTCCGATTCATGACGCCCAGGGAAAAGTGATCGGCTTTGGCGGACGGGCATTGGGAGACGGACAACCGAAGTATTTGAACAGTCCTGATACAATATTATTTCATAAACGGAATCATTTATATAATCTTCATCGTGCACGTTCTCACATACGTAAACATTCCAAAGCCGTTCTGTTTGAAGGATACATGGATGTGATCTCTGCCTGGCAGGCAGGGGTTCCCAATGGTGTTGCGACGTTGGGAACGGCTCTGAGCGAAACCCAAGCACGAATCCTGAAGAGAAATTCAGACCATGTCATTTTGAGTTACGATTCCGATGAAGCCGGGCAGAATGCGGCTTTCAGAGGAATTGAATTGTTAAAAAATGAAGGATGCACGGTCAAAGTCGCGCAAATGCCCTTGGGATTGGATCCGGACGATTACATCCGGCGGTTCGGAAAGACGGCGTTTAAAGAAGAAATTTTGGCGGCGGCCATGCCATTAACGGCATTTAAATTGGAAATCCTAAAGAAAAAATATGATTTGCAGGATGAAGACGAACGCATGAAATATCTGGCCGAAGCGGTCGGTGTCATTGCCAGGTTGCCTCAAGCCATTGAACAAGATCACTATCTTCGCCGGTTGGCCGGAGAGTTTCATCTTTCATTGGATGCCCTGAAAGATGAACTGCGGAAAGCAAAGCGGATAAAGCAGAAAAGCAAAAGGGATAAAGATGGCTCCAAGTGGAATAATGGGTATCAAGAGATTGGCAAACATTTGATCGGAGGTGCTCAACCCCGGTCGATTGCCGAGAAATCGGAGATGTATCTGATTGCCCATATGATGAGAAGCAGATCAGTGACGGAATGGGTGAAAACCCATTTGGGAGCTGATTTCAATACAGAAATTTATGCCGTGTTGGCAGCTTATCTTTATTCTTACTATGACCGGGACAGCCCGGAAGATCCCGGAGCCTTTATCCGTACATTGACCGACCCCGATCTGGAATCAGTGGCCGCAAAACTTGCTTTCATGGAGTTGCCCGATGAGATTTCGGAAAAGGAATTGAGGGATTGTGTTCACCATATACGAGATGTTCCTCTCCTGAAACAGATTGAAGAAAAGGAGAGACAGATTGAACAACTATCGCGTGCTGATGAACCCGTCAAAGCCGCAAAGTTGTTAAAGGAAGTTACGCAGTTGCGTAATCAGTTGCATATGCGGATTTAGGAAACGAGTTCATCAGAAAGGAGGAGGAAAGGAACTTGGCGAACAAACAAAATGAAATGGAACTAACTTTGGATCAAGCCAAAGAACAATTGGTGGAAAAAGGCAAAAAGCAAGGTGTTTTATCTTATAAAATGATCATGGAAAAAATGTCTCCTTTCGACCAAAGTTCCCAACAAATGGACGAGTTTTTTGAACACTTGCATGATCAGGGAATCGAAGTGGTCAATGAAGAAGACGATTCGGATTTTGATGAAACCGAGGTCGATGACGAGGAGTTTGTGGATGATGATTTAAATGTTCCGCCGGGAGTTAAAATCAATGACCCTGTCCGGATGTATCTCAAAGAGATTGGCCGTGTTCCTTTGCTGACTGCGGAAGAAGAAGTCGAATTGGCTAAACGGATTGAACAGGGGGATGAAGAAGCCAAGCAGCGGCTGGCTGAAGCCAACTTGCGCCTGGTGGTCAGTATCGCCAAGCGGTATGTCGGACGGGGAATGTTGTTCTTGGATTTGATTCAGGAAGGAAATATGGGGCTGATTAAAGCCGTTGAAAAGTTTGATTTCCGTAAAGGATTTAAATTCAGCACGTACGCAACCTGGTGGATCCGGCAAGCCATCACCCGCGCCATTGCCGATCAGGCCCGCACCATTCGAATCCCGGTTCATATGGTGGAAACCATTAATAAATTGATTCGCGTGTCCCGTCAATTGTTGCAAGAACTCGGCCGGGAGCCGACACCGGAAGAAATTGCCGAAGAAATGGGTTTAAGCCCTGAAAAGGTACGGGAAATCATGAAAATTGCCCAAGAACCCGTTTCGTTGGAAACGCCGATCGGAGAAGAAGATGACTCCCATCTGGGCGATTTCATTCCGGATGATGATGCACAAGCACCAGCGGATGCCGCGGCTTATGAATTGTTGAAAGAACAGTTGAAAGATGTGTTGGATACCTTGTCGGAACGGGAAGAAAATGTTTTGCGTTTACGTTTTGGATTGGATGATGGACGCACCCGCACTTTGGAAGAAGTCGGGAAAGTCTTTGGCGTGACACGGGAACGGATTCGTCAGATTGAAGCCAAAGCACTTCGCAAATTGCGTCATCCAAGCCGCAGCAAACGTTTAAAAGATTTCCTCGAATAAAATTTGGTGGTTTGACGCACCCAACCGGGTGCGTTTCTTTTTTGTTGATTCAATTTTATCCCTTTTCAACCCTCATTGCAAATAAGTTTCGGACAATTTTGGGCCCGTTTGGGGCGAATAACCGAAAATTATTGAATAAATAGAATAAAAAAATTTATAATAAAAATGAAAACGCTGTCATTCGGACCGAAGGAGTGGGGAAACATGAACTACGAATTGACATCCGAGCAACAAATGATCCGATCTTTGATGCGTGATTTTGCCGAAGGAGAGGTGGCTCCGGGAGCGGATGAAAGGGATCGAAGCAAGCAATTTCCCAAGGATATTTTTCAGAAAATGTCCAATCTTAAATTAATGGGGTTGCCCTTTCCGGAAGAATACGGAGGAGCGGGTGCAGATACGATCAGCTTTGCCATTGCCGTGGAGGAATTGAGCCGGGTTTGTGCTTCCACCGGAATCACTTATTCTGCTCACATCTCATTGGGGTGTGCTCCACTCTATCTCTTTGGAACCAAAGAACAAAAAGAAAAATATCTGGTTCCGTTGTGTGAAGGAAAGACCTTGGGGGCTTTTGGGCTCACCGAACCCAATGCCGGTTCCGATGCCGGAGGAACCAAAACCCGCGCTGTCAAAAAAGGGGACGAGTGGGTCATAAATGGCAGCAAATGTTTCATCACTAATGCCAGTTATGCAAAGTATTTGGCTTTGACCGCCGTGACCGGCCAATCCGGAGACCGCAAAGAAATCACCGCGTTTATCGTTCCGACGGATGCGCCCGGGTTCCAAGTGCTGGATCATTATGTGAAGCTGGGGTTAAACAGTTCCAATACCACCGAATTGGTGTTGGAAGATGTGCACGTTCCGGAAGAAAATATTTTGGGGGAAAGGGGAAAAGGGTTTAAACAGTTTTTGATCACCCTGGACGGGGGCCGGATCGGGATCGGGGCCATGGCGGTCGGAATAGCGCAGGGAGCCTATGAATTGGCTTTGAAGTATGCGAAAGAACGGAAACAATTTGGCCAATCTCTGTCCAAGTTTCAGGCGATTCAGCATAAATTGGCGGATATGCACATGAAAATTGAATTGGCCCGGACTTATGTATATAAAGCTGCCTGGTTGAAGGATCAGGGAAAACGGTTTACCAAGGAAGCTTCCATCAGTAAATTGTTTGCTTCGGAAGTGGCCATGGAAGTTGCCAATCAAGCGGTGCAAATTCATGGCGGCTGGGGATATATGCACGATTATAAAGTGGAGCGGTATTTCCGTGATGCCAAATTGACCGAGATCGGGGAAGGAACCTCGGAGATTCAGCGCAATATCATTGCACGTGAAATCGGCTGTTGAAAAGGGAGGTCATATCTTGGCGGAACTGGTTCATTACACGCTGGGGGATTTGTTGGACGAACAAGTGAAGCTCCATGGAAAAAAAGAAGCGGTGATTTATCCGGAGAAAGGCATTCGCTGGACTTATGAGGACTTTCAAAAAAAGGTGATCGAAGCTGCCAAAGGATTGATTAATCTGGGGTTGGACAAAGGGCATCACCTGGCCATCTGGGCTCTGAACCAACCGGAATGGTTGATTTCCCAATTTGCCACCGGCATGACCGGGGTGGTTTTGATTACGGTCAACACCAATTACCGCGTGCGCGAACTGGAATATTTGCTGAAGCAATCGGATACGGAGACACTGATTTTGGAGAGGGAAGTAAAAGGCGTTTCCTATGTCGATATGCTTTATGAAATATGCCCGGAGTTAAAAGAATGTCCGCCCGGCCGGTTAAAATCCAAGAGATTGCCCAAATTGAAAAATGTCATACTGCTCGATGATGAACCGGCCCCCGGGATGTTTTGCTGGAAGGACCTGATTGAAATGGGGAGGGAGGTCCGGGAGGAGGAAGTCAAAGCCCGTCAGGCATCTTTGCATCCGGATGATGTGATCAACATGCAGTACACGTCCGGCACCACCGGATTTCCAAAAGGCGTGATGCTTTCTCACCACAATATCATCAACAACGGGCGAAATATCGCAGAGTGCATGAAATTGACGGAGAAAGACCGCCTCTGTATACCGGTGCCTTTTTTTCATTGCTTCGGGTGCGTCCTGGGCACCCTAGCCGGCATCAGTGTCGGGGCGGCCCTGGTTCCCTTGATCACCTTTGACGCCGGAAAAGTGCTGGAGATTGTGGAAAAGGAAAAGTGTACAGGCCTGCACGGGGTGCCCACCATGTTTATTACCGAATTGAATCATCCGTCCTTCCGAAAGAAAAAGTACCCCCATTTGCGAACGGGGATTATGGCCGGTTCCAATTGCCCGATTGAAGTGATGCGCAAAGTGACCGAAGACATGGGGGTCCGCGAAATCACCATTGCTTACGGCCAAACGGAGTCTTCACCGGTCATCACCCAGACCCGGACGGATGACCCTTTGGACGTGCGTGTGGCCACCGTGGGAAGGCCCTTGCCGCATGTGGAAGTGAAAATCATTGACCCCGAAAGCAACAAGCCGTTGCCTCCAGGAAAGCAAGGGGAGCTTTGCACCCGGGGTTACCATGTGATGAAAGGCTATTACAAAATGCCTGAGGCGACCCGGGAAGTGATTGATGAAGAAGGATGGCTTCACACCGGTGATTTGGCAGTGGAAAATGAAGATGGAACCTACCGGATTACCGGACGTTTGAAAGATATGATCATTCGCGGGGGCGAAAATATTTATCCGCGGGAGATCGAGGAATTTCTCTATACGCATCCCAAAGTTTTGGACATTCAAATTGTGGGAGTGCCGGACGAAAAGTATGGTGAAGTTTCGGTGGCTTTCATCCGGAAGAAAGAGGGGGTCGATTGTACGGAAGAGGAAATCATTGAGTTTTGCAAAGGGAACATTGCCCGGTACAAAATCCCTTCCCAAGTCATTTTTGTGGACAAATATCCGATGACCGCCAGCGGAAAAATCCAAAAGTACAAGTTGCGGGAAGCCTTTATCCGAAAGGACTTGTCCGCCTATCAACAAGCGGGCGGCAAAGCTTGACCCTTGTCTTTTTTCCGGCTTCCCGGTACATTTAGAATGAATATCATCGGTCTGTATGGATTACAGCAAGAAATGGAGAGTCAAAAATGGAGCGAATCCCTCCGATCTTGATGGATTTTCCGCATTCTTTCGAAACCGAACGTTTATGGATTCGTTTGCCTTTGCCGGGAGACGGGGAAAAAGTGTATGAAGCCATGGTGGAAACCGAGGAGCTTTTGCGCCAATGGATGCCATGGGCGCAAACTCCCCCTTCCAAAGAACAAGCCGAAATCAATGTCAGGCAGGCACACAGCAAGTTCTTGGAGCGAACCGACTTGCGTTTCCATTTGTTTCACAAAGAGACCAAGGATTTTGTCGGGAGCAGCGGACTGCACCGGATTGACTGGAGCGTACCGAAATTTGAAATCGGTTATTGGTGCCGCAAGTCTTACATGAGACAGGGGTACATCACTGAAGCGGTCCGGGGGTTGTCCGTATTTGCTTTTGAAATTTTAAAAGCCAACCGGGTGGAGATCCGCTGTGACCAACGAAATGTACGCAGCCGGAAAGTGGCTGAACGTTTGGGGTACCGGTTGGAAGGGATCCTGCGGAATTTCCATGTGTCCCCGGATCGCCAATTGGAAAATACGTGTGTATATGCAATGATTGCTGAAGACTTCCACAGTCTTTCATTACGGAAAAGCGGCGGTGCATCAATGTAGATGCTTGCGCTGTTTTTTTTTGCATATTAATCTATAAATGACAGATTATTTTATAAAGGAGGAATATTCTTACATGAGCGATTTTTTCCCAATCCATGATGTAGACTATTTAGAGTATTACACAGGAAATGCGAGGCAAGCTGCATCTTATTTTTGCCAGACGTTTGGATTTCGTCCGGTTGCTTACAGCGGATTGGAAACCGGAAACCGCGAAACCGTTTCGTATCTGGTGGAACAAGGGAATGTGCGCTTTTTGATTACCGGGGCTTATTCTCCGGAGCATGAGATTTCCTCCTTTGTCAGGCAACACGGTGACGGAGTCAAAGATATTGCCCTTTTGGTGGACGATGTGGAAAGCGCTTTCAAAGAAGCGGTTTCCCGCGGAGGCATTGCCATCAAAGAACCGTATGAATTGAGGGATGAACAAGGGGTTTTGAAAAAAGCCGTCATCGGCACCTATGGGGACACCGTCCATACGCTTGTGGAGCGGAAAAAATACAAAGGGTTGTTTGCGCCGGGCTTTATTCCGTGTGAAATGAACCTCCCCGTGCGGAATGCCGGCATCACCGGTGTGGACCATGTGGTGGGCAATGTGGAAAAAATGGAGACATGGGTGGCTTATTATGAGAAAGTCATGGGCTTTAAGCAGTTGATTCATTTTGATGACGAGGATATCAGCACGGAGTATTCGGCGTTGATGTCCAAAGTGATGCAAAACGGATCGGGAAGAATCAAGTTCCCCATCAACGAACCGGCGGAAGGAAAGAAAAAATCACAAATCCAGGAGTTTTTGGAGTTTTATCACGGTGCGGGCGTTCAACATGTGGCGCTCCTTACCGATGACATTGTGAAAACCGTGGAAACGATGCAGAAAAACGGCGTGGAGTTTTTGGACACCCCGGATACGTATTATGAAGATTTGTTTGAACGCGTCGGCGACATTGATGAAAAGCTGGATGATTTGAAACGGCTCCGGATTTTGGTGGACCGGGATGATGAAGGATATCTGTTGCAGATCTTCACCAAACCGATTGTGGACCGTCCGACCTTGTTCTTTGAAATCATCCAGCGCAAAGGCGCCAGGGGATTTGGTGAAGGAAACTTTAAAGCTTTGTTTGAGGCGATTGAGCGGGAGCAGGCCCGGCGAGGCAACTTATAAAGAGAAAATCATGAGACCCTGAGATGACAAGGCGGCTTTTCTCTGTCATAAATCCTCAATATTAAGGTCATCCTATGGAAGAATCCAATTGACCAAATTGAGGTGACACAGATGAAAGGCCGTGTATTTTCGCTCGTTCTCTCTTTGATTTTCGCCTCTTCGGTTTTGACCGGAATGGCGCCCCGTGTCAATACAAGGGAAGGGGTCGCTTATGCGGACCGCCCTTTTTATCAGATGGATACAACCTTTTATCCGGAAAAGGATGAGTTGACGGGACATATGGTGGTCACTTTGCCGGAAAAAAGAAACGAACCGCAAAATGAAGTATATTTCAGGCTCTATCCCAATGCATTTCAAAATTGGAAGCACAAAGCCTCCAAACCGGAAAAACCGGGTTACATCCGCGTTTTTCATGTGAAAGTGGATGGCAAAAGCGTGCAGCCCGATATCAAGGAAACGGTGATGAAAGTGCAGTTGCCCCGTTCCCTTCAAGACGGACAATCCGCCCGCATTGAGATGGATTTTTTATTGCATTTGCCCCGTGGAGGGATGCGGCTGAACACTTTCAAAAACACGGCCTTTTTGGCTCAGTGGTACCCGATGCTGGCCGTCAGGGATCAACACGGATGGCATACCGAACCGTACACCACGACCGGCGATCCCTTTTACTCGGTGATGTCTGATTTTGAAGTCACTTTCCGTCTCCCCGAAGGTTACCGGGTGATTTCCACGGGAAATGACAAAAATCAACCGGTACGCTCCAAAATCACCATCAAACAGGATCAAGTCCGCGACTTTGCAGCGGTTTTGACCAAAGATTACCGGTCGGTAAGCGGAAAGTACAAAGATATTCAAGTCAACCTTTGGTATATGAACGGGATGGAGGATGTGGCCAAACCCTTGTTGGAAGCAGCGGTATCCGGAATGAAATTTTACAGTGAAAAATTCGGACCCTATCCTTATGAAGAAGTCGATGTCGTGTTGGGGGAAACCGGTGAAGGAATCGCCGGGATGGAATATCCGGGCCTGGTGACCTCCATTCCAAAAATCGGGACCAAAAAAGGGATCCAACCGGCCGTCAATGTGGTGGTGCACGAGCTGGCGCACCAGTGGTGGTACGGGGTGGTCGGCAACAACCAAGCCAAAGAACCCTGGCTGGATGAAGGGTTGACCACCTTCTCCGAGTTTTTGTATATGGAAGAGCAGATGAAAGAAGATGAACGGGAGCTTTTGAAGAAAGCATCGGAAAAAGCCGATGAAATTCATCAAACGGTGGGGATCAGTTCGGCTCAACCGTTGTATGATTACCCGGAACCGGTGTACGGTCTGATGGTGTACATTCGTCCGGCAGCCATGTTGTATGAACTGATGGACGAAATCGGAAGAGAGAAAGTCCTGGAGATCTTAAAAACCTATTATCACCGTTATCAATACAAAGTCGCCACCACCCGGGATTTTATCCGGACCGCAGGTGAAGTGGCCGGCAAAGATTTGACTCCTTTTTTCCAAAAATGGTTGTACTTCAAGGAAGCTTAAATTCGAGGGGGAAGGAACCGAAAACAACCAAGCGAAGGAAGTGATGACCCGTCACTTCCTTCTTTGCTGTCCGGAGACGGCTCAACCAAACCGGTTGCTTTTTTGTTTAAAGGGTTCGTGCTATTATTCTAAGAGGCGTAAAGGTCTAAGTTTCAAGGGGGAGGGAAGAGGTTGTCGGATGATCCAATTGTCCTGTCGGCGCGCCTTCAGAAATTGACGGAATGGATCCCTTCCGGGGCGCGGGTGGCAGACATCGGCGGAGATCATGCCTATTTGCTGATTCATCAGGCCAAGGCCGGTTGTTTGTCACATGGAATTGTGGGAGAGTTAAACAAGGGGCCGTTTGAAAATGCCCGCCGCACCATCCGCATGGCAAAGGTGGAAAAGATGGTGGAAGTCCGCCTCGGAGACGGATTGTCAGTGTTAAAGCCGGATGAAGTCGATGTGGTTGTGATCGCCGGAATGGGCGGGGCTTTGATTGCTCAGATTTTAAACGAGGGCAAAGAAAAACTGCACGGTGTGAAAAGGTTGATTTTGCAACCCAACATCGGCGGCCACAATGTCCGCAGGTGGTTGAAAGAAAACGGATTTTGCCTGGTGGATGAATCATTGGTGGAAGATGCCGGCATCTTGTATGAGGCGATGGCGGCCGAACCCGGTGAGGAGAGGATTTATCACGAAATGGGCGGGGAGTTTTCGGAATCCACCTTAATGGAAGTGGGGCCGCTGCTTTTTAAGAAAAGGCATCCGCTTTTGAAAAGAAAAGTGATGCAGGAATGGGAATCGAAACAAAAGGTGTTTCGTTCATTGAAAAACGCGAAATCGGCGCCAGCTGTCACCAAAAGAGAACAACTGGCGGAACAATTAAAAGAATGGGAGAAGGTGAAAACATGTCTGTTCGCGGAGTCGACCTGATCAAAGCGATGGAATCGTATGCCCCTTCCGCTTTGGCTGTCGAAAAAGACCGGATTGGTTTACAGGTGGGGGATCCGCAAGGGGAAGTCCGGAAAGTGCTGGTCACCCTGGATGTGAATGAAGAAGTGGTGGATGAAGCGATTCGCATCGGGGCCAATTGGATCGTGGCTCATCATGCGGTGATTTTTCATCCGTTGAAAGAAATTCGGACCGATGAGCCGGCAGGCAGAATGTTTGCCAAGTTGCTGGCACACGGCATCCATGTTTACATCGCGCACACTAATTTGGATGCGGCTGAGGGTGGAGTGAATGATGCCTTGGCCGACCGTCTCGGGCTCACCGGCACCAAGGTTCTGATCGGCTATAAACAGGATGCATTGAAAAAACTGGTCGTCACCGTGCCGGTGGCTCATCATGAAGCGGTGCTGAATGCCATCAGCAGGGCCGGGGCCGGATGGATCGGGAACTATAGCCACTGCACGTTTAATGTGGAAGGAACCGGAACCTTTTTGCCGCGCGACGGGGCCAATCCGTTTATCGGCCAAACGGGGGAACTGGAAAAGGTGAAAGAGATCCGTTTGGAGACCATCATGCCGGCATCGATCGAAAAACGGGTGCTTGAAGCCATGTTCAAAGCCCATCCATATGAGGAAGTGGCTTATGACATTTATCCGTTGGATTTGAAAGGCGAGCCGCTCGGGTTCGGACGAATCGGATCCTTGCCGGAAACGATGAAATTGGATGAATTTGCCCGTTTCGTCAAAGACGCTTTTGAATGTGACGGGGTTCGTGTGGTGGGGGACCCGGAAAAAGAAATCCGGAAAGTGGCGATTTTGGGAGGATCTGGCGGCCGTTACCTTCGCGATGTCAAACGGCAGGGGGCCGATGTTTACATCACGGGGGATGTGGATTATCATACGGCGCAAGAAGCCATGGATTTGGGAATTTCACTGGTGGATCCGGGACACCATGTTGAGCATTGGGTGGTTCCGTATGTTTGCAAGGAGCTGGAAAAACGGTTGAACCGCCAGGTTCCGGTCGAACCGTCGAAAGTGAACACCAACCCCTTTCGGTTTTGTGTTTGAGCAAGTGGAAAGAGGTTCCTGTTGATATGACCCTGCTCCATTGTTATAATTAAATTTACTGTACAAAGGAAAGTAAACAAGGCAATCGCCGGTGGTGTACCGCAAGGTCCCACGGGAGGAAAGTCCGGGCTCCACAGGGCAGGGTGCCGGCTAACGGCCGGTGGGGGCGACCCTAAGGCTAGTGCCACAGAAATGCAGACCGCCGATGGGGACGAATTTCGTCTCACAGGCAAGGGTGCAACGGTGCGGTAAGAGCGCACCAGCAGCATGGAGACATGCTGGCTAGGTAAACCCCACCCGGAGCAAGACCTGATAGGAGATCAGCATCTTTGGATGCAGCTGTGGCCCGCAGTGATCTCGGGTAGGTCGCTGAAGTTGTGTAGCAATACACAATGTAGATAGATGATTGCCACTCCAATGGGTGGGAGACGTTCAAGCCGTTGCTTGGACCACCCGGAGAACAGAACCCGGCTTATTGTTTGCTTTCCGACAAATCGCTTGAGAAAAGACGCGAACGCGTCTTTTTTTATTTTTACGGACTTTTGCGGACTTTGAATAGGAATGAAAGGGAAGGCCATGCTAAACATAGAATCTTTCAAAATGAGGTTGGTTCAGATGAACGGGGACTTTACATCTTACGAGGCTTATTTGGAGCGTTATCAGACTTTTTACGATGAAGAATTGGATGACCGCCCTCCCGTGTTGGATCGTGAGCAATTCACCCGCTTGTTTCAGTTGCTGAAAGAAAGTTACCAAACCTATGAGGAAATGCTGCGCATGGGAAAACAGGAGCGGCGGGGCAGTATTACCGCAGTGTGATTAACGGTTTGGAAAATCAATTGGCCATCAGTGATGCTTCTGACAATTTCCGTATACAACTTCTTCATTCAATGTAACCGGCCGGGAAAAACGATGGCTTGTTTTCAAGCCATTGTTTCTCGGGTGATATTTATCGGAAAATTCACGCGAAGAGAGAGGGTTTTGGCGGGCAATTGCCGGTGTTGTGAATTTTTGCCGCGGAACAGGCCGGACCGGGGTATAAATCGCAAAACGTTGCAAAACTTAACAAAAGATGAACATGAAGGAGGATATCTATGCAGCTGTTGAAGGAACTTACCGAAGCCAACGGGGTATCCGGGTTTGAAAAAGAAGTCCGCGAAGTCATGAAAAGGGAACTGAGCAAAGAAAATGTGGAAATTCAAACCGACGGGCTCGGAGGCATTTTCGGGATTAAAAAAGGGACAAGTGACCGGCCGCGTATTTTATTGGCCGGACACCTGGATGAAGTCGGCTTTATGGTGACCGAAATCACCAAAAGCGGTTATTTGCGTTTTACTCCGCTCGGGGGATGGTGGAGTCAAGTTCTGTTGTCACAGCGTGTTTTGATCATTACGGAACAAAGAACCTTTACGGGGGTCATCGGTTCCCGGCCGCCGCATGTGTTGACACCCGAAGAAAAAGGAAAATTGATTCCGATTCGCGAAATGTTTATTGATATCGGTGCCCACAGCGATGAGCAGGTGAAAGAATGGGGGATCCGCGTCGGAGATCCGATTGTGCCGGTGTGTCCGTTTGAAATTTTGCCGGATCGCGACACCATTCTGGCTAAAGCGCTGGACAACCGTGCCGGTTGTTATCTGGCTTTGGAAGTGTTAAAACAATTAAGTATGGCGGATCATCCCAATACGGTGATTGCCGGGGCCACGGTGCAGGAAGAAGTGGGCCTCAGGGGAGCGACAACCGCCCCGCGCCTGCTGAAGCCGGACGTTGCGATTGCTCTGGATGTGGGGGTTGCGGAAGATTCCCCGGGCAGTGAAGGACAAAACAAAGCCAAGCTGGGCAAAGGCCCGTTAATCACATTTTTGGATGCGACGATGATTCCCAATCTGTCCTTGCGCAATTATGTGGTGAAAGTGGCCGAAAAACATGGAATCCCTTTCCAAATCGACACGATGACCGGAGGTGGAACCGATGCCGGACAGTTCCATCTCTACGGCAAAGGCGTTCCGTCGATCGTCATTGGTGTGGCGGCACGGTACATCCACAGCCATGTTTCCATGATCAGCAAGAGTGACTTGGATCATGCCGTCCGCTTGCTGGTGGAAGTGGTCAAAGGGTTAAATCAGGACCAATACAATGAATTCATTCAATATGTCTGACTTGTACCCATCATGGGACGGTGACTCCATACCGTCCTCCTTTTATGCTATGATGGAGAAAGATCAAAAGGAATGGGGGAAATACAGCACGGTAAAACGAAAGGATTCAGGCGGGATGGATGAAGTTCAGGGAGCTTGCCGGCCAGGATGAACCGGCGGACAAAAAGCAGTATTTTTCAGCATCGGAATTCGTAAGATATTTTTAGAATGAGACGTGTCCAAAAACGGGGTTGAGTTATGGAACAAGCATTGTATATCTTGCAGGAATACGGGTATATAGGAATCTTTCTGTTTCTGGTGTTGGGGCTGATCGGACTTCCGTTGCCCGATGAGATTATGTTAACTTTTCTTGGTTATTTGACAACCATCGGACAATTGAATTTTTACCTCACCATCCTTTGTGCGTTTCTCGGATCGGCGGGTGGAATCACCATCAGTTATTTGCTCGGCATTTGGTTGGGATACCCGTTTTTGAAAAAATACGGGCCCAAGCTTTTCATTACCCGCCGGCGATTGCGAATCACGCAGTTGCTGTTCCGTAAATACGGAAATTGGCTGTTGTTTGGCGGGTATTTCATTCCCGGCGTCCGCCATGTCTCGGCCTATCTGGCGGGGATAACCCGGATTTCTTATTGGCGTTTTGCCATACATGCCTATGCAGGCGCCGTTTGCTGGTGCACTGCTTTTATCGGTTTGGGGCATCTTCTGGGAGCCAATTGGGAATGGGGGTTTTTTCTGTTGCACAAGTATGGGACCCGGATTTTATTCATTCTGTTGCCGGTTGCTCTGGTTTTTGGCGGATGGTATTTTTGGAGTCAAAATAAATCGTTAAACACAAAATAGAAAGTGGCGAACGTACCATCATCCCCAAAAAAGTTGGTGGTGGCTTTTCTTTATGGAATCCGGTGATTGCTTGTCAAAGGTGGAGAGATAAAGATATAGTGGAAGAGGTTAAGGAGGGATGGGGATGACGATACAAATTTTGTCGCTCATGGATGATAAACATCTGATCCAAATCTTATCCACACAGCAAGCGGCGTACCAGGTGGAAGCAGAGCGAATCCGTTCCTACAATATTCCCACACTGAAAGAAACCATTCAATCCATGCGAAAATCGAAAGAAACGTTTATCGGTATATATAAAAAAGATCAATTGGCCGGTTTTTTATCGTACATAAAAGAGAAAGACCGGATGACGATCTGCCGTCTGGCGGTTCATCCGGACTATTTTCGGCAGGGGATTGCCTCCCGGTTGTTGACGGAGGTTTTAAACCAACCCGGGATCAAAAGCTGGGTCGTGACCACGGGAAAAGAAAATGAGCCGGCCATTCGATGTTATGAAAAGCACGGATTTCAGAAGCAGGAAGAAATCATGACAAGAGAAGGGATTCCCATCGTGCGAATGTTTAAAAAAGTTGACGGGTAGATCATTCTATGTTTAGAATAAAGAAGATAACATCATATTGAAATTATCCACTAGGGGTGCACGGACGTGCTGAGAGGAACATGGTTCCAACCCTTTGAACTTGAACTGGGTCATGCCAGCGAAAGGAAGTGGGGAAGGTTCGTTATGACTTGATGATGCATAAAAACCGGTATCCCCATGGATGCCGGTTTTTTTGATGGGGGATTCGTGTATGGAATTGCATGTGATATCCAGCCCTTGTCAAACACTCAGTGGTTTGATCGAACAATGGACCCGTTTGGCTCCTTATGCCGATGCTTTTCATCTGCGCTACAAAGAAAAAAGCGAAGGGGAAATCTTGGAGATGGCCCGTCTGCTTTTGCAAGAAACCCCGATTGAGGCGAAATCGTTGATCATTAACCGGCATGCCGCTGTGGCGGAAGAATTGGGGGCAGGGGGCCTGCATCTGACCGAACATCAAGTGATTTCCCGGGAAATGTTGCAACGGTTGCAACGAAAAATGCGGGTGGGACGTTCCGTTCACTCTGTCCGCCGCGCGGTTGAAGCAAATCAGGAAGGCATGGATTATCTGATGGCAGGGCACATTTTTCCTTCCGCTTCCAAACCGGGATTGCCTCCCTTCGGGGTGGAATCGTTGCGGCGATTGGTACAAGCCTGTTCGCTGCCTGTCATTGCCATCGGCGGGATCGGACCGGACAATGTGAATCAAATCCGACAAACGGGTGCTGAAGGAGTGGCTGTGATTTCAGCCGTCGCACATCATCCTTCCCCTGAAGAAGCGGCAAAGGAAATGAAAAGAAGGTGGGTTGATGAAGCACAGTGATGTTTTAATTATTGGCGGAGGGATCATCGGCATTTCCATTGCTTATCACTTGGCCAAAGCAAAAGTAAAAGTCGTTATCCTTGAACAAGACCGGGCAGGCGCTCATGCCTCAAGGGCGGCCGCGGGAATGTTGGGGGCCCAGGTGGAGATGCATCATCCGGGGCCGCTGGCCGATGTTTGTTTAAAAAGCAGGTCCATGTTTCCTGAACTGGCGGAAGCATTGCGGGAGCAGACCGGGCTGGATATTGAATTGAACCGTTCCGGGTTGATCAAACCCGCCCGGTCGGAAGAGGAAGCGGCCGGTTTAAAAGAACGGATGAAATGGCAAAAAGCCGTCTGGCTGGATCGCAAGGAATGCTTGGAGAAGGAAAGAGGGCTGGGCGAAGAAGTGATCGGCGGCTTGTTTTTTCCTGAGGAATTTCAAGTTTCTGCCCCCCGGTTGACCCAAGCTTTGATCCGGGCTGCGCAACAGCAGGGAGCAAAATTGATCGAAGATTGCAAAGTCATTGATTTTTGCGTTGAAAACGGACGGATCCGGAAAGTGGTCACCCCGCATGAAGAATGGGCGGCGGACACGGTGGTGCTCGCTGCCGGTGCTTGGACGGGGATTGCTTCGCGGCGGTTGGGATTGAACCTGCCGGTCTATCCGGTCAAAGGCGAGTCCTTTGCCCTGAAAACCACCCGTCCTTCCCTGAAACACACGATATTCGGCAATGATGTGTACATCGTGCCAAAAGCAAACGGTGAATGGATCATTGGCGCCACCGAAAAAGAACATCAGTGGGATCCCGGCGTGACAGCCGAAGCGGTTTACCGGCTTATCGCCGATGCCTCCCGTTACTTGCCTGGTGTCAAAGAATTAAACATCAGCCGGATGTGGGCAAGCGTCCGTCCCGGAACGCCGGATAAGCTTCCTGTGATCGGCCGGCTGGAAAACATCGATCATTGCATTGTGGCCACCGGTCATTTTCGAAATGGCATTTTACTCAGCCCTTGGACCGGTCAAGTCGTGGCCCGTCTCATTTTGGGAGAAACAGAAGAAGAATGTCTCCCGTTCAGTCCCCGGAGGTTTACCGGATGAAAAGGAGGGTGTTCCGTGCAAATTCAGTTGAACGGGGAGATGCAAACGGTCCCCCCTCATCTGAAAACGGTGGATGATCTCATCAAACACTTCAAATTAAACAACAAAATTCTTGTGGTGGAACACAACCGCCATGTATTGACAAGGGAAATGCATCCCACGACCCGGTTGTCGGATGGCGATTGCATTGAAATTGTTCATTTTGTCGGAGGGGGATAAGCCGGTGTTGAAAATCGGAAAACATACTTTTCAATCGCGTTTGTTTCTCGGCACAGGGAAATTTTCCAGTTTGGATGTACAAAAAAAAGCGGTGGATGTTTCCGGAACCGAGGTGTTGACTTTTGCGGTCCGCAGAATGAATCTCTTTGATCCGGAGCAACCCAACTTTTTGGAAATGCTTGATTTGAAAAAATACAAACTGCTGCCAAATACAGCAGGGGCCACAACTGCGGAAGAAGCCGTACGGATCGCCCGTTTGGCCCGGGCCTCCAACTTGTGTGATATGATTAAAGTGGAAGTGATCGGCGATTCCAAAACCTTGTTGCCTGATCCCGTTGAAACGTTAAAAGCCACCCGGATGTTGGTGGAAGAAGGATTTACCGTTCTTTCTTACACTTTGGATGATCCGGTTTTGGCCCGCAAATTGTGGGAAGCCGGGGCCCATGCGATCATGCCCGGAGGGTCGCCGATTGGTTCGGGGCAAGGGTTATTGAATCCCCTTTATCTGAAGTGGATCATTGAGAATTCGCCGGTGCCGGTGATTATCGATGCCGGAATCGGTTCGCCGAAAGATGTTGCGGAATCCATGGAATTGGGAGCGGACGGGGTGTTGCTCAACACGGCCGTATCTCAGGCGAAAGATCCGGTCAAGATGGCAGAAGCCATGAAATATGCCATTATTGCGGGAAGAATGGGATATGAGGCCGGAAGGATCCCAAAACGGGAATATGCCAGTGCCAGCAGTCCTTCCGAGGGATTGCCGGCCAATTAAATAACTCTTTCAACGAAAAATCCCCTGGCCGGATGAATCCGGCCAGGGGGATTTCTTCTAACTATGTACCTGATGAATGGTGGGTGAGGAAAATTTCACTTTGCTTTTTACATTCCGGTAGCGGGAGATGTTCAGCAAAATGCCCAACGACACCAACTTAAACACCAGTGCCGTTCCCCCGTAACTGATCAGCGGAAGCGGAACTCCGGTCACCGGAAGCAATGCCGTGACCACGCCCAAATTGAAAATCGTTTCGATTGCAATCAAAGTGACGATCCCTGTTGCCATCAAGGTTCCAAACTGATCCGGTGCCTGGAGGGCAACCAAGATGCCGCGTACAATGAGCAAGGCAAACAAAGCGATAATGATGAACCCTCCGATAAACCCGAGTTCTTCGGCAATGATCGAGAAGATGAAATCGGTATGGGATTCCGGAAGGTAAGCCAGCTTTTGAATGCTTCTTCCAAGTCCCACTCCCGTCAAGCCGCCGGGGCCGATGGCCATCAGTGATTGCATGATTTGATACCCGTTTCCGGTCGGATCACTTAACGGATTAAGCATCGATTGAATCCGGTCGACGCGGTAGTCTCCCAACAACATGACGCCAATGAGAACGGGAAGGCCGGATAATGCCAACAAAAAAAGATGTTTCAGCCGGGCGCCGGCGCAAAAAATGATGGTGAAACATATTCCCATGATAATCACCGTTGCGCTAAAATGAGGCTGTAACATTAAGAGTCCCAAGATCAGAAACAGGACGATCAGGGGAGGGAGCAAACCACGCCGAAATTGATGCAAGACCGGTTGCTTTTTGACCATGATGGAGGACATGTAAATGATCATCCCCAGCTTGACAAATTCCGAGGGTTGAAAAGAGATGGCCCCGTAACCCAGCCAACGTTGCGCTCCGTTTCTGACCAGACCGATCATCGGGACGAGGATTAAAAAAATGAGCGAAAGGAGCAAGATCGGGCCGACCCATTTGCGGTAGGTGTGATAGGGGATATTGGAAACCGTAAAAAATAAAATCAAGCCAATCAGGGCATAGATGGATTGCTTTTTGAAAAAGTAATAGGAATCATGGATGCCCGGATCGATATATCCATTGAAATAACTGGCGCTAAAAACCATGACAAGTCCAATTCCCAACAGCAAAAAGGTGAGAAAAATCAACCAAAAGTCTGGTTTGCCACGCTTCATAGTAAAAAATCTCCTTCTGCAAAAGGTTTTGATGTTTCATGCATTATGATAGGATGAAATCCGAGCAGAGAAAAGGAGAATGGAAATCGTGATGAACAAGAAGCACCAAATACAACAAATTGATTTTGCCACCGTGTTGATCTTCATCCTGCTTGCGGCTATTAGCATTGTTGCCATATCGAGTGCGACTTACACCGGAAACCAGGATTTTTACGAAAAACAGATCATGTGGTACATAGTCGGGTTTCTCTGTATGTTCGGTGTTCTCCTGTTTGACTATAAAATTTTGTTACAAGGGAAACTCTTGTATATTTTATACGGGATCGGCATTTTCTTAAATCTGCTCGTCATGATCCCGGGCATCGGCCAGGAAGTGAACGGTGCGCAATTGTGGATCCGGATTGGCGGTTTTTCCCTGCAGCCGTCGGAGTTGATGAAAATCTTTGTTATCTTGATATTAGCAAAAATGATGTCCCGGAAAAAAGGGGAGATGTGGGAGGATTTTCATACGCTCGGAAAGAGTTTGCTGGCTGCGGGCGTCCCGTTTCTGATCATTTTGATGCAACCCGACTTGGGTACGGCACTGATCTTGTTGGCCATCACCGCAAGCATTTTACTGGTGGGCGGCTTGCACTGGAAATGGTTGGTTGGCGGCCTGACGGTGATTGCAATCATCGTCGGCTCGGTCGTTTTTCTTTACCTGTCGGATTCTCCTTTGCTCCACCTCTTGTTGGCGGATCACCAAATTGAACGGATTCAGATCTTTTTGGATCCGGCATCCGACCCGACGGGAGCGGGATATCAGGCAACCCAGGCCAAAATCGCCATTGGTTCGGGAATGCTTTTGGGAAAAGGCTATCAGCAGGGAACGCAAGCTCAGGGCAACTGGATTCCGGAGCCCCACAATGATTTCATCTTTGCGGTGATTGCCGAAGAGTTCGGCTTTTTGGGTGCCGGTTTCCTGCTTGCATGTTATTTGATGTTGCTGTACCGCTTGATTCGCATTGCATTAAAATCAGCCAATTTGTTCGGAACCTGCATCGTCAGCGGAATCGTTGGTATGTTTGCTTTCCAAATATACCAGAATATTGGAATGGCGATCGGTTTGATGCCGATTACCGGTATTCCGCTTCCGTTCATCAGTTACGGAGGCACTTCCATTGTCACGCAAATGATGGCGATCGGTTTGGCATTGAATGTAGGAATGCGTTCCAAGGCGGAACAATTGCAATTTACCATTCATTAAAGGGAGGCGAATCCATGAAAATCACTTCTTTGTCACTGGATATCCGGGAAAAGGATTTTGAAGAGTATGAGGAGACTTTGATCCAAAGAGGATGGAAAAAGGTGAAAGGCCAGCACATTTATCAAAAAACATTCGGCGAGACGGAAGTGGAAATCCGGGAACATATTGCCGCATTCAGTGCCGAAGTCACGTTGAAATTGACGGCGCGAAACGAGCAGGGAATCAAACTGGACCGGATCATCCAATTGCTGCAAGAGTTGGACAAAGCTGATCACACCCCGGATCAAGAGTAAAAAAGCCGCCCTTTTCGAGGCGGTTTTTTTGTACTTTTTTTGCTTTTTGTCCCATAGAATCATAAGGGGTTCAGGAAGAGGCGGATTTTTTCTCCGGCTTTGGCAAAAACACCTTTAAAAGCGGCGGAGTCAAAACGGTGGTGATCAAGATTACTGCGACCATGACCGGAAACAGGGAGGCCGGGAACAGCTTGTTGTTTAAACCGATGCTTGCAATGATCAGCCCGACTTCTCCCCGGGCCACCATGCCGGCACCGACGGCGAAAGAATCCTTTGCCGGGAAACCGCCCAATTTCGCCCCGATGGCACCGCCGGCCAATTTGGTCAATACCGCGATGACGGTAAACACAATGATCTGAATCAAAATGGTGGCATTGACGGACTCAATTTCGGTCATTAAGCCGATACTGACGAAGAAGACCGGCACAAAAAAGGAAAAAGAAATCGTCTCCAGTTTCGGGAACAGTTCGTCCTGAAATTTGCTCGTGCTGAGTATGAGTCCGGCAAAGTATGCACCGACAATCCCGGCCAGCCCGAACATTTCGGCAAGAAAAGCATAAACGAGCGCCACGATGATGCCGATGGTCAGGATGACTTCTGTCGTCATCATTTGGTTGGCCCATTGAAATATTTTCGGAAGCGGCTTGCGGCTCAACCAGATGAATAAAAAGAAGACGATGATTTTCACAATCAATACCGGAAGCGACGGGCTGTCGTCCCCGTTTTTTCCCACAAAGCCAATGACAATGGATAACGTGATGATTCCGAGAATGTCATCCAGGACGGCCGCACCCAAAATGGTGTTGCCCGCTTTCGATTTTAAACAGCCCAATTCGCGCAACGTCTGAACCGAAATGCTGACGCTTGTCGCCACCAATGCGGTTCCGATAAAGATGGACGTGGCAAACCGGTAATCAAACCAGAGACCGCTGGCCAGTCCGCCGAGAAACGGAAAAATCACCCCGATGACCGCCACCATGGTGGAGGCAAAAGCGGCTTTTCGGAATTCCTTTAAATTTGTTTCCAGCCCGGCCAAAAACATCAACAAAATGACACCGATTTCGGCCGCTTCTTCAATAAACGCATTCATATGGATCCAGTCGAGCACCATCGGCCCTAAAAGGATGCCGGCCAAAAGTTCCCCCAGCACGGAGGGTTGCCCCCATTTTTTGCTCAGATGCCCCATGATTTTTACTGCCAGCAGGATGATTCCCAGCTCATACAAGAAGCCGAATTGTTCCAGTTTGCCGAAGTCGAAGAATTGATCTGCTAACATGGTAACCCTCCCTGTTGTTAGGATGGATTTTTTTGTTTATAAAAATACATAGGTGCCCGCTTTTTATCGCTTAGTTTTCATTTTGGTTTTTGTTAGAATAAGAGTGGGTATAGTTATTATGTGTATACAGGCTTGAGTTGAGGAGTGAAGGGTCATTGTTTGGATTATTTCTGTTGCTGTCTTTAGCCGGTTTGGTCTTGACCTTATGGGCACAGGCCAAAGTGAGGGGAAATTATTCTAAATGGTCAAAGGTGCCTGCACGATCCGGATTGACCGGTGCAGAAGTGGCGCGGCGCATTTTGGACCAAAACGGATTGTACAATGTGGCGGTTGAACCGGTACGCGGGATGTTGACGGATCATTATGATCCGGTATCCAGAGTGGTCCGGTTGTCGGAAGGAGTATACAGCTCCAGTTCCATTGCTGCCATTTCGGTGGCCGCGCATGAGTGCGGGCATGCCATTCAACATAAAGAAGCTTATGGCGCGCTTGTCCTGCGCCATCGGATGGTTCCTGTCTTAAACATCACTTCGGGATTGGCTCCTTTCTTGTTGATGGCCGGTATTTTCTTTAAAATGACGGGCATGCTTTTGCTCGGATTGATTTTCTTTTCCGTGGCTGTTTTGTTTCACCTGGTGACATTGCCGGTTGAGTTTAATGCCAGTTCCCGGGCCAAGACGATCATGGTCAGGGAAGGATTTATTAACGGAGCCTCGGAAGAAAGAGGCGTCCGCAAAGTCTTGGGAGCGGCGGCGCTCACCTATGTGGCCGGTGCGGTTGTCGCCTTGGTGGAACTGTTGCAATATGTTGCTTTATTTTTCTTGCAACAGGACGATTAAAGAAAAAACCCTCTTCGGAGGGTTTTTTTTGTGAACGGTCGATCATCTTTTCCTGTTTTTCCCTCTTTTGCCGTCTTTATGACAGAAACCGGGTACATAGTTTGAGGGCCGGATAACAATAATAATGGCAAATCAAAAGCAAAAGGGGGGAAAACAAATGAACCGAATGGCCTTGTGGATGCGTAGCTTCATGAGTTTATGCCTGTTTTTTGTATTGAGTGCGTGTGCCACTTCCCAAGAGCAAGGAGTGGACCGGGACACGCTGAGGGATGACGTGACAAGAATTGCCAACCGAAACAACATGAACGAACGTGCACAAAACTTTACCCGGATGAATGATACGGATGACAACAACTTGGCTCGTGGTGTCCGGGTTTCGGATGAAGTGGCCGGCGAAGTGGCCGGTTTGCCGGAAGTAAAAAGTGCCGCAGCTATAGTGATGGGCAAAACGGCTTATGTGGCGGTGGTTCTGGATAAAAAACGCGGAGACGGAAAGGTGACGGACCGATTAAAAGAAAAGATCACCAAACACGCCAGAGCCGTGGATCCCACTTTGCGGGATGTGTATGTTTCCGCCAACCCGGATTTCGTCAAACAAATGAATAATTATGCCAATGACTTGCGGAACGGACGTCCGGTCAGCGGATTGATCAAAAATTTAAATGATATCATTAAGAGAACATTCCCGGAAGCCAAATAAGCCTTTTTACGGATATAGACCTCTTTTGAGGTCTGTTTTTTTTATATATAATTAGGACAAAGAAGGAAATTGAAGCAGGGAGTGTCGGTTTGTGAAAAGGTTAACGCCCATGGAGATTTTCAATAAAGATTTCAAGCAATCGTTGCGGGGTTATGACATCGAAGAAGTGAACAAATTTTTGGATCAGGTGATTGCAAGTTATGAAGATGTATTGCAGGAAAATGAATATTTGAAGGAAGAAATCAAGAAGTTGAAAAGCGGTGGAAAAAAGGTGTCCCAGGCAACGGGCCGCAATGCCGCCGTTAAAAACGATGACGTGATCAGTGACATCCTCGCCCGGTTGGATCGTTTGGAGAAAATCGTCCTTCGCTAATACATAAAAACAAGTGTGAAAAATGGCTGGCATCCGTATCAGATCAAAATCAATCGGTTTCCTTCGCTTTCGTCATGGATATATATTTTTATTAAAAATAATAATCAAACCTTCTTCTAAGGAGGTTTTTTGAATATTTTGCTGAATTAAAAAATAGTTTGATGAAAAAAGGGGGGCATCGATTGAGAAAAATATTGACGATGGGGATGGCAGCCATTTTTCTTTTGGCTGTGATGCTAAGCGGTTGCAGTTCAAAAGCGGATCAAGGCGACCAAACGTTGAATTTGAATATCACCGGCGAACCGACTTCCTTGGATCCGGCGCAAGCTTTTGATGAAGATTCCCTGGATATCACCCATAATCTGTTTGTCGGGCTGATGCGCCTGGACGAAAATCATCAACCGCAGCCTGCCATTGCGGAGAAAGTGGAGACCAGTGAAGACGGACGGGTCTATACCTTTACGTTGAGGCAAACCAAATGGTCCGACGGAAGTCCGCTGACCGCCCATGACTTTGAGTTTGCTTGGAAACGGGTGTTGAACCCGGAAACGGCTTCAAAAGCGGCTTTTCTGCTTTATTTTATTAAAGGAGCGGAAGCGTACAATCAAGGAAAAGCCGGTGTGGAAGGAGTCGGAGTTCAAGCGTTGGACGATGACACGTTGCGGGTGGAGCTGGAAAAGCCGACGCCTTCTTTCCTCGAACTCACTGCCTATCCGGTTTATGCCCCGGTGAGCAGGCAGGCATATGAAAAAAATCCCGACATGTTCGAAAATACCCAAAACTATGTGAGCAACGGCGCTTACCGGTTGGCTGAATGGAAGCACAACAATTATGTGAAAATAACCAAAAACGAAAATTTTTACAAAGCCAATGAAGTCAAACTGGATGGAATTCATTTTTCGGTGATTACGGATAACCAGACCGTTTATCAAATGTTTCAAACCAAAAAATTGCATGTGGCGTCCAAAAGTTCCATCCCCGGGGAGATGTTAACCCGGCTGATCGGGGAAGAGAAAGTGAAAACCATGGAAGGAAGCGGGCTTTCCTTTTTTCGGTTTAACGTGAAAGAGAAACCGTTTACCAACAAGAAGATCCGTCAAGCGTTTGCGCTGGCGGTGGACCGCAAATTGATCACGGAACAGATTGTGGGAAGCGGGGAAGAGCCGGCATACGCTTATGTCGCTCCTTCCGTGCCGGACAATTTCCGCAAGGAAGGGGGAAATCTGATTTCGGACGGCCAGTATGAAAAGGCACGGCAACTCTTGGCTGAAGGGATGAAAGAAGAAGGATGGGACCGGTTGCCGACGGTGACGCTTATGTACAGTAATGCCACTGACAAAAACAAAAAAGTGGTGGAAGCCGTACAGGAAATGTACCGCAAACATCTGGGCGTGGAAATTCAATTGCAAGCCAAGGAGAAAAAGGTCTATTATGCCGATCAGGAAAACACCCGGTTTGTGATGAGCACCTCCAGTTTCTTGGCAGATTACAACGATGCTTATAATTACTTGGAAAGTTTCCAAACAGGTCATCCGATGAACCGAACCAATTGGAGCAATGAAAAATATGATGCGCTTCTCAAGCAGGCTTCCGAAACGGCTGATCCTGAATCAAGAAAGAAACTGCTGCATGAAGCGGAGGCGATCTTGTTTGAGGAAATGCCGGTATTCCCGCTTTACTATTACAACACGGCATATATGGAACAGCCGGGAGTCAAAGGAATCATCCGCCATCCGGTCGGCCCGAAAGATTATACGCAAGCCGAAGTGAATTAAACCCTCTTGGCATCCGGAAGTCCCAAGTGGATTTTTTTTACAAAGTAATTTTGCTTGAAACACACATACTAAGGACAGATCCGGACCGTTTGGAGGGTAATGATGGAGAATCGAGACAATCAATTTCAAAAGCAAGAAGAACGTCAGGAAGAACGTATGGAAAATCGCACCTATCAGGAAAACAATCACAATCCTCAGCTGGATGAAGAGGTGGCACAGGAGGTTGCTCCCAATCCGGCTCTGGCGAAGGACAGAAGGGAGAACAATAAAAGAAAGGAAGAGGCGGGAGGATTCGGCATTGGTTTAACCGCCTTGATTCTGTCCGTTCTTTCATTTTTTGTCTGGCCGTTTGTTTTATCCATTGCCGGGATTATTGTAGGGATTTTTGCCGTTCGGAGAAGAAGTGCTTTAGGATGGTGGGCGATTGCAGTCGGGATCGTTGCCCTGATCGTCGCACTCTTTTTATTTCCGTTCCGACTACTTTTTTAATCACGTCCGGATCAGGTGAACAAGCCTTTCTGAAAAAGAAAGGCTTGTTCTTATGATAGGAATATGTTATAATTTAAAGTGAAATTAGCGGATGTAGTTCAATGGTAGAACACTAGCTTCCCAAGCTAGGAACGCGGGTTCGATTCCCGTCATCCGCTCCAGTTTATTTTCTGAACGGACTGGAAGCGCTTTTAGGAAATGCACAAAAAAGAGGGAATTATCCTGGAACCCCCTCCGAAATAAAAGCAGAGGCATTACTGTTTTCAGTAGTGCCTTTTTTATTTGATTTCAGAAAAAGTAGCCAAGGGTGCGCCCGATCGAATAAAATAATAAAAATAGCGAAGAAGGAGGGGCTTGCATGCAGGAAATACAATATATCCGTGAGCAATTTACGCGTGAAGAAGATGAAGTGCTCAAGTCGATCAGCGCCGGGTTAGAAAAACAAGGGTTCCCGCAAATATCCGTGCCGCCGGAAGTCGGAAAAATGTTACATATGCTTGTTAAGATTTCCAATGCATCCTGTATTTTGGAAATCGGTGCATTGGGGGGCTACAGCACGATCTGGATGGCCAGGGCGTTGCCGGAGCATGGGAAAATTATTTCGTTGGAGTTAAAGGAGGAGCATGCACAATTTGCCCGCGAGAATATTGCCAAGGCGGGGCTCAGTGAACAGGTTGAATTGATCGTCGGCGATGCTTTGGAAAGTTTAAATCAATTGGAGAAAGAACAAAAACGGTTTGATTTCTTTTTAATTGATGCGGACAAGCTGAATTACCCGAACTATCTGGAGAAAGCCATCCGTCTGTCAAATCCGGGGGCCGTAATCACTGCTGACAATTTATTTCTTCGCGGCCGGGTGTTTGATGAGAAAAATCAGGCGCCTTCTCCGGTGACCATGCGCCGGTTTCACCAGCAGATCGCCTCGGATGACCGCTTGGAGTCCCTGATTCTTCCACTGGGTGATGGTTTGGGCGTTTGCCGGGTAAAGGGGTCCCGTTAAAGTTAAAAAAGGAACCCGAATTTTCCGGATTCCACGGTTTCTGTCTGATTCTAATTTTTCTGTGCCGAGCCGGACTTCACAAGAAAACGAGCCATCCATTCATCTGATTTTCGGGCGATGTTCGGATATCGTTTCCGAAGTTTGAGTACGATTCGTGCTGCCCAAGGAGTGGTTTTGGAAAGCAATGCCAATCCGATAAATGTGAACAAAAATCCTTGGAGAAATGGTGCGAAAAAACCAATGATTCCCAATATTAAAAAGGTCCAACCGAGAATGTTTGTCCAAAGTGTTTTCATGTGATGTTCAAACCCCTTCAGCCCGTTAATATATTTTTAGTATATCCCAGACCTCCGGGAATCAAAATGAAGTTTTTTTGGCAAATGTAACATAAATATGACCGTGACGAAGGGGGCAAAATGATGAGTTGTTTGGAAGAAATTTTGTCATATAATGAGAGGTTTGTAAAAAATAAACAATATGAAAGTTACACCACGGACAAATATCCCAATAAACGGTTATTGATTGTTACTTGCATGGATACCCGGTTGACGGAGTTGTTGCCCAAAGCCCTGAATTTGAGAAACGGGGATGCCAAAATTCTCAAGACGGCCGGTGCATTCATATCGGAACCGTATGGAAGCCTGATGCGAAGCCTTTTGGTGGGCGTAACGCTTTTAAAAGTGGAAGAAGTGATGGTGATTGGTCATCATGACTGCGGGCTGGTCGGTTTGACGGGCGAGCGGGTGCTTGAAAAATTAAAAGAGAGAGGAATCACCGAAGAGAAAGCGGATGAAATAGAAAAACAAGGAGTGGATGCCGCGAAATGGTTGTCCGGCATTCAAAGTGTGGAAGAAGGCGTGATGGAAAGTGTCCGTTTGATCCGAAACCATCCTTTTTTTCCCCGGGATGTGTTGATCCATGGCTTAACCATCGATCCCGAAACGGGAAAATTGGAAGTGGTTGATGACGGTCGGAAAAAATAATCTTCTTCTTTTCAGCAAAAACTGATAAAATATGTGGTAATTAAAAGGAGGCACTGCTTATGGCACTGGCTACTTTTGGAGCTGGATGTTTTTGGGGGGTTGAAGAGGTGTTCCGCCAAATTCCCGGTGTGAAAAACACCACTGTGGGTTACATGGGTGGAACCACGGAAAACCCGACGTATGAAGAAGTTTGCACGGATCAAACCGGCCATGCCGAAGTGGTTCAGGTCGAGTATGATCCGGAACAAGTCACCTATGAAGATTTGCTGAATGTATTCTGGAATAATCACAATCCGACGACACTGAACCGTCAGGGCCCTGATGTGGGAACCCAGTACCGTTCGGTCATTTTTTACCATACAGATGAACAAAAGCAGGCTGCGGAAGCGTCGAAAAAACAATTGGATCAATCCGGCAAATGGAAAGATCCGATTGTGACACAGATTGAACCAGCCGGCACTTTTTGGCGTGCGGAAGAATATCATCAACGTTACTTGCAAAAACGCGGCTTAAATGCCTGCCATTTATAATCAGAGAGAAAAGGCGCTGACATCGGGCGCCTTTTTCTGTAAGGAAGTGAAGCGTGTGAAAGAAATGGTTGTCAAAGGCAAAGTCGTGGATGGTATGACCCGTTGTATCCATTACCATTCGGAGTTGGATATCATAGCGGTTAAGTTTGCCTGTTGCGGGCAATACTATCCATGCTATTTTTGTCATCAGGAAGCGGAGAATCATCCGGTCATTCGCTGGTCGGTCCGCCATCTGCATGAAAAAGCGGTCTTCTGCGGTGTGTGCCGGCATGAAATGACCCTGAAGGAGTATTTGCAGGGGACGGGAGCTTGTCCCTCTTGCCGCGCCAAGTTTAATCCGGGTTGCCGGAAACACTGGCAATATTATTTCGACAGGTCTTTGCTATCTTGTATCCGAACAGAAGTTTGAACAAAACAGGCGGATCTCCCGGCACCTGAATGGATGGCAGGTGTTTTGTTTTGTGTTAGAATGATGGAGTTATGAAAACAGGCATTCTTGTACAGCAGAAAGGAGGGGGGATCGGTGGTTTATTTGGATAACAGTGCAACGACCCAAACCGATCCGGCTGTGATTAAGGTCATGGGGGATGTCATGCGCGAAGTGTACGGAAATCCCTCTTCATTGCACGGTATCGGAGTGAAAGCCGAGCGGTTGCTGCAGCAGGCGCGCAAAGTGATTGCCGATCAACTCGGCGGATCGCCGCAGGAAATCATTTTTACTTCGGGAGGAACCGAAGCCAATAACATGGTGATTCGCGGAATTGCCGAATCTTACCGCAACCGGGGAAACCACATCATCACGAGCCAGGTTGAACATCCGTCTGTGTATGATGTTTTTCAGTACCTGAAACAAAAAGGGTGGAAAGTCACTTTTCTGCCTGTGAATGAAAAGGGGCAAGTGAGGACCGAAGACGTCAAAGCCGCTTTGACCGATGAAACGGTTCTGGTTTCCATCATGCATGTCAATAATGAGACGGGAAGCATTCAACCAGTCGGGGAAATCGGGGAATTATTAAAATCTTATCCCAAAGTGATGTTTCATGTGGATGCGGTCCAATCTTTCGGGAAGATCCCGCTGAAACCGGCCGATGCCCATATCGACTTTTTAACCATGTCCGGCCACAAGATTCACGGACCGAAAGGCATTGGTTGTTTATATAAACGGAAAAACCTGACCCTTCCGCCGCTTTTGATCGGCGGGGGACAAGAACAGGGATTTCGCTCGGGAACCGAAAATGTCCCGGCTGTTGCCGGCCTGGCCAAAGCGGTGGTGATGGCTGGCCAATCGGAGAAAGATTTTATCCAAAAATGCCAACGATGGAAAGAAATGCTCTTGGAGCGGGTGAAAGAGTTAAACGGTGTGAAAGTGAACGGAGATACGTCTTCCCGCGGTGGAGCCCCGTATATTTTAAACTTGTCTTTCCCTGGACTGAAGTCCGAGGTGGTGGTTCATGCCTTGGAAAAAGAAAAGGTTTATGTCTCCAGCAAATCAGCCTGCTCCTCGAAAAAAGAAGAGCCTTCCAGAGTGTTGAAAGCGATGGGGTTGACCGATCTGGAAGCGATCGGTTCCATCCGGATCAGCATGGGGAGGATGAACACGGACGAAGATATCCGCCGATGCGGCGATGCACTGGTGCGTGTCATCCCGGAATTACAACAAGTCATGAAGGTGCATAAAGGATGAAAAAGAACTGTATATTGTTGCGATATGGAGAGCTTGCATTAAAAGGCAAAAATAAAAAAGAATTTGAGAATCAGTTGGTGAACAACATCCGCCAAAAAGTGAAACGGTTTCCGGGCACGGTGGTGACCAAAAGTCCGGGCCGGATTTATATTGACCTGAGTGAAGAACACTTCGAGCCGGTCATTCAGGCTTGTTCGGAAATTTTCGGTCTGGTGGGGATCAGTCCCGCCATCCGGGTGGAGAAGGATTGGGAAAAAATCAAAGAGGCGGCATTGGCGCTGTTGAGTGAACAAAAGGAACGGGTGCACACGTTTAAGATCAATGCGAAACGGGCCGATAAGCAATTTCCCATCCCCTCCCAGGAGATGAATCACCGGTTGGGCGGATTTTTGCTGGCCAAGCTGCCGCATTTGAAAGTCGACGTCCACGATCCGGATCTGACATTGTTTGTGGAAGTGCGGAAAGAACATGCTTATGTATATGGCGAGGATCTCCCTGGCTTGGGCGGTTTGCCGGTTGGAGTCAGCGGAAGGGTTTTGTTGATGCTCTCCGGAGGGATCGACAGCCCGGTCGCCGGATATCTGGCGCTGAAACGGGGCGTGGAGCTGCAGGCAATTCATTTTCACAGTTATCCGTATACCAGCGAACGGGCCAAACAAAAAGTGATCGACCTGGCCAAAATCTTAACCCGTTACGGGGGACACATCCGGTTGCATGTGGTTCCGTTCACCGAGATCCAAACGGAGATCAACAAGCATTGTTATGAATCGTACAGCATCACCATTATGCGCCGCTTTATGTTCCGCATCGCGGAGCAAATCGCCAAAAAACACAAAGCGTTGGCGCTGGTGACCGGAGAAAGTCTCGGCCAGGTGGCCAGCCAGACACTGGAAAGCATGCAAACGATTAATGCCGTAACGACAATGCCCGTACTAAGGCCGCTGGTGGGGATGGATAAACAGGAAATTATGTCCATCTCCAAGCGTATAGATACTTATGAAACTTCCATTTTGCCGTATGAAGATTGTTGTACGGTTTTTCTCCCGAAAGCACCGAAAACCAAGCCTCATCTGGACGTGGCCGAAAGGCAGGAGCGTTTGCTGGATGTGGAACGGTTGATCCAAGAAGCCGTGGAAAACACGGAAATCATCGACTTGCGCCCGGAAGATGAAGAAGAATTTTCCTACTTTTAAGGTTGCGTTTGGCATGCGGTTTCCGTTCCGCATGCCAAACGGTCAAAACAAACATGACCGAAACGGGGGTCCGATGTATGATTCCATTTCAAGAGGAAGTATACCGATTGACAAAAAAATTGGTTGAACACCCCAGTATTGTCGGAACTTTCGGTGAACGGGACATGGCTTATCTGATTTATGAAATATTGCAAGAGACCCCTTATTTTCAAGAACATCCGGAGTATTTGCAGATGACGCCGACCCGGCAGGATGACCTGGAAAGATATAATGTGCTCGCTTTGCTGAAAGGCGGCAAAGAGAATGAAAGCGAAACCGTGATATTGATGGGGCACATGGATACGGTGGGAGTGGAAGATTACGGGAAGTGGATGAATCTTGCTTTTTCGCCGGAACAATTATTGGAAGAGTGGAAAAAGAGCAAACTGCCGGAAGAAGTGAAAAAAGATCTTGACACCGAAGATTACATCGGCGGACGCGGGGTGCTGGACATGAAAAGCGGGATTGCCATTCATTTGGCGATTGTCCGGTACTTTGCCCGGAACCGGCATTTATTGAATGGGAATTTGCTGTTTGTGGCCGCTTGTGATGAAGAACGGAATTCGCGCGGGATCCTGTCTGCCCTTTCCGATATCTTGAAATGGGGAAGGGAAGAAAATCTTACTTATATTGCGGCAATCAATTCGGATTACACATCGCCCCGATTTCCGGGGGATCGCGACCGCTATATTTATCTGGGGACGGTCGGTAAATTGTTGCCGGCTTTTTATATCGTGGGCAAGGAGACCCATGTGGGGCAGGCATTTGAAGGATTTGATCCCAACTTGATTGCGTCGGAGTTAACGGCGCGAATCGATTACCAAACCGATTTGTGCGATGAAATGTTTGGCGAAATTACTTTGCCCCCGGTTTCATTGAAACAAACGGACCTAAAAAAACAATATGATGTGCAAACGCCCAAAACCGCACTGGTCTACTATAATTTTTTCGTTCACAGTTGGTCGCCGAGGGATGTGCTGGAAAAGTTGAAGCAGGTGGCTATTGACGCCTTTGAATCAGCCGTCATGAAGTTTCGGGGCCGGTCGCGCCGGTATCATGAATTGAGACGCCGTCCGTACCGGGACATTGACTGGAAGCCGCGTGTTTATACATATGAGGAGTTTTACCGGAAATGCCGGGAAAAACACGGACAGGAATTCGAACAGGAAGTCTTGCGATTGACCCGTAACATGCTGAATCAGGAAAACATGGATGTCCGCGAGCATTCGCTGCGGATGGTGGAGGAGTTGTGGAAATGGGGCGGCGACGATGAACCGGCGGTGATTCTTTTTTATGCGGCTCCTTATATTCCCCGTGTGGTTTTAAATGAAAAAGATCCGCGTGATCTCCGCCTGATCCGGGCCGTAGAAAAATCGGTCAAAGAGATTGAGCCTTTGCAGGAGAAAAAGATCAAAGTGCGCAAATTTTTTCCGTACATTTCGGATATGAGCTTTGTGGCAATGAGCGATGATGAACGGGAAATTCAAACGTTTGAAAAAAACATGCCGGTGTGGGGGGCAAAATACCATATGGACATGGAGGCCATCCGGCAGCTGGATGTCCCGGTGATCAACATCGGTCCTTACGGAAAAGACGCTCACAAAAAATGGGAACGGTTGGAAATTTCCTATTCGATGCAATGGGTCCCCAACTTGACCGTGCGTGTGATACGGTATCTTTTCAATTCTGTGGATGCTTTTTGACAACGTCTCATCGGATGAAAATTTGTGTTATCGTATAAAGGAGCAGATACCGAAAAGGAGAGTCGACATGGATACGAGTTGGATGGAGCCTGCCTTATGGCTTGCTTTTTTTAATATTATCATCATCGATTTGATTTTGAGCGGGGATAACGCGGTTGTGATCGGGATGGCTGCACGCAAACTGCCGCCGGCACAAAGGAAAAAAGCGATCGTGTTCGGTGCGGGTATCGCCGTGTTGTTACGGTCCACCCTGACGGTCGTGGCCGCATATTTGTTGAACATTCCTCTGTTGATGACCGTGGGCGGAATCTTGTTGATTGGCATTGCGGTGAAATTATTGGTTGAGGAAGATGACGGAGTGGATGTCCATGCCGGGGACACTTTGAAAAGTGCCATTAAAACCATCATCATCGCTGATGTGGTGATGAGTCTGGATAATGTATTGGCAGTTGCCGGCGCTTCCCACGGGAATGTTTTTCTCGTATTGATGGGACTGGCATTGAGCATTCCGATCATCATGTGGGGAAGCAATATCATTGCCGGATTGCTGAACCGGTTTCCCTGGCTGCTCTATGTCGGAGCCGCCGTACTCGGGTACACGGGCGGACAATTGATCGTGGAAGACCCGTTCGTTCATCAATTGCTAGCCGGGCTGGATGTCTTGAACATGATCATCCCGGTGGCGCTGGCAGCGATTGTCGTTATCAGCGGCTATGCGTGGAAACATAGAACCAAAACAGTGTAAATCAAAAGCCGGCTTGTCCGTTGTTGCGGATGAGCCGGCTTTTTCCGGTTAAAAGGAGCCAATCTTTTTTGGCTGGGGAAGCAGGATTCGAACCTGCGCATCACGGAGTCAAAGTCCGTTGCCTTACCACTTGGCTATTCCCCATTGCTTTCATTCTTAGAATGGATCCATCCGGACCGTTTTATACATCGCACAAGGCATAAAAGAGAAAAAAATCGAAAACAACCAAAATCAAAAAAATGACAAAATTCAGGAGGATCTTCCCTTTTAAAGGGGAAATTGTAAAAATATGTCGTTTGCATGGGGAAAGGGGTATTCAGCGTGGACATAGCTTCTTACATCAATCAATTGTTGCATCAGGCCGTGCAGCTCCGGGCAAGTGATGTCCATATTGAACCGCAACAGGATGCATTGCGCATCCGCATGCGGGTGGACGGACAATTGACGGAGACCGGAAGGGTGGATCTCTTCCATGCGACAGCGATTGTCTCAAGGATCAAAGTGATGAGCCGGTTGGATATCGGGGAAAAACGCCTTCCGCAGGACGGGGTTTTTGTTTTTGAGCGGAACAAACAACCGCTTGAGATCAGGGTATCCACCCTGCCGACGATTTACGGGGAGAAAGTGGTGATGCGGCTTCTTCGCCTTCGCGAGAATCCTTTCACCATGGAAGAGTTGGGGATGGAGAGCGACCAGCAACAAAAAGTGAGGCATCTGTTAAGCAAGAACAGCGGCCTCATGGTTGTCACCGGCCCCACTGGCTCAGGCAAAACCACGACGCTTTACACCTTGTTGCAGACATTGAATCAAAACCGGACCAACATTGTTTCTTTGGAAGATCCGGTTGAATTGCAACTGGACGGGATCAATCAAGTGCAGATCCATCCCAAATCCGGCCTCACTTATGCCTGCGCATTGCGGGCGGTGATGAGGCAAGATCCGGATGTGATCATGATCGGGGAAATCCGGGATGAGGAAGTGGCAAAGATTGCCGTGAGTGCCGCATTGACCGGCCATCTGGTTTTGACGACGTTACACACGCCCGATGCGGCGGGAGCCGTGATACGTTTGCTTGATTTGAAAGTGGAACCGTACCGCCTGGCCGCATCGCTCATTGGGGTGATTGCGCAAAGGCTCGTGCGGCGGATCTGCACCGGCTGTGGCGGTGAGGGGTGCCATCATTGCCGGCAAACCGGGTACCAGGGAAGAACGGGAATCTTTGAAGTGCTGGAGATGAGTGATGATCTGGCCGGGCAGATTGCCCGTCAAAATACATGGATGAAAATTCGCAAGACGATGAAAGATTCGGGGATGAAAACGCTGGAAGACAGGATGAAGGAGTATGTCCGTCAAGGCGAAACGACACTGGAAGAACGGGTGAGGAAGGTCGATGGGGATGTTGTGGATAAGGAAACGGTGGAATGCGGAGCAGTACATGGTGTTTAGCCAACAAATGGGACATCTGTTGGAAAGCGGAATACCATTATTGGCCTGTTTGGAATTGCTGGCGGCACAACGTTTGATCGACGAACCGGTTTATCAACGGCTGAACGGGTTGCTGCAAAAAGGGCAATCGTTGTCCGCTGCTTTGAAAAAACTCAATTTTCCGCCGATTTACATCGCCTTTGTGCGGGCGGCGGAAGAACACGGGGATTACGTATCGGGGTTTAAGCGCTGTGCTTCTTACTATGCAACTAAAGCCAATTGGCAGCGGGAAGTCAAAAAAGCATGCACTTATCCGGCGATCGTTTTTCTCCTTGCCGTTTGCGCTTTTGTCTTTATGTTTGCAGTGGTGATGCCGAGGTTTTCCCATCTGTATGCATCCATGAATATTTCCATGCCGCTGGTTACACGCCGTTTGTTTCGGGTTTATGATGCGATGCCGCAGCTTTTGGCAGGGGGGATGCTTCTCATCCTTCTGGTGGTGGCCGTGGGTTTCATCCTTCGGTTGAGCCCTTTTCCGGTCCGGGTTTGGTGGGGAGCCTGCTGGATCCGTTTGCCGTTGGTCCGGCAGATTTGCCGGTACCGGCACACTCATTTTTTGACCATTCAGCTGTCTTCTCTTTTAAAAGCCGGGGTTTCGTTGGTGGATGCCCTGCAGTTGATCCAAAAACACACACCATGGCCGGTGCTCGTTCACTACCTGAACCGGGTGAACAAAGAACTGTTGACGGGGAAATCTTTTGCTGGTGCCTTGAGCCAAAAGGGCAAATATTTCTTTTTGCCTTCTTTGCCCCGGTTGGTTGCCATTGCCGAAGAATCGGGGAAATTGGTGGAAACCTTGACCAATCTGGCGGACGGGACCGAAATGATGATCCGTTACAAGTTGGAACGGGTGGCCAAAAGCATTGAGCCTGTTTGTATTTTTGTGATCGGCCTTATGATTGCAGTCTCGGTGGTTGCTTTGTTTTTGCCGGTTGTAAAACTGGTGCAGGCGCTCTGAAAAAACGAAAGGGGGAGGAACATGAATGTCCGTCGTTCGCATGGAGAAAACGGGTTTACTCTGATTGAAATGTTGGTTGTCCTGTTTATTATCGGTTTGATTTTGGCAATTGCCATTCCCAATTTGAAAGCGGCGGGATTAAAAGCACAGGAGAAAGCGGATCTGGCCAACCGGCAAATGATTGCGGCCCAAGCGGATCAGTATTTTTTGGAGTACGGGGAATATCCGACGGTTGAAGAATTGGTGAAAAGGGGTTATTTGCGTTCCATCCCACCATGTCCGTCCGGAAACGGGAAATATGTGATCCATCCAGAACCAAATCTTCCTTTTGAACGGAGAGTCACTTGTCATGCCAAATGACGGAAAGTCGGGCGGCCAAGCGGGATGGACGCTGATCGAAGTTATTTTTGCTTTGTTTTTGTTTGGATTGTTGGCCGCTTTGTGTGTTCCCGCGGTCATGTCGCTGGGGGAGCGGGTGGAAAGAAAGCTGTTGATCGAGGAGCTTGCGACCCAACTGCAACTGGCGCAAATGGAAGCTGTCACGAGACAAGCGGAAGTGACAGTGCAGTGGGAAGCAAAGGAAGTGAAAGTGATCGAGGATGGGACGATATTAAGGAAAATGGATATCCCTCCGCCATACCGGTTGGACAGCAACTATCCGGGGCAACGGCTCACTTTCCGGGAAACGGGACAGGTGCGCGGTGGCACGGTCACTTTTTATGTAAAAGACAAGCCCGTCGGCCGCATTGTGATTCAAGTGGCTTCAGGACTGCCGATGATCGAGGTGTTCGTCAATGCCGTCTGACCGTTTCAACAGCTCAAGCGGATATTCGCTGGCCGAACTGGTCAGTGCCGGCTTTGTCCTGGGGGTGTTTGTGTTTTTTGCTTTGCCTGTGATGAAAGAAATGCGGATGCACTATGCTTCACAAATGTTGCAGATGGAGATATCAGAGGCCATGCAAAGCAAAATGGAAGAGCTTCAACATGCCGATCCAGGGCAATGCAAGGGGCAAGAAAAAGTAAAAAGCCGCAAGATCCCGCAAAAAGAAATCCTTATGCGCTGGGATTGCAAAAAGGTGCAACCTTTCTTATATCAATTGGAGTTGAAGGCTGAATGGGAAGGATTCGATGGAAAAACCGAAAACCGGCGATGGTTCACCCACCGGTTTTACCCGTGAAAAAAGAAGCCGGATTTACATATATTGAATTTTGTATTGTTTTGTCCGCTTTGATCGTTTTTCTGCCGGCCTTGTTTTTTGTGTCCTCAACCACCGAGAAAGAAATCAAAGAAATGATTCATCACTCCCGGTTGGAGATGGATTACCTGTCTTTTCTGGTATGGCTGGAAAAAGACGTCCAAAAAGGAGTTCATTTTCGGGAAACGGATGGCGTGTTATACATTGAGCAGGATCAACAAGTGATGATTCGCTACATGCTGAAAGACCGGCGCTTGATCCGAAGCGTCAAAAAGCCGGAAGACAGGGGTTTCAGGGGCACGACCATTGTTCTGAACCATGTTTATTATGCGCATTTTTTACCGGATGGAAACGGGGTGAAGTCGGATGTCGGATTGCAAAACTGGTATGCCCATCAGGAATTTCAAACGTACTTTTCAAAACGGTCACAGGAGGAAGACCCATCCCGGTGAGTGCGGCATGGCTCTGCCGGTCACCCTCATGGTCGTGACGTTTTTATTCACGCTGATCATGCTGTCGGTTTCGCAAATGGTTCAGGTGAGAAATATGCAAACGCTGTATCAGGAAAGAGTGAAAAGCCGGTATGTGGCTGAAAGCGGGATCGCCGTCGTCCAGCAACAATTGCGGTTGAACGGGCAAAACCGGGCAGACGCGCCGGATGAAACCATGATTCAGGTGGAGGACCGGTATGTCTTGGTAAAAGTGGAAGTCAAGCCGTCCCGTGTCCATGTACAAGCCACCACGTGGGGGGAACAGGGAGTGGTGCAAACCGTGGAGGCCTTTCTCCATCCGGATACCTATGCTGTTTCGCGGTGGATCCGGTAAACCGGTATTTCCTGGTTTAAAGTTTTTTGTGCCGGGCCATGCTAAAGGCTGAGGTGATTCAATGTCATTCAGGGATTGGTTTACCTATTTGTTGGAAAGATTCATCTGGTATCTTGAAACCCCCCGGACCGAACGGAAGAAATTGAAACAATCGCGAAAAGAACCTTGGAGTGTCCGCTGGTTTGGATTGATCCCTTTCTCGATGAAAATGACCATTGACAAACAACGAAGCAGATTGCGAGGGAAGCAAAGTGGAAAATAATTACCGGTTGATGAATTTGAAACAGGAGCCGAAGTTGTTGGAGCAAATTCAAAAATGGGAACGGGAACTTCATGAAAAGACCGGAAGCCATGTGGCCCTGATTGCTTACGAAGAAAAGCAAACGGAACAACTTCACAAAAAGGAGCGGGAGTGAAGCTCCTTTTCTTTTTGTTCTGTGTTATACTTTATAATTGAGTTTCGACCTTATTAATCGATTATAGATTTACCTATATTTAAAAGGAGCGAATCCTTGATGGTACATCGTACAAAAACCCGACCGGTAAAAGTGGGAAATATCCAAATCGGGGGAAACGACCAAGTTGTGATACAAAGCATGACCACAACCAAAACCCATGACGTCAAAGCAACCGTTGAGCAGATTCAGAAGCTGGAAGAAGCCGGATGCCAGATTGTACGCGTGGCTTGTCCCGATCAGCGTGCGGCAGAGGCCATTCCGTTGATTAAAAAAGAAGTGAATGTCCCCTTGGTTGCGGATATTCATTTTGATTATAAGTTGGCATTAAAAGCGATTGAAGGCGGGATTGACAAAATCCGTATCAATCCGGGAAACATCGGCCGCCGCGAAAAAGTGGAAGCGGTCGTCAAAGCCGCCAAGGAACGAGGGATTCCCATTCGGATTGGTGTGAATGCCGGATCTTTGGAAAAACGCATCTTGGAGAAATACGGCTACCCGACGGCAGAAGGCATGATTGAGAGCGCATTGTACCATATCGGCATTTTGGAAGAGTTGGATTTTCATGATATTATCGTTTCGTTAAAAGCCTCGGATGTCCGGTTGGCGATTGATGCATATAAATTGGCGGCCGAAACATTTGATTATCCTTTGCATTTGGGAATCACTGAATCGGGAACGTTGTTTTCCGGAACGGTGAAAAGTTCGGCCGGTTTGGGTGCACTCTTGGCGATGGGAATCGGAAACACTATTCGGATCAGCCTGAGTGCCGATCCGGTGGAGGAAGTGAAAGTGGCCCGCGAATTGCTGAAATCGTTCGGATTGGCAGCCAATGCCGCCACTTTGATTTCTTGTCCCACCTGCGGCCGGATCGAGATCGATTTGATCTCCATTGCCAACGAGATTGAAGAGTACATTGCAAATATCCAAGCGCCCATCAAAGTGTCTGTGTTGGGATGTGCCGTAAACGGTCCGGGTGAAGCTAAAGAAGCGGATATCGGAATTGCCGGGGCCCGTGGAGAAGGATTGCTGTTCCGTCACGGCAAGATTATCCGCAAAATTCCCGAAGAGAAAATGGTTGAAGAACTTAAAAAAGAAATCGACAAGCTCGCGGAAGAGTATTATAAAAAACAAGAAGCAGAGAAACAAAACGTTCTCAATGCTTAAAGAACAGCCATCCTTAAAAAAGGATGGCTTTTTCATTGGCACGGAAAACGGGTTTCCGGCATTTTTCCAATTCCATGTATAAATCCCGCTTTTTTTTGTGATACTATTGCTGATCCCAAGTTAAAGGAGGGACCTCATGAGAAAATTAGCTTTGATCTTGGTGATTATTGGCGCATTAAACTGGTTGTTGGTAGGACTTTTTCAATGGGATTTGGTATCGGCCATTTTCGGAGGCGAAGCTTTCAGGGAATCCTCCTTTCTCAGCCGCATCATTTATGCCCTGGTCGGGATTGCGGGGATTTATGCGATTCGCTTCCTCTTTGACGACCGTACAAAAGCCGAATCCCAATAACATGAGTGAAACTCCGGGCAAATCCGTCTGGAGTTTTTTCGGGGATAAAAAATTTGATTCTTTCGTAAAATCAGGAAATAAGTTAAGATCAAAAAAGAAAGGGGGAGGCAAAAATGAAACCGCTCATCGGACTGACGATGTCTTTGGAAAACGAGATCAAACAATATCTTTCCAAAGCTTACAGTGATGCGGTGTTTGAAGCCGGAGGGATCGCCCTGGTCATTCCCTATACCGTGGAAGATCACGTGATTCAACAACTGAGCTTAAAATTGGATGGATTGATTTTGACCGGGGGAGGGGATATCGATCCGACCTTGTTTGATGAAGAGCCGCATCCCGGATTGGGTGAAATCGTTCCGGACCGCGATGAGATGGAGATCGCGTTAATTGAACAGTTCATGGAGCAAAACAAGCCCATCCTGGGGATTTGTCGCGGTTGCCAGATCTTAAACATTGCGCTCGGAGGAGACATGTACCAGGACCTTGCCGCCCAAAAGCAAACCCTTTTGCAGCATGCACAGCGGGCGCCAAGGGATCATGCTTCCCACACCATTACCATTGTGGAAGATACCTTGCTCCAATCGATTTATCAAAAAGGGCTGGCCAAGGTGAACAGCTTTCACCATCAAGCGGTCCGCAATGTCGTGGAACCTTTTCGTGTTTCGGCCGTGTCTAAAGACGGGGTCATTGAAGCGTTCGAAAGCAAAGAACACCCTTTTATGATGGGAGTGCAATGGCATCCGGAGGACATGGTGAAAAGGGATGCCGATGCACACCGTCTCTTTTGTGCTTTTGTGGAGGCTTGCATCAGAAGAAAAAGGGGGGAAACCTGAATTCGACAACCTCCGGTTCCTGTGTTAATATGCGGAGTATGGTGATGATTTTATTGATTCTTGCTTGGATGATTTTAAACGGATTTGGTTTTTTGCTGATGGGATGGGATAAAGCCCAAGCCATGAAACGGAAATGGAGGGTCAGAGAAAGCGCCTTTTTTTTGCTGTCTTTTTTTGGAGGGGCCACCGGGGTTTGGATGGGGATGAAAGCTTTTCGCCATAAGACCCTGCACCGGTCTTTTCGCATCGGGGTTCCTGTGCTCTTTGCATGGAACTTGTTTTTTCTTTATGTTTTGTGGGAAATCATCTAGCCGTTTTTTCATACCCGCCTCCTTTTTGATGCAAACTATGGATCAAAAAGGGGGTTTCATTTATGAAGCGAACTAAACCGATTTTTCTCTTTATTCTTTTTTTGTCAAGCTTGTTTTTCTTTCCGGAAGCGGCATGGTCTTTTCAGGAAAAAAAGGATCCGGAAGTCCGGTTGATGGTGAGGTTTGGCGAAAACGAGTGGAGTTTGGATTTGCGTGAAATCGGTTTTGACGGGATCGACCCGACCACTTTGAATCAGGATGCGCTCATGAATCAAATCCGTGAGACTATCGAAAAAGAGGTGAATCGCAAGCCTCAACCGGCATACTACAAGGATCGCAAGGTGGTTCCTCATCAACTTGGAGTCAAGGTGGACCGCCAAAAAATCAAATTATGGTTTGACGAAATTCATGATTACATCAATCGCCCGGTTGATTTGCCCGTTCAGTGGTCCATGCCGGAACTTACCACGAAGGAACTATTGCAATTAAAAGAAAAAGTATTGGGCAGTTATACCACATTTTTTAATTACAGAAATGTAAACCGCTCGCATAATATCTATTTATCCGCCAAAGCCATCGACCATCATGTGCTGATGCCCGGGGAAACCTTTTCCTTTAACAAAGTTGTCGGAATTCGTTCCAGAGCGCGGGGATACCGGATGGCGAAGATCATCGTAAAAGGGGAATACAGCGAAGGGGTGGGCGGCGGCATTTGCCAAACTTCATCCACTCTGTTTAATGCCGTTGATATGGCGGGGCTTGAAATTGTTGAACGAAACAGCCACAGCCGCCGGGTGGCTTACGTGCCCAAAAACCGGGATGCCACCGTATCCTGGGGAGGGCCAGATTTCAAGTTTAAAAATACGCTTTCCAAACCGATTTTGATTGAAGCCGGCGTCAGGAAAGGAATGTTGACGATTCATATTTATGCTCCGAGCGATGCCCGTCATTTTCCGCGTGAAGTTCCCGAGCCTCCGAGTGAAAAAGAATCCATTCGGGAGGAAGTGAAAGAAAAAAGGCGAATCTTGGATAAGCCGGCGACATATCTTTAATAAAAATGGGTGATTATTTGACAAAAGTTGGTGACTCGTAGATCATTCCGGGAACATTTGCTATAATCAAGTCATTGTTTCAGGCTCACCGAAGGAGGTATTGGATGAACAAGACCCTTCTCAGCAGCCTTGCGATGATTTTTCTCCTGCTGGCAGGATGTTCCGGGTCTTCCCAACAAGTGGAAGTCACGTTCAGTGACCAATCCAAAATGATCAAGCTTGAATCAAGTGATCATACTTTGGCAGAGGCGTTGGAGGGGGCTGGTTTGAATGTGGCGGAGTTGAAACGGAAATATTCGCCGAGCATTCAGTGGAACCAACCTCTTAAAGGACATAACCAAGTTCAATTGATCTGCAAATGTGAAGTCTCGCTTCAAGTCGGCGGAAAGGACATGGGAACGTTCGAGACTTCGAAGACGACCGTTGGTGATGTCTTGGAAGAAAAAAACATTCAAATTTCCGAGTGGGATGAAGTCAATCAGCCTCTGAATCAGAAAATCAAAGACGGCGTGAAAATCGTCGTGGATCGTTATGAACAGCGGATTCAGAAAAAAATAGAACTGGTGCCTTATAAAACCAAGGAAGTTGAAGATAAAGAATTGGCCAAAGGCGAAAAAGAAGTGGAGCAAGAAGGGAAAAAAGGGAAGAAAATCTACGAAGTCGCCATGATGTATAAAAACGGGGAGCCCATGGAGGAAAACGGGAAACAAGTGGTGAAGCAAAGATTGGTGGATACGGTTCAGCCTGTCGAAGAAATTGTAAAAATTGGCACGAATGAAGAATTGGCTGAAAAAGAAGACACCCAATTGGCGTCTGCCGGCACATTGACCGTTCAGGCCACTGGTTACACCCATACAGGCAGCAGAACCGCAACAGGTACATACCCGCGTCGTGGAACCATTGCCGTGGATCCGGATGTGATTCCTTTGGGAACAAAACTGTATGTTCCGGGTTACGGTTATGGAGTGGCGGAAGATACCGGAGGAGCAGTGCAAGGCCATATCATCGATTTGTTTTTTGAAACAAGAAGTGAAGCGATCCAATGGGGAAGAAGAACGGTAACGATCAAGATTTTAAAATAAAATAGAAAAAAGTGGACCTGCAATCAAAAGAATTGCAGGTTTTTTTTGTTGAATAGGGAATTATTTTTATAGCAGGGAGTTCTTCTTGGGTGAAGAGACATCGTTTCCTTCGCAATGATCTCCAAACGGCCCCGGCTACACCATCCTTCCATGAAGCATTCAAACCATCCGATCATGCCGTCACATTTTGGTTTAAATTTCCTCAGATAGAGGAATATTGTTAGTGAGAATAAAGTGATGTATGGGGGAAATGCAAGCAGATATTTGGTATATTTTGTGATATTTTCTTTGTTTTCGGTAGCTGATTGAGCTATACTTGAAAACAAGGAATCTTTCATCCGAGGTGTGACGATGGTAGGTCGGAATGAATCCTGCCCGTGCGGCAGTGGAAAAAAGTACAAAAAATGTTGTGAAAGGGTAGTGACTCTGTCTGTAGCTGAAAAAGCAAGAGAAGATCGGGAAAGTCAACTGAAGAATGATTTGCTGCATGAGTTTAATCAATGGTTCCATCGACACATGCCACCAGAAATGCAATTGGATTGGGTCGACCGTTTTAAGCAGTTGCTGAACATTCCGCCTGAAAAGCCGATTCCGCACGACATGTCCGCTTTCTTCCGATTTTGGCTGTTGTTTGATGCACCCAGCCTGAATCATAAACGTCCCGTAGAGATCTGGGCCTCCACACTTATGAAAAAAAATCCCTACCAGAAACGACTTGCAAAAAGCTTTTGCCAATCCCGCTTTACTTGTTACGAGTTGTTGGATTTTGATGAACAAAAAGCGGTCTATCGGATGCTGACGGGCGGCGGGGAGATGACGGTGAAGCATCCGGCAGGAGAATATCCGCCGGCACCTTTGATTTTCGGGCGGTTTGTCCGAATCGGCAATCATTATGAACTGATTGGCCCTTATACATCCTTCTTGCATGAGATGAGAGGGGAGATACTTTTGCAACTAGAGAAATACAACCACTTGGAAGAAGAAAATAAGTATACGACTTGGGAGAACGGTTGGAGAGTTTTTGGTTGGTCCATTCAACGTGCAGAAGAAATGGAAAATTCAAAATCTGTTCAAACAGGGCCAAAAGTTTCAGAAGAAAAAACCTCCGGATGGCCTGTCTTGGAGGAGAAAAATGAAACGTTGCCTTTGTATGTCATGCAGCAATTTGAACAATTTTTCATTCAATATGTTTCTTCTTTCCAAAAAGGGACGCAAGCTTTGTACAGCCAATCGATCGATAAATTGTACCAATACCTGTCCTCCCGGTTCGGAAACCGGTTTCGCTGGGAGCATTTGGATGAAGAGGCGTTTATTCATTTTCTCAGTAAATGGTATTTGGATCAGGGAAAATGCACACCTCAGGGTTCCCGCGTTTTCCTCAACACACTGAAGTATTTTTTCCGCTGGTTGGAAAGCGAAAAGATGGCTCACGTTTATCCGGTGTTCCGGAAAGTTTACATTTATTTGATCCGTACCTTGCCGGTTGCGGTTGAAGTGCGTAAATGGCTTTTGGATCATGGCATTTGTCAGGCTGAAAAGAATCCGGAAACGGTTGAAGAGAAACAGGAAATGTCGATGTTTACTTTTTCTTCTTCCGGACCGGTGGTCTATCTGGAAGGGAAATGGAAACCTGTCCATCTGTCGGCGGTTCCCTCGTTTACAACAGAACAGCGTTTTTGGATCCGGGGAAAGCTTGCAAAAAATGAAACGGGTTGTTATTTTACGCAGATCGACGGGGTCTATCCGGTGGTGGTTTTTGACAATCCGGCACAACTAATAAGTCAGAAATGATAAAAAGAAGCCATAGCAAGGGGTGGCTTCTTTTTTGTATGCAAAAGAACAAAAAAGAAAATAATAAGCATATCACTCAACCAAAAGGGGGATCTTCGAATGTTCCGCTTTCTCAACCAATTATTTGGACGGGAAAAAGATCAAAAACAACAACGCAACAATCAACAAGGGCAAAATAAAAAACAGGTCGAAGAACTGATGAATGAAGTGGGTCGTGAGTTGGGTGTGAATGAAAATACGCGTTCAACCAATCAGGACCCGAAGCAATTGGCGGAACGGATGAAAGAGGAGATCAAAAAACGGAAGTAAAAGGTGTTGAGTGAGGAGAGTACCCGGTCTGAAGCGGGTACTCTTTTTTTGTACTACAAAATTCAACGGGCCTGGATTCCTTTGTCCGGATGAAAATCCTGCCCGCAGGAGGGATTGAAATGCGTTGTTTGCCCCTGGACATGCCTCCATCGAGTTTGATTTCATGCCGGACTTCGTGTTTGATGTTACAGAGGGAGTGAATCCGGATGCATTCCAATTCCAACCATGAAATGATTCACTTTACGAATTGGCGGGAGCAATGGCAGCGGCAAAAAGAAAAAGAGTTTCAAACCATGCTTCAAGAAGTGGAGCAATGGGCCCGGCGGTTGATTTCCATCCGGGAAAAGATGCGGGCTCTTTATTGGTTTCAGCGATGTACCGGTTACCAACGCACCAAAGAATCAACAGCGGACATTCTCCCCGAACAAATATTTCAGCAGTGGTTTTTGTATGACTATTTTAATGTCAAACAGGAAAGGATGGTGGAATTCGTACTGAAAGAAGCCAAGCTTCATGATTATTGGGAATATGCTTCCAAGTTGATTGCGTCTTATTATTCGTTATATGAGATGCAACAAGAAGGCCAAACGGTGAAGCTTCGCTCTTTGCTGGAAGATGCGGCCGAATGCCGTGTTGAGTGGTCCGGGACGGATGGACCGGGGACAGGGTGCACATACTATGCCTTGTTGAGGCCGGTCAAGGTGGGAGTCAGGTTTTATCCATTAAAGCCGGTTGTTTTTTTGACGAAAGAGCAGGCACAAAAGATGCAGGCATGGTCTTTTGAAAAGCGGAAGAACCGGACGGTTCCGGTGCGGATCTGGATGAAAGGCGAAGGGATGGGGCTGTTTCGGTTTGTTTTTTGAATCAATGAATGGAGGGGTTTTGCATGGGGAAAGTGGATTTACATGTGCATACAACGGCTTCGGATGGCTTGTTTTCTCCCGCCGGTGTGGTGCAGCTGGCGGAGGAAGCCGGGTTGAAAGGGATCGCCATCACCGACCATGATACCGTCGAGGGAATCGAAGAAGCCCGGGCAGAAGGAAGAAAACGGGGAATTGAAGTGGTGCCCGGTGTGGAAATCAGTACAATGTGGCAGGGGAAAGAAATTCACATGCTGGGATACCATATTGATATGTATGACAACCGTCTCCTCAAAATATTAAAGAAACAGCAAGAAGCCCGGCATCAACGCAATTTGAAAATCATTGACCGTTTAAACGAATTGGGGATTCCGGTTACTTATGAGGAGGTCATCGCCAAAAAGAAAAGAAATGCCCGAAAAAATCCGGGGAGGCCGCATATTGCCGAAGTATTGATCGATAAAGGCGTCGTAAAAACGATGGACGAAGCGTTTGATCAGTATTTGGGGAAAGATGGGAAAGCTTATGCGGTGGTTGAGCGGATTTCTCCGTTTGAAGCGATTGAATGCATTCATCAAAGCGGAGGAGCAGCCGTCATTGCTCATCCCGGTCTTTATGAGCAAGACGACTTGATCCCGCTCTTGGTGGAGAAAGGATTGGATGGCATAGAGATGAACCATCCTGATCATCCGGCCGATCAAAAAAGACATTATGAGGAGTTGGCGGATCAACTGGGAGTGCTGAAAACAGCGGGCTCGGACTTTCACGGGGAGCGAAACGGTTCCATGTATCACGCGCCGCTGGGCACATGCACAACAGACATCTCCGTCATAAAGGACTTGAAAAAACATCGCCTTTATCTTTAGAAAATTTTTTCCATCCGCATGTGTAAGATCCCGGCATCTTCAAACGGGGTGCCAAAAGCGACATAACCCAACTTCTCGTAAAAGGGCAACGCGGAGACTTGCGCATACAGCAAGACTTTTTTGGCCCCTTTTTGCCGGGCGAAGGTTTCCAATGCCTCCATCAATTTCGTGCCGGCACCGGTTTTTCGGTACTCTTTTAAAACGGCCACTCTTTCCGCTTTGCCCGTATCATGGTCAATAAAACGGAGGCGGCAGGTTCCGACGGGAATGTCTTCCAGCCAGGCAAGGAAATGGACGGATTTTTCTTCCCATTCGTCCATTTCCAAGTCTTTTGGCACTTGTTGTTCCTCGATGAACACCTTGGTCCGGATCGAATAGACAAGCTCCATTTCTTTGGAGCCGGTCGCTTGTTTTACGGTGGTGTCTGCCATTGCATACCTTCCTTTCTCAGTCCTTGGCCAGCAGGAAAGATTGATGAATGCTCCAAGAACCGTTTTCCAATTGGTACATCAAATGAAAACGGTCAATTTTTGATTCCATTTGCACATTTTTCATTCGCAAGCTTCCGTAAACATCATGCAACTCATCTTCCGCCATTTTTTGCCCGATCGTGAGATGAGGGATGTATTTGTAGGGAGCTTCGACGCTTTCAAACACCTCGCTGATTTTATTGTGCAATTTGACCAAAGGCTCTCCATTTTCAATGGCATAATAGATGGTGTTGCTGGTGGGATGAAAGTGGCTGATTTTATGGAATTTAATTTGAAACGCTTTGACTTCTTTGGCGATTCTCTCCAGATCTTGAACCGCTTTCTCGAGTTTGTCGTCAGAAAGTTCGAATTTCTCTTTTAAAGTGATATGCGGGGGAATTAAGGAATAATGCGGATCATAGCGTTTTCGTAAAGCGTTTACTTTGTCTTGGACATGTTTCTGTGGAAAGGCAACAATGCCGTAGTACATCTGAATCCCTCCTCAAAATAGTGACTCCTATTATTATAACTTTTATTTAAGCAGAACGCATCTGTCTGCAAAGAATAAGACAGGCCGCAAAGATCCGGCCTGCCTGCTCAGAGGAGGGAATGTAGAGGTGTTGCAATGGTTGTTTTATTTTATGCGTTTCACATTGAACGGTTATGAAACCAGGCAAAAATATGCGTTTATCCAGGCATGAAAAGGAAGCGCCGCGGAAAAAATAGACATACAGGGAGGGTGTGAAAAATGACAAAGTGGATTTATTGGGCCAAATTGTTTGACAGTTCGTTTCAAGCGCGCTGCCTGGCAACACGCATGCAGGAAGATTGGTGGCTGTATGGTTACGACAGCCCGGAGGAAGTGGAAGTATTCCGCTCCAAAAAAGGGAAATACGGGGTGCGGTACATTTGGAGAAAAAAATTTTAAAAAACCCCTTGCATGTTCCAGAGAATTATTGTATATTAAAACATGTCGCTGATGACAAAGCGGAAAACGACGCGGGGTGGAGCAGTCAGGTAGCTCGTCGGGCTCATAACCCGAAGGTCGCAGGTTCAAATCCTGTCCCCGCAACCAAATGTGGAGCTGTGGTGTAGAGGCCTAACATGCCTGCCTGTCACGCAGGAGATCGCGGGTTCGAATCCCGTCAGCTCCGCCATCTTTAATGGGCCTATAGCTCAGTTGGTAGAGCAGTCGGCTCATAACCGATCGGTCACAGGTTCGAGTCCTGTTGGGCCCACCATATCACTTCCTTTTCTATTCACAAACTATTCAAAACTTGGGCAGTTAGCTCAGGGGGAGAGCGCTTCCTTGACACGGAAGAGGTCGTTGGTTCGATTCCAATACTGCCCACCAAATCGAACCCCTTCTTTTGCGAAGGGGTTTTTGCTTGGTAAACGGATACGCTGTGTCAGATCCGTTTCAAAATTGACGCCGGCCGGAGCCCGCTTCTTTTCATGGGGGGATTTCCATGAGGGGAGCGGGCTTTTTGTGTCTTCATCCAATCCCGGTTGTCCGGTCCGGACAAAAACTTTTGATTTCAATACGAATGAATTATCCGGAGACCAAGGTAAGGAGGGATTGGATGAAGCGATGGATCTTATGGGGGGCAACGCTTTTGTTCGCAGGGGGTGTGTTGACGGGTTGCTCCACGCAAGGACAAAAAGCGGAGCCGAAAGCGGAAAATCTCGCGGCGGTCAGTGAGGAAAAAACGGATGCCGAGGAGAAACAAGAACCGACCAAAGAGGAAAAAGTGTTTCAAACCGGTGAAACCGCGGCTGTTGACGGGCTGGAGATCACCGTCCAAAGCGCCGTTTTAAAAAACGGAAACAAATATATTCCGCCGGAGAAGGGAAAAGTGTTGGCGGTTCAATTTCAGTTGGCCAACCAGAAGGATGAACCGGTGAGTGTGGGGGTAGAAGCGTTTAATTTATATGATGAGGACGGGAACGCATTGCAAAGTTATTTTTCCTATGATGACGGGTTTATGAAGGCCGATTTGCAAAAAGGGGAGACGAAAAAAGGCGTCCTCTATTTTGATGTTCCCCAAAAAGAAAAATATGTGCTCCTTTATAAGCCTAATCTTACGGATGAAAAAGAAATCAAATTTGAAGTGGCATTGCAACACTCCTGATGACAGCTGATGATCCGGGCAGGGAGAAATGGAAGCACCGTTTGCCCGGTTTTTTTGATCCACTGTGAAAGCGGATTTATCAGCGCAAAGGAAAATGGTTTAATAGGAGTAAGTGGTTATACAGCCTGTCCGGATCAAAATGGAACGCCTGTTGTTTTGTTGCATGGGGGAGGCATCGATTCCGCCTGCCTGTCCTAGGGAGTACTGGCACCGTTGTCAAAAAATTTCAGGTGTATGCGCCGGATCTCCCCTTGGCGATCTTTGAAAAATGCAAGCATTGGCCGCAAAGAGAACAGCCGGACAAATTCGTGCGGACTGTTACATCGTTTCTCAATCAAAAGGAATAACATTTACAATCGGGTGATTCAATGAAGTATCATTATGAAATCGAAAAGAAAGATTATCGTGATTTTGCAAGCGGACGGGTGTTGTACAATGTCCCCGGTTCCGCGCCGTTTCCCGTCCGGTTGGCAAGCGAAATTTTTTACCGGGCGCAATCGTTTTTAAATGAAGAAAAAAACGGGTTCAAGCTCTATGATCCGTGTTGTGGTTCGGGTTATCTGTTGACCGTGTTGGGTTTTTTGCATGCTTCCAAGATCCGTGAAATCGCGGCTTCGGATGATGATGAAAAAATGGTGGCGTTTGCGCGGAAAAATCTGTCCTTGCTTTCTTTTGCAGGGCTTCGTCGCAGAGAAGAAGAAATCCGGAAATACGTTAAGGAGTATGGAAAACCTTCGCATATAGAAGCGTTGGACAGTGTGCAGGTGTTAAAAGCTTATTTGAAGAAGGAACCCATCCAAATCACTTGTTTTCAAAGGGACATCACGAAGCCGGATGAAAACCCGGTCCAACGGGTCCAGGTCATCATCACCGATCTTCCATACGGGAATCTGGTTTCCTGGCGTGGAAATGATGAAAATCCGGTCCAATCCCTGTTTGAAAATCTGCGGAAAGCGATGGACTTAAACAACTCCGTCGCCGTCATTATTACCGGTCAGAAGATAAAACCGGAGCATGAGGGATTCAACCGGGTTCATCATTTTAAAGTCGGCAAACGGCATGTTTCATTTTTTAAACCGGTATCCTCATGAATTTTTTCAGCCGCTGATCAAAAAAAGCTGTCTGTGAAATCACAGACAGCTTTCGACTTCATTATTGAGAGACAGATTTTGCGGCATTGACACGGCCGTGTGCCCAATATTGGCCGGTTCCGGAGATTTGGTCAGCCGTTCCTTCGATGGCTTGACGGATTTCACTCGCACTTTTGCCTTGGGAGGCGAGCAATGCTGCCTGACCGGCAACCAGCGGTGTGGCCATGGAAGTTCCGGAAGCCGTTTGGTATCCCCCGCCGGGAACCGTGGATAAAATGTTTACCCCCGGAGCGGCTACATCAACCCAGCTTCCATAGTTCGAGAAGGAAGCGATTTTATCGTTGGAGTCGGTTGCGGCAACTGCGATGGCTTTTTCATAATAAGCCGGATAGCTGGGAGCGCTGGTGGATTCGTTCCCGGCTGCCGCCACCACAACAGCTCCTTTGCTTGCGGCATAATTCACGGCATTTTCCAATGTTGAAGCGCCTTGGGGAGATCCCAAGCTCAAGCTGATCACGTCAGCACCTTGGTCAGCGGCATGGGTGATTCCTTGTGCAACGGAATCCAGGGTGCCGGATCCGTTCGCATCCAAAACACGTTCTGCCAGAATTTTCACTTTCGGAGCCATACCGGCAATCCCGACGCCGTTGTTGGTCAAAGCAGCCGCGATTCCGGCACAGTGCGTTCCGTGCATATTTTCATCCATGGGGTCGTCATCGTTGTCAACGAAGTCTTTTCCTTTGATCACTTTTCCTTGCAGGTCGGGATGGTTGTAGTCAACCCCGGTGTCCACGATGGCCACCGTCACATTGGAAGAACCTTGGGTCACATCCCAGGCTTCTTCAGCACCGACGAGTTGAGGAGCATATTGCTCGCTGTATCTGGGATCATTCGGAGTGAAAAAGGCATGCACTTCATGGTTGGGTTCCACATATTCCACATTGGGGTTGGATTGGTATTGTTTCAGTACGTCTTCCATGTTTTGACCTTCGTTTACTTTCACCACTTGATAACCCAGTTGTTTATTGGTGGAAGTGATGGAGGCTTTTGCTTTGGCATGCAAGGCGGAAACGTCAGAAGATGTTGCGTTTTGTTTGAATTTTACGATAATTTCCTGAGGCTGTTTTTGAACCGTCTCCGCGTTGGCGTTGGATACGGTCGGAATGGACATAAACGTTCCCAATGCAAAGATGGCCGCCAGAGACAATACACGTTTCAGCAATGGGCTCATCCTTTCTATACTAAAATATTTTCAGTTAGGATTCTATTTTCAATTTGTTACAAAAGTTTAACGAATTTTATTCATTATTGTAAAAATGAATTTATATTAAAAAATAATAAAAATAACCTTTCAGAAAATAGAGCGTTGCCGGAGTTCCCGTCGAAAAATGCGGAAGTGTTTTCTTGTCCGCTTGACCGAAAGACGGAAGGAAACTTTTTTTTCATCGTATGAAGGCGGCGAAAGATGAGTTCCGGATTCCATCCGTGCTATAATGGGCGTGACGAATTGATGATGGGTGAAAATATGGACCAAACAAAACTCAAGATGTTGATACAAGCAGCCAAAATGTATTACCAGGAGGATTACAACCAGCAGGAAATCGCCAACCAGTTGGGGGTTTCGCGTCCGACTGTGTCGCGCCTTTTGCAACAGGCCAAAGAAGAAGGAATTGTGCGGATTGAAATCGTGGATCCTTCTCTTCGTTTGGATCAACTTGCAGCTGCTTTAAAAGAAAGATACCGGATGAAAAAAGTGTTGATTGTACCGGTTCACAACTATGACGAAAAAACGGTGAAAAAAATGCTTGGCAGGCAGGCGGCCTTGTACTTGGACCAAATCGTTGCAGACGGGGATTTGATCGGTGTTGCCTGGGGGACAACCTTGTATCAGGTTGCGCTTCATTTGAAGCACAAGCCGGTCAATCATGTGCATGTGGTGCAATTAAAAGGAGGCGTCAGTTACTCGGCGGAGCATACTTATGCCTCGGAAATCATGCAAAGGTTCGGGCAAGCTTACGGAACGATTCCGCATTATCTCCCGCTTCCCGCCATTGTCGACAAGGCGGTGGTGAAAGAAGCAATCGAAGCCGACAAGCACATTCAAAAACTGCTGAAAATGGGGAGACAGGCCAATATTGCGGTTTATACCGTCGGGGAAGCGTTGTCCGATTCCCTGTTGTTCCGGTTGGGTTATCTGAACAAGGAAGAGTTGGAACTGCTCTCCGCCAAAGCCGTCGGGGATATTTGCTCCCGTTTTTATGATGAAAACGGCAAGATTTGCGATGAACGTTTAAATCAACGAACCATCGGCATTGAATTGGACGAATTGAGAAAAAAGGAGCACTCCGTTTTGGTGGCGGGGGGATTGAATAAAGTGAAGGCGATCCGCGGGGCTTTGCGGGGACGGTATGCCAACGTGTTGATCACAGATCAGCACACGGCCCGATTGCTTCACGAACAAAGCGGCGGAGAAAACGAATGAGCGACGATACGGGGCATTCGGATTGAATGCTCTTTTTTATTTTCCGTTTCGCCGATCATAATAAGGAGAAAGAGGATTGGAAAGATGTTGGTTTTACATTTGTTAATATTTTAATTTACATATGTTCACCCCTTTGATATATTTGCTTTGAAGGCAGGAATGGAATAAGTCGGATGGCTTTGTGCGATAAAGAATGAAGGGAGTCGTTAGGAAAATGCGGATGATCGATTTGATCGAAAAGAAAAGAGATAAAAAGGCGTTGACCGAAGAAGAGATTCGGTTTTTGGTGCAAGGTTACACCCGGGGAGAGATTCCGGATTATCAAATGGCCTCCTTTTTGATGGCGGTTTATTTTCAAGGGATGACTCCTGAGGAAACCGCTCATTTTACCATGGAAATCGTCCGCTCGGGAGAGCAGATCGACTTGTCTTCCATTGAAGGGATCAAGGTGGATAAGCACAGTACCGGAGGCGTGGGGGATACCACCACATTGGTGCTGGCGCCGCTGGTGGGTTCGGTCGGTGTGCCGGTTGCCAAAATGTCCGGCCGCGGGCTGGGGCATACCGGCGGAACGATTGATAAACTTGAATCCTTTCCCGGATTTCATGTCGAGGTGGATAATGAGCAATTCATCCGGCTGGTGAATCAAAATAAAGTCGCCGTCATCGGCCAGTCCGGAAAGCTGACGCCTGCCGATAAAAAGTTGTATGCCTTGCGGGATGTGACCGGAACCGTCAATTCCATTCCGCTGATTGCCAGTTCGATCATGAGCAAAAAAATTGCTTCCGGTTCGGATGCCATTGTATTGGATGTGAAGGTGGGAGCCGGGGCTTTCATGAAGAGCATGGAAGATGCGCGGCAACTTGCCCGGACCATGGTGGAAATCGGCGGCAATGTGGGAAGAAAATCCATGGCGGTGATCTCGGATATGAGCCAACCGCTCGGTTTCGCCGTCGGAAATGCCCTCGAAGTCAAAGAAGCCATTGACACGTTGAAAGGAAAAGGGCCGAAAGATCTGGAAGAGCTTTGTTTGACGTTGGGCAGCCACATGGTTTGCCTGGCCGGCAAAGCCCAAACTCCGGAAGAAGCCCGATCATTGCTCAAAGAATCCATGAACAACGGAAAAGCGCTTGAAACCATGAAGCAATTTATCCGGGCGCAAGGCGGGGACGACCGGTATGTCGATCATCCGGAGCAGTTGCTGACCGCAAAGTATACGATGGAAGTGAAAGCGAAAGAGGACGGATATGTCTCCGAAATCACAGCCAATGAAATCGGAACGGCCGCCATGATGCTGGGAGCCGGACGGGCCACCAAAGAATCCGAAATCGATTTGGCGGTGGGATTGGTGTTAAACAAAAAGATCGGCGATTCCGTCCGCAAAGGAGAGACACTCGTCACCATTCACAGCAACCGTTCGTCGGTGACAGACGTCATTGAAAAAGTGGAACAGGCTTATGCGATCAGCCAAAAACCGGTTCAACCGCCTGCTTTGATTCACGACATTGTTCAAGGATGACAGGAGGAAGAAGAAATGGAAAAAAGTCAAATTGCCAAACTGATCGATCACACTTTGTTGAAACCGGATGCAACCAGGGAACAGATTGTCCGTCTGGCGGAAGAGGCCAAAAAATATGATTTTGCGTCCGTATGCGTCAATCCGGTTTGGGTTCCGCAGGTCTGTGAAATTTTAAAAGAGACTGATGTGAAGGTGTGTACGGTGATCGGATTCCCGCTCGGGGCAACCACACCGGAGACCAAAGCCTTCGAAACCCGCAACGCAATTGAAAACGGGGCGACGGAAGTCGATATGGTGATCAATATCGGTCTGTTAAAAAGCGGCCGGTATGAAGAAGTGGAAGAAGACATTCGTGCAGTGACCAAGGCGGCCGAAGGAAAAGCGTTGACCAAAGTGATCATTGAAACCTGTTTGTTGACGGATGAAGAAAAAGTCCGGGCATGTGAAATAGCTGCCAGAGCCGGGGCGGATTTCGTCAAAACGTCGACCGGTTTTTCAACAGGAGGAGCCACCGTGGAAGATGTCGCACTGATGCGCAAAACGGTGGGAGACGATCTGGGCGTGAAAGCATCCGGAGGCGTACGCAGCCTGGAGGATCTGATGAAAATGGTTGATGCCGGAGCCAACCGCATTGGAACCAGTTCCGGAGTCAAAATCATGGAAGCAAAATAAGCATTAAGCAGAAAGGTTGAGATCCATGGACCGTGACCAACTGATTGAGGAAGCCAAAAAAGGGATGGAACGGGCTTATGTCCCTTATTCCAAATTTAAAGTCGGCGCCGCTCTTTTGACCAAAGAGGGGAAAGTGATCCGCGGGGCCAATATTGAAAACGCTTCTTACGGACTGACCAATTGTGCCGAACGGACCGCCATCTTTAAGGCCGTTTCAGAAAACGAACGTTCTTTTTCCGCCATGGCCGTGGTGGCGGATACAGACGGGCCGGTTTCGCCTTGCGGTGCGTGCCGCCAGGTGCTTTCAGAGTTTTGCGATACGGACATGCCGGTTTATCTGTCCAATTTGAAGGGGGATGTCATGGAGACGACCGTTGGAAAACTGCTTCCCTATTCGTTCTCCAAAAAAGACTTATAGATCCACGATCTCTTGAGCCTTGCGAAGCCGGTTTCGCAAGGTATTTTTAATTAAAAGAAAATTAATCATTTTCTACATATATTTATTGACATAAAATAGCGTTTTTTCTAATATTAAGAGGAGCACCCTGAATGTCGGGGGTTCATGAATTTGCTTCATTTATCGGTGTTTTGAGATCCTCAAGAAGACAGAAAAAAGGGGGAAACAATTTGAGTATACTGATTTTCAACCGATTGCCCCATTATGATGTTCCTTATAACCAATGGTTGAAGGAACTGAATGAGGATCTGTATCTCATGACAAACACCACTTATGCCAAGGATTTTACTCAATATGCCCAAGTTTTTGCTTTTGAAAATTATGATTATAATTCTGCCATTGAATTTCAAGCTTTGCAATTGTACCGCGAACATCCGTATCACACCATCATTGCAACGGCCGAGAGAGATATCCTGAGGGCAGCCAGGCTGAGGGAATATTTGGGGATTGAAGGGCAATCCTGGGAAAGTGCCATCGCGTTCCGCGATAAAGTCAAAATGAAATCCATTCTAAGCGAGGCACGCATTCGGGTTCCTCAATATGCCCGTTTGAATTCAGCCATTGATTTGTATGCGTTTATTCAGGATCATCATTATCCGGTGGTGGTGAAGCCGGTTGACGGAATGGGGTCGAGGAATACCACCGTTCTGGAGAATGACCGCGACACCATCCGGTACCTGACCAAAGGCTTGGAGCATAATCTGGAAGTGGAACAATTTATTGAGGGAGAAATGTATCATATTGATGGTTTGATTCTAAACGGCGAAATCGTTTTATGCTGGCCGTCCAAGTATTTGAATGATTGCTTGGCTTTTCACGAGGGCAAATATTTGGGAAGTTATTTGTTGTCACCGCAAAATCCGCTGACGGCGCGTATGCAAGAGTATGTTTGTTCCGTTTTGAAAGTAATGCCGACGCCTGAGCACACTTCTTTTCATGCCGAAGTGTTCCATACACCGGATGATGAATTGGTCTTGTGTGAGGTGGCTTGCCGCACCGGGGGATCCCGGATTTGCGAAGAGTATCGCCAAGCTTTCGGGGTTGATTTGACGAAATTTTCTGTACAAGCCCAGTGCGGGATACCGGTTCAGCTGCCAAAACGGTTGCAGAAAGAGAAAAAACCAAAAACCCAATTTGGTTTTGTCGGGATTCCCCCGAAATACGGCACGTTTGTAAAGGGACCCAAAGCGGAAGAATTGCCGGAATGGATCACGGAATACCGGTTGCTCGCCAAACCGGGGCAATCTTATGCCGGAGCCAGCACGAGCGTGGATTACGTCGTGACCATGGTGATTACCGGACGGACGGAACAAGAAGTGCTCAGCCGGATTGAAGAGGCGGTCGAAATGGTGAACAGAAAAACGGAGTGGAAGTAGATCAGTATCGTCTTGGATATTTTTATCCAAGACTTTTTTTATTGAATGTATGATAATGGTGGAAAAGCAAAGAGTTTGAAAAGGAGGAGTTGGATGAATCAAGATGCATGGATCACCAGCCCTTTGGGAGTGGGGGCCGTAATCACTTTACTTATTTGGTTTTGCTTTTGGCTGGATCAAAAATACCGTTTTTTCTCTTTTCTCGGAACCGCGATCCTGGTGATCACCGGCGGGGCGGTTTTGGTCAATTTGCATGTGATTCCTTCTTCTTTGGGGGAATCAAATCCCGTTTATCAATTTGCCGGAGATTACGGTGTACCGCTGTCCATTGTCCTGTTACTGTTATCCACGGATTTTCGAAATTTGCGCCGATTGGGAAAACCGGCGTTTATCGCTTTTGGCCTCGCCGCCATCGGTACCGTTTGCGGGGCAGTGTTGGGAGGGCTTTTGACGGCCGGCTGGATCGGGGAAGAGAGTTGGAAAATCACCGCCCAATTTGCGGCCAGTTACATCGGCGGCGGGATTAATTATGCGGCGGTGGGAAAAGCGCTTGAAACATCAGAAACCATGTATGCGACCGGAGCTGCCGCCGACAACATCATGACCAACGTCTGGATGGTCGCGACAGCCGTGATTCCGGTGTTGTTCCGCCGCTTTTACCCTTCGGTTCAGGACAAGGGAGAGAAAGGGGAAAAAGCCGGTGAAGGTTTCTTCCAACCCAAAAAAGTGACGATTTTTGATCTGGCGGCAATGCTTGCGGTTGCCTTTTCCATCGTGGCAGTCTCCGAATGGGTCACGCCATGGATTCAGCAAGCCAGCGGCCTTGAAATCCCAAGTGTGATCTGGTATACCACATTGGCTCTGTTGTTGGCCTGGTTTACGCCGGTCTCCCGGTTGCAAGGGGGAGAGGCGATCGGGAATTATTTGCTTCATCTGTTTTTTGCCACCATGGGCGCCGGGACTATCTTGAATACATTGGTGGAAAAAGGACCGGTGGTGTTTCTATTTCTCGTTCTTGTCATCGCCATACATGCACTGATTGTTTTCGGTGTGGGGAAATGGTTCAAACTGGAAGTGGAGATGTTGGCGGTGGCCAGCCAGGCGGCCATCGGAGGGCCATCGACGGCCCTTGCGCTGGCATCGTCCAAAGGTTGGGCTTCATTAATGACTCCCGCCGTGTTAATGGGGATCTTCGGTTACGCGGTGGGCAATTATATCGGGATCATGGTGGGGAACCTCATGAGAATGATTATCTGAGATTTTTGGTTTTCGGTCAAAGGGACTCCATCCTTGGGCAGCCGGTGCGTCGCCTGTCTGTGTCTGCCCAAGGAACACCCCGTTATGTGTTGAACCACCCGCCCGTTTCCGGCCGGATCGGTTTCACCACATGATAAAACCTGTTCCACGGTCACTCCCCCTGATCCGTTAATTCATCCGTTTCGGGATCGGCCGGAGTCGGGGGGATGCTTTTGGGTTGGGGCAGGTTTTCCACTTTGTTCAGTTTCTTTTTCATGGTTTCCGTTTGCCGGCTCGCCTGGCCGATGGTTTTTCCGGCTTCTTCAATTTTTCTTTGTGCTTTGGCCAGGTAGTCTCCGAACCGGTACAAATCATTTTTTAAAATGCTGAGCCATTCCCAAGCTTCATGGGTATGCTTTTCAATTGCCAAAGTGCGAAAGCCCATTTGCAAACTGTTTAAAAAAGCGGACAATGTTGCCGGCCCGACAATGGAGACACGGTATTTGCGCTGAATGCTTTCCCATAATCCCGGACGGCGCAAGATTTCGGCATATAAACCTTCCAAAGGCAAAAATAAAATGGCAAAGTCCGTTGTTTTCGGGGGGGATATATATTTTTCGCTGATCTTTTTGGCTTCTTGTTTGACCCGGTTTTCCAGGTTTTTTCCGGCCTGGGCCATTTGATGGACATCTCCGCTTTCCTGCGCTTCCAAGAGGCGCTGATAATCTGCGAGGGGAAACTTGGAGTCGATCGGAAGCAATACAAATTTCCCTTCTTCCTGTTTCGAAGGCAGTTTGATGCAAAATTCCACATTTTCCTTGCTGTTTTCTTTGACACGCACATTTTTTTCATATTGTTCTGAAGACAACATTTGTTCCAAAATATTCTCCAGTTGAATTTCGCCCAACACCCCGCGGTTTTTGACATTGGATAATATTTTCCGCAAATGGTCCACACCGGTGGCCAGATTTTGCATTTCCCCCAAGCTTTTATGTACTTGTTCCAGACGTTCGCTGACCAGTTGAAAGGATTCACCAAGACGTTTTTCCAAGGTGTTGTGCAACTTTTCATCCACCGTTTTGCGCATTTCCTCCAGTTTTTTCTGGTTTTCGGTTTGGATGGCCGCCAGTTTTTCTTCGACTTGGGTCCGGAGATGATCAAATTTTTGATCGTTCATCCGGGTCAGATCATTCAGTTGTTTGGAAAAGCTGTCCAAGAGATCTTTTTGTTGCGATGCCGATTCGCGTAGCGTGGATAAAGTGGCTTTGGTCAACGTGGTGAAAGACTGCTGCAATTCTCTCCGGTTTTCCAGTGAAGACGTATTCCACTCCTGACGGTTGTACCCCATTTCTTCCCGCACTCTTTTTTCCAATTTTTCTTGCTGGGCTTGGAGCGTTTGCAGCTGGTAAAAAAGATCGTTCCAAGGATTTTCTTTCGTTTTCGTGAGCGATTGCCGGTACAAAAAATAGAGAACCCCCCCGTTCAGAAGAAGAGAGAGGATGGCGATCAGTGTACTCACTCTGCATCCCACCTTTTTGTCTTTGGTTAAAAATTCCTTATCTTATTATAGCGATCTTTTTTTCTTTCGTCTCCGGGAGCGGAAGATCAAGGATCGGATTTGTCGTTTTTTAGGTGTTGGAAAAAATTTAACAGTTTACCGGACCTGAATGTTTGTTTTCCACAATTGTGACCAGATTGATCCATGTTGTTCAATAAATCTTATAGAATACAAGCCGTGGAATCTTGACCCTCTCCGTATTCCTTTTTAAAATGAAAACACAGGACGAAGCGTTTTAATATAAGGAGTGAAAAATGAACAAAACGTCTTTTTTGATCATCGTAGCTTCTGTCATGACTCTGATCGTACTGATGCCACCAAGCAATAAAATATGGCTGAATCATTGGGAAATGCTGCTTCAGTCGGGAGGAATCGAAAAAGGCGTTTCTGCTGAGAAAAATCCGGAAAAACAAACCACCCTGTGTTGTTATATAAAAGAACGGTTGGAAGGGTTGGCGACGGAATGATGGATATATCCTTTTTGGAAGAGTTGCACCATGGCAATCACCAATGCTGAAAACGGGTGTTAATCTTCTCCCAAGATTAACACCTTATTTACTTTTTCTTTTTATCGTTTTTCTTCATCAGGGGTGCTGAGACAGACGGAGGTGAGGTCTGATGAAAAGTTTGACATCCTGGTTGTCCCGATCGGATCAATTTTTGATCCAACTGGTGAATTGCCATTTCAAGTGTCGTTTGTTGGATTGGCTCATGCCCCGGGTGACCCATTTGGGAGGGGCCACGGCGACCATCGTTTTTTTGTTGGGCTGGCTTCTTTTTATGCCCAAGCCGGTGAAAGGATGGGCGTTGGAGGCATTGATTGCGCTGGGGACAAGCCATTTGGCCGTCCGGTTTTTGAAAAAGTATAAGCCAAGAATCCGCCCTTATCTGAAATTAACGCATTTGCACACATTTCCAAATCCGCTGACGGATTATTCTTTTCCTTCCGGCCATACCACAGCCGCTTTTTCCATTGCCATGACGTTTGCCCTTCATTCGTCCGTCATGATGATGATTTTGATTCCATATGCCATGATCATTGGATTCTCCCGCATGTATCTGGCTTTGCATTATCCGACCGATGTGTTGATCGGAACCTTCTTGGGAAGCAGTTTTGCTTTCATCGTGGTCAATCTATTTGAGAGGATATAAAGGGAGAGAATTTCCTTTTTTTGATTCATTCTTTTTTCTTTTCAAAAAAATATGGTAGAATAAGCGTATCTAAATATTTAATTACCCCATAAAATGTTGGGGTTTTTTCTTTCTTCAGGGGATGTTTGGGTGCTTTACCCCGTCATGACATAAAAATTAGCTGAAAATTTTATATAGTGTTACATATGTGGTGAAATTTGATCAGGTGTCAGGGATGGTGAAGAACGTGGACTATATTCATCCAATTCAAATCGGGGAATTGCTCCGAAAAAGGAGAAAGGAATTGGGACTGAGGCTGGAAGATCTGGCCGACGATTTCATCTCTCCTTCCACGATCAGCAATATCGAACGGGGGATTACTTATGTCAATGAAGAAAAAGTGCGGTATATTGCGGAAAAGTTAAATGTGAATCTGGATCGGGCCCATGATTTGTTGGCCAAAGAAAAACAAGAAGAAGAGCAAATGGTTTTAAAGTTGACCGCCATCGAGAGCATGGTGGATTTGATGAATCCGGACAAGGGATTGGAACGGCTTCGCAAATTGGATGTGCCCGCCAATCATAAGCTGGCCGGCATGATTCATTATTTGCGGGGGAAAATTTATTTAAAGAAGAAAAACTGGGTGAAGGCCAAAAACTACTTTCTGGAAGCGATCCGGATCATGGAACAACGGGAAGACCGTTCCATGACCAACATCAAAGCAGCCAGTTACCATGAATTAAGCCGCATTGCTTATGAAAACAGAGAATGGAATCAAGCATTAAGCTATATCGAGGAAGGAATCAGCCACTTTAAGGAAGAGGGACAACGGAGCCATTACAAATATCTTTTGCAGGTTTCACGCATCATCTATCTGAATGAAGCCAACCGTCTGGAAGAAGCGTTGCGCCAAATCGAAAAATTCTGGAAGGAGATCAGCTGCATTGAGAGCGTTGATACTGTGTTGGAATTATACATGGTTCGCATCAAGGTGTTAATGAAGTTGAAGTTGCATGACGAGGCCATCCGGTATGCCATCCAAGGAATCGAACTGGCGCGGATCAACGGGAAAGCGGGAAAAGCGTGCAGGTTATGGCAATTGATGGGAAAGGTGTATTTGTTGATCAAAAAATGGGAAGAGGCCGAAGACTGTTTCCTGACGGTATTGAGCCTGCAGGAAAGACTGAAAAACGATCTGTTAAAAATCCGGGGGCAAACGCACCTGGGCCTCAGTTATTTGGGGCAAAACCGATGGAGCGAAGCGGAGGAAGTCTTGAAAGAAGCCGCTTTGGGTTGCGAACGATCCCGGCAGACGGAAGTGAGCCGGGAAACGTACATGGCTTTGGGCGATTGCTACCTGCAACAAGCCAGATATCAAGAAGCCATTTTGTATTATGAAAAAGCGCGGGAGTTGGCGGGAAAGGAAGGCGACCGGGAGGAGGAACACAAAATCATTTTAAAACTGGCACAGTGTTATGAACGGGTGGATCTCAACAAGTTTCAGGAGTATGTGACCGAGCTTTACAAAATCGAGATGGCCGTGGAACAAGAAAAAGAATTGTCCGTCCATTGATTGTTTTAACCGTTTTCCTCCACCTGAAGGGACAAACAGGTGGAGGAAAAAAATTATTTCCGGTTGTTGTAATACATGACCCGGCCGTTAAACAAGTGGAGTTCTCCCTTTAACTGTTTGGCAAAAAACTTGGAAAACTCATTTCCTTTGGCAAGGTCCCCGTGGGATGCATTGGCAGGAAGAACAATTTGGATATAATGGACGCCCGACGCTTCTTCCTTGCTTGTTCCAATGATTAAGCCGTTATATTTATCCGGGCTTTTGCCTTTGAGGTATAGATAAGAAATGCCGTCTTGCTCCTCGTGGCTCACCTCATAAGGAAAAGCCGCCGCTTCATAAGACCACCCCAATTGTTTTCCCGTCAGACCGGTCATTTCGCAGTAGGTGTCGAGCAATTGTTTGACCCCGTCCAAATCAATGGTTTCTTGTTTGGAACCGGGAACCAGTTTTATGTATGCGCTTTTACTCACGGCGATCGCTCCTTCATATCAATACTTCTTTCGTTATATTAACATGTGTATGAATATTTCATCAAATTGTTTGATGTTTTGTTGGCTTGATCAATAAATTTATGTTTGAGCATGATAATATACGGGTATATATTATTTATCTTCTGTATTTTAGGATTCGCGTTTGAAATGATATTCTTCTAAATTAAAGCGAGGAGGAGATAAGATGAGCCTTTATGAACGTTTGTATGACGAGGCAGAAAAGGCCAAAGTGCGATTTGTCGGTTTTATTTCGGATAACGGCCGTTATGATTATGGCATCGTCTACACCAATCTGTTCTTTGGAAAGCCGTTAGTGGTTTGTATGCAGACGGGACGCTCCTCGTTGCTTTCTTTAGAAGACGCCGAAAATTTAGATTATTTGAAAAGAATTTTCCATCTCCGATCCATGGATGAAGCGAGAGAAGTTTCGATCTTTTTGAAAAGCTGTCTCCCGGCATTGGGGAACCAGGCCGAACGGGAATATTGACAGAAAGAGCAAGTCTCCGGATTTGCTCTTTTTTAATGGAAAAATGAAGAATATGACATCCCATCCTCTCCTTTGACAAAATTAGTATATCATAATATACTATTAATACATCATAATTGAATCGTTTTCACTCTTTATGAGATGTTATTGGAGGGGGTTCCTGTGTTGGAAGTCATCGTATGCCAAACCTGCGACAAAGTGATTGCTTATGTCGAATCAGAAAAAGCAGGCACCTTGTACGGTTCCTGCCAAGGTTGCGAAGATCATCCGTCCAAATCGTCTGAAAAACAAGTGGAAGGCGTGGCTTAAAGATAAAGAAGGACAAAGGTGGGTATAAAAAAAGGCCGCATCAAGCGGCCTCTTTTTTATTCAATCACCCGGATCATTTTTACGTTCGGATCTTCCGTTCCTTTGACAGGCAATCCGGCGTGGATGTGCTCTTTGATATAGTCGATGTTTTCTTCCGTGATCCGTTCACCCGGCGCAAAAACAGGGATCCCGGGCGGATAAATCATGATGAATTCGGCACTGATTCTTCCGGCGGCTTCTTCCAGCGGAACCGACACCGTCGGGCTGTAAAACGCCTCGCGCGGCGACAAAACCAGTTCCGGAATTTCCGGGGTTTGAATGGGAACATGATTGGAACGTCCAGGCTGATAAAAATGATCGGATAAATCCTGAAGGGCATCTATTAACGGAAGAATCGTTTCTTCGCTGTCGCCCGGCGTGACCAGACACAAAATGTTGTATAAATCGCTCAATTCGACTTCAATGCGATGATGTTCCCGCAACCATTTTTCTGCATCATATCCGGTGATGCCCAAATGTTTTAAATGGATGAGCAGTTTGGTTTCATCGATGTCATATAATGCATCGCTTCCCAGCCATTCTCTCCCGATGCAATGCAGCCCGGGGATTTCATTGATCCGTTTTCGTGCCGTATCGGCCCAATATAATGTTTGTTCAATGATATCACTACCGTTTACGGCCAGATAACGGCGGGCGGTATCAAGGGATGCCAGCAAGGGATAGGAAGTGGAGGTGGTCGTCAACATGCTGATAATGGATTGCACCCGGTGGGGATTGACCAGTCCTTCCCGTAAGTTGAGCACCGAGCTTTGCGTGAGCGATCCGCCCAATTTGTGGACACTGGTTGCGGCCATGTCCGCACCGGCATCCATAGCTGACAAAGGTAACCGGTCATGAAAATGGGTGAGCACGCCGTGTGCTTCATCCACCAAGACGGGAATGCCGTGCCGGTGGACAACCTCGACAATTTCGCGCAGATTTCCGGCGATTCCGTAATAAGTGGGATTGATGACCAGCACCGCTTTGGCATCCGGATGTCGGTTCAACGCTTTTTGAACCTGACTGGCGGTGATGCCGTGGGCGATTCCCAACCGCTCATCCATTTCCGGGTGGACAAAAACCGGGTAAGCACCGGCCAGAATAATGGCTGTAATCACTGATTTGTGCACGTTTCTCGGCACAATAATTTTTTCCCCCGGATGGACGACGGACATCACCATGCTCATGATTGCTCCGCTGGTTCCCTGAACGGAAAAGAAGGTATGGTCGGCCCCGAAAGCTTCGGCAGCCAGCTCCTGAGCTTCCTTGATCGCCCCCTTGGGAAGATGCAAATCATCCAACGGCTCTATGTTAATGAGGTCGATCGACAGGATGTTCGACCCGACAAACTGGCGAAATTCCGGATCCATTCCCTGCCCTTTTTTATGGCCGGGGATGTGGAATTGCAATGGATTTTTTTGTGAGTGTTCAATCAGCTTGGAAAACAGTGGTGTTTGATATTGTCTTTGGTTCATTGCTGTTGCCTGCCTTTTCGAGTAAATCATGCACGACCGTTAGTATAACAAAAAGCATTCTTAAACAAAAGAAAAAAATCCATAAAAAAACCTGCAAAACCCTCAGGATTGCAGGCAAGAACCAAGGTCAGGAAGAAACTGCCAACCGGTACAAAGGATAAAGCGTTTGAAAGACCGATTCGCTACGTTGGATGATGTCTTTACCTTTTAGGGAAACCGCTTCATCCCGGGGGATGAGAATTCCGCACAAAAACTCGGCTTTTTTCACCTTTTCCAGCCGGTCCAGCCCTTTTTCCACATCCCAATCCTTTTTGGGAGTGGTTTCAGGAACGGTGTGATCTTCCGAAATGTGGAAGTGGTCAGGAATCGCCGGCCAGATCTCGTCCAATTGCATACGAAGGTTGCGGGCAAAACTTGGTTTGCGTCCGCATTCATAAATCAAAGCAAACCAGATGAAAAGATGCGTGTCGCGGATTCCCAGTTGAAAATGCGGATGGGCTTTATACCCGCGTTTGTTGGCGGCCCAGGCCATCCAAGTTTCATCCGGCGGATTCACGGTCCGGCGGGCATGTTTTGCAATATGCAGATAAAACGGTTCTCCGATCATTTGCTCAAGAAACGGAGTAATTTGTTCCCCGATGCTTTCAAACTTCGGCCGGATCCGTTTCTTTAACTCTCCCATGCGTTCTTCAAGGCCGTTTACTTGAAAGACAGCAAAATCTTCTTCCGTAAATGAAGGAATTGCCATCGATTTTCACCACCCTTTTCCGTTTTGATCACTATCTTACCACAAGGCAGTTCCATTCTGAAAATCATCCACTTTGTCAAGTGTCGTTCCGTTTGCAAGTTTTTAAGCATAGATTATAGAAAATCAGAACCGGAGATTTCGAAGGGACAAAACGTTTTTCCGGGCAGGTTTATTTCTTGAAAAACAGGCAATGCTGTAGCCAAGCAACAAGATGGCAGGCATCCTAAGATACCCGATTAAAAAATAAGGGGTGTAGCGGAACCATGGAGGATTTGATGAAGGCTTACCGTTGTCGGGATGCGGAAGAAAGGATCCTGGTGTTGAGAATGGAGTTGGATTATGAGCTGTTAAACCTGTACGATGCTCTCAAAGAAAACCATCCCCATAAAATCGACCAATGCAAAGCGCGACTGGAGGAAATCAGAAAAGAGATGATGATGCTGGAAGCGTTATGATCTACATCCGGACCCGCTCACGTGGGTCTCTTATTTATGGCGATAAATTATTTAAATATTATAAAAATTAAAAGGGATGAGAATTATTGATCGTGCGAAAACCGGCGAAAGAACAAACATGCCAAAGATGTATATAAGTATATATATTGTATATATTCATATTTCAATCCGCTTGATGCTTAGTTGTGTCTGTTATAAAACAATTTCGTCTATTTATCCAAGACAGGAAACGGGTCTGATTTTGTCGAAACTGTTACATGCAAGAATTTTTACAGAGATAATGCACTTTTAATTTAAGACATCCAGAAACCGATTTGGGGAGGCGTTTGAATGGAATGGAAATTGACGAGAGAACCGCTTGCTTCATTGTCTGCGGATGCGATTGTGGTTTTTCATTTTCAAAAGCGCGAATCTTTGCTGGGCGTTACCCGGGAAATCGATGAAGCACTCGGTTTTCGGATTTCCAATCTCATTTCGCTGGGGGAAATCACCGGAAAGTTCGGTGAGATTACGACTCTTCACAATTGGGGGAAAATTCCGTCCGGTCGTGTCTTTGTCGTCGGTTTGGGCAAAGAGGGCAAACTGGATTTGCCGGCGTTTAAAGATGCCGTGGCGGCCGTGGCCCGCACCGCCAAAAAGAAAGGCATTGACAGTTTGGGAATCGGTTGTCCTTCCATTGTCATTGAAAGGTACAATCCGGTTGATGTCGTACAATCGGTCGTTGAAGGCATGGAATTGGGTACTTATGAGCATCACACCTATAAACAAGAGCAATCGAAAAAGAAAATCAACGCTGTGTGGATTTCCGACGCAACGCTCCGGGAATCGGCGTTTGAAGCCGGAAAACAACGCGGCCAAATCTTTTCCAAGGCCACCAATTACGCCCGTTATCTGGTACATGAACCGGGCAACCGCATGACTCCGGACCAATTGGCCGAAGAAGCAAGACAAATCGCCGAAAAACGCAATTTGAAAGCTGATATCATCACCACCGGCCGGTTGGAGGAGCTGGGGATGTACGGGTTATTGAGTGTGGCACAAGCCGGAGCCCATGATCCGTACATGCTTGTGCTGACGTATCAAGGCGCGCCGGACAGCCAGGAAGTTCTGGGGCTGATTGGAAAAGGAATCACTTTCGACTCCGGCGGATTGCAAATTAAACCGGCACGCTTGATGGGGGAAATGAAAGACGACATGGCCGGGGGGGCAGCGGTCTTGGCGGCGATGGATGCCATCGGTGAATTGCAGCCGCACTTTAATGTATGCGCTGTCATTCCGGTGTGCGAAAACGGAGTGGGTCCGAAAGCATACCGTCCCGGCGATGTGATTTCCACTTTTAGCGGCAAAACGGTTGAAATCCAACATACCGATGCGGAAGGCAGAGTGGTGTTGGCTGATGCGATCGCTTATGCGAAACGGTTGGGAGTGACCCGGATTGTTGATGTTGCGACGTTAACCGGGGCGGTCCAAGTGGCGTTGGGCTATGAGGTGACCGGTTTGATGAGTAATGATGAGAAGTGGGCAGAGGAAGTGAAAGCAGCTGCACGCATCGCGGGGGAAAAGGTGTGGGAGCTTCCGCTGTACGAAGAATATGATGAATATCTGAAAAGCGATATTGCCGACTTGAAAAATGAAGGAGGTTTTCCGGCCGGAGCCATCCAGGGGGGCATGTTTTTAAAAGCTTTTGCCGGAGACACCCCGTTTGTCCATTTGGATATCGGCGGAACGGTTGAATCCCCCAAAGAAAAAGGGATATTCGTCAAAGGGGCAACCGGCGTGATGACGCGCACGTTGATCCAACTCGCCGTCCGGTTGGGATGAGGGCATCTTTTTTCCCGAATTGACAAGGAATGCCAAAGCGGCGTGTGGAAATCAACAGGAAAGAACGAAAGTATTGTGGGTGGAATCGGTGAGTTTGACCAAAGTGTTTGCCCACCGGGGCTTTTCGGGGGCGGCTCCGGAAAATACGTTGTCTGCCTTTGAAAAAGCCGTGGAAGCCAAGGCGGACGGCGTGGAGTTGGATGTGCATTTAAGCCGCGACGGGCATGTGATTGTGATGCATGATGAAAAAGTGGACAGGACCACCGACGGAACCGGATGGATCAAAGACATGACGCTGGCAGAGCTGAAACAACTGGATAATGGAAGTTGGTTTCATCCATCCTTTCAAAACGAACCCGTTCCCACATTGGGTGAAGTGCTGGAAAGGCTCGAAGGGGTTCCTGTTGAGATCAACATCGAGCTGAAAAACGGCATCATCCGGTATCCCGGATTGGAACAGAAAGTGATTGCAGAAGTGGAGCGGTTTCACGTGCAGGGCCGGGTCATTCTCTCTTCTTTCCGGCATGAGTCGCTGTTGGCTGTGAAACAAGCCCGTCCCGGCATGCAAACCGGTGCGCTTTACGCCTGCGGCATGGTCGATCCTTGGGTGTATGCAAAGTATCTGGGGGTGGATGCGGTTCATCCGCATCATCTGGCCGTCACCACCGGGATGATTGACGGTTGTCACCGGCATGGAATCCGGGTCCGTCCGTATACGGTGAATGAGGAAAAAGAGATGAAACGGTTGATGGATGCCGGGGCGGACGCAGTGATCACCAACTATCCGGACCGGATGAGAAAGTTGCTATCGCCAAAGGAAAAGTGATAAAATATGAACGTGAACGGCGCCTTTACCTCAGGCGCTTTTTGTCTTTACAGGAGGAGAAGTCCATGAAAATCGGTTGTCATATCAGCGTTGCCAAAGGTTTTTACAAAGCTGCGCAAAAAGCCCGCGAATTGGGAGCGGATTCGTTTCAGGTGTTTACGAAAAATCCGCGTGGCTTACGCCCCAAAAAATTAAATCACACGGATGCCGGGCGGGGAAGGCGATTTTGTGAAGAGCACGGCATTTCGTTGGTTTGCCATACACCTTATATCACCAATTTGTCCACCCCCAAACCGGATCTTCATGAAGTGACCATTCGTTCCATCAAGGAAGATTTAATGATTGCCGAAGCTTACGGCGCTGTCGGAGCGGTGGTTCATTGCGGAAAACATGTGGGGGAAGGGGAAGAGTACGGTCGTGAAAGAATGGTGGAGACACTGAATAAAATTTTGGCGGATTATGAAGGAAACACCAAGCTGCTGCTGGAAAACACCGCCGGGCAAGGCAGCGAATTGGGACTTACGATTCAGGAGCTTGTCGACATTCGGGAAGCCACCGATGCGCCGGAGAAAATCGGATTCTGTTTTGACACATGTCACGGGTTTGCCGCCGGGATCTGGACGGAAGAAACCTTTTCAGATCTTGTGAACGAAATGGAAAAGACGAAGTATCTTGAAAATTTGGTGGCGATTCACTTTAATGACAGCAAAGCCCCGGCCGGAAGCCGGAAGGACCGGCATGAAAAAATCGGCAAAGGGGAAATCGGGGAAAAAGCCTTGTCGCTGTTTCTGAAAGAACCCCGTTTTGAAGGATTGCCCGTGGTTCTGGAAACGCCGGTGGAGGATGAACAAGAATACAGTGAAGAGATGAAATATCTCCATCAATTGAAAGGATAAAAGGGGTGTAAGATGTTGGCATGGCTCAATAACTGGTTGAATTCTTTACCGATTTCAGGCATTTATCTCGTGATTTTGGTGTTAACGGCCGTGATTTACAAAACGGCATTTGCGGTCCGGCTGCCCGTGTTAAAAACGGTGTTGGTTTACATTACTTTGGCTGTCGGCTGTTGGCTGCTCGCCCTTTTTCATCTGATGGGACTGCCCATCGTTCCCGCGCTGCTGGTCACGGTGGTGTTGATTGCAGTGACGCGGTTGCGGCTTTATCTGGTGCGAAAGAAAGAACAAGACGAAAAAATGGCATGAAATCAGGGAGAGATGACCATGCAACTCAAGGATGCTCTGTTTAACTGGCTGCAAATTCAAGTGGTTCAGGATGCAAGGCCCAGCGATCGTTCTGCACGGGACACCGTGCAGTTTTTTGAGGAAATGTTGCGGGAAGATCACCGCGTGGAAAATTTGGAAAAGAGAAAAGAAAAAGACCGGTATGTGGTTTGTTATCAGGTGGATGGAGAAGAAAAAGAGGAGATTTTCCCAAAAGACACGGCGGAACAATTGCTCCGCGACATCATGGCGGAACCAAAGTACAATCAAGTCTTTGAAGATTGATTTTTTTTCCGTTCCGTCACTTGTTTGGTGATTCGTTCGTGACATTGCGGACAAATTTGAATCCGGTGCGGATGCTTTTTGATTTTTTTCTCTGTGAGCGGGTCCGGACGGAAAACTTGGTCACACAAAATGCAAATCACTTTCATGAGGCATCTTCCTTTAACGGATCAAATAGGCTATTTTCTAGTATACTATATTTTATGAAAGCGGAAGGCAAACAAGTTTGATCAATTGATTAACAAAAGAAAAAGAAGAAAAGCAAACATGGGAAAATCCCGATGTTTGCTTTTTTATTTCAGCCGCTGTTGATCTTCCTTCGAGGGGGGGTGTTCGTTTTTCTCGGTTTCCCTGGAAGGTTGCGGAACGATACGGGCTGCGATTTCGGCCAGTTCTTCCATCACTCCTTGAACCGGACGGCCGTTTTGAAGATCTTCATTCAGTTCCCGGATCCGCTGTGTGATGTCGGGGTCCGCGGTGACCAGTGCATTGGCTCCTTGCGGATCTTCTTTCAGGGCTTGGGCCACCGTATATTTGATGGTGCCGGTTCTTCCCCGGTCCAGGGTCGGATCCAGGTCCACCCCGACAATGGTGTATTTGCCAAGCACGATGGCGGAGGCCCCTTTGACGTTCGGGACGTTTTGAGCAATGGTCACCAGGCGGTTTGCAACGGCCTGGGACGACTGGTCTTTCTTTTCGTTCGGAGCGGTCTGCCTGACTTTCACAGTTTGCGGTGGCTGATTGGGTGAAGGCGATGCATTGTCCGCCGGAGGTTCATTTTTTTGCGAACAAGCCGAAAGAATCAAGACAAGGCCGGCAAGACCGCTGATGGTTTTCAGAAGTGTGTTCATCCGGTCCCACTTCCTTTCCGTATATTTGTGTTTATTTTGTCCGAAAACGGAACTTCCATGTACCGTTTTGCTGAAAAGCGCATTTTCAGTGTAGAATGAGCATAAATCCGATGAATGAGATGGGGTGAGAAGATGAAGGTGGAATCTTTTGTATTGGGGCCGGTGATGGTCAACACTTGGTTGCTTTATCTTCCGGATGAAAAACGCGGTGTGGTGATTGACCCGGGCATGGAACCGGCACCATTGGTTGAACGGATTCAGGAATTGGAACTCAAGATTGAAGCGGTGCTGTTGACGCACGCTCATTTTGACCATATCGGCGGGCTGGAAGAGGTTCGTTCATTGACCGGGGCTCCGGTCTATGTCCATGAGGCGGAAGCGGATTGGCTGACCAATCCGGATCTGAACGGCTCCTCGTTTTTCGGGTTGCCGAAAGTGCAAGCGAAACCGGCGGACCATTTGCTGAAAGGCAAAGAGGTGCTGACTTTGCTCGGAAAATCATGGGAAGTGATACATACGCCGGGCCATTCGCCGGGCAGTGTGACTTATGTGGTGGATTCCCTTTTATTGAGCGGTGATGTCTTGTTTCAAGACTCCATCGGGCGAACGGATTTGCCGGGAGGGGATCACGAGACCCTGATGCGCACCATTCACGACATCATCATGGAGTTTCCCGAAGAAACCCGTGTTTTGTGCGGACACGGACCGGAAACCACGATCGGGAGGGAACAGATGCATAATCCGTTTGTGACCGGAATGCTGTAAATAAGGTTTAAAGAATCCGGCCGTTGACATATACTTTGGACAACGAAGCAATGAGTCCATCATCAAAGGGTGTTTGCAATGAACAAGCGACAAACCGTTATTGCCGCGGTTTTGGCTGCAGCGGTGGCAGGAGCCGTCTTCATGGCCGTTGACAAACCAAAAGGAAATTCGACTTCCGTGATGAACCGGGTGGTGTGCCAAGGGGAACCCAAACCGGCACAAGGATTTTGTGCGCCCAATTTTAAGTTGCCCGTCTTATCCGGTGAAGAAGTGGAGTTATATCAAAACCAGGGGAAACCGACCGTCGTGAATTTCTGGGCTACCTGGTGCCCGCCATGCAAGGAGGAGATGCCTTATTTCCAAAAATTGCATGAAACATACGGCGAAAAGATCAATGTGATCATGGTGAATGAAACCGCGATGGAGCGCGATGAAAGCGATGTCAAACCTTATCTTGACAACCACCGGTACACGTTTCCGGTCGCCCTTGACCGGGACCGGAACGGGACGGTGGTCGGTGTGGACCAATATCAATTGTTCAGCATTCCCGCCACGTTTATCATCAATGAAAACGGAAAAATCACCCATCACTTTATGGGGGCCGTTTCGGAAAAACAGCTTTTTTCTGCGGTGCAAGAACTGATGCAATGAAAAAGGGAGGGAAGAAATCATGGTTGAGCAAGTCAGCTGGTGGTTGGCTTTTGGAGCGGGGGTGCTTTCCTTTGTCTCTCCGTGCTCTTTGCCGCTGTATCCGTCCTATCTTTCCTACATCACGGGAATTTCAGTCAACCAGCTGAAGGAAAAACGCCGGATGCGGGAAGTCATGTTGCATACCGTTTTTTTTCTTATCGGTTTTTCCATGATTTTTTATGCCATTGGATTCAGCGCAAGCTGGTTTGGCGCTTATTTTAAAGAATACCAGGATCTGATTCGGATGCTGGGGGCCGTTCTCATTGTGGCGATGGGTTTGTTTATGCTGGGGATTTTTCGGCCCGCTTTTTTAATGCGTGAGTATAAATGGCAGGTGTCCAAAAAAAATGTCAGCTATTTGGGTTCGCTGGCCGTGGGGATCGGTTTTTCCGCCGGATGGACCCCCTGCATCGGCCCGATCTTTGCCGCCATCATCACGCTTACGGCTTTGAATCCGGAAATGAGATTTGTTTATGTGACGGCTTATATTTTAGGATTTTCGATTCCATTTTTGCTGATGGCATTTTTCATGGGAAAAACCCGTTGGATTTTGCGGTATTCGGAAAAATTGATGAAGGCCGGCGGGGCATTGATGGTTTTGCTGGGGGTTTTGTTATATACTGATCAGATGACGGTTTTCACCGCCTGGCTGGCAAAAGTCACAGGTTTTCAAGGATTTTGATTTGAGGTACATTGGATTAGAAAGTCGGGTGAGGCCATGGACAAAAAAACGAGGTACTGGGTGCGGCGCATCTTGTTTCTTGTGATGGTGGTTTTAATTGGTTATGCTTTATATCAGGCCGTGACCCAGGATTCAAAAAGCAGATTGCAGGAAGGAGAACCGGCACCCAACTTTACCCTGACGACATTGGACGGGAAAACGGTGCAGCTGAGCGATTACCGGGGAAAAGCCGTTTTACTCAATTTCTGGGGGACATGGTGTGAACCTTGCCGCACAGAAATGCCGGCGCTGCAAAATGCTTATGACCAGTACAAAGACCAGGGGTTTGAGGTGTTGGCCGTCAATATTGCGGAAACCGATGTGGCTGTTTCTTCTTTTGTGGAGCAATATCAATTGAATTTTCCGGTTTTGTTGGACCGAAATCGTGAAGTCACTGAGCTTTACGGCATTGTTCCGATTCCGAGCTCTTTTTTCATTGATAAAGAGGGAAAAATCCGCAAGATAGTGGAAGGTCCCTTGAACCTTGACCAACTTCGCATTCATATTTTACCCATTTTACCAAAGGAGTGACCGGTGTGAGCAAATATCAGGATATTGAAGCCAAAGAATTAAGCAAGGCTTTTGACCCGGAGCAATATGTGGTGGTGGATGTGCGCACGGATGAAGAATATCAAGAAGGGCATATTCCCGGAGCGGCCCACATTCCATATGATGAAATGGAAAACCGTTTTCATGAATTGGAACATGCCAAAGACAAACCGATCTTGCTGGTTTGCCGGAGCGGCCGGCGGAGTGTGATCGCGGCAGAGGTTTTGTCCCAAAAAGGTTTTGAACAATTGTTTAATTTAAAAGGTGGAATGTTGGAATGGAACGGACCCGTCAGCAAAGAGTAAGCGTTGCGGAAAATATTTTGGAATTGGTGGGCCGGACCCCGATGGTCAAATTAAACCGTCTGGTTCAGCCGGACTGGGCGGATGTGTATGTGAAGCTGGAAAAATTTAATCCCGGTGGAAGCGTCAAAGACCGCACGGCGCTGAACTTGATCCTGGATGCGGAAAAACGGGGAGTCTTAAAACCGGGGGCAACCATTATTGAGCCCACCAGCGGCAACACCGGAATCGGATTGGCACTGGTCGGTGCCGCGCGCAACTATGAAACCATTTTGGTTATGCCGGACAATATGAGCCAGGAACGGATTAAACTCTTAAAAGGCTACGGGGCCAAAGTGGTGTTGACACCGGGCAGGGAAAGGATGCCCGGGGCAATTAAGAAAGCGGAAGAACTGGCCAAAGAAATTCCGAATTCCTTCATGCCTTATCAGTTCCAAAATGAGGCCAATCCGGAAGTTCACCGCAACACGACCGGACCGGAAATCTTGGAGAAGATGGAAGGAAAGATCGATGCATTTGTGGCAACGGCCGGTACGGGAGGAACCATTACGGGAACCGGAGAATATTTAAAATCTCATTTGCCGGATTTATTTATTGCGGTGGTCGAACCCGAAAACTCCCCCGTCCTGGCGGGCGGCAAACCCGGACCGCACCAAATTCCGGGGACAAGCCCCGGGTTTATCCCGCCGGTGTTGAATCAGTCCATTTATGATGAAATTTTTCATGTCAGTGATGAAGACGCCATTGAAACCACACGCAAGTTGGCCAGCCAAGAAGCCCTGCTGGTCGGCCCTTCATCAGGAGCATCGGTGTGGACGGCTCTGCAAGTGGCGAAGCGGTTGGGAAAAGGCAAGAAAGTGGTTTGCATGGCTCCGGATACCGGCGAACGGTACCTGAGCGCCAATGTGTTTGATTTCTCATAAGGGGAGCTTGTCATGAGTAATTCTCTCTTGGACGGGTTGATTCAAGAAATTGAATCGACCCGCCTCCGTGCCATCGGGTTTCCCCGGTTTATGGAACAGGCGTTGTATCATCCGGTATGGGGTTATTACGCAAAAGAACAGACCAAATTGGGGAAAAAGGGTGATTTTTTCACCAACGCGCACGTGGGTGACCTGTTTGGCAAGGTGCTCAGCCGTTTTTTTGCAGACTGGCTGAAAAGAAACCAAATCCGGTCCCGTTGGACGATTGTTGAATGGGGAGCCGGTGACGGCCGCATTGCCGAACAGTTTGCGCAAGGTTTGATGGAGCAGGGTTTTTCCCCGGAAGAGATCTCATTTTACTTAATCGAAACCAGCCCGTATCATCGCCGTTTGCTGGAAGAACGTTTCGCCTCGTCCCCGGTCGGTTTTCGGACCGTCAACCGCTTGAGCGACATTCCTGCACGGCCTTTCTCATTTATTTACAGCAACGAGCTGGTTGACGCTTTTCCGGTTCATCGGATAAAAAAAGATCAGGGCAGATGGACTGAGGCGTTTGTGACCACCATGAACCGGAAGCCTTATTTGAAGGAAAAGTGGATTCCTTTGTCTGAAGACAGTCCCGTCCGTCAACAAATGGAAAGTTGGCTTATGAAATTAAAAGAAGGCCAAGAGATGGAAATCTGTCTGGCGGCGCGTGACTGGCTGCAGGAAATTGCCGGCTGGATGGAGCAAGGAGTGCTGGTTACCATTGACTATGGCGGGACCGGCGAACAATTACTGCAAAAGGGAAAAACCATCCGCGCCTATCAAGCGCATCGGGTTTGCCATGATTTCTATTCGGATCCGGGTGAAAAGGATCTTACATATGACGTGAATTTTTCCCATTTGATCGAATGGGGCCGGGAGGCCGGGTTTACGGGGGAGCAGTTATGGTCCCAGTCCCGGTTTTTGATTGAGGCGGGCGTGTTTGACTGGCTGCCTGAATCCCCCGGGAGGGATCCGTTTGGCGAGGATGCAAAGCGGCTTCGGGCCATCAAGCAGCTCATTCATCCCGAAACCATGGGCGAAGCATTCCAAGTGCTCATCCAGACCAAATCCACTGGTGAAAAAAAATGAATGAAAGAGGATGAAAGATGATCATTAAACCGAAATTTCGCGGCTTTATCTGCACAACGGCCCATCCGGACGGTTGTGCGAAGCAAGTGCAAAATCAAATCGATTATGTCAAAAGCAGGCCCAAAATTGACGGGCCGAAAAAAGTGCTGGTTATCGGTTCTTCAACCGGTTACGGACTGGCTTCGAGGATAGTGGCGGCTTTTGGTTGCGGAGCCGACACCATCGGGGTGTTTTTTGAAAAACCCAGTGTGAAAAACCGGACGGCCACGGCAGGCTGGTACAACACGGCGGCTTTTGAGAAAGAAGCCCGTAAAGCCGGATTGGTGGCAGAGAGCATAAACGGGGATGCATTCAGCAAAGAGATCAAAGAACAAACGATCCAAAAGATCAAAAACCGTTTGGGGGGCAAAGTGGATATGGTGGTTTACAGCCTGGCGGCCCCCCGGCGAGTCCATCCGGAAACGGGAGAGACCTTCCATTCCGTTTTGAAACCGATCGGAAAACCCTTTAGCAACAAAGCGGTGGATTTCCACAGCGGAAACGTGTCCGAAATGACGATTGAACCGGCCACCGACGAAGAGGTTCATGACACCATTCAAGTCATGGGCGGGGAAGATTGGCAGATGTGGATGGACGCTTTGAAAGAAGCGGATGTGTTGGCAGAAGGCGTCACCACCATTGCCTATTCCTATATCGGTCCGGAATTGACTTTCCCCATTTACCGGGAAGGGACCGTCGGAAAAGCCAAAGACCATTTGGAAAAAACCGCTCATGAACTGGACGCAAAACTGAAAGACTTGGGCGGACGGGCATTTGTGTCTGTCAATAAAGCCCTGGTGACGCAATCCAGTGCCGCGATTCCGATTGTTCCGCTTTACATTTCCATCTTGTACAAAGTGATGAAAGAAAAAGGGTTGCACGAAGACTGCATCATGCAAATGTACCGTCTCTTTTCGGAAAGACTTTACCAAGGCGGAGAAGTGCCCGTGGATGAAAAAGGGCGCATCCGGATTGATGATTTGGAAATGATGCCGGAAGTGCAGCAGGCGGTGATGGAGCAGTGGGAGTTGATCGACAGCGCCACTTTGGAAGAAATTTCGGATATTGAAGGATATCGCCGCGATTTCTTCCAGCTGTTTGGTTTTGAAACAGAGGGCGTCGACTATGATCAAGAAGTGGATCCGGCCGTGAACATTCCAAGTATCGATGAAGCATGAAAAAGAGCCGTCAAAAAAGACGGCTCTTTTCTTTTGCTTTCACCACAAAGAAAAGAGCCGCCGGGATGAGGTTTTTTAAAGTGAAAACGCTTTGCAATCTTTTCGTAAATATTACATCATGAAAGTGGCATACCCAACCATACCGATAAAGGAAATAAACATATAACCACCAAACAGATACATATATGTTTTTTCCGTGAAACGCATGTAACCCAATACCGTGAAGAGGATGGTTTGCGCGATGAAAAGGAAGGCCGGGATGTACATTTGGCCAGCCAGGAACATGAGGGCGATCGCAAAAGCCCAGAAACCGAGAACACGAAACATGCGGTCCATGGTCCCACTCCTTTCTATGTACCCTGATACGTTGAGATCTCAGAAGACGATGACAGATTTATTATACCCTCAGTGTCATGCGGCTATCAAGCAATGAAGAAAGGATGTTCCATGATGGAGACAATTCAAGTGAAAAAAACGGGGAAAACCGGATGGATCCGTTTTCACCGGCCGGAAGTCCGAAATGCAGTGAATCAGAAGATGATGGAAGAGTTGGAGTCCGTATGGAATGAATGGGAAAAGGATGAACAATTGCAGGCGGTTGTATTTTACGGCGATGAGAAAGCTTTTTTATCCGGAGGCGATGTGGGGGAATTTCACCAAATGACCAAAACGGAAGAAATCCGGCCCGTCATGTTGCGGATGGGAAAATGCCTGGAACGGATTTACCAGTCGCATTTGCTTTCGATTGCGGCGGTGGAGGGGCCTGCCGTGGGAGGCGGGTGTGAGTTTGCCACCAGCTGCGACCTTTGTGTGTCTTCGGATTCGGCACGGTTCGGGATGATCCAGGTGAATTTGCATATTACTTCCGGGTGGGGAGGCGCCAGCCGGTTGATGAAAAAAATCGGACCGGGACGGGCCTTGCCGGTTTTGTTGTCCGGAAAAGTGATGGAGGCAAGAGAGGCTTTTGAGACGGGACTGGTTGATCGGGTATGGGAGCGTGACCGGTTTTGGGATGAAGTCAAGCGGTTTGTTGATTCCCTGGTGAAAGGTTCTCCGGAAGTCACTGCCCGATATAAATTGCTTGCCAAAGCAGTCCGGGAGGGCAAAGACACTGCGGAGCTTTTGCATCAAGAGGCGGAAAATTGTGCCGCTTTGTGGGAAAGCGAGAGTCACCATCGGGCGGTTTCCGATTTTTTAAAGCGTACCCGCACGAAATGAACAAAGGAAAACCGTAACTTCGATTTCTTTTATTTCGCCCTGCTGGGGTATACTTCTACATTCGGATGGTAATAAAAATTAGTAGATCCATATACTATGATTTATATCAATTGCATATAGTAAGGATAAGGAAGTTGACCTTGTGTGAGAGGGGCTTAAGAGGGATAGGAGGTACGGTTTATGGCAGTGAAACGCCAGGATGCTTGGACTCCTGACGATGACATGATTTTGGCGGAAGTGACTTTAAGGCATATCCGGGAAGGAGGAACACAATTATCCGCGTTTGAGGAAGTGGCCGAGAAGTTGGGAAGAACCCCGGCTGCTTGCGGATTCCGATGGAACAGCACGGTACGCAAAAAGTACGAATCCGCCATTCAAATCGCCAAGCAACAGCGGCAAAAAAAGTTACAGGAACGGGGCAAAACCGGTTACCGTTTCCGGCCGGATTCTTTGTCTTCCGAAAACATGGTTCAGTCCATCGATAAGATCATCCGCTTTTTGCGTCAATATAAAACGGAAGTGAGTGAACTGCAAAGGCAACAACAACAATTGGAAAAGGAATTGAAGGAACGGGAAAACCAGATCCGGAAGCTGGAAAAAGAAAACCAAGAGATGAAAGAACAACTGAATGATGTAAAGAGCGATTACCGTCTTGTCAATGATGATTACCGCACCCTGGTGCAAATCATGGAGAGAGCCCGCAAGCTGGCGATTCAAGGGGATGGGGAATTGCAAGACAAGAGCCGGTTCAAACCGGGGGAAGAATCCCTGGAGCAGATCGACAAGTAAAAAAAAGACCCGCATATTGAAACATGTGGGTCTTTCCGTTTATGGGTGTGAAAATCCCTCAATCTTTTAAAGCGACCCCTTCCGGCAACCAGACATAGGGACTTTCGCCGCGGTCGCGTTCCGGGTGGTATTTGACGGGGGTGAAGCCCATTTTTTTCCAAAATTCATCCGTCCGGCAGCGGGCATTGGTTTTGACCGGCAATCCCAAACTTTTGGCGTAGGAGACCAGCGCTTTTCCCATGCCTTGTCGGCGAAACGGGGGTAACACTTCCAACTTCCAAATTTCATAATAATCCTGAGCGGGTGAAAAATAGCGGTCATATTTGGCATCCACCCGGTATAAGCTGATTCTGGCCGCCAGTTTTCCATCTTGGTATATGCCGTAAAAAGGGGAATGGCTGTTGTTTTCCACCATATTCTCTTGCAGATCTTCCAACATGGATAATTCCGGAAGTCCGAACTCATGGAATTGTTGGAATTCCTCGAATGTTTTATAATTAATTTTCAATCTTTCGACTTTTAAAGCATTCATGGTTCCTGCCCCCTGAATTTTTAAGATTTTTATTCTTGTTCCCCCTATTTTACCACAAAACTTTGATTTATTTGAGAAGGAGTAAAAACCGTTTTTGTAGAACAATTTAAAATATAATCATTAATAATGATTATATTTATTTTAGAATAAAGAGGTGAATTATGTCGATAAAAAAGGTACTTGTTGCAAACCGGGGAGAAATCGCCTGCCGTATCATCCGAACGTGCCGGGAAAAAGGGTTAAAAACCGTGGCGGTCTTTTCCGAAGCGGATCAGGAAATGCCGTTTGTCCGGATGGCGGATGAAGCCGTCTGCATCGGTCCACCCCCGGTTCCCAAAAGCTATCTGAATATGGAAGCGATCTTGGATGCCGCTTTTCAAACCAAGGCGGATGCGATTCATCCGGGTTACGGCTTTTTATCGGAAAATGCCGTGTTTGCCGAAAAAGTGCAAGCCAACGGGCTGATTTGGATCGGATCGGATCCTTCCGTCATTTCGCGGATGGGCGATAAAGTCGTGGCCAGAAAAACCATGAAAAAAGCGGGAATTCCGGTCATTCCGGGCTCCGACGGTTTGTCCCGCCCGGATGACGCCGTCGCCGTGGCCGGGGAAATGGGTTATCCGGTTTTGGTCAAAGCAAGCGCCGGCGGGGGCGGAATCGGGATGCGAGTTTGTTTGAGTGAAGAAGAGCTGAAAAAGCATTTTCAATCGCTGAAAAGCCGGGCCAAGGCTTATTTTGGCCATGACGGTTTGTTTATCGAAAAAGTGATCTCTCCTGCAAGGCACATCGAAGTCCAAATTGCCGCAGACCAACACGGAAATGTGGTTCATTTGTATGAAAGAGAGTGCTCGGTGCAAAGACGGAATCAAAAAGTGATCGAAGAGGGATTATCGCCGTCCATTCATGAATCCACCCGCGAAAAATTGAGAAAAGCGGCGGTCCAAGCAGCCAAAGCGGCACAGTTTACCGGAGTGGGCACGGTTGAATTTTTGGTGGATGCATCCGAACAATTTTATTTTTTGGAAATGAACACGCGCTTGCAGGTGGAACATCCTGTCACGGAAGCCATCACCGGTGTTGATTTTGTGGACTGGCAAATCCGGCTGGCGGAAGGAAATTGCTTGCCGCTAAAGCAGGAGGAAATTTCGTGCCGGGGCCATGCCATGGAGTTTCGCATCTATGCTGAGGATCCGAAACGTTTTTTGCCTTCGCCGGGTAAAGTGACCCGACTCTCTTTTCCCGAAGGAGAAGGTGTGCGCGTGGATACGGGGATTCAGGAAGGAAACGTGGTTTCGCCCTTTTATGATCCCATGATTGCCAAGTTGATTGTAAGCGGTTGCAGTCGGGCGGAAGTGTTGGAAAAAGCCGGAGAAGCTTTGCGAAAGTGTAAGGTGGAGGGGATCCAAACCAATCTTCCGCTCTTAAAAAGCGTGTTGGAGAGCGAACTGTTTCAGCAAGGGAATTATGATACGAAATTGATCCAAAACATTTTAAAATGAGGTGAGTCAAATGGCCAAAGTGGAAGCGACCATGGCGGGAACCGTCATGCAAGTATTGGTGGCCGTGGGGGACAAAGTGGAGGCCGGACAGGATGTGGTGATTTTGGAATCGATGAAAATGGAAGTGCCGGTACAGTCGGAATATTCTGGCGTTGTCAAAGAAATCAAGGTGGAATCCGGTTCCTTTGTCAGTGACGGAGATGTTTTGATCGAGCTTTCTTAAAAACTCTGATCCGAGGTGGCGTAATCCAAGTGGATGTCAAAATTGTGGAAGTCGGCTTGAGGGACGGGTTGCAAAACGAGCCCGTCACGTTGGCAACCGAAGTGAAGCAGGAACTTATCGAGCGCTTGTTTCAATCGGGGGTAAAGCATCTGGAAGTGACTTCGTTTGTCCATCCCAAATGGATTCCCCAATTGTCCGATGCCGATCGGTTGGCTTCCGGTCTTCCCCGTTTGCCGGTGACCTATCGAGCGCTCGTTCCGAATCTGCGGGGGTTGAAGCGAGCCCTTGACACCCGCGTCGATGAGTATGCCGTGTTTTTGTCCGCGAGCGAAAGCCATAATCGGAAGAATATCAATAAAAGCATCCGGGACACGATTCCGGTTTTAAGGGAAGTGGTTCAACTCGCACACCAACATGGGAAGAGGGTGCGGGGGTACGTTTCCACCGTCTTCGGATGTCCGTATGAAGGGGATGTTCCGCTTCAAAACGTGGTTCACATTTGTGAACAGCTTCTGGATATGGGGGTTTACGAAATTTCATTGGGCGATACGATCGGGGTTGCCGCGCCTCTTGAAGTGAAAAAACGGTTGAAAGACCTTTTGACAGCGGTTCCAGCTTCGAAACTGGCCGGTCACTTCCATGACACCCGCGGGACCGGATTGGCCAACGCCTATGTTTGTCTGGAAGAAGGAATTCACACCCTGGATACTTCCTTCGGCGGCTTGGGCGGTTGTCCGTACGCACCGGGAGCGGCGGGGAATCTGGCCACCGAAGACCTGGTTTACATGCTGAAGAGGCAAGGTATCGACCCGGGAATCGATCTGGACCGGCTGTGTGAAACCAGCCTGTATGTGCAGAAGTATTTGGGAAAAACGTTGCCCTCCAAAGTGTTGCAAAGTTATGTGGCCAAGAAAAAAGAAAGCGGGGGAGGGAATGAAGATGGCACCGGTGGTCACTGAGTGGAAAGAGCATACGGCCATTGTCACGATCAACCGTCCTGAAGTACACAATGCCCTGAACATGCCGGCACTTCAGGCATTGCAGTCGGCGATTGAAACGTTGACCGATCATCCGAAGGCACGGGCCGTGATTATTACCGGAGCCGGAGAAAAAGCTTTTTGCGCGGGAGCCGACCTCAAGGAGCGCCGCACGATGGATGACAGGGAGGTTCGCCGTTTTATCCGGTTGATTCGGGATACCTTCACCCGCATCGAACAAATGCCGCAGCCCGTCATTGCCGCCATCAACGGGTTCGCTTTCGGGGGCGGGACGGAACTGGCTTTGGCCTGTGATATCCGGATTGCCGAACAACATGCGGTGATGGGGCTGACGGAAACGTCGCTCGGGATCATTCCGGGAGCAGGGGGGACACAGCGCCTTCCACGGTTGGTCGGAAAAGCAAAGGCAAAGGAATGGATATTCACGGCACAAAAAATCACCGCATCCGAAGCGGAAAAACGGGGTCTCGTCAATGAAGTGACGGAGAAAGGAAAAGCTTTGGAGACGGCTTGCCGGTTGGCCGGACGAATCGGAGAAAATGCACCGCTTGCGGTCCGGCAGGCCAAGCTGGCCATTGATCGCGGATTGGAGACTGATCTCATGACCGGGCTGGCTCTGGAAACATCGGCTTATGAAACGCTGATTCCGACAAAAGACCGGCAGGAAGGGCTCAAAGCATTTGAAGAAAAAAGAAAACCCCGCTATACCGGGGAATAAACCGGGAGGGATGGTTTGTGAAAGAATCCGTTGTCGGGCAATTGCGCAAAAACAAAGAAACCGTGCAAAAAGGGGGTGCCCCCAAATATCATGAAAAGCTGAAGCAACAAAACAAGCTTTTCGTGCGGGATCGATTGAAACGGTTGTTTGATGACGAGTTTCAATTGGAAGACGGGTTGTTTGCCAACTTCATGGCCGGTGATCTCCCGGCGGACGGTGTGGTGACGGCGATTGGAAAGGTCAACGGCCAAACGGTTTGCGTTATGGCCAATGACTCCACTGTGAAAGCCGGTTCCTGGGGAGCGCGGACCGTGGAAAAAATCATACGAATTCAGGAGACGGCCATGAAATTGAAAGTCCCCATGATTTACCTGGTGGACTCGGCCGGTGCCCGGATTACGGACCAAATTGAAATGTTTCCCGGCCGGAGGGGAGCGGGCCGCATTTTTTACAACCAGGTAAAAATGTCCGGAATGGTTCCGCAAGTCTGTCTTTTGTTCGGGCCTTCAGCGGCCGGCGGAGCTTATATCCCCGCTTTTTGCGATATTGTGATCATGGTGGACAAAAACGCGAGCATGTACTTGGGTTCCCCGCGCATGGCGGAAATGGTGATCGGGGAAAAAGTTTCCCTGGAAGAAATGGGCGGAGCGCGGATGCACTGTACCGTGAGTGGATGCGGGGATGTGCTGGTTTCGTCGGAGGAAGAAGCGATTCAATCCGCACGAAAGTATTTAAGTTATTTCCCGGCCAACTACCAGACAAGCCCGGAGCCTGTTGAAGCGAAGGAACCGTCCCCAAAGGCGCGTCCCGTTTCGGAAATTGTCCCGGATCACCAAAACACTCCTTTTGACATGATGGAAGTGATTGAAAGCCTGGTGGATGAAGGGTCGTTCTTTGAGATCAAAAGCTTGTTTGCCAAAGAATTGATCACCGGATTGTCTCGGATTGACGGGCAGGTTGTCGGGATTGTGGCAAACCAGTCAAAGGTCAAAGGCGGGGTTTTGTTTGTGGACTCGGCGGACAAAGCAACCCGTTTCATTAACTTATGTGATGCTTTCCATATTCCGTTGTTGTTTTTGGCGGACGTCCCCGGTTTCATGGTCGGGACGCAAGTGGAGCGGGCCGGGATTATCCGGCACGGAGCAAAGATGATTTCCGCCGTTTCGGAGGCGAGCGTGCCCAAAATCTCGGTCATTGTCCGGAAAGCATATGGCGCCGGATTGTATGCCATGGCCGGCCCGGCCTTTGAACCGGATTGTTGCCTGGCCCTCCCGACGGCACAAATTGCCGTGATGGGGCCGGAAGCGGCTGTCAACGCGGTGTACAGCAACAAAATCCGGGAGTTGGAAGAACCGGAGAGAACCCGTTTTGTCATGGAAAAGCGGGAAGAATACAAGCAAGACATCGATATTTACCGTCTGGCCGGCGAAATGGTGATTGACGGCATTGTGGAGCCGGATGAATTGCGGACGGAATTAAGCCGGCGCTTCGAGGCTTATGCGAGCAAACAGCTTCAATTCAGCCAACGGAAACATCCCGTTTACCCTGTATGAGAAAAAGGTTATGATAGAAAATGAAGACGTTTACGAGCCATGATCCCAATGGCTCTCTTTTTTTAGCCAAAGTGAGGGATGAAACGGTGAGAATAGCAGTATGGGGAGGCGGAGCGCTGGGATTGTTATGGTCTGCACGCCTTGCACCCCGAACCGGTCCGTTTTTGCTGGTCACCCGTACGGCCGGTCAGGCCCGGCAAGTAAACAATACGGGAATCACCTTGACAACGTTGTCGGGAGAACGGAAAAAAATCCGGGTAAAGGCCCGGCCGGCCGGTTGGATCCGGGAAGACCCCCCTTTTGATGTCATTTTGGTGATGGTGAAACAACACCATTTGCCATCGGTTATTCCCCTGTTGAAAAACGTGATTCACCCGGAAACACAGGTGTTGTTTTTTCAAAACGGATGGGGCCACCAAAAATGGTTGGAACAGTTGTCTTCCCGTTGCGAAACCTATTTGGCGGTTACGACGGAAGGCGCATTAAAAAACGGCAATCATGTGAGGCATACGGGAAAAGGAACGAGCTGGATCGGCTCTTATCCCGATGGGGATAAAAAAACGTCGCCGGCACTCAGGTCTTTGCTGGAAACAGCGGGAAAAGACCTTCTTCAATATGATGAAGACATCCGGCAAAGGCTTTGGGGGAAGTTGGCCGTCAATTGCGTGATCAATCCGATGACTGCTTGGTATGAAATCCGAAACGGTGCGTTGTTACACCCCAAATATGATGCGGAAAAAGAGGGGATTTTAACAGAAGTGGCGGAAGTGGCGTCACTGGAAGGGATTTCGCTTCCGTTCCAGCAGATGTGGGAACAAATTCATGAGGTTTGCCGGCGGACTTCCGCCAATTTTTCTTCCATGCTGCAGGATGTGAAACACCACCGGCCGACGGAAATTGATTATTTAAACGGGGCGATTGTCCGTTTGGGGGCCAAACACCAAAGAAATTTGCCCGTCAATCAACTGTGGACCGGACGGATTCGGGAGAAAGAAAAGTTCATGCTATAATGGGAAGACTGAAGACAATTATGGATAGGAGTACTGTGGGGGGATTGGTTTGTCTCGTCCCAAATCGTTGTCATTTGATACGTATATCATCAGCATGGTTTTCAGCACATTCGATTTGTTGACGGTGGTGCCCGTTCTATCTTTGATTATCCAGGAGTACCATTTGTCGATGAATTGGGCGGTGTGGGCCGTTTCACTCCATTTGGCTTTTTTTGCCTTTTCTTTGCCCATGATGGATAACTGGGTGGCTTCCAAAGGGAAAATGGAAGTATTGTGGACGGCTCTCACTTTCTTTGTGCTTGGAACCTTGCTCGCCGGATTGGCCGTGGAGTGGGTATGGTTCATGTGCGGCCGTGTCATTCAGGCCATCGGAACCGGCGGCATGGTGCCAGTTGTCTCCTCGCAATGCCGGCGCAAACTCGGCAAAATGCCCAAAGGCAAACGCAGTTTGATCATGCTGGCATTTGCAGTCACATGGTGTTCAGTTCCCTTGGCATCCGCCGGGCTGGCAGGAGCCCTGGGATGGAAATCGGTTTTTATTTTGCATATTTTGTTTGCTTTTTTGGTGCTGTTGATATCCCAAACGTGGAAAATCGTTGATCAGCCGAACCGCAAAGGGGTCGGCGGCGAATCCATCGTATTTTTCGGGTTGATCGTCTTGTTTTTGATGATGGCCGTCACCAGCACCGATTTTTCCGGAGGGATCTCCTCAGTCTTGCATAAAGAAGTGTTGCCGCTTTGGATTGTGGCCATTGGAATGGTGGTTCCTCTGTTGATGGTTGAACGCCAGGGAAGCTATCCGTTTTTTGAACCGCATCTGTTTGCCAATTGGCGTCTGTGGATTTTATATATACAGGTCACTTTGCAAGGGTTTCTGTGGACGATTCTGACCTTGCTTCCTTTTTGGTTTGCCCGGCAGTATGAAACCGGGACATACGGCACAGCGGTCTGTTTGAGTTTGATTGTGACCGGTGCCATGATGGCGCTATCTGTCATCGGTTTTTTGTCCAATCCTGTGTATGTGCACCGTCTGGCTTATACGGCTTTTTTGCTTTCGGCCGTCACTTGTGCGGGTTTGATCTGGGTCCCGGACAGCCGGTGGATGCTTTTTGCGTTCAGTTTCTTGGGATGGTTTCTGAGCTTTGCAGTGGCTGATCCCGTTCACCGATATATGTTCAAATGGGTATCGCCCCGCCGGATCCGTTCAGGATTGATGGCTGCCGGCATGTTCAGGGCGGCCGGGGGAGCTCTGGGATTTGTGACGGCGGCCCGCTTGTTTGAACCCGGTGTGCTCATCGGTGAAGAGGTGCGCATCTTTTTGTTTGTTGCAGGAGTTTCTTTTCTGGGATTTTTGTTTAGTCTGTTTTTGGGGACAAAAAAAGTTAGCCACTATAATAATTGAAGTGATATACTTTGTAACGGTGGAGCATCAGACTTTTCTTTTAAAGAGGAGTTATATATGAGGTTACAAAAGATAGCAATGACCAAGAAATCCAGTATATTTGATGAATTTCTTCACGACCGGGAGTTTGCCGGTTCGTTTTATCAGTACCATCCTTGGCAGGAGGAAAGCATTTACGAACGCGCCCGCGATTTGAAAACATCGAAACCGGCCGTTTCGCGTCAGGAATTGGTCAGGGTGCTCCGGTCTTACCATCAGCCGGATTTGTTGCATCCCGAAGTGGAGCGAAATTTGAACCGGTTGGCCAAAGAGGACAGCATGGTCGTGATCGGGGGCCAACAAGCCGGTTTGTTGGGCGGACCGTTATATACTTTTTATAAAGCCATCACCATTATCCGGTTGGCAAAACAGGCAGAGGAACAACTGGGACAGCCGGTGATTCCCGTTTTTTGGATTGCCGGTGAGGACCATGATTTGGAGGAAGTGAACCATGTATGGGTGCAAAACGGCGAGAAAGAACCGGTGAAACACCGGTTTGCAGTGAAAGATCAGCGGAAAATCCCCATTTCCCGGCGTAGGCTGGATGAAAAACAGTACCGGGACTGGCTGGATCAATTGGCCAAGATCCTGCCGGACCGTCCTTACAAAGAAGAATGGCTGGCACAGTGCCAAAAGTGGGGAATTGGCACACGGTCATGGACCCGCTTGTTTGCCAAAGTGTTCCATCATTTTTTCGGCCCGTACGGATTGTTGTTGGTGGATTCCCATGACGAAAATCTGCGCCGGCTGGAGGTGCCGGTTTTTAAAAGCATGATCCGGCAAAGCCAAGCGATTGCCCGGGCGGTGCAGAACGCTTCCGGCCGTCTGGCTGCAAGGGGACTGGAAGTTCCGGTCGATTTAAAAGAGGATCAGGGAAATTTGTTCATTCAAGTCGATGACGAGCGGCAGCTCCTGTTTCAAAAAGGGGGGCAGTGGACCACCAAAGACGGCCTGAAAAAGTGGTCGGAAGATGAATTGATGTCATTGGTCGAACAAGAGCCTGCATTGTTCAGCAATAATGTGATCACCCGTCCGCTCATGCAGGAAGCCTTGTTCCCCACCCTTTACTTCGTGGCCGGACCCGGTGAAATTGCGTATTGGTCCCTGTTGAAAGAGGCGTTTTACGAACTCGGCCTGAAAATGCCGATTGTGATTCCGCGCGTGTTTGTCACGATGATGGACCCGGCGTTGGAAAAACGAATGGACGAGTTTGCTTTGGGGCTTGAGGAACTGGATAATTTGAATCAGAAAAAATTGAAGTGGATTGATGAGCAACAGCCTCCGGATCTGACCGACCGGTTTCAGGAAGCGGCGGATGCCATCATAGGGCATCATGAGCAGCTGGTTGGTTATTTGCACCAAACCATCGGCATGAATATGAGGGAAATCGGAAAAAAAAATGAAGAAAAAATCAAAGCGCAAATCGATTACTTGCACCGTTTTGCCAAAAAAAGCCTGGAAGAGAAACATCGCGCATCGTTACGGAAATGGGACGAACTGATTCACGGAATTTATCCGAACGACAAACCCCAGGAAAGGGTTTACAATATGATATGGGCATGGAATGAACACGGGATGGATTGGGTTGACTTTTTGCTGCGGGCGCCTTCTTACGAAGTGCGGCTGGATGGTTCCGTCCATGTCCTGTTGATTTAGTCTTTTTCCTTTTGGAAGATAATCGTGTATAATAACCACGATTATCGGATTTACATATGGGAACAGGGGGATTTATATGTCAGCAGAAAACAGCATTGTCCGTGATATGAACCTGGCCCCGCAAGGCCGCTTGAAAATGGATTGGGCTTGGGATCATATGCCGGTGCTGAGCCGGTTGCGGGAACGGTTGAGCTCGGAAAAGCCGCTGGCCGGAAAAAAAGTGGCGATTTCCCTGCATTTGGAGGCAAAAACGGCTTGCCTGGCTGAATTGATTCGGGATGCAGGAGCGGAAGTGGCCATTACGGGAAGCAACCCGCTTTCCACCCAGGATGACATCGCCGCAGCCTTGGCTGATTCCGGCGTGACAGTGTTTGCCAAATACAACCCGTCTCCGGAAGAATATAAAGACCATTTGATCAAAACGCTTGAAACGAAACCGGATTTGATCATTGATGACGGCGGGGACCTGGTCAGCATTTTGCACTCGGAACGTCCGGACCTGTTGGAAAATGTTTTGGGCGGATGTGAAGAAACCACCACCGGGATTTTGCGTTTGCGCTCCCTGGAGAAAGAGGGGACATTAAAATTCCCGATGGTGGCGGTCAATGATGCTCATTCCAAATACTTGTTTGACAACCGGTACGGAACCGGGCAATCTGTTTGGGACGGAATCAACCGCACAACCAACCTGGTCGTTGCCGGGAAAACCGTGGTCGTTGTCGGCTACGGATGGTGCGGACGGGGTGTTGCCATGCGCGCCAAAGGCTTGGGTGCGAAAGTGATCGTCACCGAAGTGGATGCTGTCAAAGCAACGGAAGCATACATGGACGGCTTTGAAGTGATGCCGATCAAGGAGGCGGCCCGGCACGGAGACTTCTTCATCACCACCACGGGGAATAAAGGAGTCATTTCGGGTGAGCATTTCCAAGTGATGAAAAACGGAGCCATCATGGCCAATGCAGGCCACTTCAACGTCGAAATCGACGTGGAACAGTTGGAAAAAGCGGCCGTGAAACAACGCGTGGTGAGAAAAGACATCGCGGAGTATGAGATGGCTGACGGACGGAAACTTTACCTGTTGGCCGAAGGGCGTCTGGTGAATCTGGCCGCGGGAGACGGGCATCCGGCCGAAATCATGGATATGACCTTTGCCCTGCAGGCGCTTTCCCTGCTGTATGTGCATGAACATCATGGCGAATTGGGACCGAAAGTGTTGGATGTGCCTTATCAGATCGACGAGCAAGTGGCCCGCTATTTCCTGGAAGCCAATGGAGTGGCGATCGACCGCTTGACGGAAGAACAGGAAAAATATCTGGCAAGCTGGCAGTTGGATTGATTGGAGATGAAAGGAAATATACGGTTGAATCCTGCACATTGCGTGCAGGATTTTTTATATTCCGTGTGGTATAATTACCAGTGTGGTGGAGAGTGGTGGAAAGTGGTGAGGAAGGGAGGCCAGAGGGGAGGACAGCGGTATGTTCATGGGTGAATTCAGGCATAATATCGATGATAAAGGGAGATTGATCATCCCTGCGAAGTTTAGGGAATCATTGGGATCTTCTTTTGTGATCACCCGTGGCTTGGACCGCTGTTTGTTTGCTTATCCTCCTTCCGAATGGACGCAACTGGAACAAAAATTAAAAGCTCTTCCTTTTACCAAAGCGGATGCACGTAAATTTACGCGCTTCTTTTTTTCTGGAGCAAGCGAAGTGGAATTTGACAAACAAGGCAGAATCCATATTGCTCCCCATTTGCGGGAGTATGCTCGTTTGAAAAAAGAGTGTGTGATCATCGGTGTCTCCACCCGTGTTGAGATTTGGTGCAAAGAACAATGGGAAGAGTATTACTGTAACTCCGAAGAATCGTTTAATGAAATCGCAGAAAGTTTGATTGATCTGGATTTGTAGCAAAGGATGAATGAAAGTGTTTAAACATGAAACGGTATTAAGAGAAGAAGCAGTCCATGGACTTTGTATCAAATCGGATGGCATCTATGTGGATTGTACGCTGGGCGGAGGGGGACACAGTCAGTTGATCGCCGAGCAACTGTCTCCATCAGGAACCCTCATCGGATTAGACCAGGACAAGCAAGCATTGGATCATGCCAAAAATAAATTAAAAGAACACACATGCAACTTGCATTTGATAAACACCAACTTTCGACATGTCAGGAAAGTTGTGAATGAACTAGGTTATGAAAAGGTCGACGGCTTGTTGTTTGATCTGGGTGTTTCATCCCCCCAGCTCGATCAGGGAGAACGGGGCTTCAGTTATCACCAGGAAGCTCCGCTCGACATGCGGATGAATCAGTCACAGGAATTAAGCGCCTTTCATGTTGTCAATGAATGGCCGGAGGAAGAATTGGCTCGCATCTTGTTTGAATATGGCGAAGAAAAATTTTCCCGGCGAATTGCCGGCGAAATTGTCCGGACGAGAAAGCAAGCACCGATTCGCACCACTTTGGAGCTGGTGGACGTGATCAAGCAGGTGATTCCCGCTCCTGCACGCAGAAAGGGGCCTCATCCGGCACGTCGTTCGTTTCAGGCGATTCGGATTGCCGTCAATGATGAATTAAACGCTTTTCAAGAGGCGTTGAAAGAAAGTGTGAAATTGCTCCGCCCGCAAGGGCGCATCAGTGTGATCACCTTTCATTCTCTGGAAGACCGGATTTGTAAACAGTTTTTCAAGGAACAATCCCGGGGATGCATTTGTCCTCCTGATTTTCCTGTCTGCACGTGCGGCAGAAAACCGGAATTGAAGATGATTACAAAAAAACCCGTCCTGCCGAGTCCGGAAGAAATAGAGAGAAACCAACGGGCCCGGTCCGCAAAATTGAGGGTCGCGGAAAAAATATAAAAATGAAAGAAGCAGGTAGTGTGAGGAGGATTTATATATGAGAGCGGATCGTTTTCATGGTTCGGCTGCAAAACAGCTCCATAAGCCTTACAGAGTGGAGCGGAAGCAAAAAAGGCCAACCCCTTTTAAAGCGTTTCCGACCGGTGAAAGACTGCTTTACCTGTTCAGCGTTATTTTGTGCGTTGCTTTGGCTGTTCTGGTTTTGTCGCGTTATGCCAAAGTGTCGGAGTTAAATGTGGCGATTCAAAATACGGAACTTGAAATCGAAAAGGTGGAAAAAGAGAATCTCCAATTGGAAACAGAAGCCAACAAATTAAGAAGTGTGGAGCGTATTCGCAAATTTGCTGAACAGAAAGGATTAGAGTTGACAGCACCAAAATACTTACCTTCAACCAGCCCCTGATGCCGAAATAGACACAATATTTGTCAGAGAGATGGGAGAGGCTTGACATGGGTTCGATGTTTAAGAAGAGCAAACGGCGTTCTCTTCTGATCGGGCTCGTTTGGATCGTGGGATTCATCATTGTGATTGGAAGATTGTTTTGGCTGCAAGCGGTGGACCATAACAAATTGCTCGCGGCGGCCAAAGAAACGTGGATCAAAGAAGATGCACTTCGCCCCAAACGAGGCACTGTTTATGACCGGACCAAGCAGCAGCAATTGGCATGGGAAGTGGACGCTTATTACTTTGTCGCAGACACCCGGCAGGTGAAAAATCCTGAAAAAACCGCAAAGTATCTGGCACCGGTGTTGAAAATAAAAGAAGACGAGTTGGTCAAATTGCTGTCGAAGGATTCAGACTCTGTGGAACTCCGGTACAATGGGAAGTACAAGTATCCGGAAGAGACACTCAATCAGGTGGAATCCTTAAAAAAGGACGGGCTTATCCAAGGCATTTATGCTTTTCCCACTTTCATGAGGCAGTATAACGGAACCATGGCCGCTCATGTTTTGGGATTTTTGCGGTATGATGACACAGCCGTTGGCGGCATCGAAAAATATTACGATAAATGGCTCAGGGGAAAAGAAGGTTACATCAAATACCTGAAGGCCAGAAACGGTGTGATGGTCACGGATCAGCCGGAAAAAAACCAGCCTCCGGAGCATGGGAAAGATCTTGTCTTAACCATTGATTCGCGCATCCAACATCAAGTGGAACTGGAGTTGGACGAAGCGATCAGTGCTCATGAGGCCAAAGGGGGAACGGCGATTGTCGCTGATCCCAATACGGGAGAAATTTTGGCCATGGCATCCCGCCCGACTTTTGACCCGAACCGGTATGCCGAGACCCTGAGTGACGAAAACAGTATCAACCGGGCCGTGCAAGGACAGTTTGAACCTGGCTCCACCTTTAAGATTGTGACTTTGGCCGCGGCGATTGAAGAAGGCATATTCAATCCGGATCAAACATTCCCGTCCGGCTCGATCCGGGTGGATGACCGGGTGATCCATGATTGGAACGGAAGCGGATGGGGAAACATCACGTTTCGGGACGGAATCAAACTGTCCAGCAATGTCGCTTTTGTCATTCTGGGGCAAAAGTTGGGCGCACAGAAATTAACGGATTACATCAACCGGTTTGGTTTCGGAAATATCACGGAGCAATACGGGAAAAAAACCGGAATCGACCTGCCGGCAGAGGGAAGGGGATACTTTTTCGGACGGAACCTGTATGCCACGGAATTGGCCACCACCTCATTCGGACAAGGGATTTCGGTCACACCGATTCAGCAAGTTGCAGCCGTGAGCGCCATTGCCAACGGCGGTGTCTGGAAGACCCCCCATATCATGAAATCGATATGGGAACCAGGGTTGAAAAAAGAAGTGAAATCTTTTCAACCCGAAAGCCGTCGGATCGTAAAAGAATCCACGGCAAAACAAGTGCGGGAGTTATTGCGTGGGGTGGTACAAAACGGAACCGGTGTCGAAGCCGATTTACCGGGCTATGGTGTGGCCGGAAAAACGGGGACGGCACAAAAACCGGATCCGGACGGGGGATACATGGAGAATCAATACATCGTATCCTTTATCGGTTTTGCCCCGTATGACAAGCCTGAAGTGGTCGTATATGTCGCCATTGATGAGCCGTCATCGTCCAAAAATGCCACCGGGGGAACAGTGGCCGCTCCGATCGCCAGGGAGATCATGAAAAAATCGCTGCAAATCAGGCAAGTACAACCAAATGACAAATTCGCCGAGACGATTAAATAAAGGGATGGAAAGACCCGCTTTTAAAGCGGGTCTTTTTTTATGGAAGAAGACAGGCTGTGTCATTTTTTTCCGGCGGATTTCATAGTTTTAGAGTAAGAGATGGGAAGGAGAGGAAGGGGAAGATGCACGGCCAACAAATCACCGTTCGAAAACGATTGTTTTCTTTGTTTTTGATTTCCGTATTTGTATTTATGGTTTTGATGGCACGGCTTGCTTACGTCCAATTGATTGCCGGCGGGGAATTGGCGGAAAAAGCCAAAGACCTGTGGAGCCGGAATATTCCTTATGAACCGAAACGGGGAAAGATATTGGACCGGAATCAAAAGAAGCTGGCATACAACATCAGTTCCCCTTCCGTCATGGCGATTCCGGCCCAAATCAAAGATCCGGCCGATACAGCAAAGCAATTGGCCCGTATTCTCCAGGCACCCGAACAAAAAATCTATGAAAAAATCACACAGCGGCAATTGATTGTTAAACTTCATCCGTGGGGGAGAAAGATTTCGGAAGAGAAAGCACGGCAAATTCAAGGGCTCAGGCTCCCGGGGATTGCCATTGCAGAAGACAGTAAACGGTATTATCCCCATGGCAGTTTTGCCGCCCATCTTTTGGGATTTACCGGGATCGACAATCAGGGGCTGGCCGGGTTGGAATTGATCTATGATGAAAAATTGAAAGGAAAAAAGGGATATGTTTCGTTCAGTGCCACCGCCAGCGGGGACAAATTGCCGGGAGGGGTGGACCGGTTTATTCCCCCTCAGGATGGTCTGGACTTGATGCTTACCCTGGATTACCAGATTCAAACCATCATCGAACGGGAATTGGATCAGGCGATGGCCCAGTATCAACCGGAAAATGCCTTGGCCATTGCCATGAACCCCAATACCGGTGAAATTCTGGGGATGAGCAGCCGTCCCACTTTTCACCCGGATCAGTACAAGGTGACCGACCCGTTGATTTATAACCGGAATCTGCCGATCTGGAAAACATATGAACCGGGATCGACTTTCAAAATTATCACTTTGGCCGCGGCACTGGAAGAAAAGAAAGTGAATTTACAGGATCACTTTCATGATCCCGGTTACATCAAGGTGGGCGGTGCCCGGTTGCGTTGTTGGAAATCGGGAGGCCATGGACATCAGACATTTTTGGAAGTGGTGGAAAACTCCTGCAACCCGGGATTTGTCACGTTGGGACAGCGGCTGGGAAAAGAAACATTGTTTTCCTATATCCGCAAGTTCGGGTTTGGGGAGAAAACCGGGATTGACCTGAATGGAGAAGCACGCGGAATTTTATTTGAGGAAAGTCAAGTGGGGCCGGTTGAATTGGCAACCACGGCATTCGGACAAGGGGTTTCAGTGACCCCGATTCAACAGGTGGCTGCCGTTTCGGCCGCGATCAACGGCGGGAAGCTGATGGTTCCCCACATCGCCAAGGCATGGGTGGATCCGGAAACCGGAAAAGTGGTGGAAGAAGTCAAACCCAAAGTCAAACGGCAGGTCATTTCCGAAGCGACTTCCGCCCAAGTCCGGCAAACCTTGGAGAGTGTCGTGGCGAAGGGGACGGGACGGAAAGCGTTTGTGGATGGATACCGGGTGGGCGGAAAGACCGGAACCGCACAAAAGGTGGGACCGGATGGCAGATACATGCAAAATAACCACATCGTCTCGTTCATCGGCTTTGCGCCGGCGGATGATCCGCAATTGGTCGTCTATGTGGCAGTCGACAATCCCAAGGGAATTCAATTCGGCGGAGTGGTTGCCGCCCCCATTGTCGGCAATATTTTGGATGACAGCTTGCGGTATTTAAAAATCCCCAAACGAACCAAACAAATCCCGCCGGAAAACGGACCGGCAGAAATCCCGATTGTCCCGGCACCCAATTTGGTCAATCAAGACATCGATGAAATTCGTTCCAGTTTATATTCCTTTCCGCTGCAAGTTTATGGAAACGGGCAAAAGGTGATTGATCAAATGCCCAAGCCCGGGCAACGTGTCAAAAAAGGAACGACCATCAAAATCTATTTGGGGGATTCATAGAAAACCCCCGATTGGCTCGTCAACCAGCGCTTCTTTGTTACTTAAATGCAAACAATTTGCAAACAAAATGCAAACATTTCTAAGGGGATTCTGTGGCTTGATTTTGCTCACTCCTTGAATTCTCGGGGGTTTATCCGGTAATTGCAGGAAAGTGCGTACTTGCCAAGGAAAGTGACAAATGATAGAAAGGAGATTAAAATAGGGTATGTGAATAGACCATGCCAGGAATACCCCTGGCATTTTCTGTTGTCTTTCTGTTGTCGAAAAGGAGGAAGAAGATGCGAATATGTGAGTTAATCCGGCCGTTAATGTTGTACAAGACGACAGGGGATCTGATGACCGAAATTCATGGCATCCAAATCGATTCCCGTCAGGTTCAGCCGGGAGACTTGTTTATTGCTCTGAGAGGGACGAAGGTGGATGCCCACCGTTTTGTCGAGCAGGCGGTGGCCAACGGCGCCGCGGCGGTCATGGTGGAAAAACCGGTTGATTTGCCGGGCATTCCAGTGATTCAAGTGCCTGACACACGCAGAGCGATGGCCGTGGTGGCTGCGAAATTTTACCACTATCCGACGCAAGAATTAAAGCTGATTGGAGTGACGGGAACAAACGGAAAGACAACCACGACTTATCTGATTGAACAGCTTCTCAGACACAAAGGTTCTCTAACCGGCGTGATCGGAACCATTCAGACAAAAATCGGAAAGAAAAAGTTTGCAACCAAAAATACAACTCCCGAAGTGACAGATTTGCAAAAAACGTTTCGAATGATGAAAGATGAGGGTTGTGAGTATTCTGTCATCGAAGTTTCATCGCATGCTTTGGACATGGGAAGAACCAGAGGTTGTCAATTTCGGATCGCTGTTTTCACGAATTTGACGCAAGATCATTTGGATTATCATGAGACGATGGAAAACTACCGCGAAGCGAAAAGTTTGCTGTTCAGTCAATTGGGAAATGCTTATGCGGAAGATTTAGAAGATAATGCGTTTGCCGTTTTCAACGCGGATGACAAAGCTTCCGGTTATTTCATGCAACGGACGCCGGCGCAGGTTATCACCTACGGCATCGAGCAGCCTGCTGACGTCACGGCGGAAAATATCCGGTTTTCATCTTCGGGAACGACCTTTACGTTAAAGACATTTCGCGGAGAAGTTCCCATCCGGTCAAGATTGGTCGGCAAATTTAATGTATATAATGTATTGGCGGCCGTTTCCGTCGCGCTGATTGAAGGCATGGACCTGAAACAGATTCAGTCGGCCTTGGCCAAAGTGGAAGGAATCAGCGGACGGTTTGAACCGGTTGATTTGGGACAGCCTTATTCGGTTCTTGTGGATTACGCCCACACACCGGACAGCCTGGAAAATGCGTTGACCACCATTCGCGAATTTGCCAAGGGTCGGGTGATTTGCATTGTGGGTTGCGGTGGGGACCGCGATCGCAGCAAGCGTCCGCTGATGGCGGAGATTGCGGTGAAAAACAGTGATTTGGCCATTTTCACCTCGGATAACCCTCGTACGGAAAATCCGGTCACGATTTTGGAAGATATGTTGGTCGGGGTGGATCAGTATCCCAAAGACCGTTATTTGGTGGTTGAAAACCGCAAGGAAGCGATTTATGAAGCGGTGGCCAAAGCCAAACCGGAAGATGTGATTTTAATTGCCGGAAAAGGTCATGAAACCTATCAGGAAATCAACGGTGTACGCCATCATTTTGATGACCGGGAAGTGGCCGCCGATGCCATTCGATCCATGTGGGCAAAGTGAGGAATGATGAAATGCAACGTACATGTCAATGGATTTTGGAAACAACCGGCGGAAGCTGGAGGGGAAGCCCTGTCGATCTTCACCGGCTGGTGTGCGGGGTGTCGACAGACACGCGGAACATCCGGGCCAATCAGCTTTATGTTCCGCTTGTTGGCGAACGTTTTGACGGGCATCAGTTTGTAAAGGATGCCGGAGAAAAAGGGGCGGCAGCCGTCTTGTGGCAGCAGGACCGGCCGTTTCCGGAGCTTCACCTCCCTGTCATTGTGGTTGAAGACACGTTGAAAGCATTGCAACAACTGGCTGCCGGATACCGCGCGGAATGTCAGGCCAAAGTCGTAGCGGTGACGGGAAGCAATGGAAAAACCACCACCAAGGATCTCATCGCATCTTTGTTGGCTGAAAAATATGCGGTGCATAAAACGAAAGGAAATCTTAATAATCATATCGGTGTGCCTTTAACCTTGTTATCGATGCCGGAGGAAACGGAAATTGCGGTGATCGAGATGGGAATGAACCATCGCGGGGAGATTTCCGTCCTTTCGAACATTGCCCGTCCGGACGTCGCGGTGATCACCAACATCGGCGAGTCCCATATCGAACATCTGGGGAGCCGGGAAGGAATTGCGAAGGCAAAATTGGAAGTTAAAGATGGACTGTCCCCGACGGGGGCACTGGTGATCGACGGAGATGAACCGTTGCTTCGGAACTTGTTGAAAGAGGAGTCCAGGCTGTTGATCAAAACCGGATGGGAAGCCGATTCTGACGAATCTCCGGAACAAATAGAGGTCAGGGGAACCGAGGGGGTTTCTTTTCAATCCCGGAAAACCGGTACCCGTTTCACTTTGCCGTTATTGGGAAGGCACAATGTCAAAAACGCGTTGCTTGCCATCGAGGTGGCCCGGTATTTTAAACTTCGGGAAGAGGAGATTGTCCGTGGCCTGGCAAATGTGACCCTGACCGGCATGCGTTTGGAGACGAAGATGGCAAGAAATGGAATGTTGCTGATCGATGATGCCTACAATGCCAGTCCCACATCCATGAAAGCAGCATTGGACTTGTTGGCAGAGATTGAGCCGGAAAAAGAGAAATGGGCTCTTCTGGGAGATATGCTTGAAACCGGAGAACAAGAGGAGCATTATCATAGAGAGTTGGGGGTGTATGCCATGGAAAAAGGCATTCACCGCTTATATACGATTGGCGAACGGGGCCGGTGGATTCATGAGGGAGCTATGAAAGCAAAAGCTTGTGACAATCAAGCCCTCGTTCATTTCCATACGCCGGATGAAGCTGTAGAAACATTGCTCCGGGAAGGACATCCAGAGACCATCCTCTTAGTCAAAGCTTCACGTGCAGCGAGGCTCGATCAGATTGTCAAAAATATGACTGAAGGAGCGTAGGGGAAGAACTATGGGGAATCTAGAATTTCGATTTATTTTAATTCCACTTGCAGTTGCTTTTGGTATTGCCGTCATCCTGGGACCGATGATCATTCCGGTGTTAAAACGGTTGAAATTTGGTCAAAGCATCCGTGAGGAAGGGCCGCAAGCCCATTTGAAAAAAGCGGGAACCCCGACGATGGGCGGAGTGATTATCCTCACCGCGATTGTGTTGACGGCCGTTCCGCTCAGCAGTTTGACCTTGTTGAACAACAACGATGCCATTATTAACGCAGACCTGTTCTTTTTGGTGTTTGCGACATTGGGTTACGGAATTCTCGGCTTTTTGGATGATTATATTAAAGTGGTTATGAAACGGAATCTCGGACTGACCGCCAACCAGAAATTACTCGGTCAGCTGTTTATCGGTTTGGTTCTTTTCTGGGTGCTTTTGGAAGTGCGGACAGGCGGTCCCAACAACTATATTTTCAGCTTGGACATTCCTTTTACTGATTTGACCATTCATCTGAATTGGTTATATCTGCCTCTTCTCTTGTTAATGATGATCGGTGCTTCCAATGCCGTGAACCTGACGGATGGTTTGGATGGCTTATTGGCTGGAACAGCAGTGAGTGCGTACGGCGCTTATGCCGTGATCGGGATTTTGCAAAGCAACCCGACGGTGACGATTTTTTCCGTGGCCGTGGTCGGAGCGCTTCTGGGATTCTTGGTGTTTAATGCCAATCCGGCTAAAGTGTTTATGGGAGATACCGGTTCATTGGCTCTCGGCGGCGGCATTGCAGCGTTGGCCGTGATTACGAAAACGGAATTATTGTTACCCATTATCGGTGGAATTTTTGTGATTGAAACATTGTCTGTGATGATCCAGGTGACTTCATTTAAATTCCGTGGCAAACGGGTGTTTCGCATGAGCCCGTTACACCACCACTTTGAATTGTGCGGCTGGTCTGAGTGGCGGGTGGTGACCACCTTTTGGTTCTTCGGTCTGGTACTCGCCGGTTTGGGTGTCTTCTTGGAGATGTGGTTGTAATGAAAAATACCGGAATTTGGGCGGGCCGCCAGGTGGTTGTTTTGGGGCTGGCCCGCAGTGGAGTTGCTGTTGCAAAATGTTTGCATGAGTTGGGCGCCAACGTGGTGGTCAATGATTTAAAACCGCGGGAAGCATGTCCCGAAGCCGAAGAATTGGAAGGAATCGGGATCCCGGTTCTTTGCGGAAGTCATCCGGATGATTTGATCCATGATGAAGTGGATTGGTTGGTGAAAAATCCGGGCATTCCTTATCATGCCAAACCGGTGGCTCAAGCATTGGAAAAGGGGATCCCCGTCATAACGGAAGTGGAGATCGCCGGACTCCTTTCCGATTCGCCGGTCATCGGAATCACGGGTTCCAACGGAAAAACCACCACCACAACCCTGGTGGGGGAAATGTTGACCAAAAGCGGAATCCAAAATCAGGTGGCCGGAAACATCGGACAAGCATTGACGGAAGCGGTCCGCTCCAACCCGGACAACGGGTGGCTGGTTGCGGAGCTCAGCAGCTTTCAGTTGAAAGGCACCCGCACATTCAAACCTGAAATCGCTTGTCTCCTGAATGTTTATCCGGCGCATTTGGACTACCATTCGAATATGGAAGATTATATTGCTTCCAAAATGAAATTGTTTCAAAATCAGACGCCGGAAGACATCGCCGTCCTGAACCGGGATCATCCGGTATGTCAAGAGGCGGCCGGACAAATCAAAAGTGAGGTTTGGTGGTTCAGCCGGAAGGAGGAAGTGCCGGAAGGAGTGTTTGTCCGAGAGGGCATGGTGACCGCCCGGATCGGGGACAAAACGGAACCCGTCCTTCCGGTGAATGACATTGCCCTGCGCGGTGAATTCAACCTGGAAAATGTACTGGCGGCCACCGCGATGAGTCTGGCAGCCGGAGCGGACGTGTCTGCGATCCGTGAGGTGCTGAAAAACTTTCGCGGGGTGGAGCACCGCTTGGAATTTGTGGCTGAGATCAACGGAGTCCGTTTTTACAATGATTCCAAAGCGACCAATCCGCAAGCGGCTTCCAAAGCCTTGGAATCCTTTCGTGAACCCGTCATCTGGATCGGGGGAGGATTGGACCGGGGCATCGACTTTAAAGAGTTGATCCCGGTTTTTAACAAAAGGGCGAAAGCGTTGATTGCATACGGCCAAACCAAAGAGATCCTGACCCGGCGGGGAAAGGATGCCGGGCTGAAAGATGTGTATTCCGTGGACGGTTTGGAAACGGCTGTGAAACGGGCATTTGACCTGGCCCGGCCCGGGGATGTGGTGTTGCTCTCCCCGGCATGTGCAAGCTGGGACCAGTTCACCTCTTTTGAGGAAAGGGGAAGCATATTTAAGAAGACTGTGCATAATCTTCAAGTATAAGAGCTTGCCCAAATTTTCAAGAGGTGAAAACGCCCATGAATCCAAAGAGCCAAACACCCGATATCGTCATTGTGGTTGCGATCGTTTTGCTTTTGACCATCGGTGTATTGATGGTGTACAGCGCAAGTGCCGCTTTTGCTTATCATAAATACGACGACGCGTTTTATTTCGCCAAGCGGCAATTCTTGTTTGCATCTTTGGGTGTTTTCTTGATGTTTTGGATTGCAAAACTGGACCCGGAAAAGTTTCGTGAATGGGCGAAACCAGGGATTGTGATATGTTTCATTCTGTTGTTGATCGTCTTGATCCCCGGGGTTGGAATTTTGCGTAACGGTGCAAGAAGCTGGTTGGGAATCGGGGCTTTCAGCATCCAGCCTTCCGAGTTTATGAAACTGGCCATGATTATGTTTTTGTCCCGCATATTTTCCAACCCCGACTATGACATCAAACATTTTACCCGGGGTTTTTTACCTGCACTTCTGTTGTTGGGGCTCGCTTTCGGGCTTATCATGATGCAGCCGGACCTGGGAACGGGCACCGTTTTGATGGGAGCCGGAATTATTTTGATTTTTGCTGCCGGAGCCAGAAAAAAACATTTGGCTTTCTTTTTCTTATTGGGTGTGGTCGGATTCGTCATGCTGATACTGGCTGCACCTTACCGTATTCAACGGATTGTCGCTTTTTTAAATCCGTGGCAGGATCCGCTTGGTGCGGGTTATCATTTGATCCAGTCATTATATGCCATCGGCCCCGGCGGGCTCATGGGGCTGGGGCTTGGCATGAGCAAACAAAAACACCTGTATCTTCCCGAACCGCATACGGATTTTATTTTTTCGATTTTAGCCGAAGAGTTGGGTTTTTTGGGAGCGGCCACGGTGATTTTGCTGTTTGCCGTCCTGGTATGGCGCGGCATCCGGGTGGCCATGGGTGTTCCCGACATGTTTTACAGCTTGGTGGCAACAGGGATCACGGCGATGATCATCATTCAGGCCGTGATCAATATCGGGGTTGTCTCCGGGGTTTTTCCAGTGACCGGAATCACATTGCCTTTTTTGAGTTACGGAGGTTCTTCCCTCACATTGACATTAGCAGCCGTAGGAATATTGATGAATTTATCGCGGTTTGTACGTAAATCCAAATAATCAGGAGGAAGGATCATGAAACGAATCTTGTTATCCGGTGGCGGAACCGGCGGGCATATTTACCCGGCTTTGGCAATTGCCCGGGCAGTCAGAAAAAAATTCCCGGATGTGGAAATCGCTTATATCGGTACCAGTGAAGGATTGGAATCACGAATTGTTCCCAAAGAAGGGAACATTCATTTTTATACCGTGGAAATCCAAGGGTTTAAGAGAAGCGTTTCTTGGGAAAACGTCCACACCTTGCACAAATTCATCAAAGCCGTTCGCAAATCCAAAGAATATATGCGCGAATTTGAGCCGGATGTGGTGGTGGGAACCGGCGGTTACGTCAGTGGTCCGGCTGTGTATGCGGCCCATCAGATGGGAATTCCGACCCTGATTCATGAGCAAAATGTCGTGTTGGGCTTGACCACCAAATTTTTATCGCGGTTTGTGGATGTGGTTGCCATCAGCCTGGAGGAATCGCAAAAATATTTGAGCCGTGCCAACCGCATTGTATTCACCGGCAACCCGAGGGCGACCGAAGTGGTACAAGCCAATGCCGCGAACGGGAGAAAATCTTTGGGAATCACGGATGCCCACAAACCGATTATCTTGATTTTCGGGGGAAGCCGGGGAGCCAAAGCCATTAATGAAGCGGTTCTCGAAATGATCCCCCGCATGAAAGAAATGCCGGATGTCCATTTTGTCTATGTGACTGGCGAAGTTCACTATGATAAAATTCGTGAAATGGTTGAAACCGATGATATCCCCAATCTGGATATCAAGCCGTTTATCTATAACATGCCGGATGTGCTGGCAGCCACTTATCTGGTGGTTGGACGAGCAGGGGCTTCGACGCTGGCCGAGTTGACAGCATTGGGTTTACCCTCTATTCTGATTCCGTCCCCTTATGTCACCAACAACCACCAGGAAGCCAATGCAAGATGGCTGGAGGAACAAGGGGCATCCAAAATGCTTCTGGAAAGTGAATGCACGGGCGAAAACTTGTGGCGTGAAGTGAAACGGCTGATTGAAAATAAAGAGGAACATCATGCGATGAGTGAAGCGGCCAGCCGTCTGGGGCGCCCCCATGCGGCGGAAGTATTGGTCAGCGAGTTGGAAAAAATTGCAGTTACCCATGAATGAGAAAAGTAGGGTCTCTACCAATTAGACGTTCGTCACAATCAGTACGGACCGGCATAAACTATGTTAAGCCAGTGGTTGGAGGGACTCTTTCGGGGTAGGCGAGGAGGGACGATCAAGTGGAACAAATCATACAAGAGATGAAAAGCATCGGAATCCAGGATGTGCGAGTCAATGAACCTTTGTCCCGCCATACGACGTGGAAAGTGGGAGGCCCTGCCGATCTCCTGATCTATCCGCGCAATAAGGAAGAATTGGAACAGGCGATGCAGGTGGTGTACCGGCATCAGATTCCTTGGAGAGTGATTGGCAGAGGGTCCAATCTGTTGGTGCGGGATGGTGGAATCCGGGGTGTGGTGTTCAAATTGGATGAAGGGTTTAACGAGTTGAAAGTGGATGGAACCAGGGTCACCGCCGGCGGCGGGTATTCCACCATCTTGCTGGCAACCATGACCTCCAGACAAGGGCTGACCGGATTGGAGTTTGCGGCGGGAATCCCCGGTAACGTGGGGGGCGCCGTCTACATGAATGCGGGTGCGCATGGTTCTGACATTTCTAAAGTTCTTCATTCCGCGACTGTGCTTTTGGAAACCGGTGAATGGGTGACATTGTCGAATGAAGAGATGGAATTTCGCTATCGTACTTCCGTGCTTCAAACCAAACTGAAAGGAATCGTGACCGAAGCTTCCTTCACATTGGAGTACGGTGAACGGGATGAGATCATGTCGCGGCTGACTTCTTATAAAGACCGCCGGAGAAAGACACAGCCATTACAATATCCTTGCGCTGGTAGTGTTTTCAGAAATCCGCCGGGGGATTACGCCGGCCGCCTGATCCAGGAAGCCGGTTTAAAGGGCTTTCGGATCGGGGATGCCGAAGTGTCTACCACGCATGCGAACTTTATTATCAACCGGGGTAATGCCACGGCCAAAAATGTTTTGCAATTAATCGAGCACATCATTCAAACCATTGATGAGAAATACAATATCCGTCTCGAACCGGAAGTGCAGGTGGTGGGTGAAGAGTAAACGGAGGTGACACATTGGAACGGTTTGTGATTGAAGGTGGCAAACCTCTGTCCGGATCTGTTCGTGTCCAAGGATCAAAAAATGCAACCTTACCCATCCTGGCTGCTACGGTTTTAGCCGAAGGAATTCACCAAGTCGAAAACGTTCCCGGACTGACCGACATTTTTGCAATGTGTAAGATTTTGGAATCGTTGGGAGCGGAAATCGTTCGTGAACGGTCGACGTTGTATGTGGATACACGGAACATGGAAAGACATTGCATTCCGGAACATCTAATGAGGCAAATCCGGTCATCGGTTTTTCTGATGGGGCCGTTGCTTTCACGCCTTCAGCGGGTTCGTGTGACCAAACCCGGGGGATGCAATATCGGTGCACGGCCGATTGATCTCCATCTCAAAGGGCTTGCCATGTTGGGAACGGAAATTGTGGAGACGGATGGGATCATTCAGTGCGAAGCGCCCAAACTGACCGGCACACACATCCCGTTGGAGTTTCCGAGTGTCGGCGCCACGGAAAACATCATGATGGCGGCGGTGTGTGCCGAAGGGGAGACCGTCATTGAAAATGCAGCTTGTGAGCCGGAAATCGTTGAGTTGGCAACATACCTGACCAAAATGGGAGCTCAGATTGAAGGAGCCGGCACGCCCGAGATTCGGGTCATTGGGGTCGATTATTTGACAGCCGCTTCCCATCAGGTCATGTCCGACCGGATTGCCGCGGGCACTTTCGCAATTGCCTCGGCAATCACCGGGGGAAAATTGGTTATGAAAGGGATCAAGGAAGCTGAGATGGAAGGGCTCGCCGAACATCTTGAGCCATTGGGGGTTCATTTCAGTCGGGATCCGGAGGGCATCCGGGTAAAGGCGGGTTCATCCATCCGGCCGGCTTCTGAATTGGTGACAAAGCCGTTTCCCGGATTTCCGACCGATATGCAACCACAAACCATGGTCCTGCTTGCGCTGGCGGAGGGCGAAAGCCGGGTGACCGAAAACATTTTTGAACGGCGCCTGAAACATGTGCATGAATTGAAGAAAATGGGAGCGGATATGCATTTGAACGGGCGTACGGTCACGATTCGCGGGGTAAAAAGACTGAAGGGAGCGGAAGTGTTTGCATCAGATTTGCGTTCCGGAGCGGCATTGGTGATCGCCGGATTGGCGGCTTGCGGCCGGACCATTGTTCATGGCGTTCATCATATTGACCGGGGTTATGAGCCAATGGAGGAAACATTCGGACAATTGGGAGGAAATATCAAACGGATCAAGAAGGATGCTGAACAGTAGCACAGATTGTGCCGCTGTTTTTTTGTGCGAAAACCTTTCAACATCCCATATTTGTGGTAATATATAGGGAAGATTATATTTTTTGCATCTTGGTCAGTCAGGCGAAAGCAGAGGAAAGGAGTATCATTTGGTGGATGAACGCATTCCTCCCTTTCGCAATTGGATTGGCAAAAAACGGTCCCCGTCACCATGGATTTTGGCATTTATCTTTTTGTTTTTTATGGGAGCGTTGTTTGCCATATTCTTGCGATCGCCGCTGAGTAAAATCAAAGAGATTCAAGTGTCCGGAAACCAATTGGTATCAACCGAAACGATTTTAAAGAAAGCGCAGATACAGGAAGGGGTTTCTTTTTTTGGTGTCCAACCCGACGAAATCGCAAGTCAAATCCGGACCATTCCCGAAGTCCGTCACGCAGAGGTCAAAAAATCGTTTCCGGACAAAGTGACCATTTTGATTCGGGAAAAACCGGTTGTCGGTTGGTTTGAAACCAAAGATCAGAAACATCTCCCCATTTTATTGGACGGTACTATTTTACCTCACCGGCAGCTTTCATTCAAATCTGACCGGATTTTATTTAAAGGATGGGATCTTGCCCATCCCATGCTGCAACAAACAGTGAAAGAAATTGGAAAAATCCCTCCGATGATTCAACGTTCCATCAAAGCAGTCCGACCCGTTTCCAAACACCAGGATCAAGTGGAAATTTTAACCGGTTATCATCACCGCATTTTTGTGCGAGTGGAAGATCTTTCACAAAAAATGAATTACTATCCCTCGTTTTTTAAACATCCGCAAGGTACACTGTATTTGTTGGAAAGCATCTGGTTTATTCCGGATGACGGAGCGGAGCCGGCAACCTGATATGAGGTGGAAGATTGTTTAAAAAGAAAAACATGGAAATAGGAATATAAATAAAAATGTTTTGCTTTAGAGGGGATCACTCTGTGATTGTTGAATATGGTTTGTAAGAGTTTCCTCCCTTTTCCTTAATATATTTTCATTCTAAAATGGATACCTATACATTAAGACTGACTCCCGGGCAAGGAGGTGCCCAGAATTGAGCAATGAGGATTTCGTTATCACTTTGGATATTGGATCTTCACAAGTTCGTGTCATCGTAGCCGAAATCAACGCAGACGGAACACCACACATTGTGGGAGTAGGGACGGCAGAGTCACAAGGAATGAAAAAGGGAGCCATCATCAATATTGATCAAGCCGTACAATCAATACGTGAAGCGGTGGATCATGCTGAACGCATGGTTGGCATAGAGATTTCCGAGGTGTTTGTCGGAGTGTCTGGACACCATGTCTCTTTGCAGCCGAGCCATGGTGTTGTTGCTGTTTCCAGTGAAGACAGGGAGATCAGCCTTCATGACATTGACCGTGTGTTGCAAGCGGCGCGTGTGATTGCGTTGCCGCCGGAACGGGCAGTGATTGAAGTCGTTCCAAAGCAATTTATTGTTGACGGCCTCGATGATATCAAAGATCCAAACGGAATGGTCGGTGTCCGGTTGGAAGTGGATGCGATCATTGTCACCGGGACCAAGACGATATTGACCAATCTGCTTCGCTGTGTGGAGCGGGCGGACTTAAATATCGCCGGAATGGTGTTTTTGCCGCTGGCCGTCAGTGAGCTTTGCCTGTCTGATGATGAGAAAAATCTGGGTGTCGTCATGGTGGACATGGGTGGCGGAACCACGACACTGACGGTTTATCAGCACGGTCACCTTGCAGGAACTTCCGTCATTCCGATTGGTGGGGAATACATAACCAATGACATTGCGATAGGACTCAGGACACAGACCAGTTCAGCCGAGGAAGTGAAATGCAAATACGGGGTTGCCTGTAAAGAATTTGCATTGACAGACAAGATGTTTAATGTGCAAACGATTGGAACGAGCAGAGACCGGATTGTAACCCAACTGGAGTTGGCGCAAATCATCGAACCCCGGCTGGAAGAAATGTTTCAGTTGATCCGCCAACAGGTCAAAGCCATGGGCTTTTCGGAAGAACCTGCCGGTGGTTATGTGTTGACGGGAGGAGTCATGGCAACACAGCATATCCTGCATGTTGCGCAAAACCAATTGGGCGGAGCCGTACGGATTGCCACTCCCCAAAATATTGGCGTCAAAGAACCCTCATACACCGGCGGAGTCGGCATGATTCACTACTTGCATAAACGCGGGGCTTTCCAAACCGAGTCGCATCGAACCTCCCATCACCCTCCTCGCCAGAAAAAGCAGCGTGGACCGTCGGCTTTTGAAAAAATGAAAAACTGGTTAAATGAATTCATTTAAAAAGATTTTGGTAAGCTTTTGTATTGGAGGGACAAGAATATGTTGGATTTTGATCTTGAAATGGAACAAATTGCCCAGATAAAAGTCATTGGTGTCGGTGGTGGCGGAAGCAATGCAGTCAACCGGATGATTGAGGCGGGCGTGCAAGGGGTCGAATTTATTGCCGTCAACACGGATGCACAGGCTTTAAACCGCTCCAAGGCGCCTGTCCGCCTGCAAATCGGGGAAAAATTGACCAGGGGGCTCGGAGCCGGAGCCAAACCGGAAATCGGAAAAAAAGCGGCTGAAGAAAGCCGGGAACAAATCGAAAGCGTCTTAAAGGGAGCCGACATGGTGTTTGTCACCGCCGGAATGGGTGGAGGCACCGGAACCGGAGCGGCACCGGAGATTGCCGCGGTGGCCCGTGAATTGGGGGCGCTGACTGTCGGTGTGGTCACCAAACCGTTTACTTTTGAAGGACGGAGAAGAGCGAATCAGGCGGAACAAGGGGTTGCGGCATTAAAGGAAAATGTGGACACGTTAATCGTGATTCCCAACGACCGGCTGTTGGAAATCGTTGATAAAAACACCCCGATGCTGGAAGCGTTCAGAGAAGCGGATAACGTGTTGAGACAAGGGGTTCAAGGGATTTCTGATTTGATTGCCGTCCCGGGGCTCATTAACCTTGACTTTGCGGATGTCCGCACCATTATGACGGAACGGGGTTCGGCCTTGATGGGAATCGGTTCGGCCAACGGGGAAAACCGCGCTGCCGATGCGGCCAAAAAAGCGATTTGCAGTCCTTTGCTCGAAACCTCGATCGAAGGAGCCCGCGGTGTGTTGATGAATATCACCGGAGGCACCAATTTGAGTTTGTACGAAGTATATGAAGCGGCGGATATTGTGACCCAGGCTTCCCACTCGGAAGTGAACATGATTTTCGGGGCTGTCATTAATGAAGATCTCAAAGATGAAATTTTGGTCACGGTGATTGCCACCGGCTTCGATCATGAAGAGCAAGAGAAAAAGAGCGCCAAACCGCAATCACAGGGAAAACCTTCATTTGGCGGAAGGGAAGATAACAATTTGAACCCGTTCCAACGCTTGCAAAAAGACCCTGCCCCCAAAAAACCGGATGAAGAAAGCATCATGGATCCTTACGGCAACTTGGAAGTGCCCACTTTCTTACGCAACCGCAAAAACAAATGAACGCCTGTTTGTTGCAACCGGACTCCTTCGGGATTCGGTTGCTTTTTTTGTGCATGCCGTGCGGATGGAGCCTGCATGTTGTTTCCCGGTTCGACGAAAAAAGTCAAATGGGGTTGGCAAGTTTAGACAGACTTTGAAATATAGATTAAGATATACTATTCTCACCCCGATTTGGAGAGAGAGCTTATGACAGTGTATGCGGATGTGATTTTCTTTCTCAACAGCGCAATTGATTTTTTGCTCCTTTGGCTTACTTCCGGGATCCGGAAGCAAAAGGCTGTCTGGTGGCGGTTATTGCTTTCTGCCCTTCTGGGCGGGTTTTACTCGATGTTGCATCTGTGGCCGCAATTTTCCATCGCTTACTTTTTGCCGGTGAAAATCATTGTTTCCATTTTTATGATTTGGATTGCTTTTGGTTTTAAGGATCCGGTTGCTTTTTTCAGGAATTTGGGAATGTTTTATCTTATTTGCTTTATTACGGGAGGAGCGATGGTTGCTTTTCACTATGTCATGACCGGTGACAGCCAGGTGGCCGGAGGCATTTTTTACACGGAGTCCCAACATGGTTGGGGATCCCCGGTCTCATGGGGGCTGATCATTTTCGGATTTCCGTTTGTGTGGTTGTACACCCGCTTGTCATTGCGTTCGTTGGATGAGCGGCAAATGTTTCACCAATTCACAGCCGATGTGAAAATCCGTCTGAAGGATCAAGAATTGTGTTGTGTGGGATTGGTGGACACCGGAAATCAATTGCGGGACCCGATCACCCGCGTGCCGGTGATCATGGTGGAATTGGAGCAGTTAAAACCGCTGCTTCCGGAACCTTTGTGGAAAATAGCAAAAGAGCCGGGGTTTGAAAAAGACTGGGATGAGCTGCCGGCGGATTGGATGAATCGCATTCGCCTGATTCCTTATCGGGCGGCCGGAACAAAGAATAATCTCCTGATGGCCCTCAAACCGGATTATGTCATCATTTCGCAAGGAGAAAATGAGAATAAAATCAAGAAAATTCTCATAGGTATAGATGTCGGAAGTCTTTCATCCGACGGGACTTACCAGGCGATCATTCATCCATCCTGTGTATCAGCCGTTTAAAAGAGGGGGTAAATGGGATGTTTGCCAGATGGAAAATGGCGTTTCAATTATTTTGGTATCGTATTTTAATTCATTTCGGGCTGAAGGGAGAAGAAATCTATTATATCGGAGGCAGCGAAGCCCTTCCGCCGCCGCTGAGCAAAGAAGAAGAAGCCCATTTGTTAGAACGGCTTCCAAGCGGGGATTCGGCCGTCCGGGCCATCCTGATCGAAAGAAACCTGCGCTTGGTTGTGTACATCGCAAGGAAGTTTGAAAACACCGGGATCCATATCGAGGATCTGGTTTCGATCGGAACCATCGGTTTGATTAAAGCGGTGAACACCTTTGATCCGGAGAAAAAAATCAAATTGGCCACCTATGCTTCCCGTTGTATCGAAAATGAAATTTTGATGTTTTTGCGCCGCAACAACAAAGTCCGGTCGGAAGTTTCGTTTGACGAGCCCTTAAACACGGATTGGGATGGAAATGAGTTGCTGCTGTCTGATGTATTGGGGACGGATAATGACATCATTTGCCGCGACATAGAAGAAGAAGTGGATAAAAAAATTTTGCGGACGGCATTATCGCATCTATCAGACCGGGAGCGGAAAATTATGATTTTGCGTTTTGGTCTGGATGGCGGTGAAGAAAAAACACAGAAGGATGTCGCGGATCTGTTGGGAATCTCTCAGTCCTATATTTCCCGTCTTGAAAAAAGAATTATTAAGAGATTGCGTAAAGAATTCAATAAAATGGTTTAATTTCATTTTCATTATAAATTCTCCTTCGCAGGACATACTGTAAGTTAGTTCCATCCTGAGGAGGAGAATTTTTCATGGCACGAAACAAAGTGGAAATCTGCGGTGTGGATACATCAAAACTCCCGGTCCTGAAAAACCAAGAGATGCGTGTATTGTTTCAGAAATATCAAGCCGGAGACCTTGAAGCGAGGGAAAAATTGGTCAATGGGAACCTGCGCTTGGTATTGAGTGTGATTCAGCGTTTTAACAACCGTGGAGAATGCGTGGATGATTTATTCCAAGTCGGATGTATCGGATTAATGAAAGCCATTGATAATTTTGACCTCAGCCAAAATGTTAAATTCTCAACCTATGCCGTGCCGATGATCATCGGAGAGATCCGTCGATATTTGCGGGATAACAATCCGATTCGCGTATCCCGGTCGCTGCGGGATATTGCATACAAAGCACTGCAGGTTCGCGATCAACTAACCAACCGGCATTCCAGGGAACCGACGATCTATGAGATATCGGAAGCATTAAATGTCCCAAAAGAAGATGTAGTGTTTGCACTGGACGCAATTCAAGACCCGGTTTCGTTGTTTGAACCGGTTTATCAGGATGGCGGTGATCCGATTTTTGTCATGGATCAATTAAGTGATGACAAATCCAAAGATATGCAGTGGATTGAAGAGATTGCGCTGAAAGAGGCGCTGAACCGGTTAAACGGAAGAGAAAAAATGATTTTGTCCATGCGTTTTTTCGAAGGAAAAACACAAATGGAAGTCGCGGATGAAATCGGCATTTCCCAAGCTCAGGTTTCACGCTTGGAGAAAGCAGCCATACAACAAATGAATAAATTTATTAATTAAAATAAACCGGAGCTTGCCAACGGGTGGAAATGGCAAGCTTTCTTTGTTACGGAAAAAGTTCCACTTAAAAAAGGGATGTCCCAATTACATTTTCTAGCCTGTTTACATATATATAATAAAAATGAAATGGCAAACGGAGGGCATCTTCCCATGAAAATATCCGAGTTGCAGGAAAAAGATGTGGTGAATATTGCAGACGGGCGCAAGTTGGGACAAATTTATGATTTGGAGTTGGATATGCAAAAAGGCGTGATCCAAGCCATTGTGGTTCCCGGGGAAACGAGATGGTTCGGGCTGGTTTCCGGGGGGCATGAGTGGGTGATTCCATGGCGTCACATTGTAAAAATCGGTTCGGATGTGATTTTGGTCCGGTTGGACAGCGGCCGCTCCTCCCCGATGGCACCCCCTTCCCATTCCATGTTACCGGACGGTGATGAGTACCGTTAATCGGTTTGTTCCGGTGTGAAGATATGGTAATATGGTTGGAAGGGAGGGTGTATATGGAGCCTTTTCGTTATCAACAGAAAAGTGGCGTGCCTTATTTTACGGTGGATGCATGGGAAAACGCATTTCCTCATCTGACCGTGGGTTTTAGCGCCAAAGATCACAGAGAAGATAAATTTTGCCGAAATTACGCACTTCATGTCGGTGATCAACCAAAACAAGTCGTATCCAACCGGAAAGAACTGTCTTCTGTGCTTCAGATGCCTTTTTCCGCCTGGACTTGCGGCGAACAGATCCATGGTGTCCATATCGAAACGGTGGAAGAGAAACACCGGGGATATGGAAAAGACGCGCGGAAAACCGCTTTCCAAGACACCGACGGTATGGTGACAAACGAAACCGGAATCTTGTTGGCGGCCTACTTTGCCGATTGTGTTCCGCTTTATTTTTATGCCCCCGATGTCGATTGGATCGGGATTGCGCATGCCGGTTGGAAAGGAACGGTCGGGGGAATCGGTTCAAAAATGGTCAGACGTTTGCAATCGCTTGGAGCAGATCCCGGAAAAATCCGTGTCGTGATTGGTCCGTCGATCGGCTCCTGTTGTTATGAAGTGGATGAACGGGTATACCGGCCGCTGGAAAACATATTGTCTGATGAAGAAGCCGTAAATGAAGTCGCAGTAAGTCGGGGACGGGGCCGCTGGCAACTGGATTTGAAAAAAGCCAATGCTAAAATTTTGGAAAAAGCCGGCGTCCATCCGCGACATATCCTTTTGTCCCGATTTTGTACAAGCTGTGATAAAGATTATTTTTATTCCCATCGTCGCGATCAGGGAGAAACCGGACGAATGGTTGCATACATCGGAAAGAAGGAAAGGGGATCGGAATGAACGAATTTGCTAACCGGTGGGAAAAAGTGAAACAACGAATCGAGCAGGCGTGTCAGCGTTCCGGCCGGGATCCAAAGGAGGTTCATGTGCTTGCGGTCACTAAATATTTAGATACAGAAGCGACTAAAAACATATTGGACCTGGGGTTGGAGCATGTCGGCGAAAACCGGGTGCAAAACGCCCTTCCCAAATGGGAGGAGTTAAAGGACCGGGGAACTTGGCATTTTATTGGCCATTTGCAACGGCGGAAAGCAAAAGATGTGGTTGGCAAGTTTTCCTATATCCACTCGCTGGACCGTTTTTCCCTCGCGGAAGAAATCAACAAACGGGTTTTGCAAGGCGGATATCCGCCGCAACGTTGTTTTTTGCAAGTCAATGTCTCGGGAGAAGAATCAAAATATGGAATTTCTCCTCAAGAATTAGAAGAATTTGCCCGTGAGGTGGCGAATTTAAACACCATTGACATCACCGGCCTGATGACCATGGCACCCATTGCGGACAACCCCGAAGAAGTGAGGCCTGTCTTTCGTGAATTAAAACGATTGCAAGGAAAATTACAACGGTTAAACCATCCCCGTTTGCAAGTACCTCATTTATCCATGGGCATGTCCCAAGATTTTGAAATTGCCATTGAAGAAGGAGCGACTTGGGTGCGATTGGGCTCTGTTTTGATTGGGGGTGAAAAACGGGGTGGCTAGCCTTTGTGTCGGGAGGCGATTTCCTAATGACATTCATGGATCGGATTATGGGTTTTTTCGGCGTGACCGATGAGGATTTGTACGAAGAAACGGAAGAAGAGCAAGGAACTTCCAGTCCGAAGGGACGAAACAATGTGGTTTCGCTCCATACACAAAAAAACATTCGTATGGTATTATTTGAACCGCGCGCATATGAAGAGTCGCCGGAAATTGCGGATCACTTGAAAAGCCACCGCCCTGTGGTTGTCAACCTGCAAATGGTCCGCCGCGAACAAGGGGTGCGGATCATCGACTTTTTAAGCGGTACCGTCTATGCTTTGGGAGGAAACATTCAAAAACTGGGTGAAAATATCTTTATTTGCACACCGGCGAATGTGGATATCCAGGGATCGATCACAGATCTGTTCAAAGAGGAAGAGGCAAAAAATTTGAGGTGAAGTGGAAAAAATGATTTACTCCATCGTGAACCAGTTTTTCAATATCTATTCGATTGTGCTCATCATTTATGTTTTGTCTTCGTGGTTTCCCAATTTCAGGGACACTCCGGTGGGCGTTTTTCTCGCGAAAGTTTCCGAACCGTATTTGAGCGTGTTTCGCCGCTTCATTCCACCGATCGGCGGGATGATTGACATCTCCCCCATCGTGGCGCTTTTTGTTTTGCATTTCGTAGAATTAGGCGTTTATACAATTATCGGTTGGGTGCTATAATTCTGTGATGTCAAAAGAGAATATTTTTATGCATTTTCGTCCGGAAGAACGCCCTTTTGTGGAACGTTCTTTGGACTATGTGCACCGCGCATCCGACAAAAACCAATTCGTTGTCACTCCATTTTTGGATCCGAGAGAGCAGTTTATTCTGACGTCGGTTGTCAAAAGGGAGCCGGCTCTTCTCTTCTGTCTGGATGGCGGGTATCCGGAAGCAGAGCGAAAGCGCGCTTTGATTGCTCCCGATTATTACGGGGAAAATCCGGAATGGACGGATTTGGTTTTTTACAGACTTGAAACAAAAGATTCAAAAGAACTGAAACACCGTGATGTATTGGGAGCTTTGACGGGTTTGGGAATCAAACGGAACATGCTGGGGGACATCCTGCCACACGCAAAAGGATGTGATATTATCGTTGCCGGCGAGATGGCGGAATATATTTTTTTGGGTATTGGACAAGTCGGACGCCATCGTGTTAGTATAAGGAAGATTAATCGCGCGGAACTGACTCTTCCCGAAAGAAACGGAAAGATCCGGACGGCTTCTGTGGCCTCGATGCGTGTCGATGCAGTAATATCAGAAGGTTATCGGGTCTCTAGAACAAAGGCTGCGTCCATGGTGAAAAGCGGTAAGTGCAAAGTGAATTGGAAATTAGTGGATCAACCGGATTATCCGGTGGCGCCGGGCGACTTGATTTCACTAAGAGGATTTGGACGTTTGGCTGTAGAAAGTATTGAGGGACATAGCAAAAAAGGAAGAATATGGATAAAACTGAGTACTTATCATTGATGGGAGCCCGGATGGATTTTTGCAGGCTTTCGGAAGGACGTTTTTTCATTTTGTAGAATAAGAATGCGTGCAATTTTTTCAGGAGGTGCGAAAGATGCCATTAACACCTTTAGATATACACAATAAAGAGTTTAAAAGATCTTTCCGTGGATATGATGTTGATGAAGTGAACGATTTTCTTGACCAGATTATTAAAGATTTCGAACTGCTCACACGGGAAAAACTGGAACTGGAACAACAAGTGGAAGAGTTACAGGCAGAGATTGAGCGTTTGATGGAAGACGAGTCCATGTTCCAAACCGGGCCGCAGCAAATGCAACAACAGCAGCAAGCCGCACAACCGCCGGCGCCGGCACCGGCACCGCAACCGATGCAACGTTATCCGGAGCCTGTTCAGCATCCGTCGCCTCAAGCATTGAGCTCGATGGAACAAAGCATTCACAAGTCGATCCGTGTGGCTCAGGAAGTGGCCGAGGAAGTTCGCTTAAACGCCAAGAAAGAAGCCGAGTTGATTGTTCAGGAAGCAGAGAAAAATGCCGACCGGATCATCAACGAAGCATTGCAAAAGGCCCGTGCCATCCACAGCGAGCTGCTTGATTTGAAACAAAAAGCCACCGTCTACCGTGCACGTTTCCGCACACTGGTGCAATCGCATCTGGACATTCTGGAAAACTCCGATTGGGAATCTTTGGAAGAGTTGGAGTCCGGTTTGGAAGAGCAAGGTAAGAAACTTGAACAATATGCGGAACAGGATCAATCCCGGGAGATGTTGATGGATCAAAACACCCAGGAGTATAAAGACTTCAACACCCAGGAGTATCAGGATTTCAACACCCAAGAGTACCAAGATTTCAACACGCAGGAATTCCAGGATTTCAATAACATGAACAATGTCGAAGATAATGCCGTCATGGACGAAGTCGCCGCTTCTTCTTATTACGAAGAAGAAGAACCACGCCGCGAGTTGCGCAGAACATCCAGAAAACTGAAGAAGAAAGCCATGTTTTAATGGACACGCCGATGTTCTGGGAGATCAGCAAAAGAGAATCAGGGCTAATGGTAAAGAAAGGGAAGAGTAGATAGGTAAACTCGTGTTTGCAGCGAATTAGGGATGGTGTAAGCCTAATCCGAGTTTCTATCGAAAATCACCCTGGAACTGTCACCTGAAATTGGAGTAAGGTCGACCGCGTCATCCACGTTAAGGATGGTTGAGAGGTTTTGTCTCCAATTCAAGGATACGAAGCCAGTAGGGTGGTACCGCGGGAAACCTTCTCGTCCCTAGAGGATGCAGAAGGTTTTTTTATGTTTTTAGAAAGGATAAAGGAGTGATCACACATGCCGGACTACCGTCAAACATTAAACCTGCCGAAAACCGATTTTCCAATGCGCGGGAACTTGCCCAACCGTGAACCGGAAATGCAAAAATGGTGGGATGAGATCGACATTTATCAGCAAGTGCTGGAAAAAAGAAAAGGAGCCAATTCCTTTATTCTGCATGACGGCCCTCCTTATGCCAACGGGGATTTGCACATCGGGCATGCTCTGAACAAAATTCTCAAAGATTTCATTATCCGGTATAAATCGATGAAGGGATATTATGCTCCTTACATTCCCGGTTGGGATACCCACGGTTTGCCGATTGAGCATGCCATCGTCAGCAAGAAAAAAGTGGACCGGAAAAACGTGGATCCGGTCAAATTCCGGGAAATGTGCAAAGAGTATGCTTTATCCTTTGTCAATAAACAAAAAGAACAATTCAAACGCCTGGGGGTCCGGGGAGACTGGGACAACCCTTATATTACGTTGAAACCGGAATATGAAGCCGAACAGATCCGTGTGTTCGGGGAAATGTTGAAAAAGGGTTATATTTATCGCGGGCAAAAAGCCATTTACTGGTCCCCGTCTTCCGAGACGGCACTGGCCGAAGCGGAAATTGAATACCGTGATAAACGCTCGCCGTCCATTTATGTTTTGTTCCCGGTGAAACGGGGCAATGATGTGCTTTCGGATGACAACACCTATGTGGTGATCTGGACCACCACGCCTTGGACGATTCCCGCCAACCTGGCCGTTGCTTTGCATGAGGATTTTGAATACAACCTGGTTGAGGCGAATGGACGCAAACTGGTGGTCGCCAAAGCATTGTTGGAGAAAGTGATGGAAGAGGCCGGCATTTCCGATTACCGGGTGCTGTCAACTTTTAAAGGGAATGAGCTGGAAGGCGTCATTTGCCGGCATCCGCTGTATGACCGGGAAAGTCCCGTCATCTTTGGAGATCATGTCACTTTGGATGCAGGGACCGGTTGTGTTCATACGGCTCCGGGACACGGGGAAGAGGACTTTTATGTCGGACAAAAATACAATTTGGGAGTGCTTTGCCCGGTGGATGAGAAAGGGCGCATGACGGAGCAAGCTCCCGGCTTTGAAGGATTGTTCTATGACGATGCCAACAAAAAAGTGACGGAAAAGCTGGAGGAAGCCGGTTACTTATTAAAATTGGGCTTTATCACCCACCAATATCCCCATGACTGGCGGACCAAAAAACCGGTCATTTTCCGGGCGACCGAACAATGGTTTGCTTCGATTGACGGATTCCGTGAAGCAATGTTGGAAGAGATCCGGAAAGTCAAATGGACACCGTCCTGGGGAGAAATCCGCCTTCACAACATGATTGCCGACCGTGGAGATTGGTGTATCTCGCGGCAGCGGATTTGGGGCGTCCCTTTGCCGATCTTTTATTGCACCAAATGCGGCCATCCTCATGTGACCGATGAAACCATTGATTATATTGCCAATCTGTTTAAAGAACGGGGCTCTTCAGTCTGGTATGAAAAACCGGTTGAAGAATTGATGCCGCCAAATTCCACCTGTTCCGAATGCGGTCATGACAAGTTCCGCAAAGAAACCGATACGATGGATGTGTGGTTTGATTCCGGCAGCAGTCATCGTGCGGTTTTGGGAGGACGGGAAAACTTGCAATGGCCGGCGGACATGTATTTGGAAGGATCAGACCAATATCGAGGCTGGTTTAACTCGTCTCTGTCCACCGCCGTGGCAACCAAAGGGCAAGCTCCATATAAAGAAGTGCTGAGCCACGGATTTACCTTGGACGGAGAAGGGCGGAAAATGTCCAAGTCCCTGGGGAACGTGATTGCCCCGGCCAAAGTGATCCAACAATATGGTGCGGATATCTTGCGCCTGTGGGTGGCTTCTTCGGATTATCAGGCTGATGTGCGGATTTCGGATGCCATCTTGAAACAAACAGCCGAAGCTTACCGGAAAATCCGGAACACGTTCCGCTTTTTGCTGGGCAACTTGAACGGATTTGATCCCGATTCGGATCGTTTGGCTCTGAATGAACTGACCGAATTGGACCGTTATGCGCTCATCAAGCTGAATCGTCTGGTCGAGCGGGTGAGCAACTCTTATGATGAATATGATTTTCACCAAGTATACTATGACATCCACCATTTCTGCACGGTGTTTTTAAGCCAGTTCTACCTGGATGTGTTAAAAGACCGGCTGTATGTATTGCCCACGGATTCGGAAGTGCGCCGTTCGGCACAAACCGTGTTGTATGAAGTCTTGCTGACACTGGTGAAAATCATCAACCCCATCCTGCCGCATACGACGGAGGAAGTCTGGAAATACATTCCGGGCGATCGTGAAATCAGTGTGCAACTTTGTGATTTCCCGGTTGCAAGAGAAGATTGGTATGACGAAGCTTTAGAGAAAAAATGGGATGAATTGTTGACCATCCGCGATGTGGTCTTAAAAGCGATGGAAGAAGCGCGGGCCGAAAAATTAATCGGAAACTCGCTGGGAGCGACTGTCGAAATCACACCGAATCCGGAAGCCGGGGAGTTGCTCAGGTCGACAGATCATTTGGATCAACTGTTTATTGTCTCCGATGTCGTCCTGAACGAAGCTTCTTCTGAAGTGACGGCGGAGGAGAAGGTGAAAGTGACGGTTCGTACGGCGGAAGGAGAAAAATGCGAGCGCTGTTGGGTGATTTCCCCGACTGTGGGTCAAGATGCCGACCATCCGCATCTGTGCTCGCGCTGTGCCACCATTGTGAAAAAATTGGGTGTCGATTTGAGCGAATAAAACAGAAAACGCAACAAATCAAAGCCCCCTTCTCAATAAAGAGAAGGGGGCTTTGGATTTGTCGTGCGTAAAATCAAGAAGAAGAGTCGGGCAACGGCTGATCCGCAAGGCCCGATTTGAACCGGGCCGCGCAAAACAGTACGATCATCATGGACAGGAAGACCATGCTGTTAATAATGTTATCCGGATTCAGCAACAGTGTGATGAAAATCACTGACAATACGGCCAGGGTGAAACCTGTCAAATACGGGTATAAAGGAATTTGGAAAAAAGGTTTTTCCTTGTATTGCTTCCGCAATTTCAACTGAGAAAGGCAAATGATGATCCAAAGCATGATGGTGGTGTAACCCGGAATTCCCATCAGATATTGAAACACGCTCTCTTCAGCCGCCATGGCGACAACCGACCCCAGAAGCAGGCTACCGGCGCACAGAATGAGGCTGTAAATGGGCACGCCGTTTTTGTTCAACCGGCTGAAAATCGCAGGGGCCTCTTTTTGTTTTGCCAACGAATACAGCACCCGGGAGCTGGAGTAAATCCCGGTGTTGGCTGCCGAGGTCACGGCGATCAGCAGGATAAAATTCATGATGTGCGCCACGCCTTTTAATTCCAAAGCGGAAAAGACGGTGACAAACGGGCTTCCTGCCTCGCCGACCTGATTCCAGGGCACCAGTCCCATGATGATAAACAATGGCAATACATAGAACAGGCAAATCCGGATAATGATATCTTTAATCACTTTGGGCAAGGATTTTTCCGGATCTTTCATTTCGGTGATGGTGAGCCCGATCATTTCGGTTCCACCATAGGAGAAGATTACAATCAAAAGGGAGGAAATCACGCCTTTCCATCCGAGGGGCAAGAAACCTCCGTGTGCCGTCAGATGGGTGAGATACGGCGGATTTTCCGTCGGAAACCATCCAAACATCAATCCGGAACCCAAAATGACAAAAGCCATCAGTGTGAACACTTTGATGCCGGTCAACCAAAATTCCACTTCTCCGAACAGGCCGACACTCAAAAGGTTTAAACCGACCAGCACCAAAGCGACCATAAAGCTGAGCAGCCAGACCGGAAGGCCGGTAAACCAGTAATGCAAAAAGGTTCCGGCGGCCACGATTTCCACGGCCATCACCAAAATCCACATGATGAAATAAATCCAACCGACCACAAATGAAACTTGGTATCCCAATGCTTTATAAATGAGTCCCCTTATGTCCAATCCTTTGTTGGCCAGCGCCATTTCCGCAAGCGATCCCATCACGATAAACAACAAAACTCCGGCGATCAGATAAGCGATCAGTACCCCGGGGCCGGCGGATTGGATCGTTTCTGCACTGCCCTGAAAAATTCCCGCTCCGATTGCGCCTCCCAAGGCAATCATTTGAACGTGGCGAGGGCGTAATTTTCTTTGCAATTGGCTCATTCGATGTTTTCACCCCACTTTATTACCCAAAAGCATAACAGTATAAAAGTGAAAAAGAAAGGGGTTTAATAAATTTGCGTTTATTCCAAATTATCAAATCGTCAACGGATGGGATACATGAAAAGGAGGTCAGGCGGAGAAGATATTGCTGACTCCATCAAACAGGAGGTGAAATGTAAAGTGGCAAATCCGGTTGTCCAACAAAGGCTGCGTCAAAAATTGGAACAGGAAAAAAGCCAAATTGAAAAACGGTTGAAACAAAACGATTCATACAGCATGGATCAAAGCATGAACGGATCGATCGGCGAATTGTCCGGTTATGATAACCACCCGGCCGATTTGGGGACGGAGATTTTCGAGCGGGGCAAAGATTTGGCCCTGAATGAAAATGATGAGCGCCGGTTGAAGGAAATTGACAAGGCGCTGGAGAGGATGAATCAGGGAACCTACGGGATCTGCAAAGTTTGCGGCCAAGAAATCGCGGAAGACCGGTTGGAAGCGGTGCCGACCACAGAGTATTGCGTGAATCACCATCCGGAGCAACATTCCTCCATCAGGCGTCCGGCGGAAGAAAAAGTGATGGATTCCGGCGGACGCAATCAGGACCAAAGTGACAAGAATTTTTACGATGGAGAAGATGCCTGGCAGGATGTGGAACAGTACGGCACTTCCAATCCCCCGGATTTTTTTGTGGAAGGAAGAAATTATAATGAGTTGATGATTGATTCGCATGAGCACCGGGGGTATGTCGACTTGACGGAAGGGTTTTCGATTACGGATTTATCCGGGAAAACGGATGAGATCACAGAAATCACCCACAATGATGCCTATGCTCAAAAAGAGCGGGAAGAACGGGAAGACGACCCGTTGTCGTAAGCTTGTGAGAAGACTCCGGCCTGTGCTACAATCGGAGGGATAAAAGGATTATCGACGGTGGGGGACAGGAGGAGGACTCTTGAGATATTATTTGATTGCGTTACTCATTCTTTTATCGGATCAAACCACAAAATGGCTCGTTGAACATAAAATGAATCTGTATGAATCGATTCCGGTGATTGACGGTTTTTTCTATCTGACCTCGCACCGGAACCGGGGAGCCGCATTTGGCATTTTGCAGGATAAAATTTGGCTGTTTGTCTCCATCACGCTGATTGTCATTGGCTTTGTGGTTTATTACTTATGGCAGGTCAAAGATGAAAAAAACCCATGGATGCCGACGGCGTTTTCCCTGATTTTGGGCGGTGCCGCCGGCAATTTGATCGACCGGATCCGGTTGGGAGAAGTGGTGGATTTCCTGCATTTCCAATTCGGTGCTTATCAATTTCCGATCTTTAATCTTGCGGATTCATCGATCGTGGTCGGCGTTTTTCTGCTCGTGGTGTTGACTTTTGCCAGTCCCGCGGCAGAAAAAGAGCCTTTAACCAAAGTGAGGGACACGCAATGAACGAGTCATGGGAAAACATGGAGCATTATGAATGGACAATCGATGATTCTGCAGACGGGGAGCGGTTAGACAAATTCCTTCCCCAAAAAAATGAAGAATGGTCGCGTGCACGGGTTCAAGAATGGATCCGTGCCCAATTGGCTTGGGTGAACGGAAAAAATAAAAAAGGAAATTACCGTTTGAAGCAAGGGGATGTGGTCACCCTCAATGTCCCGCCGGTCACAGAGGCCGAAATCCGCCCGGAACCGATTCCCTTGGACATCCGTTATGAAGATGAGGATGTCATTGTGGTGAATAAACCCCGGGGGATGGTGGTGCATCCGGGACCGGGAAACAATTCGGGAACGTTGGTTCATGCGCTTTTGGCCCATTGCGGGGATGAACTGTCGGGGATTGGAGGGGTTGCCCGCCCCGGAATCGTTCATCGCATTGACAAGGACACCTCCGGGTTGTTGATGGTGGCTAAAAATGATCTGGCACACCAGTCGTTGGCGGCACAATTGAAGGAGCATTCGGTTGAGCGGGTGTATGTTGCTTTTTGCCATGGCGTGATTCCGCACGATCACGGCACAGTGGATGCCCCCATCGGAAGGGATCCCAAACACCGTCAGCGAATGGCTGTGATCTCTCAAAACAGCAAACCGGCGGTGACGCATTTTTTTGTGCGGGAACGATTTCAACAGGCGACATGGGTGGAGTGCCGGCTGGAAACGGGCCGGACGCACCAGATTCGGGTACATATGAAATATATCGGGCATCCGCTCATTGGGGATCCGGTCTACGGTCCGAAGAAAAATCCCTATGCGATTGAGGGGCAAGCCCTGCATGCACAAGTGCTCGGCTTTACGCACCCGAGAACGGGCCGGCGTATCCGTTTGGAAGCGGAGTGGCCGGAGGATATGAGAAAAATTTACAAGGCATTAAAGCAGCCGTTTTGTTGACAATCACAAAACCAACCGGTATGATACAGATAAGTGAAAAGGAACCTTTAAATCCAGTCCAGTGAGGCTGGCAAGGGCACGGAAATGTAAAAAAGGGTTGGTATGCCCTTTTTCAGGAGGTCTTTGTCTGCCGTCTGGCAAGACAAAGACTTTTTTTGTGCCGCCGAAATCAAAGAAGGGAGTTCTTGAAAGCATGGGAAAGGAAAAAGTGATCTTGGATGAAGCAGCGATTCGCCGGGCGTTAACCCGAATTGCACATGAAATTTTGGAGCGGAATAAAGGCGTGGATGACTGCGTTCTGATCGGGATTAAAACCAGAGGGATTTATCTGGCTGACCGGCTGAAAGAACGGATCCATCAGATTGAGGGAAAATCCCTTCCTTGCGGTGAGTTGGATATCACGCTTTATCGCGATGATTTGACGGAAAAAAATGATCAACCCGAAGTGCGGGAAACCAACATCCCGGACATCAACGGAAAAAAAGTGATTTTGGTCGACGATGTTTTGTTTACGGGAAGAACGGTTCGGGCCGCCATGGATGCTTTGATCGACCGGGGACGGCCGCAGATGATTCAATTGGCTGTCCTCATTGACCGCGGGCATCGCGAACTGCCGATCCGCCCCGACTATGTCGGCAAAAATGTTCCCACCTCCCGGGCGGAAGTGGTTTCGGTTTATCTCTCGGAAGTGGATGAGGGAGAAGAACGGGTCAGTATCCGACAACAAAATCAAGGATAGCATCAATCCCTTTTAAATCGGTCCAGTGAGTCCGGCAAAGGGATGCGGTTGACAAACAAGCGCTGTATTGTTTTACTGCGTCTCTTTGCGTATGGGCAAAGAGACGTTTTTTTATCCTCAACAAAGGAGTTAAGGCCAATGAGTTCACAAAAAATTGTCATGGATGTGCATGAAAAACCCAAAGCTTTGTCATGGCTCTTTCTCAGCTTTCAACATTTGTTCGCCATGTTTGGCGCCACGATGCTGGTGCCGTTGTTGACGGGGATGAATCCGGCCGTCGCACTGTTATCCAGCGGAATCGGGACGCTGGCCTATTTGATTGTGACACGGGGCAAAATCCCGGCATATCTGGGGTCTTCGTTTGCCTTCATTGTTCCGGTGATCACCATTTCCCAAGGAGGAAAGCATCTGGGTGAAGCGTTATTCGGATGTTTCCTGGTCGGGATTGCCTACGGAGTGGTGGCCCTGATTGTATACCAGTTTGGCGTGAAATGGCTGGATCATTTGCTGCCCCCGGTTGTAATCGGCTCGGTGGTGATTGTCATCGGCCTTTCGCTGGCAGGCACGGCGGTGGACATGGCCAGCAAAAAAGAAGTGATCGTGGACATGCCGCAAACCGCAAGCGGATGGGCGGCATTGGACGGAACCATTCAATCCGTCGATCCGGAAAATGAAAAGGTTCAATTGCAGGTTTATTCTTTGGAGAACTTTATCGTGGCACTTGTCACCTTGGGAATCGCCATCACGGCCAATTTAGCATTCAGCGGATTCCTTCGCTTCATCCCGATACTGCTTGGGCTGATTGGCGGATACCTGACGGCTTTGATGATGGGGATGGTGGACTTTGCCACGGTGAGGGAAGCCCCGTGGTTTGCCGCTCCTGAGTTGACGGCACCGGTCGTTTCGTGGCATGCGGCTGTGGTGATGTTGCCGGTGGTGTTGGTGGTGTTGGCCGAACACATCGGACACTTGGTGGTACAAGGAAACATCATGGGCAGAGACTTGGTGAAAGATCCCGGATTGCACCGTTCTTTGTTGGGGGATGGGCTTGCCACCAGCATCGCTGCCCTGGTCGGCGGCCCTCCGGCCACCACTTACGGGGAAAACATCGGGGTGATGGCCATGACCCGCATTTTCAGTGTCTGGGTGATCGGAGGAACGGCTGTCCTGGCTGTCATGTTCAGTTTCGTGGGAAAAATATCGGCACTCATTCAAACCATTCCCACTCCGGTGATGGGCGGCGTTTCGATCCTGTTGTTTGGTGTCATCGCCTCCAGCGGGTTGCGGATGCTGATTGAAAATCAAGTGAACCTGGATAACCGTCGCAACCTGGTGATTGCATCGGTCATTCTGGTGATCGGAGTCGGAGGGGCGTTGCTGAAATTGGCCAACATCCATCTGGAATTGGAAGGGATGGCGTTGGCAACCGTCACCGGCATTCTGCTCAATCTGGTCTTGCCTGAAAAAGATTCGCGGCAAAAAGAGTTGGCGGAAGCAGCCTGACAGACAGGAGGGATTCAGTTGACTGTGACGAAGCGAAGGTTCGCCCCCAACCATTTGTTTGATACCAAGGATTTATCCAGAAATGAAATACAAACGCTTTTGGACCGGGCGCAGTATTGGGAGGAGCATTGGCAACCGGGACATGCACCGTATCAAGGGCGGTTTGCGGCAAATCTGTTCTTTGAGCCGAGCACCCGGACCCGCTTTTCCTTTGAAGTGGCCGAAAAAAAGTTGGGAATGGAAGTGATTCATTTCTCTCCGGAAGTTTCCAGCACGGCCAAAGGAGAGTCGCTGTATGACACGGTCAAAACCTTGTCTTCGCTCGGAGTCCGTGTCGTGGTGATCCGGCACGCCGACCCCTGTGTTTTTCAGGAATTGGCCGACCGGCTGCCGGAATGCGCGCTCGTCAATGCCGGAGCCGGATGCCTGGCCCACCCGACACAAGCCTTGTTGGATTTGTACACCATGAGGAAGCATTTTAAAGAGTTGGAAGGAAAGAAAGTAGCGATGATTGGCGATATCAAGCACAGCCGGGTGGTGCGTTCCAGTCTCTGGGCGTTGTCCCGGTTTGGCATGGAGATCATGGTGAGCGGTCCGGATGGAATGCGGGATGAAGAGATTGAACAACTGGCGCCTTATGTGCCGTTTGAAGATGCTCTCCGGGAAGCTGATGTGGTGATGATGCTGCGGGTGCAGTTGGAACGGCATGACCAAACGCTGTTTTCTTCTGCACAAGCGTATTTCAGGCAATTCGGGCTGACCCGTAAACGGGCCCGGCTCATGAAGCCGGATGCCATCATCATGCATCCGGGACCGGTCAACCGGGGCGTGGAAATTGCAGATGAAATGGTTGAAGATCAGCGTTCGAAAATTTTCGAACAGATGAAAAACGGAGTTTGGGTGCGGATGGCGGCCTTGGAAAGAGCGATGGGAGGGGATTTTCGTTGCGTATCCTGCTGAAAAACGGGAACTTGTTGGATCCGGAAAGCAAAGAATTGGTGCAAAGAGATTTTTGGATTGACGGGCAAAAGATCCGGGCGATTGCCCCGGAGATCCGTCCCGATGAAGATGTGACGGTGATTTGGGCCGACGGAAAACTGGTTTGCCCCGGGCTGATTGATATGCATGTTCATTTGCGCGAGCCCGGATTTGAGCAGAAAGAGACGATCGAATCGGGATGCCGGGCGGCGGCGCGCGGCGGATTCACAACGATTGCGCCGATGCCGAACACCAACCCTGTCACCGATTCGCCGGACAAAATTAAAGAAGTGATCAATCGCGCAAAGAAAACCGGTTTGGCCCGGGTTTTGCCTTATGGTGCCATCACCATCGGACAGCGGGGGGATGAATTGACCGATATGGCCGGCATGAAGAAAGCCGGGGCAATCGGTGTCACTGATGACGGGGTCGGCGTGCAAAGCGCCAAAATGATGAAAGAAGCGATGAAGAAAGCCGTGGCGGCAGACCTTCCGGTGGTGGCCCACTGTGAGGATGACACGCTGGCCAAAGGCGGATGCGTCCATGAAGGCGTGTTTGCAAAAAAGCACGGCCTGACGGGAATCCCTTCGTCTGCAGAAGCGGTCCATGTGGGGCGGGACATTTTGCTGGCGGAAGAGACAGGGGCGCACTACCATGTTTGCCACATCAGCACCAAAGCGTCTGTCCGGCTGGTGCGGGAGGCCAAAGCCCGCGGGCAAAAAGTGACGGCCGAAGTGACTCCGCATCATCTGCTGTTGTGTGACGAAGATATCCCCGGGCCCGATCCTAATTGGAAAATGAACCCGCCCCTCCGCTCCAAAGAAGACCGGCAAGCATTGATCGAAGGTTTGAAAGACGGTTCGATCGATTTCATTGCAACGGATCACGCCCCGCATACGGCGGAAGAAAAACAGGCGGGAATCGAACAGGCCCCGTTCGGCATTGTGGGTTTGGAAACGGCATTTCCGCTGCTTTATACGCATCTGGTCATAAAAGGTGTGATTACGTTGCACGAATTGGTGGACAAGATGACCTTGAAACCGGCGGAAGTTTTCCGGTTGCCTTACGGCCGCCTGGTGGAAGGGGGACCGGCCGATATCACGGTCATTGATCTGGACCGGGAAAAAGTGATTGATCCAAAGGACTTTGCTTCCAAAGGCCGCAACACCCCGTTTGCCGGTTGGAAATTAAAAGGGTGGCCGGTTCTGACCATCTTGAACGGAAAAGTGACATGGCAAGATGACGATTGCCTGATGTAGTGGAAAAGGAGGAGCGTCCGTGAAAGCAAGATTGCTGTTGGAAGACGGTACGTTATTGGTTGGCGAATCATTCGGGGCAGAAGGGTTTAAAAGGGGGGAAGTGGTGTTCACCACCAGCATGACCGGTTATCAGGAGATTTTAACCGACCCTTCTTATTGCGGGCAAATGGTGGTCATGACATACCCGCTGATCGGCAACTACGGGATCTCGCGCGATGACAACGAATCCCTGCGCCCTTACGCTCACGGTTTGATCGTGCGCGAGTATGCCGAATATGCCAGCAACTGGCGCAACGAATTGCCGCTGGGAACGTTTTTGAAGGAATACGGATTGATCGGAATTTCCGGAATCGACACCCGGATGCTGACCCGCAAAATCCGGATGCACGGAACGATGAAGGGAATCATCACCACCGGCGAAGAGAGTTTGGAGGAATTGAATGAACAGTTGAAGTTTCCGTTGATGCGTGACCAAGTGGCGCGTGTCAGCACCAAAAGCATTCATATTTCCCCGAACAAGGGAAAACGGGTGGTTTTGATGGATTTCGGAGCCAAACACAACATTGTGCGGGAGTTGGTGAAGCGCAACTGCGAGGTGATTACCGTTCCCTACAGTACCTCAGCCGAAGAAATCATGCGCTTCCGGCCGGACGGGGTGATGTTGTCCAACGGTCCCGGGAACCCCAAGGACGTGCCGGAGGGAATCCGAACGATCCAACAATTGATGGGGAAAGTGCCGCTGTTTGGCATTTGCATGGGCCATCAGCTGGTCGCGTTGGCCGCCGGAGCCGACACGGAAAAAATGAAGTTCGGGCATCGCGGCGGAAACCATCCGGTGAAGGAGCTGGCAACCGGACGCACCGTGATCACTTCGCAAAATCATGGGTATGCCGTCACTTCTGACTCGGTGAAAAACACCGGATTGGAAATCACGCACATTGCGTTGAACGACGGGACGGTCGAAGGGCTCCGGCACAAAACCCTGCCGGTGTTCACCGTCCAATATCATCCGGAATCGGCACCGGGCCCGCTTGATTCGGGTTATCTGTTTGACCGTTTTCTTGAGATGATGGAGTCTTTTGCACGGAAGGGAGAGACCGTCAATGCCTAAAGATTCGACCTTGAAGAAAATTTTGGTGATTGGTTCGGGGCCGATTGTGATCGGCCAGGCCGCGGAATTCGACTATGCCGGGACGCAAGCGTGTCAGGCGCTGAAAGAAGAAGGATTGGAAGTGGTTTTGGTCAACAGCAATCCGGCCACGATCATGACCGATACCAACATGGCAGACCGCGTCTATATTGAACCGCTGACTGCCGAATTTATCACGCAAGTGATTCGCAAAGAGCGTCCGGATGGTCTTTTGCCCACCCTGGGAGGGCAAACCGGCTTAAACTTGGCGGTGGAATTGGCCAAACAAGGGGTTCTAAAACGGGAAGGCGTCCGTCTTCTGGGAACCGATCTGCAAGCGATCACCCGTGCAGAGGACCGCGATTCGTTCCGGGCATTGATGCAAGAGCTGGGAGAGCCGGTTCCGGAAAGCGCAATTGTGCACACGGTCGATGAAGCGCTCCGGTTTGCCGGAGAAGCCGGCTATCCCGTGATCGTCCGGCCCGCTTACACACTGGGCGGAACCGGAGGGGGCATTGCCAAAGACGAAAAAGAATTGCAAGAGATTGTTGAAAACGGGCTCCGTTACAGCCCGATCACCCAATGCCTGATCGAACAGAGCATCGCAGGATACAAAGAAATTGAATATGAAGTGATGCGCGATGCCGCGGATAACGCCATCGTGGTGTGCAACATGGAAAACTTTGATCCGGTGGGCGTACACACCGGGGACAGCATCGTGTTTGCCCCGAGTCAGACCTTGACGGACCGGGAACACCAGATGCTCCGGAATGCGGCGTTGAAAATCATCCGCGCCCTGGATATTCGTGGCGGATGCAATATCCAGTTTGCACTCGATCCGCACAGCTTCCAATACTATGTCATTGAAGTGAATCCGCGGGTGAGTCGTTCCAGTGCGCTGGCTTCCAAAGCGACGGGATATCCGATCGCCCGGGTGGCTGCCAAAATTGCACTGGGCTACACACTGGACGAATTAAAAAATCCGGTGACCGGACAAACCAGTGCTTGTTTTGAACCGGCCATCGATTATGTGGTCTGCAAAATTCCCCGCTGGCCGTTTGACAAATTTGTCTCGGCAAACCGGGAATTGGGAACCCAGATGAAAGCAACGGGGGAAGTGATGGCCATCGGGCGGACATTGGAAGAATCGCTTTTAAAAGCAGTGCGTTCGCTGGAAATCGGGCAGGATGATTTGAACCTGCCGGGAGCCGGGGGAATTCCCGGCGACAAGTTGAGAAAACGGCTGCAAAAACCGGATGATGAGCGGCTGTTTTTGCTGGCGGAATGGTTCCGGCGCGGACACAGTCTGGAAGAAGCCCATCAACTCACCCGAATCGACCGTTTTTTCCTGCATAAAATCGGACGCATCATCCGGATGGAAAAAGAGTTGCAAGCATCCGGTTCCCTTGCCCCGGAGTTGCTCAGAAAGGCCAAGCAATTCGGGATGACGGACCGGGCGATCGGCCGCCTTACAAACCGGACGGAAAAAGAGGTTCGCGCGTTGCGGAAACAACACCACATTGTCCCGGTTTATAAAATGGTGGACACCTGCGCCGCGGAATTTGCCGCAAATACCCCGTACTATTACTCGTCTTATGAATCTGAAGACGAAGTGGCGGTAAGCAAAACAAAAAGCATTGTGGTCCTCGGCTCGGGGCCGATCCGGATCGGTCAGGGAGTCGAGTTTGATTATGCGACCGTGCATGCGATCATGGCCATCCAAAAAGCCGGCTATGAAGCGGTGATCATCAATAACAATCCGGAGACGGTCTCGACGGATTTCAATATCTCTGACCGTCTGTACTTTGAACCTCTCTTTAAAGAAGATGTTCTCAACATCATTGAAAAAGAAAATCCGCTCGGGGTGATCGTGCAATTCGGCGGGCAAACCGCTTTGAATCTGGCGAGGGACTTGCAGGATGAAGGCATCCGGTTGTTGGGCACCTCTTTGGAGGAAATTGACCGTGCGGAAGACCGGAAAAAATTTGAACAGTTGATGAGCGACCTCCAAATTCCACAGCCTCCGGGAACGGCGGTCACTTCGGTGGACGAAGCGGTAAAAGCCGCCCGGATCCTGGGATATCCGGTGTTGGTCCGTCCGTCCTATGTGCTGGGAGGGCGTGCCATGGAAATCGTCCATAACGAAATGGAACTGCGCTCTTACATGGAGCAAGCGGTCAAAGTGAATCCGGAACATCCCGTCCTGATCGACCGTTACTTGTTGGGCAAAGAGGTCGAAGTGGATGCGATTTGCGACGGGGAAAGAGTCCTCATTCCCGGTATCATGGAACACATCGAACGGGCAGGGGTCCATTCCGGGGATTCGATTGCTGTTTATCCCCCGCAAACCCTGACCGGGGAGCAAAAAGAGCAGGTTGCCCGGATCACGGAAAAAATCGCCAAAGCGCTTCACATCAAGGGAATCATCAACATTCAATTTGTTCTGTATCAAAATGAACTGTACACCTTGGAAGTCAATCCGCGGTCATCGAGAACGGTTCCCTTCTTAAGCAAAGTCACGGGAATTCCCATGGCGCAAGTGGCCACCAAAATCATGCTCGGAGTCAATTTGCGGGAGCAAGGATATGATCAGTCCGGATTGTGGCCGGAAAGTGAGTTTATTTCAGTGAAAGTGCCGGTCTTCTCCTTTGACAAGCTGACGAAGGTGGATATCGCCCTCGGGCCGGAGATGAAATCCACCGGGGAAGTGATGGGAAAAGACCGGGATTATGCCCGGGCGGTTTACAAAGGCCTGATGGCCGCCGGCATCCAGATGCCGCGCTTTGGCACAGTGGTGGCAACCATCGGGGACAAAGAAAAAGAAGAAGCACTTCCCTTGATGAAACGTTTCTATGAGTTGGGTTACCACATTGTCGCCACCCAAGGCACGGCGGAAGTTCTGGAAAAAGCCGGCTTGCCCGTGAAGCGGTTGAACAAGTTGAAGGAAGGATCGCCCAACATTTTGGATTGGATCCGCCAGGGAAAAGCCGATTTGGTTGTAAACACTTGGACGCGGGGAAGAACGCCGGAGCGGGACGGTTTCCGGATTCGCCGGGAAGCGGTGGAACATGGCGTTGCTTGTTTGACCTCGTTGGATACGGTGCAAGCTCTTTTGGAAACCTTGGAATCGATTCAATTCCATGCGGAACCGCTCAAAAAGCCGGATTTCGCCCGAGTGTTGGTGTAAAGGAGGAAGGAGGAGGAACCATGGAAAATCCGCAAAATCGTATCTTTCTCGCGTTGGATGTTCCGGATGAGAAGCAGGCAGACCGCTTGCTTTCCCTTTGGGACCCGGGCGAACGGCCATTGATCAAAGTGGGGTATCAGCTGTTTTTCTCCGCGGGACCCCAATGGGTGGAGAAACGAAAAAATGCCGGCGATACCATTTTTTTGGATTTGAAACTTCACGACATCCCCAATACGGTGGCCAAGGGGATCGAATCGCTCAGCCGGTTGGGGGTGGATTTTGTCACCATCCATGCTTCCGGCGGCAGAAAAATGATGGAGAAAGCGCGGGAGATTGCCGAGAAACATGCCGGTGGATCCCGCCGGTTGAAATTGCTGGCGGTGACCCAGCTGACAAGCACGGATCAGAGGATGTTAAACCAGGAACTCGGCATCCCGGGGAATGTACGTGAGTCCGTGCAGAAATTGGCGTCGTTGGCCTGCGATGCCGGGATGGACGGGGTGATTTGTTCGGGGTTGGAAGCCCGGTGGGTCAAACAAGCGGCCGGACCGGGATTTTTGGCGGTGACACCCGGCATCCGCCCCCAAGGCTTTTCAAATAACGATCAGAAACGAATCGTCACTCCCCGGGAAGCTGTGGTGAACGGAGCCGATTACCTGGTGGTCGGCCGGCCGGTGACACAAGCGCCGGATCCGAAAAAAGCCTTTCAGTCCCTGGTGGAAGAGATTTGTTAAAAAAGGAGTGGAACAGATGGCTTGGTCCTTGGAAAAAGCGATGAAACGAAGAGAGGTGCTGAAAGAAGGACACTTCCTTTTGTCCTCGGGTCGCCACAGCGCCCGGTATATGCAATGTGCACAGCTTTTGATGCATCCGGATGATGCCGAAAAAACGGGACAAGCGTTGGCCAAAAAATTTGCAGGCATTTCCGTGGATCTGGTGGCCGGGCCGGCACTCGGTGGAGTCATCATCGCCCATGAGGTGGCCCGCGCCCTGAATGTGCCATGTATTTTTGCTGAGAGAAAAGACGGGGTGATGCAACTTCGGCGCGGTTTTGAAGTCGCTCCCGGCCAAAAGGTATTGGTGGTGGAAGACGTGGTGACCACCGGAGGATCGGTCAAAGAAGTGATCGGGCTCTTGGAAGAAAGAAAAGCAGACGTTGTGGGCGTCGGTTCCATTGTGGACCGGACCGGCGGGCAAAATCCGTTTCGCCAGCCTTACCTGGCTTTAAAGAAGGTGGAGATCGAAAGTTTTGACTCCAAAGATTGTCCCCTGTGCAAAAAAGGGATCCCCGTCACAAAACCGGGAAGCCGCGGAAACCGATGACGATCGCGGCCCCAAAGGCTTCGCCAAGGCGGGGCCTTTTTGTTTTGCAAGCCGGTCGGGGGAAAACCCGGAAAAAGCATGGAGCAAGAGCGTGTTCATTTTTCTCATTTCATCATCTGCTAAACCGGTCAACTGCCCAGGTGACCAAAGACCAAAATCCACCGGGGCGCTCAGGCGGCTTGATCCGGAAAAGTGATCCATGATGAAGGGGCAGGCTGCATCCTGTTATTAATTGCGTTTTGCAAAATTTAAGGAGTCAGAGGAAATCTGACTCCTTTCTTCTGTTATTTTAGGTTTTGATTGTTTAAAAGCCGCATAATCACTTCTTTTTCCGGCGTGACATAGATCGTTTGTTGATGATCGTAAGTGACAAAGCCGGGGCGGGCGCCGGCCGGTTTTTTGACATGTTTGATCTGTGTGTAATCGACCGGCACTTGGGAGGAATCCCGGGCTTTGCTGAAATAGGCGGCCAACATGGCGGCTTCCAAGAGCGTTTCGTCCCGGACCTGGCTGGCGCGAATGACGACATGCGAACCGGGAATGTCTTTGGTGTGCAGCCAGATATGGGAGGAAGCGGCCAGCTTGTGGGTTAAATAGTCGTTTTGTTTGTTGTTCTTCCCGATCAGAATCGGGGTTCCGTCACTTGCCGTCGCCTCATAAGGGACGGGAGCTTCTTTTTTACGCGGCTTGTTTTGCCGGGAAGTTTTTTTCAGCCACCCTTCTTCCGCCAATTCTTCCTGAATCTGCTCAATATCTTTTAACCCGGCATTTTCGATTTGGGTAAGGACCGATTCAAGATATTCGATGTCGGCCCGGGATTTTTCGATCTGTTCTTGGTTCCATTTTAGGGATGCTTTTAATTTGTTGTATTTTTTAAAGTATCGTTGCGCGTTTTCCGCCGGGCTGAGGGTGGGATCGAGTTCAATTGTCAGGGCCGGGGCATCCGGGTCGTAAAAATTGATCACCTCAACCGTTTTTTCCCCCCGCTTGATTTGGTGCAGGTTGGCTGTGACCAATTCTCCCAGAATGCGGTAATGGTCCGCTTTTTCTGCTTGTTTCAATTCTTTTTGCAAGATCTTGATCTTTTTCTTGTTTTTATCCACTTCGTTTTTTAACTTGCGCATCAGCTGGGAGGTTTGCTGGCGGATCCGGTCGCGTTCGGCTTTGCCGTAATAAAAATGGTCCAAAAGTTGGCTGATGGAATCCGTGCGATAGACGGTTTCTTCCATATGGGAAAGCGGCCACACGGAAAATACGGTCTTTTTCCCTGTTTGCATGATCGCGGGGGCATACTCGTGATTCTTGGCCTTCTCCATCAATCGGGAGAAAGCTTCCCACAGTTGGTCACGGCTGCCCAATCCGGCCCGGTGAATGATTTCTTTGGCAATGAGCGGGCTGATTCCGGTGAACCGCTGGACGATTTGTTTGTCCAAACGGCCTTGGTTGTAATCAAACCCGGCGATAAACCGCTCTTTTGTCACTTCCAGCGGATTTTCCTTGTTTTGCGATGGCGGTTCCGTGTAGGAAGCCCCCGGATAGATTTGCCGGTATTGGCTCATGGCATGGCTGACCCGTCGAATTCCGTCAAGGACGGTGCCTGTGTCAGGATCCACCAAAATAATATTGCTGTGCCGGCCCATGATTTCGACGACCAGCTTGCGCGAAACGAAGTCCCCCAATTCATTTTTGGCGCGAAGATGGAGGTGGACGATTCGTTCCAATCCGATTTGGTCCACGCTTTCTATGATTCCGCCGTCCAGGTGTTTCCGGACCAAACGGCAAAACATCGGAGGTTCTTTGGGATTCTCGTAAGAAGACCGGGTCAGTTGGACACGGGGATAGGCCGGATGGGCCGAAAGCAGACATTTATGATTTTTTCCTTGCGAGCGAATCACCAAAAGCAATTCAAATTCACCCGGTTGATAGATTTTGGTGATTCTGCCGCCGGCAAGTGCCTGATTGAGTTCCTTCACCACAGCCCGGGTGACCAATCCGTCATATGACATAGGTTTCATCCTTTATTCCAGTTTCAAAAGTCATCACACTTTTCCATTTTACAATATCTTGGTTCCGACGGAAATCCGATTGTCCGGTTCAGGTATGTTTGACAGCTCGTCTGAATACATTGAAAGTAATCGTTCCGGAAAAAGGAGGAAGAATCTTGGCAGAGCAAGGACGTTGGATTGACTGGGAGACAGAGGATGTTGCTTCTCACTTTCAGGTGAATCCATCCGTTGGACTCCATGACAAAGAGGCGCAAGAACGACTTAAGCAGACCGGACTCAATCAGTTGTCGGAAGGGGAAAAATCTTCCCTTTTTGCTTTGTTTGTCGATCAATTCAAGGATTTCATGGTTTTGGTTTTATTGGCGGCGACGTTGATTTCCGGATTGCTGGGAGAATACACCGATGCCGTCGCCATCATTGCAATTATCATCTTAAACGCGGGACTGGGATTTTTTCAGGAGATGCGTGCGGAAAAGTCCCTGCAGGCTTTGAAAAAATTATCGGCGCCGGTTGCCAAAGTCAAACGGGATGGGGAGTGGAAAAAAATCGAAGCTTTCCGGCTGGTTCCCGGGGATATCGTGTCGGTAGAAAGCGGGGACCGGATCCCGGCCGATGTGCGCTGGATCCATACGGAAAGCTTATACGTTGAAGAATCAGCCCTGACCGGAGAATCGGTTCCGGTTAAAAAACAAAGCGAAGCGCTCTTGCGGCAGGATGTGGCCATCGGTGACCGGAAAAACATGGGATATATGGGGACCATGGTCGTGCGGGGGAGTGGAACGGGCATTGTCGTTTCCACAGGAATGGCCACGGAGATGGGAAGAATCGCCCATTTAATCAAAACGGCCGAAGGGACGGACACTCCATTGAAGCGCCGGTTGGAGCAACTGGGAAAAGTGCTGATTGTTGTGTCCCTCATTTTGACCGCGATGGTTGTTGTGACCGGAATCATTCACGGGCATGATGTGTATCAGATGTTCCTGGCCGGGGTTTCATTGGCGGTTGCCGCCATTCCTGAAGGGTTGCCGGCGATTGTGACGATTGCGCTGGCCTTGGGTGTGCAACGGATGATCAAACGGCAGGCTATCGTCCGCAAACTTCCGTCGGTGGAAACTTTGGGCTGTGCAACGGTGATTTGCTCGGATAAAACCGGAACATTGACGCAAAACAAAATGATGGTGACCCACATTTGGGCGGATCAGGTGCTGTTTCAAGTGACCGGGAACGGTTATGATCCCGGGGGGGACATTTTGTTTGAGCAGAAAAAAGTGGATGTCCAAAAGTGGGAGTCCTTGAAAAGGCTGATGGAGATTGCGGCCTTATGCAATAATGCGTCATTTATCCAAAAAAGTAAAAAAGGGTTGTTAAACAAAAAGAGTCAATGGGAATTGGACGGCGATCCCACGGAAGGAGCGCTGCTGGTTGTTGCGCAAAAAGCGGGATTTGACCGGAAACATTTGGACAAAAAGTGGGAACGGGTAAAAGAATTTCCTTTCGATTCCGAGCGCAAGATGATGTCGGTCTGGGTGAAACAGGCGGGGAAACATTTTCTTTTTTCCAAAGGGGCGCCGGATGTTCTGTTGAATAAATGCACCCATCTTCTGACGGATGGGAAAGTGGTGCCTTTGACGGAAGCCAAGCGCAAAAAAATCATGCAAATGAATGAGCAATTGGCAGCCAAAGCATTGCGGAATCTCGCCTTTGCCTATCGGGAAATCAAACCGGCCAACCCGGACTCAATAGATTGGCAAATGGAACAACGCTTGATTTTTGTCGGGCTGACGGGCATGATGGATCCGCCCCGTCCCGGCGTGAAAGAAGCCATCCAGCAGAGCCGGCAGGCCGGGATCAAGACGGTCATGATTACCGGGGATCATCAGGCGACGGCCGAAGCCATTGCTGCTGAGCTGGAGATCAAGCGGCCCGGCGGTTTGACACTGACCGGACAAGATCTTTACAATATGAAGGACGAAGAGTTTATCAAGATTGTCAATGATGTGGACGTGTATGCACGGGTCTCGCCCGAACATAAATTGCGGATTGTCAAAGCATTGCAGAAAAAAGGACATGTTGTCGCGATGACGGGCGACGGAGTGAATGATGCCCCGGCGATTAAAGCGGCGGATATCGGGATTGCCATGGGAGGCATGGGGACGGATGTGTCCAAGGAAGCCTCTTCGCTCATCCTGGCCGATGATAATTTTGCCACCATCGTAGCGGCCGTGGAAGAAGGCCGGAATATATACGAAAATATCCGGAAATTCATCAGTTATTTGTTGGCAAGCAATGTCGGGGAGATTTTGATCATGTTTTTGGCGATGCTGGCAAGTTTGCCTTTGCCGCTTGTACCGATCCAGATCTTGTGGGTGAATCTGGTGACGGACGGATTGCCGGCCATGGCCCTCGGAGTGGATCCGGCGGAGGAAAATGCGATGCAGCGGCCGCCGCGCGACAGCCGGGAAAGCATTTTTGCCCGCGGCGTCGGATGGAAAATTGTGACCCGCGGTCTGCTTATCGGATTTTGCTCTTTGGCCGCTTTTTGGATTTCTTATGTCGAAACGCCGGAGAATCTGGTGCGGGCACAAACGGTTGCCTTTGCCACACTGGTCCTTTCCCAGTTGATATATGTGTTTGATTGCCGTTCGCAAGGGACGATTTTCCAACGCACGCCGCTGGATAACCCCATGTTGGTGTTGGCTGTGTTGTCTTCGGCTGTTCTCTTGCTGGGTGTGATTTATTATCCGCCGCTCGGGCCGGTCTTCCACACGGTCCCGCTCGGTCTCAGGGAATGGATCCTTGTAACGGTGACTTCCACGATGCCCGTCATTCTGGCCGGATTGTTCGATGTCCTGCGCACGGTTTTTTACCGCAAACCGATGAAAACCGTCGTACAGCGATGATGGGAAGGAGAAAAGAACGACATCATGAATTTCACGAAAATGCACGGACTTGGAAACGACTTTATTCTCATCCACCAGACCCAAAAGCCGTCTTTTGATGAATGTTCGGCGTTGGCACGGAAGATGTGTGACCGACACACGGGAGCCGGTGCGGATGGCCTGGTGGTGATGTATCCGTCCGATCAAGCGGATCTTTCCATGCGGATCTTTAATTCGGACGGATCGATGGCGGAACAATGCGGCAATGCCATGCGCTGTGTGGCCAAATATTATTATGAAAAAATTTCAAGCCGGAAAAATACGTTTGCGATCGAAACCAAAGTGGGGGTGCAACCGGTTTGGACGGATGGGAAAAACGTGAGGGTGGATATGGGGAAACCCGTTTTGGCACCAGCGGAGATTCCCGTCCGGTTGAGCGGGGAAAAAGCGGTGAACCAAACGATTGAAGCGGACGGGGTCTCATTTCGGTTTTCGGCCGTGTCCATGGGGAATCCTCATGCGGTGATTGAAGTGGAGGATTTAGACAAGTTTCCGGTCGAAAAGTGGGGACCCGTTCTGGAAAAACATGATATGTTTCCGCAAAAAGCAAACATCGAGTTTGTCACGTTCCAGTCGCCGCAAGAGGTATGGATGCGTGTGTGGGAGCGGGGCGTCGGGCAAACCATGGCTTGCGGCTCCGGCGCTTGTGCGACGGTCGTGGCGGGGGTGCTTGCCGGCCGCCTTGACCGGACGGCCCGGGTAAAGCTTTTGGGAGGCGAATTGCTCATCGAATGGAATGAACAAGATCAACATGTTTATATGACGGGGCCAGCTGAATTTGTTTATGAAGGGGTATGGCTGGACTGACGCCATACCCGTGGCTGATTACTTTCGGTTGTCCCAACGGAAGGAAACGGGAGGTTCTGTTGTGGAATCTCCTGTTCTTTTTTTGCTGCGGCGCATGCGGATCCCCCAAATGATCCCGGCGACCAAACCGATGATGGCGATCAGCAAAATCACACTCCATGTATAGGGATTGGGAATGACATAAACAACATAGACAGGATTGGGCTTGGCCGGATCGATCTGCCATGTCAAGGTTTTTCCGCCGTTTTCCACGGAGGTTGCGTTATGTTCGTCCGCTTGAAGCGGAGTGGTGAGATGAAAACGGAAATTCATTTGTTCCAGAATCCATTCCGCCAGGTCTTGCCGGGGCATTTCATCCGAAAAGTCGATCACATCCCGATAAATGATCTGGGAGGTGAAAAATTGATGTTCCACGTTTAAACCGCCGTCGTCTTTTGGCCCCGATGCAGGTGCAGAGCCGGTCGGTTGCAGAGACTCAAAGGTTTTTGATGGTGGTTCCTCGATCACGCTTTGGACCCTTTTTTCGGCCACAAAGCCTTTTTGGGATCCTTCTGAAATCTCCCGCAGCTGAAATCCTTGCTGCTTCAGCCGGGTTTTGACATTGCCCAGATTGGTGAGGATCAAATCATTGGTGAGGATTTTCACTTGGTAGGTTCCGGATCCGTCGCGGTGGATGTCCACATGAATGTCGGCTTGGACACATCCGGTGAAGAACAGAAAAAAAGACAGACAGATCAGCGTCAGGATCAGATGATTTCGTCTGTGCATAACAATCCCCTTTGACTTTTTTCTGGATTATACACGGAATCATCATTTGCTTCAAATGAACCGGAACAAATCGGGGAAATGTAGAAATGGGAACGCTTTCGTTTGAACATGCTCCTTGATTGTTTTTTGAAATGACTTATCGGTTACATTAAAATGAAGATTGGTTTATTCATGGAAAAACCGTAAAACCAGGAATCGGAGAATGAGGGTGAAAAAACATGAAAAACGTGATTACGTTTGATTACACCAAAGCCAAAGCTTTTTTCAGCGAGCAGGAAATCGATCAGATGGCTCCGGCGGTCAAAATGGCGCACGAATTGCTACATACGGGCACCGGAGCCGGATCTGATTTTCTCGGTTGGCTGGAACTGCCGGAAAAATATGACCGCGAAGAGTATGAGCGGATTAAAAAGGCGGCGCAAAAAATTCAATCCGACTCGGACGCTCTAGTGGTGATCGGGATCGGCGGTTCCTATTTGGGAGCGCGTGCAGCGATTGAAATGTTGACCCATACGTTTCATAACCAATTGGCGAAAACCGGGCGAAAAGTGCCGGAAATCTATTTTGTGGGCCATCACATTGCTTCCACTTATGTGGCGGATCTGTTGGAGGTGCTGGAAGGAAAAGAAGTCAGTGTCAATGTGATTTCCAAATCCGGAACCACAACGGAACCGGCCATTGCTTTCCGGATTTTCCGTGAGTACATGGAGAAACGCTACGGAAAAGAAGAAGCCCGTCGCCGGATTTATGCCACCACCGACCGGAAAAAAGGCGCTTTGAAAAAATTGGCCGATGAAGAAGGATATGAAACATTTGTCATTCCGGACGATGTGGGCGGACGCTACTCGGTGTTGACCGCTGTCGGGCTTTTGCCGATTGCCACGGCCGGAATCGACATCGATGAAATGATGGCGGGAGCCCGGGCCGGGATGAAACGGTACGGGAATCCGGAGTTGGCGGAAAATGAGAGCTACCAATATGCATTGGTGCGAAATGCGTTGTACCGCAAAGGAAAAACCACCGAGATTCTTGTCAACTATGATCCGTCTTTGCAATATTTCAGCGAGTGGTGGAAACAGCTCTACGGGGAAAGTGAAGGAAAAGACCAAAAAGGAATTTTCCCGGCATCAGTCAATTTCACCACCGACCTGCATTCCATGGGGCAATACATTCAGGAAGGCTTGCGCAACATTTTCGAAACCGTGGTGTTTGTGGAAAAATCCCGCAAATCCGTCACCCTTCCGGAAGATGCCGGTGACTTGGACGGACTGAACTACCTGGCGGGCAAAGAACTGGATTTTGTCAATCGCAAGGCTTTTGAAGGAACCATGCTGGCCCATACGGACGGCCATGTGCCCAACCTGGTGGTCTCCGTGAGCGAGCACAGTCCGTATGCATTCGGACAACTGGTGTATTTCTTTGAAAAAGCGTGTGGAATCAGCGGGTATTTGTTGGGGGTTAATCCGTTTGACCAACCCGGGGTGGAAGCTTACAAAAAGAACATGTTTGCCTTGCTCGGAAAGCCAGGGTTCGAAAAAGAAAAAGAAGAATTGCTCAAACGGTTGAATTTCTGAAACGTTGCCACTTGGTTTGGACCCATCCGGTTTCATCCTTCCGATGAGCCGGATTTTTTTATTTGCAGGCTTTTTAAGCATGAAAACGCGAGCGGGATGGAGAACCATCCAGAAGTTGATTGACAAATCCGTTTGGAGGCGTGCGGAGCGATTTGCTCTGTTATTGCATATATTATAAATTTTATGTGATAATGAAAAAATAAGTCATTTTTATCGATCCATCACAGAGGCTATAAAGGCAGGAGGACAGATTCTATGGACGCTTTGCAAAATTTGATGGAGGAACTGGTCAATGCCAAAGGGGTTCCAGGAAATGAAAGAGGAGTCAGGCAAGTGTTCCAAAAACATTTGGAACCGTTGTCGGAGGAGATCCTGACCGACCGTCTCGGGGGACTGGCCGGGAAAAAAACGGGAGATGCCGCCGGACCCAAAATCTTGCTTGCCGGGCATCTTGATGAAATCGGTTTCATGGTTACATACATTACCGAGAAAGGCTTTTTAAAGTTTCAACCATTGGGCGGTTGGTGGGCACACAATATGTTATCCCACCGTGTGGTGGTTCAATCCCGCAAAGGCGAATACTTGGGAGTGATCGGTTCGAAACCGCCTCATGCCTTAAAAGCGGAAGAACGGAAAAAAGTCATGAACATCAAGGAAATGTTCATTGATATCGGTGCGAAAAGCCGGGCGGAAGCCGAAGAAATGGGGATTCGTCCGGGAGACAGCGTGGTTCCGGTATCCGATTTTTTCACCATGCAAGACGGAAAGATTTGGGGAGGAAAAGCGCTGGATAATCGCGCGGGTTGTGCGCTGGCCCTTGAGGTGTTGAGGCAACTGAAAGATGAGGCGCATCCCAATGTTGTCTACGGCGGAGCCACCGTGCAAGAAGAAGTCGGCGTGCGGGGAGCGGGAACGCTCGCGGAATTGGTGAAGCCCGACATTGCCTTTGCGTTGGATGTCGGGATGGCTTATGACATTCCGGGCTTTGAAGGACATCCCGGGGAAGCGGCGATGGGGGAAGGCCCGTTGATGTTTATCATGGATTATACCATGATCCCGCATACCGGATTGAGAAATTTGGTGATGGATACCGCTGAAGAGTTGGAAATTCCATTGCAGGTGGATGCTTTGATGGGCGGCGGGACCGACGGGGCAAAATTCCATTTGCACGGAACCGGATGCCCGACGGTGGTGATCGGTTTCCCCACCCGGTATGTACACAGTCATAATTCATTGATGTCCAGGCATGATTTTGAACAGGCTGCCCGGTTGTTGACGGCCGTCATCAAAAAATTGGACCAAAACACGTTGGACAGCTGGTTATAATTACCGGCGGAGATTGGCTGGATACCGTTTATCCGGCCAAACTCCGCTGAAACCGCTTACAAAAAGGATCCTGTTTGTGAAGCCATTTCCTCCAAGTTATACCAAAAATATTTTTTATTAGTTGAAAATAACAAGCAAATTAATTAATATATAAATAGTTTTATTTGAAATCATATTCGTGTTTTTTGTTCCAAAAAGGATGAATTGTTGGAAAAATGACTAAAGTCGATCAAAGGGAGAGGTGGTTCGTTTTATTTCATCAGTGTATTTTGAAATATTCAAATAAAAAAACAATGGCGTTTTTGTGATGGTTGACCGATTTCGGGACAAAATGAAAAAAGCTGTGACGATTAGTTGATTTGATTGAAATGGACGCCCTATATACAGGAGGAGAGACAGGTGAATTTATTCCGGAAAAAAGACATTTCCAATGCACTTGCGGAGTCGCAAAAAGGAGGAAAATTAAAGCGGGACTTAGGCGCCTTTGATTTAACCATGCTCGGAATCGGGGCGGTCATCGGCACAGGCATCTTCGTGCTGACGGGAGCCGGTGCACTCAAAGCGGGTCCGGCCCTTGCCGTTTCCTTTGTCATTGCCGCCATCGCTTGTGCGTTTTCGGCACTGGCTTATGCTGAATTCGCATCGATGGCTCCGGTTTCAGGATCCGCTTATACGTACAGTTATGCAACCTTGGGAGAAATTATCGCATGGATTATCGGTTGGGATTTGGTGTTGGAATACATGTTCGCAGTCAGTTCGGTTTCGGTGGGTTGGTCGGGTTATTTCCAATCCTTGCTGGGTGGTTTTGGTATTCATTTTCCGGATGCACTGACCGCGGCACCCGGAGCGGTGGAAGGAGTCACCACCTATTTTAATTTGCCTGCATTTTTGATTGTCATGATCATTACGTTTTTGCTCTCGCGCGGAATCACGGAGTCGAAAAAGGCCAATAATATCATGGTGATCATTAAAGTGGCTGTGGTTCTGCTCTTTATCATCGTGGGGGCATTTTATGTGAAGCCGTCCAACTGGGAGCCGTTTGCCCCGTTTGGATTTGAGGGGATTTTTTCCGCAGCCGCTCTTGTATTCTTTGCTTTTATCGGGTTTGATGCGGTTGCTGCAGCTGCAGAAGAAACACGGAATCCCAAACGGGATTTGCCGATCGGTTTGTTGACCTCGCTCGGGATTTGCGCGTTGCTGTATGTGATTGTAACACTGGTGATGACGGGGATTGTTCCGTATCAGGAGTTTGCCAAAGACCTTTCTCACCCGATTTCGCTGGCCTTGCAGAAAGCGCAGCAAGATTGGTTTGCCGGTGTAATCGATCTGGGGGCAATCATGGGGATGACCACCGTGATTTTGGTAATGCTTTACGGGCAAACCCGGATTTTCTTCTCCATGTCCCGGGACGGTTTGTTGCCAAAGGCGTTTTCCTGGGTTCATCCCAAATATAAAACACCGTACACCAGCACATGGATTATCGGAACCATTGCGGCTTTTGTCGGAGCGCTTCTGCCTTTGGAGAAATTGGCGGAACTTGTGAACATCGGAACGCTCTTTGCGTTTACGGTTGTTTCGCTCGGCGTGATTATCCTGCGTTATACCCAGCCTGATTTGCCGCGTCCGTTCCGTTGCCCGGGAGTTCCGGTGATTCCGGCAATCGCCATTTTTGCCTGTTTGTTCTTGATTTCCAATCTGGCTGTCTTTACCTGGATTGCCTTTGCAGTCTGGTTTTTGGTCGGACTTATCATTTACTTCACGTATTCCCGGAGGCATTCTTTGTTAAATCAACAATAAGACAAAATAAAAAGGCATCTTCAGTTTGCGAAGATGCCTTTTTATTTTTTTATGCAGTGATCCCCGGTTTTTCCGGTCTCAACAGCCCGGTTTTTTTCAGGAAGGACAAAATCAGATGGCCCTTGGGGAGTAGGCGGATTTCATTTTCGCCGATGGTTCGCGTCATCAACAAGAAAATGCCGTAGATGAGAACGGCCAAAATCCCCAAAACAACGCTCAGCAAGGCGTTCGATATACGCGAAATGTGCAAGGGATCAAACCATCCGGTTGTCAATGTATACAAGCCGATTAAAAAGATCCCCATCAATCCGCTGCACAGGGCCGGTTTGACAAACTGACGCGTGACATCGACGTGGATGCCGGTTTTTTTGACCACCATCCAAGTGTTTAAAAAGCAGACGATGATATATGCCAAAACCATGGAGACGGCAGAACCGGTAATGCCAAACCACGGCACGAAGACGAAATTTCCGGCCATTTTGCAAACCGCTCCGATCATCAAATGGCGAACCGGCAATTTATTGTAGCCCATTCCCTGAAGGATGCCGGAACTGGTGACCGCCAGGGTGCTGAAAATGGCGGAGAAAGCCAGAACGGACAAGGTCAGGGTTCCGCTGTCGTTTTGATACATCATGATATTTAACGGCCGGGCCAAAATGACGAGGCTGATGACGGACGGCAAGCTGACGATCAAGGTCATCAACCAGGCTTGTTTGACTTTGTGCTCGACCGCTTTCATCTCCTGTTTGGCAATATGGGCGGAGATGGTGGGAATCAGCGCCAAAGTCAACGAAGAGGAAAAGGTCGAAATCACATTGACAAAAGGTTCCCCGCGTCCGTAAATCCCGAACAGCGTGTTGGACATGCTTTCCGAATATCCCATATTCATCAATAACCGCGGGACGGTGAAGGAATCAATCAAGCCGATCAACGGCAGGACCAGGGAACCAAGTGAGATCGGCAAAGCATAAAGGACGATTTGCTTGGCCAGCCGGCCCAAGGGCTCTTTTGGTTTGGAGTCTTGCTCCGTGGTGACGGGTTCCTTTTTGAGTTTCTTTACGTCCCGGAAGTTATACCAAAGCACGACGGCCAGCCCGCCCAGCGCCCCGGCAAAAGCTCCGGAAGTGGCTCCGGCGGCGACCAGTTCTTGCGAAAATTGTGCTTCAACCATCCAGTATGTAAGACCGATCACCACACCCACGCGAACGATTTGTTCCACAACTTGCGAAATGCCGGTTGGCATCATTTGTTGATGTCCTTGGAAATATCCACGGTAAACCGCCATCACCGGAACAATCAAAATGGCCAGGGCCAAAACTTTCAAGGAAGACTCGGTCGGCGGGTTGTCAAGCAACACATGGGATATGAATTTTGCTCCGAAAAATAAAATGCAAAAGGCGACCAATCCGGTCAGGCTCAAAATGATGGAAGCCGCTTTTAATACCCGCCGGGCCCCCAAACGATCCCCTTGGGCCAGCCGTTCCGCAACAAATTTGGAAACGGTGATCGGGATTCCGGCGGAGGCGATCATGAGCAAGATCGTGTAAAATGGGAAAGATATGCGATAAAGACCAACGGTTTCGTCCCCGGCAATATTTTGAAACGGGGCCCAGAACAAAGCACCGAGAATTTTGGTGAATAACGTTGCAATGCTTAATATAACGGTTCCTTTGACGAGTTTATTTGCCATTTTCCTTCTTCCTTTAATTTTAAAATTTATATGGATTTATTCTATCAGGAATCCGTCCGGAAGCATACAATCGATTGGGCGAGAATCGTAAAATAAAATGAAATTCTGCGTCCATCCTCCGTTTGATTTCACCAGAGCAAGTTCATTATCATTAAGATGAACAATGAGATGGAGAGGGCTGGATAGATGGGTACGATAACAAATGCAGTCAGTATGACAGGATATGGACGCGGCGAAATCGAAAGGGACGGAGTCCGGATTGTCACCGAGATTCGCACGATGAACCATCGTTTCCTCGATATGGTGATCCGCATGCCAAACAGGTGGATGGTACTGGAAGATTTGATCCGGAAAAAAGTCCAGCAAGTGATCCGCAGAGGCAGAGCGGACATTTTTGTCACCATCGAAGGGATGAAGCCCCCCGAACGAAAAGCGGAAGTGGATTGGAACCTGTTGGAGAGTTTTATTTCTGCCGGCAAAACTTTAAATGAAAAATGGGGGATTGCTCCCGGATTAACCATGGCGGATTTGATCAACAAGCCGGAGCTGTGGCTGATTGAGGAAGTGAAGCCTTCGGTGGAGGAGTATGAAGAGTCCGTTTTGGCTTCGGTGGAGACGGCTTTAACGTCTTTGAAAAAAATGCGAAGACAAGAAGGCATCCATTTGAGCCGGGATCTGATGAAGAGAGTGGACTGCCTGGATGAGTATGTGGAGGAAATGGAAGAGCTCGCTCCCGAGGTGAGCCGGCATGTCGGAAACAAATTGCGGAAGCGGCTGGAGGAATGGCTGGGTCATTCTGACATTGATCCCGACCGGATCTTGACGGAAGCGGCGATCTGGGCGGAAAAAGCGGATATCACCGAAGAGTTGATCCGGTTGAAAAGCCATATGGACCAATTTCGAAAAACGTTGGAAAAAGAAGAACCAATCGGGCGGAAACTGGACTTTTTGATCCAGGAAATGAACCGGGAAGTCAACACCGTCGGCTCCAAAGCCAACTTAAAGGCGATCAGCAAGTATGTCATTGAATGCAAAAGTGAACTGGAAAAAATGAAAGAACAGGTGCAAAATATTGAGTAATACATTGATTATTAAGGGGAAACGGTCTAAAATAGCGTAGTAGGCAATCAATGGTTTAAGAAATTCAGGCTCTTTCCCAACGAATATTGAACATGGGTGAGGAGGCACTTTGATTTGGGTATTAAATTAATCAACATTGGATTTGGAAATATTGTATCTGCCAACCGTATTGTATCGATTGTCAGTCCGGATTCGGCTCCCATCAAACGGATCATTCAGGAAGCGAGGGAACGCGGTGTCCTGATTGATGCTACATATGGACGCCGGACCCGGGCGGTCATCATCACGGACAGCGACCATGTCATTTTATCCGCGGTTCAGCCGGAAACGGTGGCTCACCGTTTGGCGAACAAAGAGCAACATGAAGAAATTGTGGAGTAGGAAGGGCTTTGAGATGAAAGCAAATTATGTCAATGAAGGGCTTTTGGTTGTGATTTCCGGACCTTCCGGTGTCGGGAAAGGAACGGTTTGCAAAGCATTGCGTGAAATGATGCCCGAACTGACGTATTCGATTTCCGCAACCACCCGTTCCCCCCGTGAAGGAGAAGTGGATGGAGTCAACTATTTTTTCAAGTCCGTCCAAGAGTTTGAAAAAATGATTGAAGAAGATGAACTGATTGAATGGGCTCAATATGTGGGAAACTATTACGGCACGCCCCGGCACTTCGTCGAGGAGACACTGGCAAAAGGCCGGGATGTCGTTTTGGAAATTGAAGTGCAAGGTGCCATGCAGGTGAAGGAAAAATATCCGCAAGGCATTTTCATCTTTTTGGTTCCCCCTTCGTTTGAAGAGTTGCGTCAACGGATCATCCATCGGGGAACCGAAAGCGAATCGGTGTTGAACCTCCGGCTTGAAGCGGCAAGCGATGAATTGAAACAAATCGATCAATACGATTATGTCGTCATCAACGATGAAGTGGACAAAGCTTGCGAACGGATCCGCGCCATTGTGATGGCGGAACATTGCCGGACGGATCGGTTGAAAATCAGTGAAGACGCGTAGTGGATGGAGGGTTTGATCATGTTATATCCATCGATCGATTTATTGATGCAAAAAGCGGACAGCAAATATTCATTGGTGGTGTTGGCGGCCAAACGGGCCCGGAGCCTGTTGGAAGGTGAAAGCACGCAATTGGAGCCCAAATCCCAAAAATATGTGGGAATGGCGTTGGAAGAGATTGCAGCTGATATTCTCGTCCCGACATCACGCGAATGAAAAATAACAACCTGTACAGGTTGTTATTTTTCTATGTGGCACTCATCCTTCATTTCACCATTCATTCCCAGCGGTTGTTTGGATTGGAACAGGCGAAGGGATGTGGTGGCAGAGGGCGAAAGAGCGTATTGATCCGGTGCACCGTGTCACACGGTGCACGGCGTTTGTGGTCCCGATTGCGGACGGATCGAAGAGAGGAGGAAACATCATCGTGAAGGGAAAACGAATTGGATTGGGCATCACCGGAGGCATTGCAGCTTACAAAGCGGCGACCGTGGCAAGTCAGTTGACCCAGCGCGGAGCGGATGTCCGTGTCATCATGACCGGGTCAGCGACGAAGTTTATCACTCCTCTCACTCTGCAGGTGTTATCGCGGAACCATGTAACGGTGGACACGTTTGACGAGCACCGGCCGGAAGTGGTAAATCATATTGACTTGGCGGATCATGCCGATTTGTTCGTGATTGCTCCGGCCACGGCAAACATCATTGCCAAAATGGCTCACGGCTTGGCCGATGACATGTTGTCCACCACGTTACTTGCGACCCGGGCGCCCGTTGTTTTGGCGCCGGCAATGAATGTCAATATGTATGAAAACCAGGCAGTGCAAGAAAACATCGCGATTCTGAGAAAAAGGGGCATTTTGTTCATTGAGCCGGGCGAAGGACAACTGGCTTGCGGTTACGTCGGCAAAGGGCGCATGGCGGAACCGGAGCAGATTGTCAAATGGGTGGAGCACTTTTTCTCCAATCGCCGGCTTTTGGCGGGAAAAAAGGTTTTGATCACGGCCGGCCCCACGTTGGAACCCATTGATCCGGTCCGCTATATCTCCAACCATTCTTCGGGAAAAATGGGATTTGCCTTGGCGGAAGCGGCCCGTGAGGCAGGAGCGGAAGTGATTTTGATCACCGGCCCGGTCTCCTTGAAAACGCCTCTCGGGGTCCGGCGGGTGGATGTCCGGCGAACGGGCGAAATGAAAGAAGCCGTCCGGAAACATTTGCCGGAGGTGGATGTGATTTTCAAGGCGGCCGCCGTTTCGGATTACCGTCCCAAAGAATTTATGGAACAAAAAATGAAAAAAACCAAAGACGAGATGACGTTAAACCTGGTCAAAACGGAAGACATCGCCAAATGGGTCGGAGCGCACAAAAAGCCGCATCAATTATTTGTGGGCTTTGCCGCCGAAACCGAAAATCTGGAAGCTTATGCAAGTGACAAATTAAAACGAAAAGGGATGGATTACATTGTGGCCAATAATGTAACCATGCCCGGAGCCGGATTTGGCAGCGACACCAATATTGTCACGGTGTATGACCGGCACGGAAAAGTTTTTTCCCTGCCCCGGATGAGTAAATTGGAGGTGGCACGGAAGTTGATGACCTTGGTTGGGGACTGGTTTGCAAATGATTGCTGAAGTGATCGTGGATGTGCCGGCTCAGGCCGCAGACCGCCCGTTTGATTATTTGATTCCAAAAGAGCTGGAACCGGATATCCGTGTGGGCAGCCGGGTCCATGTTCCTTTCGGGAACCGCAAGCTGATCGGATATGTTGTGAAAATCAAAGAGAAGGCGGAAACCAAGCGGGTGAAACCGGTTATCGAAGTGATGGATTTCATCCCGCCTCTTACGCCTGAACTGGTTGAGCTGGCCGCCATGATGGCGGAAGAATATATGTGCCACACGATTACCGCTCTGCAATCCATGGTGCCGGCGGTTTTGAAAGGAAAGTACCAAAAAGTGGTTCGTTATGCGGATAATCAGACGGACGAGATCGCAGACGATCTGTCTCTGATTGATTGCGAACCTTTTTTGACCCGGTTGAAAGAGAAAGGCGAGTGTACCTGGGATGAGGCGTTATCGCTTGGCATGAGTGCCTCCCGGTTGCGAAAACTTGCCGCCGTCGGACGGATCATTCTGGAAGAAAGAGTGGGAGACCGGGTGACCCGGAACAAGGTGACCTGGGTGTTTCCCAAAAGCCGGGAAACCCTGCTCCAAGCTTTGGAAGGATTGAGCAAAAGGGCAACGCGCCAGCGGGAAGTGCTCCGATATTTTTTGGCTCAAGAAAGCGAAATTCCGCTTCCCCGGTTGCTCAGTGAGCTTCAAGTATCCCGTTCGACGATCCAAAGCCTTGTCCAAAAAGGAATTTTGATGGAAGAGGAGCGGGAAGAATTCCGGGATCCTTATCGGCATCAACAATTTCAAAAAACCAAGCCGCTTCCTTTAACCGGCGAGCAGCAGAAGGCTTATGACGCCATGATGGAATCCATCCGTGAGAACAAGCCCCGTACCATCTTGTTGCAAGGGGTGACCGGAAGCGGAAAAACCGAAGTTTATCTTCAAGTGATTGCGGAAGTTTTGCGGCGGGGACGGGAAGCAATTGTGCTGGTTCCGGAGATCTCCCTCACCCCGCAGATGGTGGAACGGTTCAAAGGCCGCTTCGGTGATCAGGTGGCGGTTTTGCACAGCCGTCTGTCCGGCGGCGAACGGTATGATGAATGGCGAAAAATCCGCCGCGGGGAAGTGAAGGTGGCCATCGGTGCCCGGTCCGCCATTTTCGCACCGTTTCAACAGCTTGGATTGATCATTATTGATGAAGAACATGAGTCTTCCTATAAACAAGAGGAAAATCCCAAATATCACGCGCGGCATGTTGCACAGTGGCGGATTCAAAAACACGGGGCAACCTTGGTATTGGGTTCCGCCACGCCGTCGTTGGAGAGTTACAAGCAAGCTTGCGAAGGGCATTTTCACCGGGTGGAGTTAAAAGAACGGGTTCACGGACGCCCCTTTCCGGAGATGAAAGTGGTGGATATGCGAAAGGAGCTGGCCGACGGCAACCGGTCGATGTTCAGTGCATGTTTGCGGCAGGAACTGACCCGGTGCCTGGACCAAAATGAGCAGGCGGTGTTGTTTTTAAACCGGCGCGGCTTTTCCACTTTTGTCATGTGCCGGGAATGCGGCGAATCGGTGATGTGTCCCCATTGTGACATTTCGTTGACTTATCACCAGACGAACCGGACGGTGCGTTGCCATTATTGCGGATATGCGGAGCGTGTGCCGGAAGTTTGTCCGTCATGCGGCAGCAAATATATCCGCCATTTCGGTGTCGGAACGCAAAAAGTGGAGCAGGAATTGGTCCGCCATTTTCCCGGTATCCGCGTGATCCGGATGGATGTGGACACCACCAGTCGCAAAGGGGCGCACGAACAGCTCTTGAGCCAATTCGGGAGAAAGCAGGCGGATGTTTTGCTTGGAACCCAGATGATTGCCAAAGGGCTGGATTTTCCAGATGTTACATTGGTGGGGGTCATTGCGGCGGATTCGATGCTTCATTTGCCCGATTTCCGCTCGGCGGAACGCACATTTCAATTATTGACTCAGGTCAGCGGCCGGGCAGGACGGCATGAAAAGCCGGGAAAAGTGGTGATCCAAACCTATAGTGCCGATCACTACAGCATCCGGATGGCAGTCCGCCGCGAGACGGAACGTTTTTACCGGCAGGAAGCGGAAGTCCGCAAAAAACATTTTTATCCCCCTTATTGCGGATTGTTTTCTTTTTTGATCAGTCATCCGGACCGGGTGAAGGTGATGCGTGCGGGGCAAGAGCTGGCTTTTCACCTCGGAAAGGATTTTCCGTCCGATTGTGAGCTCTTGGGACCGGTACCGGCTCCCATTCCGCGGATCAAAGACCGTTACCGCATGCAAATGTTGATTAAATATCCGCCCGGCAGCCCGTCCGTTCAGTGGTTGAAACACCGGGTGAGAGAAATGCTTTATTCGATGGAGGATCCCCAATTGAAAATCAGTTTGGACCGGGATGGAATGGAATCGTTGATTCCGGCCACTGCTTTATAAAGAAAAGACAGGAAAGGAGCTTGATGATGGCAATTCGCAACATTGTTCAATACCCGGATCCGGTCTTGAAGAAAAAAGCCCGGCCGGTCCAAAAATTCAACGCACGGCTTCACAAACTGCTCGATGACATGGCAGAAACCATGTATGATGCAAAAGGTGTCGGGTTGGCGGCTCCGCAAGTCGGGATATTAAAAAGAGTGATTGTTGTCGATGTCGGGGAAGGGTTGATGGAAATCGTGAATCCCGAAATCGTTGAGAAGAAAGGGGAACAACTTGCTCCGCCGGAAGGGTGCTTGAGCATTCCCAATCTGTTGGGGGAAGTGCGGCGGGCACAATGGGTGAAAGTCACCGGGCAGGACCGGGACGGAAATCCGGTTGAAATCGAGGCGGAAGGTTATTTGGCCCGGGCATTGCAACACGAAGTGGATCATTTAAACGGTGTATTGTTTATTGATATTGCTGACCGCGTATTCCGTCCGGAGGAGGAATTGGATTGAGCAAAGCCAGAGTGTTATTTATGGGCACGCCGGATTTTGCTGTGCCCTCTTTGCGTTTGTTGCTGGAAGAGAAGGATCAGGTGGAAGTGATCGGGGTGGTGACCCAGCCGGACCGCCCCAAAGGCAGAAAAAAAGTGTTAACGCCGCCCCCGGTCAAGGTGGAAGCCATAAAACATGATCTGCCGGTGTTCCAGCCGCAAAAATTGAGATCAGAAGAAGCCATCCGTCAGGTTTTGGAACTTCAGCCGGACTTGATTGTGACCGCGGCATACGGACAAATTTTGCCGGAGCCGGTTTTAAATGCCCCCAAATACGGATGCATCAATGTTCATGCCTCGTTGTTGCCCAAATACCGGGGAGGGGCTCCGATCCACCATGCCATTATCAACGGGGAAAAGGAAACCGGGGTGACGATCATGTACATGGTCAAAGCGCTGGATGCCGGGGACATGCTCTTGCAACGGGCGATTCCGATCACCTCCGGGGATAATGTGGGGACCATGCATGATAAATTGGCAAATCTTGGCGCAGAATTATTAAAAGAAGTTCTTCCTTCCATTCTGGACGGCACGGTGCAGGCCGTTCCTCAAGATGATGAGCAGGCGACTTTTGCCCCCAATATCACCCGCGAAGATGAAAAAATCGACTGGGAACGAACTGCTCAGGAACTGGATTGTCAAATCCGCGGCTTGTGCCCGTGGCCGGTGGCCTATACATTGTGGAAGGGAAAACCGTTTAAAATTTGGAAGGCTTCGGTGGTGAATGAAGAAACCCAAGGCGAGCCCGGCACGGTAATCCGGCTTGATAACAATGGCATTGTGGTGGCCACCGGCAAAGGATTGCTGCGATTGACGGAGGTACAGCCTTCCGGAAAAAAACCCATGCCGGCCAGGCAATTTATCAACGGCCGGCAGATGAAGGCAGGAGATCGGTTCGGTGACTAAACAAAGGGAGGTCAATGCCCGGGAAACCGCTCTTTCCATTTTGGAGAAATGGGAAGAAAGACAAGCATACAGCAATTTGCTTTTGAATCAGGCGCTGCAAGCGTCCCCGTTGAATGAGAAGGACAAGCGCCTGGTGACTGAACTGGTTTATGGAACGATCCAACGGAAAAACACACTGGATTGGATTTTGAACCAGTTGGTGAAAAAAGGTGTCGGCTCTTTGGAACTCTGGGTCCGCCAATTGTTGCGGCTCGGGATTTATCAATTGCTTTATCTGGATAAGATTCCGGAGCGGGCGGCGATTTACGAAACGGTGCAAATCAGCAAAAAGAGGGGGCACCGGGGCATCAGCGGCCTGGTCAACGGGGTGTTGCGTTCTTTTTTAAGGAACCGGCACCGGTTGACACCGAAAAAGAATCCGCAAACCCTGGCGGAAAAAGCGGTTTCGTATTCCCATCCCGAGTGGATAATCGAACGGATGGAACAGGCATACGGGGAGGAAGAAACGAAAGCGGCATTGCTTTCCAATCACCATCCCCCCCGGGTGAGTGTCCGGGTGAACAGGCTGAAGATGGATCCGGATGTATTCATCAAAGAGTGGAATGCAACCGGAACCGGCCAGGCAGAGGCATCCGGAATCGCACCGGAAGGGGTCACGATTTCAGGCGGTGGAAACCCGGCGTTCACCCCGTGGTTCCGGGAAGGGTATTGCACCATTCAAGATGAAAGCTCGATGTTGGTGGCGCGAGTTTTGGCGCCGGCACCCGGAATGAAGGTGTTGGATGTCTGCGCGGCTCCCGGAGGGAAAACGACGCATTTGGCGGAATTGATGGGGAATCAGGGACACATTGTGGCCTGTGATGTCCATGACCACAAACTTTCCCTGATCCGGTCCAATGCTTCGCGACTTGGAATTGATATTATTTCCGTCCGGCAACTGGACGGGCGGAACCTGCCCGGACCCTTTCAACCGCATACGTTTGATGCCATTTTGCTCGATGCCCCCTGTTCCGGATTGGGAGTGATCCGTCGCAAACCGGATTTAAAATGGGGCAAAGAAGCGGAAAATATTGAGGCGTTGGCACAATTGCAAAAAGAGTTGCTGGATGCGGCCGCCCCGTTATTGAAACCGGGCGGGGTTCTCGTGTACAGCACCTGCACATGGGAATCGCGTGAAAATTGGGAGCAGGTAGAGTCCTTTTTAAAAAGGCATCCGGATTTTTCCGGTGACAACACCTGGAAGGAAAAATTGCCGGACCCGTTGAAAAACCGGGTCCATTCGGGGGACGGTTGGATTCAAATCCTGCCGCACGATTTTTTAAGTGATGGTTTTTTTATTTCACGGATGATCAAACATTGATAATATGTTCAGGGTGGAGTGCGCCCATGTGCCATGAATCAGCGGGAACAACATCCCGCTGATTTTTTATTTCAATCCACGATGCATGATTTCCCGGGCTTGGTGGGAAGTTATGGATGGTGATGCTTGATGAGAAGACCGAATCGTTTCTTAAAAAGGGAATGCAAAAAGAAACAGAAGTTGGAAGAACATAATGAGCAACAATTAAATAAAGCAGTAAAAGAGGAAACACCCGTCTATCCGGATTTGGACCAAAACTTGGAATTTATCAAAAATGTTCTGGGTGATTCTTCAGATTTGGTGATTCGCGAATTCACGATTGACCAACCCCGGAAGAAAGCGGCCGTGATCTTTTTTGATGAGTTAATCAATAAAGAGTTGATCCAAAATTTTTTAATCCGGCCACTGATCAAGCTGGAAAAAACCGGGGCAGAGTTGTCGGATCCGTGGAAAGCGGTTGTCAACGAAGTGGAGGCCGGAGAGACGGAAGAAGTCGATCAGATGAGAAAAGTCTTGGAAGGTGTGTTGGGAGGGGACACCGTTTTATTGGTGGATGGTTCCGAAAAAGGGTTGATTGTCGGCTCGAAAGGTTGGGCCACCCGGGGTGTCGATGAACCACGGGCGGAACAAGTGGTGCGAGGGCCCCGTGAAGGATTGAGTGAAACCCTGAATTTCAGTTTGTCCATGATCCGCCATCGTCTGCGGGATCCATCCTTGCGTGTGAAGTATATCCCGGTGGGAAAAAGGACAAAGACGACGGTTGCCGTCTTGTATATTGAAGAGATCAGCGAAAAATACATCGTGCAAGAAGTGGAAGAGCGGATCAAACGCATCAAAATCGACGGGATTTTGGAAGCTGGTTATATTGAAGAGATGATTCAGGATCAAATGTGGACGCCGTTTCCGCTGTTACAAAACACGGAAAGGCCGGACACGGTCGTCTCGCATTTGTTGGAAGGGAAAGTGGCCGTGCTGGTGGACGGAGCCCCCCAAGCGCTGATTGCCCCGGCGGTATTCAGCCAGTTTTACAACAGTCCGGAGGATTATTACGAACGTTATTTGATATCGACGTTCCTGAGGCTTATCCGTTTGCTCAGTTTGTTTATCGCATTATTGTTGCCGGCGCTTTACATTGCTTTCATTTCGTTTCATCCCGAAATGATCCCTTCCGACCTGATGCTTGCGATGGCTGCGGGGCGGGCCACCGTGCCGTTTTCGGCGATTGTGGAGGCATTGATCATGGAAATCAGTGTGGAAATTTTGCGGGAAGCAAGCATTCGCCTCCCGGGACCAATCGGGCCGACCATCGGGATTGTCGGGGCGCTGGTCATTGGAAACGCGGCGGTGACCGCCGGATTGGTTTCCCCCGCCTTTGTGATTGTGGTCGGTTTGACGACAATCAGTTCGTACGCCAATCCCAATTACAACGCAGCCATTTCGATCCGTCTGCTTCGCTTTCCGTTCATGATCGTCGCAGCGATGTTCGGGTTATTTGGCATCATGATCGGATTGATGCTTTTGCTTTTGCATCTGGTCCAGCTCCGGTCTTTTGGCGTTCCGTACATGTCTCCGTTTGCCCCCTTGAATTTGAGGGATCTCAGAGACTCCCTGATCCGCATCCCGTGGCCGTGGATGAAAAAACGACCGACCATCTATCAGACACATAATAAAATCCGCTTGAAAGAGGGAGGGACCAAAGATGGATCGTAAAACCGCATCCAAACAAGTCATCACTTCCTATCAGGCTTTCACGCTTCTTTATTCAACCATTTTTGGAGCCGGTGTCTTGAGTTTGCCAAGGTCGGTCGGGGAATCGGCCGGAAACGATATGATTTGGGTGATCCTTTTGTCCGGGGTGGTCGTGGCGATCCTAGTGTATTTGATAACCAGACTTTGTCAGCGGTTTCCCGGAATGACACTGGTGCAGTTTGCCCCTTACATTTTGGGATCCCGAAAAAGAAAGTGGGTCGGATATGTCATCAGTTTTCCCTTTTTGTTGATGGTGGCACTTTTTTTTGTCATGGGGACGGCGTCAGTCGTGCGCATTTTTGGGGAAACCGTCGTGACGACCATGTTGCCGCGCACCCCCGTGGAAGCCGTGATGCTTATTTTTCTTTTGGCGGCGGCTATTGGTGCGGGAAGTGATCTCGGAGTGATTGCCAAATTGAACGAGTTTTTGTTCCCGATCACGTTGATCCCTTTTTTGTCCATGATATATGCCTTGTTTCAAAGCGGGGAAATCACCAACATTCTGCCACTCTTTCAACTGGATCCGATGGTCTTGCCGAAAGCGTTGATGGGAGGCGCTTTTGCTTTTGCCGGATTTCAAGTGGTGATGATTTTTTCCGGGTTTTATCAACAACCGGAGAAAATGAAAAAAGCAAATATGATTTCCATCCTCGCCATCACCATTTCGTATTGGTACTTGTGTGCCATTTCCTTAAGTGTTTTTGGAATTGACGAGGTGAATAATTTGATGTTCCCCGTCTTGGAAGTGGCCAAAGTGGTCAAGATGGAAGACATTTTATTTGAGCGGATCGAATCCGCCATTTTATCAATTTGGCTGGTTGCGGGTTATACATCGGTGGTCAATTTGTTTTCGGCTTTGGTTCAAATCATCATCGAGTATTTTCGCCTCTCCGAACGGTACCGCCGCTGGATTGCTTTTCTCGCCGTCCCGGTTTTTTTGTACTTGGCATTGATTCCGGAGAATACACAGGAAGTGGGGATTTATGCCGATCGGATCGGGCTTTATGATGCCGTCATTTCCGTCATCATTCCGGTGGTTTTGTTGTTGGTTGCCGTGATTCGCAAAAAGAAAGGAGAAGTTCGCGATGAAATTTAATCTTCTCCAAAGAAAAAGATGGGTGATCATTCTTTCAGTATTCTCACTGCTGTTGACCAGCGGATGTTGGGATGCGATCGAAATTGAAAAACGGGCCGTTGTGGTGGCATTGGCGGTGGATCAAAGCCCGTTGGGGCATAAAGTGTCAATCCAAATCCCGAACCCCCGCAAAACCGTCGGCGGCGGTGGCGGTGAAGACGATGGGGGTGGAGGCGGAGGAGCCGGAGCTGTCGAATTATTTTCGGAGGAAGGACGCACCCTCCAGGAAGCATTCATGCAAATCGAGAATGAAACCAATTTCCCTTTGTTTACGGGACACACTCAAATTTTGTTGATCGGTGAGGAGTTGGCGAAAAACGGGACCAGGGATTTGATTGAAGGATTGAGGCGAAATCAACAAATCCGGCGCCATTTGTGGCCGGTGATCATTCAAGGCGAGGCGAAGAATGCCTTGGACGTTCAGGTTCGTCTCGAAGAAATTCCCATTGATTATTTGCGGGAATCGATCGAAACCGGAATCAAAAATGGGCGTTTTCCGTCGATGGTTTTGGGGGAGTTTTTTGAGGAATTGTCCAATCCGGCCAAACGGGCACCGATCTTGAATGTTTTCCGCGTCTCCGATAACCGCTATGTTTGGAACGGAATCGGCATTTTTAAAGATGACCGCCTGCTCGGGGTTTTGAAACCGCCTTTGGTCAATGCATTGCTAAATGTCCGGGAACACAAACCCGGATGGCCGGTGATGATCGATTGCCCCCAACAACAGAAAGGGCAAATTGTGTTTTACCCCAAATCATCCTCCAGCAAAATTCACATTTCGGACAAGGAACCGGCGATCGATGTGAACGTGAGCGTGGAAGGAGAAATTACCGTCAAAGAGTGTACTTCGTATAAGCTGGATCAACCGCAAAAATACCAGATGCTCAGTAATATGGTTCAACATGAATATGATAAATCTGCGAAAAAGCTGATTGATCTGGCCCAAAAAGAGTACAATACAGATATCTTTGCCTTCGGCAAATTTGTGAATGCATACTACCCGAAACTGTATCACCGGTTGAACTGGGAAAAAGACTTTTCCAAAATACCGATCCGCATCCATTATGACGTGGACTTGCGAAGAGCCGGGTTGGAGTCGAAGTGACACAGGGGGGAGGAGAAGCCGCAATATCTGTCAGAAAGGACACAAAAATCTTCACGAGCTGTCCCTTTTCTTTCATTAGGACTATGATATAATAAGAAAAGTTTTGAACAGGCGTTCCCTGTTCAAGATGGATGGCTAGTTAGGAATTGGTGAGATCATTTATGAAACCTTTTGCATACGATTTGACTTATGAAATGTGGATGGAATGGATGAAAGAAAGGAATCAACCGGCATTCCGGGCCAAACAGGTGATGGATTGGCTTTATGTGAAACGCGTTGATTCATTCCGGGAGATGACGAATCTTCCCAAAACGTTGAGGGAAACCTTGGAGGAGCATTTTCATCTGGCACCGCTTCAAATCATCACCCGCCAGGTTTCCAAAGACGGTACGGTGAAATTCTTGTTTGGTTTGCATGACCAACATGCCATTGAGACCGTGGTCATGCGGCACAATTACGGAATCAGCGTTTGTGTGACAACCCAAGTGGGTTGCCGGTTGGGATGTACGTTTTGTGCATCCACACTGGGCGGATTGAAACGGAACCTTTCCAGTGGTGAAATTGTCGCGCAAGTGATGATGACTCAAAAATATTTGGACCAAACGAATGAAAGAGTAAAATCGGTTGTTGTCATGGGTTCCGGTGAGCCTTTTGAAAACTACGATGCCACCATGCGTTTTGTTCGCACGATCAATGATTCGCATGGTTTAAATATCGGGCAAAGACATATTACCGTTTCCACCAGTGGAGTGGTGCCAAATATTTATCGGTTTGCCGATGAAAATTGGCAAGTGGGTTTGGCCATTTCTCTGCATGCGCCCAATCAGGAATTGCGCAAGAAATTGATGCCCATCAGCCGGAAGTACCCGCTCGCTGAACTTTTGGAAGCGTGTTGGTACTACATCAATGAGACCGGACGCCGACTCACTTTTGAATACGCCTTGATCGGCGGGAAAAACGACCAGGATGAACATGCCCACGAACTGGGGCAACTGCTTCAAGGGAAAAATTGTCTGGTCAATTTGATTCCGGTTAACTACGTTCCGGAACGCAATTACACCCGGACGCCGCGGGAACAAATTTTTGAGTTTAAACGGATTTTGGACTCATATCATATCAATACAACCATCCGCAGAGAACAAGGACATGACATTGATGCGGCATGCGGACAATTGCGGGCCAAACACAACCAGTCAAAATGAAGAATTTTTCGGGCGGCATGCAATCGATTCCCGAGGAAAACGCGAAGGTTGAGAAACGTCATTTCCTCTTTATTGCATTTCAACCAAGGGAAACTGAAAGGGAAAGGGGTAACCGGAATGGAGCTAGCTCGGCGCACAGACATCGGACGTGTGCGTGATCTGAACGAAGACAGCACAGGTCTGATTGTGACCAAATCCGGGGCTGTGATTGCCATTGTTGCGGATGGAATGGGCGGGCATCAAGCTGGAGACGTAGCCAGCAGCAAAACCGTGGAAACCATTGAACAGGTGGTCTCAGCCCAACCCTTGGATATATCTACGGATGAAAAAAGTGACTTACTTCTTCATGCAGTAGGAAAAGCGAACGAAACCGTATATAATATGGCAGCTGAGAATAACCAATATAAAGGGATGGGTACAACGGTGATCGCATCCATTGTGGACACCAAAGAAGTTGTCTTGGCCCATGTTGGGGACAGCCGGGCATATATGCTGCATAATGGCGGGCTCTATCAATTGACCGAAGATCATTCCTATGTCAATCTTTTGAAAAAACATGGGCAAATCACCGAAGAAGAAGCGGCGAATCATCCGCAACGCAATATGATCGTCCGGGCAGTCGGAACCAGTGAAGAAGTGGAAGTGGATTTGATCAATACACCGTGGAATCAGGGAGACACGTTGCTCCTTTGCTCAGACGGACTGACTACAATGGTTAGCGAGAGGGAAATCGGGCTTGTCTTATCTTCCAGAACCATGTCCTTGGATGAGAAAGCGGATCAGTTAATAAAAATGGCGTTGGACGCCGGCGGAACAGATAATATTTCCCTTATCTTACTAAGGCATACAGGAAGGTCAGCGACATCTTAATCGGGTGCAAGGAGGAACGAGGTGACCATGCAGATGGAAGGGAAGAAGCTGGGGGGACGTTATGAAATCGTCAGCCGCGTCGGCGGCGGAGGGATGGCCGTTGTATACAAAGCAAAAGATGTGCTTTTAAACAGATATGTCGCCATCAAGGTTCTGAGTGAATCCCTCAGTAATGATTCGGAATTTATACGTCGATTCAGCCGGGAAGCCCAGGCTGCTGCAAGTTTGTCTCACCCCAATATTGTCAATGTTTATGATGTGGGGCGCGATCACTTTACGCATTACATCGTGATGGAATTGGTGGAAGGTCCGACCTTGAAGCAGTACATTCAGGAGCGCGGTCCACTGCCCGTTCAGGAAGCGGCAACGATTGCCGTTCAGATTTGTGACGGATTGGCCCATGCCCATGAGAATCAGATTGTGCACCGGGACATCAAGCCCCACAATATTTTGCTCGGTCCCAACGGGCGCGCCAAAGTGACAGACTTCGGAATTGCCCGTGCCGCCAGCTCGTCCACGATCACCCAACAAGGATCGGTGATGGGGTCGGTTCATTACTTTTCACCGGAACAAGCCCGGGGCGGGGTGATTGGCGAAAAATCGGACTTATATTCGTTGGGAATCGTATTGTATGAAATGTTGACCGGAAGAATTCCGTTTGACGGGGATTCAGCCATCAGCATTGCATTGAAACATTTACAGGAAACACCTGAAGACCCCCGGAAATATAACTCGAATATTCCGGATAATGTTGCGGAAATCGTCATGCGGGCCTTGAGCAAAAATCCGGAAGACCGGTTCGAATCAGCCCGTGACATGATGAAAAGCATCCAGTATGCGGTCCAATTGACGCCTCATATGGAAGCCAATTGGATGAATCACCAACGGAATCAAGGACAGGAAATGTTCCAGACGATTCCGTTGAATGAAGAATCGTCGAACAATGACGAACAATATGAGTCGCCGGTACAGCGTCCGGAGATTCGCTCCGGCAAAAAAGAACCGTCCCCGCAAAAGGGCCAAACGCAAGGGCTCGGGGAGCGCACGCTGACCAATCTGGAGCGGCTGAAGAATGTTTCCGGTGACAAAGAAAAAACGGTCCTGCAACGGACGGTTGTCTGGCTCGAAAATGTGCAAGCCAAGTTGCCCTGGTGGCAAAAGCTGTTATTTGGCCTCTTTACCATTGCAGTCATCGTCATGTTGAGCATCTGGGGCTTTACCACCGTTTGGGGACTGTTTACCGGGGATGGAAGTGATTCGGCCGGTAAACATCAGGAGCAATTGGTGGCCGATGATTTTGAAACATTGGATGAATTGAATGCTTTTATTAAAGAGCACGGTCTGCCAGAGGCTCAGGTTTCTTACGTATCCGGAGATTTAAATAAAATTGTGGAGCAAGAACCAAAAGCCGGAGATAAGATTGATTCTTCGACAGTGTTTAAGGTGAAAGTGGGCGCTGGCGATGTGACGGTTCCAAATTTTTTAGGTAAGTATGAATCGGCACTTCGTCAGTATAAAAATGCCAGTGATTTTAACTTTGAGCTTTGGAGATGCCCTGATTCCGGCGGGAAACCGGCTGATCATGCACAAGTGTATGATCAGGATCCCAAACCGGGCACGCCGATCGAAAAAGGGGCCACTGTGAAAGCATTCACTTATATCAAGACAATGCCTGAATGCAGAAAAATTGATTCTTGGTAAATGATGATGGAAAAAGGAGGTCTCCGATGCCCTTTGGACAAATCGTAAAAGCAATCAGCGGGTTTTACTACGTGCGCACGGATGAAGGGAAAGTGATTCAATGCCGGGCGCGTGGCGTTTTTAAATTTGAAAAGAAAAAGCTGACTCCGCTGGTTGGCGATTTGGTGGAAATCGAACAAACGGGGTTGGACGAAGGCGTGGTGACCTCCGTTCAACCCCGTTCTTCTGAATTAGTCCGTCCGCCGATCGCCAATGTGGATCAAGCGATTGTGGTGGGTTCCCTCAAACGTCCCCGTTTTCAGCCCATGCCGCTGGACCGTTTCCTGGTTCACGGGGAACGCGAAGGGTTGAAGATGGTTATTGTTTTGACTAAAAAAGACTTGGTGAAAAATGAACAAGAAATTGAAAAAATCCGGTCGGTATATGAACCGGCAGGTTATCCCGTTATTGAGACGAGCATCAAAACCGGAGAAGGAATTGATGAACTGAAACAACACCTCAAAGGAAAAGTCTCCGTTTTCGCCGGTCAATCCGGTGTCGGAAAGAGTTCTCTGTTAAATGAATTGCTGCCCGGGCAAAAGCTTGAAACCGGGAAGGTGAGTGACAAAATCGGGCGTGGGCGCCATACTACCCGGCAAGTGGAGCTGCTTTCTTTGCCGGAAGGAGGTCAAGTGGCGGATACGCCCGGTTTTAGCCAACTCCATTTCAAAGGCATGGAACCGGCTGAGCTGGGGGATTGTTTTCCCGAGATCCGCCAGCGCGCTCCGGAATGCCGGTTTCGAGGTTGCCTGCACATCAATGAACCGGATTGTGCGGTCAAAGAAGCGCTCCGTCAGGGACAGATGGACGAAAAGCGGTATCAGCACTATACACAGTTTTTGACAGAGATTAAAGAGGCATTGGAAAGGAGATATACCTGATGATTAAGATTGCCCCCTCGATATTGTCCGCGGACTTTGCCAATTTGAAAAAGGAGATTCAGGAAGTGGAAAAAGGCGGAGCCGACTGGATCCATGTGGATGTGATGGATGGGCATTTTGTGCCGAATATCACGATGGGGCCACTGGTTGTCGAAGCGATCCGCCCCCATACCGGTTTGCCCTTGGATGTCCATTTAATGATCGAAGAGCCGGACCGGTATATTGACGATTTTGTCAAAGCCGGGGCCGATTTGATCTCCGTTCATCAAGAGGCCTGCCGGCATTTGCACCGGACGGTTTCTTATGTGAAAGAACGGGGAGTGAAGGCCGGCGTGGTGATTAATCCGGCAACGCCCGTGCAAATGCTGGAACCGGTTTTGCCGGAGGTGGATCTGGTTTTATTGATGACGGTGAATCCGGGGTTCGGCGGACAACGGTTTATTCAAAATGTGTTGCCGAAAATCCGGGAGGTCCGGAAAATGTTGGACGAGCAGGGCCGGATGCATGTGGATATCGAAGTGGATGGCGGCATTCAGCCGGAAACGGCCCGCTTGGCGGTGGAGTACGGAGCCAATGTGTTGGTGGCAGGTTCGGCAATCTTCGGACAGAAGAAGCGGGCAGAGGCGATCAAAGCCATCCGGCAGGCGGCTGAAAAATAAACAAAAAGGTGGAGAAAATGGCGGGCAAAAAACTGGTCACAATGATTGAAATCGCAATGATGGCTGCAATTGCCATAGTACTTCATAAGTTGATGATTCCGTTTCATTTATGGCCCAACGGTGGTTCGGTGACCTTTTCCATGGTTCCGATTGCGGCAGTGGCTTTTCGCCGCGGGGCCAAAGCGGGGGTCATTTGCGGAGGAATCACCGGGTTGTTGTTATGGATGTTGGGAGGCACTGTGATTCATCCGGCTCAGGCCGTTCTGGACTACCCGCTTGCTTTCGGGGCCTTGGGGGTTGCCGGATGGGTCCGGATGGGTGAAGCAGCGAAAAGGCCATTGCTCTTCCTTTCTTTGGGACTTCTCTTGTCCGGCGGATTGCGGCTGACGGCCCATTTCCTGTCCGGGGTTATTTTTTTCAAAGCATTCACTCCCGCCGGCCAATCCGTCTATCTGTATTCGCTGGTGTATAACCTGTCGTACATTTTGCCGGAAGTGATCCTGACCTTCCTCATCATGGCGGGAATTTGCCGGTCGGCGCCGCAACTGATCAGAAGACAGGGATAGATGGTGAAGAGATTGGAAAAAAACAGGGTGGTTGTGATTGCCGGCGGTGATTTTACCCGTTTTGAGGCGGGACTCATTCGTCCGGAAACGGATCTGATTATTACGGCGGATGCAGGGGCCATGAGCCTGGAAGCACACGGATTGGTTCCGGATATTGCCGTGGGGGATTTTGACACCACGGGCATTGGCTATATCGAAACGTTGAAGCAAAAGGGAGTGCGGGTTATTCCGCTTCCCGCCGAAAAAGAAGTGACCGATTTACATTTTGCTCTCCTTTGCGCCATCCGGCAAAAACCGAACGAAATTTTGATCCTGGGAGCGCTGGGCGGAGACCGGGCGGACCATATGCTGGCCAACATCGGATTGTTGGAATGGTTAAAGGAAGAGGGCAAAAATGCAACCATGCTTCATCCTGCGAACCGGTTGCGGTTGCTTTCGGGACCGGGAAAGATGAGGATAGACAGCAAAGATTTTCAATATGTTTCGTTGCTTCCGGTTTCCCGGAAAGTGACCGGGATTGAGACGGACGGATTGAAATATCCGCTCAAAAAGGAAACGTTGTACCGGGGACGAACCCGGGGGATCAGCAATGAGTTGGTGAAAGTGCCGGCTTTCGTTTCGGTTGAAAAAGGGATTTGTTTGGTGGTCGAAAGCCGGGAATAAACAAAACCTGCGGTGTGCCGCAGGTTTTTCTTGTTTCGGGAAGAAAAATTCAGGCTCGTCTTTCAGGATTTTTCCGGAGGTTCTAGGTACACATTCTCATCTATAGAATATAAATAAGTTGAAAAATAGGGTATTCTTCCTTTTGTCGATCCTGGTGAATTGTTGAAATGAGGGGTGATCCTGGTGAAATTTTACACGTTTAAATTGCCGAAGTTTTTGGGCGGGATGGTAAAAGTTATCCTGGCCGCTTTTAAAAAAGATCCGCAATAAAAAAAGAAACCACAAAAAAAGCACCTCTTCACGGTGCTTTTTTCCTGGCATTATACACGGGTAACCTTGCCGGATTTCAATGCGCGGGTGCTTACGTACACGCGCTTTGGTTTTCCGTCTACAAGAATGCGGACTTTTTGGACATTGGCGCCCCATTTTCTCCGCGTTTTGCGGTGAGAATGGCTTACTTTATTTCCAGCATGCCCTTGTTTTCCGGTTACAAAACAACGACGAGCCATGTCGACACCTCCTGTTTCTCACTCGTTCCAACCGATGAAACGTTACCAACCGGTAACTTTATGGACTAAACACCTGGTCATTTTAGCATACCTCCCCGCTGCTTGCAAGGAGTTGACAGGTTCAGTATGATGAATATTATTGCTCTTTTATTCGTTATGTTAATATTGTACAATTGACCTAGCTGGAATAAGTACCTCATTTGGGAGGAATCAAAATGAGCGTTGAAATAGCCACACAACTTGGACAGATTGAAGTGACCAATGATGTGATTGCCACGGTTGCCGGGATCGCGGCAATGGATTGTTACGGATTGGTCGGCATGGCATCACGCAGTCAATTGAAAGACGGGATTACGGAATTATTGCGAAAAGAGAACTTGAGTAAGGGAATCGAAGTCCGTGAAGAAAACGGCGAGATTGTGATCGATCTGTACATCATTGTCGGCTACGGCACCAAAATTTCGGAAGTGGCGAGTAATGTGCAGTCAAAAGTGAAATACACGCTCAGTGAAATTATTGGAGTCAAAGCCAATAAAGTGAACATCTTTGTACAAGGTGTTCGACTGGTGAATGAAGAGTAAGGAGGAGCATTGTGACAAAGCAACAAATCCATACATCACAGTTTTTACAGATGATGCGGGCGGGTGCCAGGGCACTCAACAAAAACGCAGAAAAAGTGAATGCATTAAACGTCTTCCCCGTGCCTGACGGTGATACGGGAACCAACATGAGTTTAACCATCAGTTCCGGTGTCAAAGAGATGGAAAAAGCTTCTGCAACCGCCGGGACCGTTGGGGAATTGGCGCAAGCGCTCGCAAAAGGTTTGTTAATGGGAGCACGAGGAAACTCCGGCGTGATTCTTTCTCAGCTATTTCGTGGTTTTTCCAAAGCAGTGGCGGATAAGGAGTTTATTTCGTCTCACCAGCTGGCCGATGCGTTTCAGCGAGGGGTCGATACGGCTTACAAAGCAGTGATCAAGCCGGTGGAAGGAACCATTCTGACCGTGGCGCGCGAAGCGGCAGAGGCTGGAAAGAAACAGGCGCTTGCGGCCGATGATCCGTCCGTTGTGATGAATACCGTTTTAACCGAAGCAAAAAAAGCGTTATCAAAGACCCCGGAGTTCTTGCCCGTGTTAAGGCAAGCCGGGGTGGTGGATGCCGGTGGACAAGGCTTGGTCTATATTTATGAGGGAATGCTTGCCGCCTTGAGAGGGGAAGAGGACGATGCTTCCGAAGTCCTCCCGGATGATCTGTCGTCCATATCGGATCTGGCTCATGAGTCGGCGCAGTCCAAATTGGATCCGGCTGACATTCAGTTCGGATATTGCACCGAATTTATGGTGAACCTGATGACGGACCGCCGGGAAACCGAAGTCTTTGAGGAGGCGGAATTCCGACGGGCATTGGAGCAATTTGGGGATTCCATCTTGGTCGTCTCCGATGACGAGCTGGTGAAAGTCCACATTCACGCCGAATATCCCGGAGACGTGCTGAACTTTGCAATGAAATTCGGCGACCTGAAAAAAATCAAAATTGAAAATATGCGCGAGCAATATGACGATGTGGTCAACAAAACACCGGCACCGAAGGCCAAAGCGGAAGAAAAGCCGGCTGAAAAGACTCCATATGGCATTGTGGCCGTCGCGTCCGGGAAAGGAATTGCGGACATTTTCCGTTCGATGGGCGCGGATGTGGTGATTGAAGGCGGCCAAACAATGAATCCGAGCACGGAGGATTTGGTTCGTGCCGTGGAACAACTCCATGCAGAGCATGTGATTATCCTCCCGAATAATAAAAATATTATTTTAACCGCAGAACAAGTGGGAGAAGTGGTGGGCCAGCCGGTGCATGTTTTGCCGACACGCACGATTCCGCAGGGGATGGCAGCGTTGTTGTCTTTTGATGCAACCGTTTCGCCTGAAGAAAACAAGGAGAATATGACGGAAGCTTTCCAAGAAGTGAAATCGGGCGAAATCACCGTGGCTGTACGTGATTCCCAAGTGGATGGGTATCAGATTGAGCAAGGAAATTATCTTGGCATCCTGGAAGGCAAAATCGAAGTCGTCGACAAGGACTTAAAGCAAACGTCCTTGGCTTTGCTGGCTGACATGATTGAAGAGGACACGGACATTGTGACGATCTTCTATGGAGAAGCGTTGGAAGAAGCTGAGGCACAAGACCTGGTGCAAACCTTGGAAGATCAATATCCCGATGTGGAAATCGAATTGTATGACGGCGGTCAGCCGGTTTATTACTACTTGTTTGCGGTTGAGTAAGGGGAGGATCAAATGGGGAACGTTAAAATCATTACAGACAGTACGGCAGATATTCCCAAGTCACTTGCAAAAGAATTGGACATCACGGTCATCCCGATCAATGTGCATTTGGATGGGGAATCTTATCAGGACGGAATCAACATCACTCCGGATGAGTTTTATCTGAAAATGAGCCGGACGGATCAATTGCCAACCACTTCACAACCTTCTCCGCTGGATATTGTCAGCGCGTTTAAACGAGCCGTTTTTGACGGGGCCAAAGAAATCATATCTTTTCATATTTCATCGAGAATGAGCGGGACTTATCAATCTGCTTTGCTGGCAAAATCAATGGTGGAGGAAGAATATCCCGATGTCAAAATAGAAGTGGTTGACACCAAAACCGTCACCTACTGTTTGGGGGTGATTGTCGTTCTGGTGGCGCGTGCCGCCAAAGAAGGCAAGCCGTTTTCGGAACTGTTGTCCATGGCGATGAAGATCCGGCAGGAACAAAAATTGCTTGCTTTGGTCGATACCCTGGAATATTTGCATAAAGGCGGCCGGATCGGAAAAGCGGCTGCCTTTGTCGGTACCTTGTTAAACATCAAGCCCATCATTACTGTCAATGATGACGGGGAAGTGGAAGCTGTTGATAAGGCGCGGGGAAATAAAAAGGCGGTCCAAAAAGTGTTTGACGGTTTGAAAAAGAAAGCGTCGGGCCGTCCGGTTGCCTTGGCGGTGATCCATGCAGCCAAAAGAGAGCAAGCGGAACAATGGATGGCACGGGCTCAGGAACTGTTTGACATCCGGGAACAACATGTAGTGGATATCGGGCCTGCCGTGGGGACACATGCCGGGCCCGGAACCATCGGCTGCATCATTGTGCCCCTGGACCGGCTGTGAGCCGGGAAAGCAGTCTGAAGAGGTGGAGTTTATGAAATATCGGACGGTTTTTGATATTATCGGCCCGGTGATGATCGGGCCGTCCAGTTCCCATACGGCAGGTGCAGTCCGTATCGGCAGAGCGGCACGGACCATTTTCGGACGAAAACCGAGCCGGGCAGAGATTACATTGTACGGCTCCTTCGCCAAAACTTACCGCGGCCACGGGACGGATGTCGCTTTGGCAGGCGGATTGCTCGATTTTGACACTTTTGACAAGCGGATGGTGCATGCGCTTCAAATCGCCGAACAAGAAGGCATAACAATCCGCTTTCATGAATCCGATGAAATCACGGACCATCCCAACACGGCCCGGATCCGGCTGGAGGACGAAGCGGGAAGTCTGGAAATCGTCGGGGTATCCATCGGTGGCGGAAAAATGGAAATTGTGGAATTAAATGGTTTTGAACTTCGTCTGTCAGGGAACGGGCCGGTTTTGTTCGTATTGCATCAAGACAAATACGGAGCGGTCGCGCGTGTTGCCGGTGTCCTTGCCGAGCATCAAATTAACATTGCATTTATGCAGGTGTCGCGCAAGGAAAAAGGTTTGCAGGCACTGATGTCCATCGAGACGGATCAACCGGTGGACGAAAAGGTGCAAGCGGAAATTCGCGACTTGGAGGATATCCATGCTGTAACGGTTTTATAGTTTCACCACCGCCGTTTCTTCACAGATGACGGCGGTTTTCTATGAAAAGGGGGTTTCGTTGATGAGATTTCGTACCGTGAGGGAATTGACAGAAGTGGCTCAAACCCTGAAAATCCCGATCTCCGAAGTGATGATCCGGCATGAGGAGGAAGTGATGAATCGTCCGCGGGCAGAGATCGTGGAGGAAATGGGAAAAAATCTGGATGTGATGACAGAAGCGATCGAACGGGGATTGACGGAAGAAATTCGGTCTCACAGCGGCATTACCGGTGGCGATGCGAAAAAAATCCGGGAATACCGGAAAAAAGGCGTGTTTTTATCCGGCACCACGGTTTTGGATGCGGTTTCAAAGGCCACGGCCGTGTCCGAAGTGAATGCCGCCATGGGAACGATTGTCGCAACCCCAACTGCCGGAGCTTGCGGGATTTTACCCGGAGCCATTCATGCAGCGGCTGACAAATTGCAATCGGACCGGGAAACGATGGTTCGCGCTTTATTTACAGCCGGGGCCATCGGATTTTGCATTGCCAATAATGCATGTATTTCCGGAGCCGCCGGGGGATGTCAGGCTGAAGTGGGTTCAGCGACCGCCATGGCCGCCGCCGCTGTGGTGGAGATGGCCGGAGGAACCCCTTCGATGTCGGCAGAAGCGGTTGCCATTGCGTTAAAAAACATGTTGGGGCTGGTTTGCGATCCGGTTGCCGGTTTGGTGGAAGCGCCCTGTGTGAAACGAAATGCCATGGGGGCTTCCATTGCGCTGGTTGCGGCAGATATGGCGATGGCCGGAGTGAAGAGTGTGATTCCTGCCGACGAAGTGATTGATGCCATGTACAAAATCGGCCAATCCATGCCGGCCGCCTTGAAGGAAACGGCTCTGGGAGGGCTTGCGGACACTCCGACGGGAAGGGCATTGGAACAGCGGGTTTTCGGGAATTCCGGAAAATGAAGAAACTGAAAGAGATTTCCGTGGAAGTTCTTCCCGGAGTGGGGAAACAGAAAAAAGAAGCCCTTGCCGAGTTGGGGATCCATTCGATCGCTGATTTATTGTCCTATTTCCCATATCGTTATGAAGACTATCGACTGAGCGACTTGTCTGAAGCCCGGCATGAAGAGCGGGTCACGGTGGAAGGGCAAGTTTACGGGCAACCAAGTGTTCGTTGGTACGGAAAGAAAAAATCAAGAATGACGCTGAAACTCCTGGTTCGAGGCATTCCCGTCCAAGTGGTTTGGTTTAACCAGGCGTTTTTAAAAGATAAACTGCAAGCCGGCAAAACGATTGTCGTCTCCGGAAAATGGGACCGGAACCGGATGCAACTGACAGCGGATCGCACGTGGATCAGTCCGTCGGAAATCGAAAAATATGCCGGCCGGTTTGAACCGGTTTACTCCGTCAGCGGAAAAGTCAAGGTGAACTGGCTCCGCAAATTGATTCATTCAGCCTTTCAAGCGTACGGACAGGAGATCGGGGAGATTTTGCCGCATGCATTAAGGAACAAGTACCGGTTGATTCCGCGGGCCACCGCCATGTATTATCTGCATTTTCCCAAAGGAAAAGAAGAAGGGAGACAGGCGCGGAGGCGCATGGTTTACGAAGAGCTGTTTCTGTACGAATTAAAAATCATGTGGTTGCGCCGGATCCACCGGACGAAGGGAAAAGGGCTGGCGCATGCGTTTCCGGATGAAAAAGTGGAGCAATTCATCGCCGGACTTTCCTTTCCCTTGACCGGAGCCCAACAAAGGGTGACACGCGAAATTCTCAATGATCTCCGCGAACCGGTTCAGATGAACCGCCTGCTGCAGGGGGATGTCGGTTCCGGAAAAACGGTTGTGGCCGCCATCGCGTTATATGCCAATTATTTGAGCGGGTATCAGGGGGCAATCATGGTGCCCACCGAAATTTTGGCGGAGCAACACGCTTCTTCGTTGCGGGGGTTATTGTCTCCTTGGGGGTTAAATGTGATTACGCTGACGGGAAGCATGACGGCGCGGGAAAAAAGAGAGGCGCAAGGCCAAATCAAGATGGGGCTTGCGGATGTGGTCGTGGGGACCCACGCTTTGATTCAGGAAGTGGTGGAATTCCGGAAATTGGGCTTGGTTATTACCGATGAGCAACACCGTTTCGGGGTGAAACAGCGGGCGATGTTCAGGGAAAAAGGGGAAGTGCCGGATGTGTTGCACATGACGGCAACGCCCATTCCGCGGACGCTGTCCATTACAGTGTTTGGCGAAATGGATGTTTCCACGATCGATGAGATGCCAAAGGGAAGACAACCGGTCGATACGTATTGGGTAAAAAAAGAATTGTGGCCGCGCATCGTGAATTTTATCCGGAAAGAATGCCAAAACGGGCGGCAAGCCTATGTGATTTGCCCGCTGATCGAAGAATCGGAAAAACTGGACCTGGAAAATGCGCAAGAAGTGTTTGAACAGCTTGTGACCGAGTTGGCGCCCCTTCGGGTCGGATTGTTGCACGGGCGCATGTCGCCAGCGGAAAAAGAAGAAGTGATGCGTTCGTTTGCCGAAAATGATGTGCAGGTTCTTGTATCCACCACCGTGGTGGAAGTCGGAGTCAATGTTCCCAATGCTACCGTCATGGTGATTTATGATGCCGACCGGTTCGGGCTGGCTCAGTTGCATCAGTTGCGCGGCCGTGTGGGCCGGGGAGGGGGGGCTTCCACCTGTATTCTGGTGGCCAACCCCAAATCGGAAACCGGCAATGAGCGGATGCGGATTATGACCGAAACCACGGATGGATTTGAGATTTCCCGACGCGATTTGATGCTGAGGGGGCCCGGCGATTTTTTGGGGGTGAAGCAAAGCGGGCTTCCTGATTTTAAAGTGGCGGATCTAAACCAGGATTTGACCGTTTTGGAATACGCCCGCGCCGATGCGGCGGAATATGTCAGCCGCGATGATTTTGCGACCTCGGAAGAAACCAAACCTTTATATGAATATCTGTGTGCACAAAACCTGACGGAAGTCAATTTTGACTGAAACAGGTCTGAAACCGGTCATGGATGGCCGGTTTGTTTTTTTATCACAAACTTTTTCTTGCCGAAGACATAAGATATATTGTTCGAAACCGATCCGCCGACGGGTAAAGGTGGTGGATATCACGGCAGGAGGAGTGTTTTATGAATCAGCGTGACGCTTTTTATGTGGAGCTGGCAGAGGAGATCAACCGGACAGTCGGCAGAAATGCCGTTTCTCCCCAAAAAATTAAATCCTTGATCAAACAGGCCAAACAAATTCGCAGATCTTACGGCAAGATGGGGCTTTGGGCTTTTGCCCGGGAATTGCCCTGGCAGATCTTCACCCCCCGGGAAATCGACCGTTTGCAACGTTCGCCGCGTTGGCATGAATTATCCAACCGTTTTGTGGATGCGATGGTGATGGAAGGGGTCATTACTCCGGTTGAAGCCAACATGATCCGCCGTTATTTGTAAAAAAGCATGGGCCTTTCAATCAGACGGATGCCGGGGTGTTGTCATATCGTATAGAGAAATCCGAGTGGAAAGGAGGAGAAGGATGGGAAAAAGAAATCGGGCAAAGAAAAAAGCGATTCGCAAGGCGAAGGCCCCTTCCGACAAAGTTGACAATCTGAAGGTCGAAGAAAATTGGGATGATCCCAAGCCGGAAGAAGCAGCCCCGGTGGCTGTCAACGAATGGGAAGAGGACTGGTTGTTCGGGGATTTGTTTTTGCAACCGGAAGCAGATGAGCCGGCAGAACGCAAAGACTTCGAAGAAGAAAGATAGGATCGTTTCCATGCAAAAAAAAAATGGCTCGCCTCAATAGCGAGCCCCATGTTTCTTACGCATCCATGCGTAAGTCTTCAATGGGAGAGGAGAAACCGGAGGAAGAGCTTATTGGGGAAACGTAAGTCTTCTCCGCGGTTGACAGCATCGCAGCAGATGCTGTCATCATTTATGATTTCCATTTTTCGGGCGTTCATACCTCTTCTTTGAATGTTTTTTACAGATTTTCTTTTGCCGGTTCTTTATGGTAGGATAAGAAACGTAATGCATTCATAATCCATTCATAAAGTCAGGTGTAAAATGATATGCGAATCATTGCTGGAAAAGCCAAAGGAACCCGTTTGAAAATGGTTCCCGGCAAGCATGTTCGCCCGACGGCAGATCGTGTCAAAGAATCCTTGTTTCAAGTGATCGGTCCTTTTTTTGATGGCGGCATGGCCCTGGATTTGTTTGCGGGCACCGGCGCATTGGGGCTGGAAGCTTTGAGCAGGGGATTGGATAAAGCCGTTTTCATCGATTCTTCGCGGACAAGCTGTGATGTGATCCGGATGAATGCCGGTGCTTCCAAATTAAGCGATTCCGTTGAGGTTTACCGGAATGACGTCCAACGGGCGTTGCCGCTTTTAAAAAAGCGCCGTTTACAATTCGATTATATTTTCTTGGATCCTCCTTATAAAAAAAATTTACTGGCTCCCACGATTGAAAAGATTTCCAAGCACGGGTTGTTAAAAGGGGATGGCTTGATTGTTGCCGAACATGAGGCGGAATGCGTTCCCCCGGAAGAGATAGGGGCTTTCCGACGTTATCGCTTGCTAAATTACCGGGATACATCGATTTCTTTATACGAATGGGGTGAGCCGAGTGAAAGTGGCAGTATATCCGGGAAGTTTTGACCCGATTACGTATGGCCATTTGGATATCATTGAGCGCGGAAAAAAAGTGTTTGACAAGATCATCGTGGCTGTCCTGATTAATTCTTCGAAAGATCCATTATTTTCAGTAGAAGAAAGAACGGAAATGATCCGGGAGGCGACCCGGCATCTTTCCAATGTCGAAGTGGACAGCTTTAACGGCCTGTTGGTCGATTACTTGAAAAAAAGAAATCCCCATGCCATCTTACGCGGCCTTCGGGCGATTTCCGATTTTGAGTATGAATTGCAGATTGCCTCCATCAACCGAAAATTAAACGACAAGGTTGAAACCTTTTTTCTGATGACAAGCAACGAACATTCCTTTATCAGCTCGTCGATGGTCAAAGAAGTGGCCCGATACGGGGCGGATGTCAAAGATTTGGTTCCCGGGACCGTGGAGAAAGCGCTCAGAAAAAAATTCAGTGAAAAATTTGCCCGCTGAAACCAGGATCAGCGGGTTTTGTTGTAACGGAAGGATTGGGCGACGGCTTTCGTTTCCTGATAAACCAGCGCCAAAAACCAAATCAGGGTGACGGTGACCGCAAAACCCTGTAAGATTCCCCAGACGGAAAAAGCCACTGGGGAGGTGACCGGGTGAAAGACGGAAAGAATGGTTGTGTCATTTTGCAGAGAATAATTGAAAAACGGAAAAATGATGATGGTGATCAGTGCCGCAAGGAACCCGTGCAGGATTTTGGCGGCAAAGTAAGGATAATACCGGATGTCTGTCCGGCTGATCATGCTGGCGATTTGGGCATGGATGGAAAGGCCGTTCCATCCGATGATCAAGCTGACAATGGCCAATTTATAAAGAATCGGGACGGACGGGTCGACGGAACTGGCAACTTGCGAACCGACGGTGATTTCAAACAACCCGGCTAAAATGGATTCGGACAGTTCCGGCGGAAATGAAAAAAAGGTCAACAGATTGGAGATGCCTTTCAATAGCGGTGCCGTGACCCCCACATAGTTGATCAGATGGGTCAACACGGAAAACATCATGATAAACCCGCCGATTAAAAGCAAGGTCTGAATGGCGGATGTGACGGATTGCCCGATGAGTTGCCCCAGTGTCCGGCCGTCTTGAATCCGGGCCCGGTGCATTGCCGCCATGGCACGGGTCAAAATAAACCCTTTCTTGATGCCGGGGGGAGGGGTCGGCGTGGCTTGTTTTTCATAAAAGCGCATGGAAAATCCGACGATAAATGCGCTGATGTAGTGGGCAACGGCCAGGATCAAGCCGACGGATTTATTTTCAAAAAAACCAACAGCCACCGCTCCGAAAATAAACAAAGGTCCGGCGGTGCTGGTAAAGGATATCAAACGCTCCCCCTCTTCTTTGGAAACCAGATTTTGTTCCCTTAAACGGGCGGTCAGTTTGGCGCCCATGGGGTTGCCGGAAATCAAGCCCACGGCCATGACAAAAGCACCGGCACCCGGAACACGGAAGATGGGGCGCATCAAAGGCTCCAACAATACGCCGAGAAAATGGACCACTCCGAAGCCCATCATCATTTCCGCCGTGATAAAAAACGGCAACAATGCAGGAAAAACGACGTCCCACCAAATATGTAATCCTCTTAATGATGATTTCACGGCTTGCTCCGGGTACATGACCAGGATCACCGCGATGAATAAAGCGACGGATGCCAGCAAAACGGTTTTTAATTGACTTCGGAGAAGGGCTGGATTCATATGCATTCTCTCCTCACAGTAGCTGCATCAATACCATGTCTACGCAACGGGATGGTGGATTAGACCGCTTTGTCCAAATGTTTCGGAAATGCAGATGAGAAAGAAAGGTGGGAAAGGGATGACCAGACCCAAAATCGGATTGGCTTTGAGTTCGGGAGGGGCCAGGGGGTTTGCCCATTTGGGCGTTTTGAAAGTCCTGAAAGAAGAGGGTATTCCCGTCGACTGTGTGGCCGGAAGCAGCATGGGAAGCATCATGGCTGTTCTTTTGGCCAACGGCCTGGATCTTGACATGTGCGAAAAACTTGCTTGTTCTTTAAAAAGAAAATATTGGCTTGATTTTACGGTTCCGCGAAAGGGATTTGTCCCGGGGGAAAAGGTGAAAGCGTTGATTTGCCTGCTTGCACATCATAAGAAATTGGAAGAATTGCAGATTCCGACCGCGATTGTGGCCACTGATCTCGTTACAGGGGAACCGGTTGTGTTTACCGAAGGGCCTGTCGATCAAGCGGTTCGGGCCAGCATTTCCATTCCGGGCATTTTTGAGCCGGTGATCCGGGGAGATCAGGTGCTGGTCGACGGAGGGGTGGCGGACCGCCTGCCCGTTTCGGTGGTGAGAAAACTGGGGGCTGATTTCGTGATCGCCGTGGATGTCATCCCGAGGGCGCCGCAAGCTGAGATCCGAAATATTTTTGATGTAATTACACAAACTTTAATTATCATGGAAAAACAAATAACCGGCCAAAAACGGTCAACCGCCGACTTTTTGATCCATCCGGATGTAGGGGACATCCAAGTGACATCTTTTTCCAGAGTGGAAGAATGCATCCGGCGGGGGGAAGAAGAAGCCAGAGCCCAAATCGACAAATTGAAAGAACGAATCCATCACTGGCAAGGAGAGAAAGCATTGAATGAATTCATGGACTAAACGGGAACGGATTCCTGTCATTGCCTTCATCGGACTGGTGGCGGTCATCGGAGCCCTGTTTCTTGTTCCCATCCCGTATTACACGATTTCGCCGGGATCGGCTGAAGATGTGAGTCCGTTGGTGAACGTAAAGGGGCATCCGCCTGATGAGCAGGGGGATTTTTATCTGACGACGGTCTCGATGAAGGAAGGGGTCCTGATTGATTATCTGTACAGTTTCCTGTCCGGGAATGTGGATTTGATTCACGAAGAGAAAGTGCTGGCCGAAGGCGAGTCGGACGAAGACTATGAACGCAGGCAAGCGGAAAGCATGCAAATGTCACAAAATCATGCTGTGATCGCCGCTTACCGGTATGCCGGGAAACCGGTCACGGTCCGGGTGCGGGGAATCGAAGTTTTGCGTTTGATCGACGGGTCCGGCGGGCTTGAGGAAGGGGACCTGATTACGCAAATCGATCATCAACCCGTCCGGTCGGTGGAACAGTTGACCGGTTACCTCAGCCGGAAAAAAGCCGGGGAGAAGGTTCATGTCCGTGTCGTCCGCCAACAAACCCCCCGGGACCTTCTGGTCCGATTGACTTCCCTGCCGGCAACGAAAGGAAAAGAAAAAGCCGGCCTCGGCATTGTGCCCGTTTTAAAAACCGAAATTCAAACCGATCCTTCTGTCCGGATTGACAGTGCAAAAATCGGAGGGCCTTCAGCCGGGTTGATGTTTTCCCTGGAGGTGTTAAACCGGTTGATGCCGGAAGATTTGACCCGTGGTTACCGGATCGCGGGCACCGGCACCATCTCGCCGGACGGGCAAGTCGGGCAAATCGGGGGCATTGAGTATAAAATCACGGTGGCGGCCGAAAAAGGGGCGGAACTCTTTTTTTGCCCCGCAGACAAAACCCCTGCTGACCAAAATGAAAAGTTGGCAAAAGCGACGGTGAAAGCAAAGAAATTTCCGATGAAAGTGATCCCGGTCCGTTCTTTAAACGAGGCCGTGGAGTATTTGAAACGGTTGCCAAGTCAAAAACATTGACAGAGATTGGTTTGATATCTTATAATAACCCTGTTTTTATACAAGGAGTGGAATTATGCAGATTTTTCTGCACCAATTAAACCAGGCAAAAGATGGGCTGTTGTTTGTAGAGGATACGATTCACTTGACATTGGATGAAGAAGTATCCGGACTTGAACAATTAGCGCCGGTTGACGTGAAAGCCCGTGTGGAGATGGTTGATCCTCATTTTTTTGTTGCCAAAGGGGAATTATCAACCACCGCTGTGTTTTCTTGCGCCAAATGTTTGAGTGAATTCAAGCAGGAAATCAAAGCGAGCTTTGAAGAACATTTTACAGATGATCCGCACCGGGCCGTGGAATCCGAGGAGCAGGAAATTCATTTGGCCGATGAAAATAAACTGGATTTGACTCCGTTTATTCGGGAAGCCTTGTTGCTCCAATTTCCTTATATTCCTGTGTGCCGGGAAGATTGCAAAGGGCTGTGTCCGGAATGCGGAAAAAACCGGAACACCGAATCGTGCCGGTGCCGGGTTGAAAAAATCGACCCCCGGCTTGCGGTTCTGGGGGACTGGTTTCAAAATGATGCGTAACAGTATATGAAACTTCCCGGGCTTGTGTTACATTCTTAGAGGGGGTGAAACAAATGGCAGTACCTTTTCGGCGTACATCTAAAACGCGTAAACGCAAACGTCGTACTCATTACAAACTTTCTGTACCGGGTATGGTAAATTGCCCGCAATGCGGAGCACCCAAATTATCCCACCGCGTATGCAAAGAGTGTGGATATTATAAAGGCTCTGAAGTGGAAGGAGTCGTGAACGACTGATTCACGGGCTCCAAAGACAACAGGACTGGCGCTTTGGTTCGCCAGTCTTTTTTTTGTTGTCAAATGACTCTTTTTTTTATATACTGAATTAGTACCAGGTATTAATAACTGATCATAAAAACGGGAAAGGTGGTGACTCCGTTATGCGGTTATCCAAAAAAGAACGGCAACAGCAAGTGATCCGGGCTTTTGAAGACGAACCGTTCTTGACGGATGAAGAATGTGCCAAACGATTTGGCGTGAGTATTCAAACCATCCGTTTGGACCGGTGGGAGCTGGGGATTCCGGAATTGCGCGAACGTATCAAGCACATGGCTGAGAACCATTTGGATCGTGTCCGGTCCTTGTCGTTGGATGAAGTGATCGGTGACGTGGTGGATTTGCAGCTCGACCATAGCGGAGTTTCCATCCTTGAAATAAAAAAGGAGTATGTTTTTGCACGCAATCACATTGCGCGGGGGCATATTCTGTTTGCTCAAGCCAATTCGCTGGCCATCGCCGTTGCCAACGCGGAAGTCGCCCTGACCGGGGCGGCGGGAATCCGTTTTGTCAGACCGGTTTATCTGGGGGAAAAATGCATTGCCAAAGCCAAGGTCGTCAAAAAATTATCTTCCCGGTTGCAGGTGGACGTGCTGACAAAAGTGAACGGCGAAACCGTTTTTCAAGGCACATTTGATGTGTATTGCCTGGAAGATAAGGAGCTTGTTAAGGAGGAGCTTTGATGCGGATAGCAATTGATGCACATGGAGGAGATCATGCTCCGGACGCAGTGGTGGAAGGGATCAGACAGGCGAAAGAAAAATGGCCGGATTTAAAGATCATTTTAATCGGCCTGAAGGACATGGAAGATCAATTGGCCTTGGATGGCGTTGAGTTCCGGCCGGTGACGGAAAAAATCGAACCGGAAGACAAACCGACCCAAGCCGTTCGGCGGAAAAAAGATTCTTCCATCGTTGTGGGTTGCCAGATGGTCAGAAAGAAAGAGGCCGATGCGTTTATCAGCGGGGGAAACACCGGTGCGCTGATGGCGGCGGGTTTTTTCCACGTCGGCCGGTTGAAAGGAGTCGACCGTCCCGCACTGGCTCCCGTTTTTCCGACCCTCAACGGAAAAGGAATTCTCGTGTTGGATGTCGGCGCAAACCCGGAGGCCAAACCGGAGCATTTAAGGCAGTATGCGACGATGGGAAGCATTTATGCCGAAAAGGTGTTGGGTTTTGAGTCTCCGCGTGTCGGGTTGCTCAATATCGGGACCGAAGAGGGGAAAGGAACAGAACTTACCCGGGAAGCCTATGCGCTGATCGAAAAAGATTTGGCAGCCCGGTTTGTGGGAAATGTGGAAGCCCGCGACATTTTGGAAGGGCCTTGTGAAGTGCTCGTCTGTGACGGTTTTACCGGAAATGTGCTTCTGAAAAACACCGAAGGGGTGGCCAAAGCGGTTTTTGGCCGTTTGAAACAGGAACTCACGGCCAATTTGATGACAAAGTCCATGGCGGCCTTGTTGAAACCGCGCTTGAAAAAGTTTGCCCAAGCGATGGATTACAAGGAGCATGGAGGAGCTCCGCTTTTGGGGCTTAAGGGGCCCGTGATCAAAGCGCACGGTTCTTCCGATGCCAGAGCCTTTTGTAATGCCATCCGGCAAACACGCCGTTTTTTGCAACACGATGTGATTTCGCGGATGGAAGAGGAATTGTCTTAGGAAGAGAGGAGCTGGAAAATGAGGTCAGTGGGTATATTGGGAACGGGATCCTATTTGCCGGAAAAAGTGTTAACCAATGCCGATTTGGAGAAAATGGTGGATACCAATGATGAATGGATCGTAAGCCGGACAGGCATTCGTGAGCGCAGGATTGCGGCTCCGGAAGAAGCTTCTTCCGATTTATCCGTCAAAGCGGCGGAAAAAGCACTGAAAAAAGCCGGGATCCGTGCCGAGGAGCTTGACATGATCATCGTCACGACCGTGACACCGGATATGAATTTTCCGGCGACGGCTTGCTTGGTGCAAGACCGGCTCGGTGCCAAAAAAGCAGCCACGTTTGATTTGTCGGCCGCATGCACCGGTTTTATTTACGGAATATCAACAGGTGCACAGTTCATTGCAACGGGTGTATACAAATATGTGCTGGTGATCGGGGTGGAATGCCTGTCGCGCATTGTTGACTGGACCGACCGGAACACTTGTGTGTTGTTCGGCGATGGTGCCGGAGCCGCGGTGCTCGGTCCGGTGGAAGAAGGATATGGTTTCTTGTCTTTCGAATTAGGAGGAGACGGTTCGGGAGGCAATTTGTTGAATTTGCCGGCGGGAGGATCCCGTCTTCCGGCTTCTGAGAAAACCATCCGGGAGCGCCTTCATTGTGTGCATATGTCCGGACGGGAAGTGTTTAAATTTGCGGTGCGCGTGATGGGAAATGCCACGGAAGAAGCACTGGCCAAAGCAGGTTTGTCAAAAGAAGACATCGATTTTCTTGTTCCTCACCAGGCGAATATTCGCATTATCGATTCTGCAGTGAAACGGCTGGGCCTGACCGAAGACAAAGTGGTTGTGAACCTGGACCGCTACGGGAACATGTCATCCGCCTCGATTCCGGTTGCTCTCGATGAAGCGGTGGAACGCGGACTGATTAAAAAAGGGGATACGATGGTTCTCTGCGGTTTTGGCGGCGGCCTGACCTGGGGGGCAACCGTTTTGAAATGGGCGTTGGATTAAAGAAGAGGGAGGAATCCGAGTGAGCAAGATCGCCTTTGTTTTTCCGGGCCAAGGTTCGCAAAAAACCGGCATGGGATTGGAAATATACAAGGCCACGGAGACCGCGAAACAAGTATTTGCCGATGCGGACAAAACGTTGGGGTATGCCTTGTCGCAACTTTGCTTTGAAGGGCCGGGAGAACAGCTTCGCTTGACGAAAAACACACAGCCTGCCATCCTCACGACAAGCATCGCCTTGTGGAAAGTGCTGGATGCGCAGTTGGACCGAAAACCGGATTTTGTAGCCGGACACAGCTTGGGGGAATATTCCGCATTGGTGGCTGCAGGCTCCCTTTCTTTTGCGGATGCCGTTCTCACTGTACATAAACGCGGAACCTACATGGAAGAAGCGGTTCCGGCCGGTGAGGGGGCAATGTCTGCCGTAATGAACCTGGATCGCGACAAACTGGTGGAAATTTGCAAAGAAGTGTCGCACGAAGGACACGTGGTGGAACCGGCAAATTTCAACTCCCCGAACCAGATTGTGATTTCCGGTCACCAAGCGGCGGTCAAAGAGGCAGGGGAAAAAGCGGTGGAAGCCGGGGCGCGCCGTGTGATTCCGCTTTCGGTCAGCGGACCGTTCCACTCTTCGCTGATGCAACCGGCCGCAGACCGTTTGGCGGACCACCTGGCATCGGTTCCGATCCGCGAGGCGAAAGTGCCGGTGGTGGCCAATGCCACGGCACGGGGAGTGACGGATTCCGAAGCGATTCAGCAACTGTTGGTGCAACAAGTGGCTTCCCCGGTTTTGTGGGAAGACAGTGTGCGATACATGCTGGAGGAAGGGGTCACCGTCTTTGTCGAGATCGGAGCCGGTAACGTATTGTCCGGACTGATCAAAAAAGTGGACCGGAAAGTCAAGACCCTCTCCGTTCAGGATCCGGAATCGTTAAAACAAGCGGTTGAAACCTTACAATCTCTCAAATAGGGAAGGAGAGACTGCGGATGTTGACAGGGAAAATTGCATTTGTGACGGGCGGTTCGCGCGGGATCGGACGAGCCGTGGCGCTGTCTTTGGCCGATGCCGGTTGCGACGTGGCCGTCTTTTACGCGGGAAACCATCAGGCTGCGGAAGAAACGGTGGCGGTCATCAAAGAAAAAGGGCGCAATGCCGTGGCGGTTCAAGTTGATGTTTCCAAAGCGGATCAAGTGGAACGCGCTTTTAAGAAAGCGGAATCCACTTTGGGGAAAGTGGATATTTTGGTGAACAATGCCGGCATCACGCGGGACAACTTATTGATGCGCATGAAAGAAGAAGACTGGGAACAGGTGATTGACACCAACTTGAAAGGGGTCTTCCTGTGCACCAAAGCTGTTGCCCGCACCATGATGAAGAAGCGGAGCGGCCGGATCATCAACATCAGTTCCATTGTCGGCATTGTCGGCAACCCGGGACAAGCCAATTACGTCGCGGCCAAATCCGGAGTGATTGGGATGACCAAAACGATTGCAAAAGAACTGGCCGGCCGCGGGATCACCGTGAATGCCGTGGCACCGGGTTACATCGATACCGACATGACCAGCCGGTTGGATGACACGATCAAGGAGCAGATGTTATCCGCCATTCCGCTGGGCCGGTTTGGCAAACCGGAAGATGTGGCGGAAGTCGTCAAGTTTTTGGCTTCCGATGCCGCCGCTTACATCACCGGTCAAACCATTCAGGTGGATGGCGGCATGGTCATGTAATCCGTTGATTGCTTGTCCACAATCAAATGCGTATAATACGAAAGGGAGGTGAAAGAAATGGCAGAAACAACGTTAGAACGAGTGAAAAAAATCATTGTGGAAAACTTAAGCGTTGAACCGAGTGAAGTAACGTTGGAAGCAAACATCAAAGAAGATCTCGGTGCAGACTCTCTCGATGTGGTGGATCTCATCATGGAACTTGAAGATGAGTTTGACATGGAGATCTCCGATGAAGAGGCTGAAAAAATCGCCACGGTCGGAGATGTCGTGGAATACATCGAAAAAAACCAACAATAAGCATTTTTTGTACTTATTCTAAAGTCCCGTATCATGCGGGACTTTACACACCTAATCGTATGAATGAGGAAAGGCGGTGGACCAGATGAACCGGGTTGTCATCACTGGTCTTGGAGTCATTTCTCCTCTGGGCAATGATATTGATACCTTTTGGAATCATTTGATTCAGGGAAAATCCGGAGTGAGTACGATCACGCGGTTTGATACTTCGGATTTTGCAGTCAAGATTGCTGCGGAAGTGAAAGATTTTAATCCATTGGATTTTATGAATAAAAAAGATGCCAAAAGAATGGACCGCTTTGTCCAATTTGCCGTGGCCGCATCCAAAATGGCTCTTGAGCATGCCGGACTGGACATGGACAAAGTGGAAAAAGAACGGGTCGGCACTTACATCGGCTCGGGAATCGGCGGACTGGAAACGTTGGAGGAACAGCACAAAGTCATGATGAAACGGGGACCGCGGCGGGTCAGTCCTTTCTTCGTTCCCATGATGATTGCCAATATGGCATCCGGTATCGTTTCCATTCAAATCGGGGCCAAGGGACCCAACAGCGCGGCCATTTCGGCATGTGCCACCGGAACGCACTGTGTCGGCGATGCTTTTAAAATTTTGCAACGCGGCGATGCAGACGTCATGATCGCGGGTGGAACCGAAGCCACCATTTTGCCGATGGCAGTTGCCGGTTTTTCAGCGATGGGGGCATTGTCCACCAACAATGAGGCTCCGGAAAAAGCCAGCCGTCCGTTTGACAGGGACCGTGACGGATTTGTCATGGGGGAAGGCGCCGGCGTGTTGGTTCTGGAAACCTTGGAACATGCACAAAAACGTGGAGCCAACATCATTGCGGAAGTTGTCGGATACGGCATGACTGCGGATGCTTATCACTTGACAAGTCCTGATCCGGAAGGGGACGGGGCAAAACGCAGCATGCTGATGGCTGTCAAAGATGCCGGACTGGAGCCGGAAGATGTGGACTACATCAATGCACACGGCACGTCCACCGATTACAATGACAAATTTGAAACCATGGCGATCAAAGGCGCATTTGGCGAGCATGCCAAACGTTTGGCCATTAGCTCGACCAAATCCATGACCGGCCATTTGCTGGGGGCAGCCGGCGGCATTGAAACCATTGCAACGGCACTCGCCATTAAAGAAGGCATTGTTCCGCCGACCATCAACTTGGAAAATCCGGATCCGGATTGTGATTTGGATTATGTTCCGAATGAAGCGCGGAAAATGCGGGTGCGTGCGGCCCTGTCCAATTCGCTCGGATTCGGGGGGCATAATGCAACCATTGCCTTGAAAGAATATCAGGAGGCATAAGGAAAAGGGGTGAAACGGAATGGATCTGGCACGATTGGAGCAAATCACCGGATTAAAGTTTCATAACCGAAAACTATTCCAACAAGCGTTCACCCATACTTCATTTACGCATGAGAAAAAGGCGACCGGCGTGCATCCGGATAATGAGCGGTTGGAATTTTTGGGGGATGCCGTTTTGGAATTGGCGGTTTCAGAGTATTTGTTTCAACGGTATCCCAAAATGAGCGAAGGAGACTTGACACGCACGAGGGCCCGTGTCGTGTGTGAAGCTTCATTGGCCTCCTTTGCCAAAGAGCTGGGATTTGGTGAACATGTCCGCTTGGGAAAAGGAGAAGAGATGACCGGAGGACGTTCACGGCCATCTCTTCTGGCTGACGTGTTCGAAGCGTTTATCGGAGCGCTCTTCTTGGACAGCGGGCTGGAGCAGGTGAAAAAGTTTTTGGAGCGCGTTGTGTTTCCAAAAGTGAATAGTGATTGGCTGAAAAACATGCTGGATGCCAAAAGTCAATTGCAGGAAGTCGTTCAGCAAGGACGGCTGGGAACTTTGGAATACCGCATTGTGGAGACAAAAGGTCCGGCTCATGACCGCCATTTTGTCGTCGAGGTGTGCTTGGACCAAAAACCTATCGGGAAAGGGACGGGCCGGTCCAAAAAAGAGGCGGAACAACGTGCTGCTTCAGAGGCGTTGGCAAGATGGAGAACTTAAGCGTATGAACCACCGCAAATATACATTACGGTGGTTTTTGTTTTTGATAAGAGGGGGGGAGAAACATGGAAGTGATTGCGCCTGTTTTTTTTCAAGTTTTTTCAATCATGGCCATCATTCTCCCTGTTTCCGGGGGGATTTTTGCTTTGTTCCTGTTGTACAGAGGGGTGAAAGCATTGGAAGGGATCCGGGACACCTTGGAAAAGTTTGCAGGTGGCCAAAACCCGAAAAATGAGGAGCACCCAGATGAACAAAACTGAAAAGGGGATAGACCTTTCCGTTTGCATCCATTATAATTGATAATAAATATCATTTTCAGCAAGCGGAAAGGGGTTTTCAACATGCCCCCTGTCAGTTATGCAGTGGATATCTTACCGACGCAATTTCATATTGTCTTTCCGGAAGAAAATGATTCCTCTTTCATGTTGCTTTCCGGGCGGGAACTGTTGAAACATGAAGTGTGCGTTCGTTTGTTGGAAGAGTGGTCGGAACGGATGAAGGTGAATTCCTTGAGCGTTGTGGCTTCTCAATTTTCCAAACATTACAGTTTTACGGTTGTGGTTCCTGCTTTGTATGCGATGAGCGCATTAAATGAACGATTGGATTTTTCGCCGGACAATGTGCGGATTCAAACCACTTGGCAACATCAGCGTTTGAACATGCAATTGCAATTGCGCGATTGGAAAGCACAAGCGATGAGGGAGAAAAACCGGAAGTTTTTGCGTGAGCAATTATTGACATCATTATTTACTCATCATATTGCTCCCCTTTGGCATCAATTGCACCGTCTGATTGGCATTCCTTTATCGATTTTGTGGGAAAACCTCGCCGGATATATTTATTGGTTATATGAATCCAAATTAAAAGAAGATGACCAGGTGAATCCGTCCTTGGCCCAAGATGATTTTCATTATTTGCTTTCCGGGGCGGAGGCCGGCATGTTTCGCGAAAAAGTTCAACCCATTGGCCGTTACTATGCCGGTGCTCAGGCAAGAGTCCGAAAAACTTGTTGTTTGTATTATCTGGCCAGTGAAGATCAGGTTTGTTGCCAAAATTGTCCGCGCTTACAACAACGCGGCCCGGCAAATGGATGAAACAAGGACGATATTTCAGGAAAAGCCGCTTCGACATTTACCGGGAGGCGGCTTTTTTTTAGAGGAAATAGCGGTTAAACCGGAAAATCAAGTAATAAGCGGTCTGAAAGGAGAGGAAGGATCATGGATTTTTGTTCGTATCAGGACTTTCAAAAAGTGGAACTGAGGATCGGGCAAATTGTCAAAGTTGCTCCTTTTCCCAAAGCCAAAAAACCCGCCTACCAATTGTGGATCGATTTTGGCGAAAAGCTGGGAGTGAAAAAAAGCAGTGCCCAAGTGACAAAACGGTATCAGCCGAAAGAGCTGGAGGGCCGGAAAGTGGTCGGTCACCAATTTGCCGCCCAAGCAGATCGCCGATTTTCAATCGGAAGTGTTGGTGCTCGGAGTTGATTCGGTCCAAGGCGGGGTGACACTCTTGGACAACGATCATGAAGCTCCTTTGGGAAGCAGGGTTTATTGACAGACGGATGTTGATGAATCTGTGATCAATATGAAAAAAATCAATCCCGCCCGTTTTTTTGTGCTAAAATATATCAGTTCATCCACTTTGTAAGGGTTGTGCTCTTTCTTTACAGACATGAGAAGAGCATTATTTTTTGGGGAGAGGAGGGCTGTTTGTGTATTTAAAACGACTGGAGATGAATGGTTTTAAATCCTTTGCCGACCGGACGGAATTGGAATTTGTTCCCGGGATCACCGCCGTGGTCGGGCCGAACGGCAGCGGAAAAAGCAATGTGACCGACAGCATCCGCTGGGTACTGGGGGAACAAAGCGCCAAATCCCTGCGCGGCAATAAAATGCAGGATGTGATTTTTGCCGGCAGTGACACCCGGAAACCGGTCGGTTTTTGTGAAGTCTCGATGACGTTTGATAATTCGGATCACCGCCTGCCCCTGGATTATTCCGAAGTGACTATCACCCGGAGGGTTTACCGTTCAGGGGAAAGCGAGTATCTCTTGAATAAACAACCCTGCCGGTTGAAAGACATTCATGAGCTGTTCATGGACACCGGAATCGGGAAAGATGCCTACTCCATGATTGGGCAAGGCAAGATTGATGAAATTTTAAGCTCAAAATCCGAAGACCGCCGCATTATTTTTGAAGAGGCGGCCGGGATTGTCAAATACAAAACGAGGAAAAAAGAAGCCGAAAAAAAACTGGAGGACACCGAACAAAACCTGGCGCGCATCCATGATCTGATCCATGAAATTGAAAGCCAGGTGGAGCCTTTAAAAGAACAGGCCGATAAAGCCCAAAGATTTAAAGAATTGAAAGAAACCTTGAAAAATGTGGAGATCGGCTTATATGTACATAAAATTGAATCGTTGCACGATGAATGGGAAAAAGTGACGACGCAAGCGAAAAAATTGAAAAATACACAGGTTTCACTGGCGGCCGAAATCACAAAAAAAGAAATCGCTTTGGAAGAATTAAAACAAACACTGCACGAAGTGGAGACCCAATGGGAACAGGTCCAAACCCGTTTGATCACCATCAGCGAAGAGCTGGAAAAAGCGGAAGGACAAAAAGAAGTGCAATTGGAGCGGGTGAAAAACCGCAAAGAAAACAGACAACAATTAATTGAACGGATTTCCCTGTTGAAGGAAGAATTAAAGCGGTTGAAAAGCGAAGAAGAGCAGGCAGCCGGGGAACTGGAGCGGAAAAAACAAGAATTAAAGGAAAAGGAAAAAGAGCTTGCGGTATTTAAATTGCGACTGACGGGAGTCACCGGTGATGAGGGCGAGCAACTGCAATCATTAAATGAGAAGTGGCAGGCCCATGAGAAAAAATTGGTGGCTCTTTCCAGTGAAAAGCAATATACGAAAGATCACCTCAAACAGTTAAAAGAACGGGCCCGGTCGCTCGGTGAGACGAAAAAGCAATTGGAGAAAGAGGAAGAAGAACACGAAAAGCAATCGGAACAATTGGCCGCTTCAATCCATGAAGTGGAGCAGGCATTGAAACAGGCGGCGGATGAAGTGCGCACCCTTGCGGAAGAACGCGAACGGTTGGAAGAAGAAGAGAAAAAATGGACGGGGGAATTGCGCCAGGCCGAGCAGGTGTTTAACCGCCTCCGCTCCCAGTTGGAATGGATGAGGGAAGTGGAAGCGGAGCATCAAGGGTTTATGCAAGGGGTGAAAGAAGTTTTGCGTGCCCGTGACCGGGGCGTTCCTTCTTTGAAGGGGGTTCACGGGGCGGTGGCCGAACTCCTTCAGGTGCCGGAAGAATATGAGGCGGCGCTGGAAACCGCTTTGGGAAGTGCATTGCAACATATCGTCGTGGAAGATGAAGCCACCGGACGCGGCGGAATCCGGTATTTAAAAGAAAGAAGATTGGGACGGGCCACTTTTTTGCCGCTTTCTGTCATCAAGCCACGGAACATGGAGTCATGGGAATTGGACAGTTGCCGCCGGGTGGACGGTTTTGTGGGCGTCGGGTCCGACTTGATTCAGTATGATCCGCGTTACCAAGCATTGTTTTCTTATTTGTTGGGCAGAGTGGTTGTGACACGGACCCTGGAACAGGCCAATCAACTGGCGCGGATTTTATCTTACCGCTACCGGGTGGTGACCCTGGATGGAGACGTTGTCAATCCCGGGGGATCGATGACGGGAGGAAGCCGCAAACAAAGCAAAACCAATCTTCTGGGCCGAAACCGCCAATTGGAAGAATTGGAAACCCGTTTGAAAGATGCCGAAACAAAGGTGCGCCAAGTACAGCAGACCTTGGATGAGATCAACCGCCGCAAGCAGGAATTGGAAGACAAGTGGGAACAGGTCCGCAAACAAGGAGAAGAGCGGAGGCTGAGAGAACAGGAGCTGCGCAGCCGAGAACGCGAATGGTCTTTGGCCCGGCAAAATGTGGTGCAGAAAAAAGAAGAAATCCTGGCAGAGATCGGGCAGGTGCAAAAGCAAAAAGAAGCTTACCGTGCGCAGTTGGAAAACATCGACCGGGAAATCGCCGCGTTGCAAAAAGAGCAGGAAGCTCTTGAACAACTGCTGAAAGAGTCGCAGGAAAAAGCAAAAGAGCAGGCCCACACCCGGGAGGAAGTCAGCGAAAAAATTACGGAATTGCGCATTCAAGTGGCCCAAGTCAGCCAGGAGATCACAAACTTGGAACAAAACTTGCATCGCACGCGGAAAGAAATCAAGCGGGTCACCGGTCAAAAAGAAGCGGCCGCCGGGGAACTGGAGGCGCTCGAAGACCATCAGGAGAATAACCAGGTTCAAATGGACCGGTTGGAAGAAACCATCCGGCATCTCAAAGAAAACAAAGAGCAAGTCCAGATGCAATTGAATGAAATCCGCAAGCGGCGTGAACAGATGTTGCTCATGCGGGAGAGCCTGGAAAAAGAAGTCAGACAGATGCAACAGTCGCACCGGCAACAGGAGCAAGATTTGCATGAATTGGAAGTGCGCGGCAACCGCCTGGATGTGGAATTGAATCACCTGTTGAACAAGTTGGCGGAAGAATATGAGATCAGTTTCGAACGGGCCAAGCAACAGTATCCCGTCCCGGAAGAACCCAAACAGGCGGAAAAGGAAGTCCGTTCACTGAAAGGAAAAATCGCCGCCCTCGGCGATGTCAACCTGGGAGCGATTGAAGAGTATGAACGGTTGAAAGAACGTTACGACTTTCTGAAATCGCAAGAAACCGACTTGCTGGAAGCCAAAGAAAAACTTTTTGAGATTATCCATCAATTGGTTGAAGAAATGGGCCGGCGGTTTGAAGAAAGTTTTGAACTGATCCGCATCGAGTTTCAAGATGTGTTTGTGAAAATGTTTGGCGGCGGCCGGGCCGATTTGAAACTCAGCGAGCCGGACAATCTCTTGGAGACCGGCATTGACATTATTGCACAGCCACCCGGAAAAAAATTGCAAAACCTGAATCTGCTCTCCGGCGGGGAAAGAGCCCTTGCGGCGTTGGCACTTTTGTTTGCGGTGCTCCGGATCAAGCCGGTTCCGTTTTGTGTGCTGGATGAGGTGGACGCGGCTTTGGATGAAGCCAATCTGACGAGATACACGCAATATATGCAGGAATTTTCGGGGGAAACGCAGTTTATTATTATCACCCATCGTAAACATACCATGGAAGGTGCCGATGTGTTGTATGGAATTACCATGCAGGAATCGGGCGTATCCAAACTGGTATCGGTGAAGCTGGAAGAGTATGATGATAAAGTGGAAGTTGCCGCCACAAAGGAATAATGCAAGAGATGGGAGGAACAACATGAGTTTTTTCCGGAAATTAAAGGATCGCGTGTCCAAAAAAACGGAGACGGTCACCCAGAAGTTTGTGACCGGATTGAGCACGAGCAGGGATCAATTTGTCGGGGCCATCTCCAACCTGTTCAGCGGACGCAGCAAAATTGACGAGGATTTGTATGAAGAATTGGAGGAAATTCTCATTGGCGCCGATGTGGGGGTCCAAACCACGATGTACTTGGTGGAGCGTCTGCGCGATGAGGTGAAAGAGCGGAAAATCAAAGACCCCGTGGAATTAAAACCGCTGTTGTCGGAATTGATCGCCGAGATTCTCACGAAGGATGAAGAGGAACAGGGATTGCGGTTTAATGAAGACGGCCTGACGGTCTTTTTGTTCGTGGGAGTCAACGGTGTCGGAAAAACCACCACGATCGGAAAACTGGCACACCGGCTTAAGAATGAAGGGAAGAAAGTGGTGTTGGCCGCGGGAGACACCTTTCGCGCCGGGGCCATTGAACAACTGGAAACCTGGGGCCGACGTGCCGGGGTGGATGTGATCAAACATCAAGCCGGTTCCGATCCGGCGGCGGTCATTTATGACGGCATTCAGGCGGCCAAGTCCCGCAAAGCGGATGTATTGCTTTGTGATACGGCCGGCCGGCTGCAAAACAAAGTGAATTTGATGGAAGAGTTGAAAAAAGTTCACCGCGTGGTGACCCGGGAGGTGCCCGGAGCGCCGCATGAGGTTTTATTGGTGCTGGATGCCACCACCGGACAAAATGCATTGGTACAAGCGAAACAATTCCGGCAAGCCGTCAATGTTTCCGGAATCGTCCTGACCAAACTGGACGGCACGGCCAAAGGCGGAATCGTGATTGCCATTGACCATGAGCTGGGATTGCCCGTGAAATTGGTCGGGCTGGGGGAACAGGCGGATGACTTGCAGGAATTTGATTCTGAACAATTTTTGCACGCCTTGCTGCAGGACATGATGGAAGAGGAAGCTTCCGAAGGCTGAAAAATTTTCTCTTGCAAGGAAAAATCCTTGACATCGCTTTGGGTCTCCGATATATTATACAACCGTAAAGGTTATTGCCTTGACGGCGTTTGGGGGGATCACTCCCGTGTTGGATCAAACTACCCAAATGAATTTGCTTTATGATTTTTACGGCACGTTGTTGACGGAAAAACAACGTTCGTTGCTTGAACTATATTATGTGGAAGACTGGTCATTGGGTGAAATCGCTGAGCATCAGGGAGTCTCCCGACAGGCAGTCTATGAGGCGATTAAGCGAGCCCAATCCACCATGCTTGATTTGGAAAAAAGTTTGGGATTGGTGAAAAGTCACCTGAAACGGCAACAATTGATCGAAACGATCAAGAGCCGGTTAGATCAAATGCCAGAAGCAGCCAAAGCAATCGGGCCGTTGATCCGGGAGTTGGAGAAGCTCGATTAATCAGCCATGTGAGGAGGGGGCCATCATGGCGTTTGAAGGTTTATCGGAAAGACTGCAATCCGTCATGCGGAAGTTGCGTGGCAAGGGGAAAGTGACTGAAGCGGATGTAAAAGAAGCGATGCGGGAAGTCCGCTTGGCATTGCTCGAAGCGGATGTGAACTTCAAAGTCGTGAAACAGTTCATCGACCGTGTGAAAGAGCGGGCGGTCGGACAAGAAGTGATGAAAAGTTTAACCCCCGGCCAGCAAGTGATCAAAGTGGTGAATGAAGAGTTGACCCGGCTGATGGGGGGAGAACAAAGCAAACTGCATCAAGCCCAGAAGTCACCGACGATCATCATGATGGTTGGATTGCAGGGTGCCGGTAAAACGACCACTTCTGGCAAATTGGCCCGCTATCTCAAAAAGCAGAATCGCCGTGCCCTCTTGGTGGCGGGAGACGTTTACCGGCCGGCGGCGATCAGACAATTGGAAGTGTTGGGGGAAAGTTTGGACACGCCCGTTTTCTCCATGGGAGATCAAGAAAGCCCCGTGGTGATCGCGGAGAAAGGCGTCCAAAAGGCCAAAGAAGAAGGCTTTGATTATGTCATCATCGATACGGCGGGGCGCCTGCACATCGATGATGAGATGATGGACGAGTTGAGGCAGATCCGCGAAAAAATTTCGCCGCATGAAATCCTGCTTGTGGTGGATGCGATGACCGGGCAGGATGCGGTCAATGTGGCAGAACACTTTCATCAGCAACTGGGGCTGACGGGTGTGGTTCTGACGAAGCTGGATGGCGACACCCGCGGAGGAGCGGCTTTATCCGTCAAAGCGGTGACCGATTGCCCGATCAAATTTGTCGGAACGGGGGAAAAAACGGATTCGCTTGAACCGTTCTTCCCGGACCGGATGGCATCCCGCATTTTGGGAATGGGCGACGTGCTGACGTTGATCGAAAAAGCCCAGTCTGCGGTGGATGAGGAAAAAGCCAAAGAGATGGAACGGAAAATGCGCACCTTGTCTTTTACTTTTGATGATTTTTTGGATCAATTGCAACAAGTGCGCAAGATGGGCCCGCTCGAGGACATGCTTTCCATGTTGCCGGGAGCGGGGGCGATGAAAGGTTTGAAAAACGTTCAAGTGGATGAAAAACAGCTGGTGAAAGTCGAAGCGATCATCCGTTCCATGACGCCACAGGAAAAATCCCATCCGGAAATCATCAATGCCAGCCGGCGCAAAAGGATTGCACAAGGCAGCGGTACCACGGTGCAAGATGTGAATCGCCTGTTGAAGCAATTTAATGACATGAAGAAAATGATGAAGCAATTCTCCCAAATGGCAAAAGGCGGGAAGAAGAGAAAACGCAGAGGTTTTCCTTTCCCCTTTATGTGATAAACATCATTCTTGACTTTGATGAGGAGGTGAAAAGTGATGGCAGTGAAAATTCGTTTGAGAAGAATGGGAGCCAAAAAAGCACCATTTTATCGTGTGGTCGTGGCTGATTCCCGCGCTCCCCGTGACGGACGTTCCATTGACGAAATCGGATACTACAATCCGATCACGGAACCGGCCACAGTGAAAATCGACGAAGAAAAAGCCCTCTCTTGGTTGGCCAAAGGTGCGCAACCTTCCGACACGGTTCGCAACCTGTTCAAAAGAGAAGGGATTCTGAAAAAAGTTCACGAACAAAAACATGGCAAATAATGAAATGGTCTTGATCCGACAGGAGGACCAAGATGAAAGAACTGAAAGAACTGATTGAATACATGGCGGCGCCACTGGTCGACCATCCGGAAGAAATCCGGGTGGATGAAGTGGAGAAAGATGATGTCATCATCTACCGATTGTCCGTCACCAAAGAGGATTTGGGAAAGGTTATCGGCAAACAGGGACGGGTTGTGCAGGCGATCCGTTCCGTGGCCAAAGCTGCTGCCTGGAAGGAGAAGAAACGGGTATGGGTGGAAATCATGAATACTTAAATGTGGGCCGGATTGTCGGAACACATGGCATTCGCGGGGAAGTTCGTGTCCAATCCAACACGGATTTTCCAGAAGTCCGTTTTGCACCCGGCAGCCGGCTGATCCTCCTTCCTCCGCAAGAAGAGGAACCGATGGTGCTGACGGTGGAAAAAAACCGCATCCATCAATCCGTCTATTTGGTCAAGTTCCGCGAATGGGACAATATCAACCAAGCCGAACCTTTCAAAGGAGGACGATTGGTGGTCCATAAAGAAGATCAGGTGCCTGTCGATGAAGAAAGTGGAGAATATTATTTCCACCAGATTGTCGGCCTGACGGCTGTCACGACCGATGGACAAGAACTGGGCCGGGTCAAAGAAATCTTGACGCTTCCGGCCAATGATGTTTGGGTGATTCAGCCGGCCGATCAGAAAAAAGACATTTTGATTCCTTATATTTCCGAGATTGTCAAAGATGTCGATCTCAAGGAAAAACGCATCACGATTGAGTGGATGGAAGGACTGGCGTAACCTTGGCACACATTCATTTCGATGTTCTCACCCTTTTTCCCGAGATGTTTGAAGGCTTTATGCAAACCAGCATGATTGCTAGGGCTCGTGAAAAAGGTTTGATCTCAGCGAATCTGGTCAATTTTCGTGAATATGCAACAGACCGGCATCGGACGGTGGATGACACGCCGTATGGTGGCGGCGGCGGCATGGTCTTAAAACCGGAACCGCTGTTTCGTGCCGTCGATGATCTGACACAAGGCTCACCACGTCCCCCCATCCTGTTGATGTCACCGCAAGGTGAAACCTACACGCAGAAAAAAGCCGAGGAATTGGCGCAGCACTCCCGGTTGATCATCATTTGCGGTCATTATGAAGGATTTGACGAGCGAATCCGGGAGCATCTGGCCACTGAGGAAATTTCCATCGGCGATTATGTTCTGACCGGCGGAGAATTACCGGCGATGATTTTAATTGACAGCATCAGTCGTCTGGTGCCTGGTGTGCTGGGAAATGAAACTTCCGCAGTGACCGATTCTTTTTCCACCGGGTTGCTGGAGTATCCCCAATACACGAGGCCGGCGGAATTCCGCGGTCTCAAAGTGCCTGAGGTGCTGTTGTCCGGGCACCATGCCAAGATTGAAAAATGGCGGCGCGAGCAGTCATTGCTTCGGACTTGGCAAAGAAGGCCCGATCTTCTGGAAAAAGTGCCATTAACCGAAGAGGATCGCCGCTTTTTAAAAAAGCTGTCGGATTAGGATGGCGAAATTGTATTCAATTAGTGGCTGTGGTAAAATATCCCCGTTCTGGTCGTTCGACGGCATTGGACGGAGAGGCTGATGAAAGGAGGTTTGGATGAGATGCGTCCAATCATTCGTGAAATTACCGAAGAACAACTTCGTAAAGATATTCCTCAATTCCGTGCAGGGGACACCCTCCGTGTTCACGTGCGCGTTAAAGAAGGACAACGGGAACGGATTCAGGTGTTTGAAGGCGTTGTGATTCAACGTCGCGGCGGAGGCATTTCCGAAACATTCACCGTTCGCAAAATTTCTTACGGGATCGGTGTGGAACGTACCTTCCCGTTACATTCACCGCGCATTGAAAAAATCGAAGTGGTTCGCCGTGGTAAAGTTCGTCGCGCCAAATTGTTCTACTTGCGTGAACGCCGCGGAAAAGCCGCTCGTATTAAAGAACTTCATCAAAAATAATAAGACAGAAGAAAAAGGGCTTGAGGATCAAGCCCTTTTCTCACATTGACGAGCCAATTGGGGGAAATCCAATGACCTCATATGTCCCTCGTACAGAGAAAAACAATCAGGAATACGGGAAAGGCGGAAAAGTGCTGGATTGGGTTCGTGCATTTCTGATCGCCGTTCTTTTGGCGGTGTTGATTCGTATCTTTGTTTTTGAACCTTTTGCCGTATCCGGTCCGTCGATGGAAGAAACGATGTATACCGGAGATCTGGTTTTGGTCAATAAGTTGATTTACAAAATGAGAGAGCCTGAACGAGGAGAAATCGTTGTTTTTCACGAAAGTAAAGACAAAGATTTCATCAAACGGGTGATCGCCTTGCCGGGGGAGACGGTCGAAGCCAAAAACAATAAAATTCTGATCAACGGGAAGATCGTGGATGAACCTTATCTTTCCGACCATATGCGCACCATGGATTTTGATGAGGTGCAAGTGCCGCAAGGCAAGGTTTTTGTTCTGGGGGATAACCGGTTGAACAGCACGGACAGCCGGGTGATCGGAGCGGTTTCGATGTCTCAACTGGTGGGAAGGGCGGAATTTATTTATTGGCCCGTTATTGAAATGAAATGGTTGTGATTTTTTCAATTGAAGGAGCCTTTTTGAAAGCTCCTTTTCCATTTGGCACCGATTGGAAAAATCCCCCTGTTGGCAACAGGATAGAAGAGGTGTGACGTACATATGACCATTCAGTGGTTCCCGGGACATATGGCAAAGGCGCGCCGGCAGGTTGAAGAGAAACTGAAGTTGGTCGACATCGTGTTTGAATTGTTGGATGCGCGTTTGCCGTTATCCAGTCGAAATCCCATGATGGATGAAATTCTGAAAGACAAGCCCCGTCTCATTTTATTGACCAAATGCGATTTGGCGGATGAACGGGTGAATCAGGCTTGGATGAAATATTTTCAAGCCCGTCGGATGCCGGTGCTTCCGGTTGATGCACAAACAGGGAAAGGGGTCCAACAGATTATTCCGGCGTGTGAAAAAATCCTGGCCCCGCTGTTCCAACAAAGAGAGAAAAAAGGGATTCAGTCCCGCAAATTTCGAGCGATGGTGACCGGAATTCCCAATGTGGGAAAATCTTCGTTGATCAACCGCCTGGCCAAACGTTCCGTTGCCGAAACCAGTGACCGGCCCGGGGTGACCAAAGCACAGCAGTGGATCCGGGTCGGAAAAACCATGGAACTGTTGGACACCCCCGGGATTTTGTGGCCCAAATTTGACGATCCCGTCACCGGCTTGCGTCTGGCGGCAAGCGGCGCCATCAAAGAAACGATTTTGCCGATCGATGAAGTGGCTTTGTATGTATTAAATTATTTAAAAGACCGGTATCCGGATCGTTTGAAAAAACGGTACAAACTGGAGGAAACGGAACAAGACGGAGTCACGTTGATGGAGGAGATTGGGAAAAAACGGGGGTGTTTGTTGCGGGGCGGAGAGATTGATTATGAAAAAGTGGCTGAGCTTTTGTTGCATGAGTTGAGAGTCGGTCGTTTGGGGCGGATTTCTTTTGAATTTCCGGAGGATTGGATCGGAAAAGAGGAGATGGGAAATGCAGGGGACGATCGCGGAAATTAAGAAATGGTTGGAGAAGAAAGAGAGGCTGAGCCCGCAGGAATTGGCGGAACTTCAAAACGATTCGCGGGCGGGTGTGCAAAAATTGGCGGCCCAATATATCAGAAAACAGGAACGAAGAAAAAAAGAAGAAGAACGCTTGGAACAAATGTGGCATTACGAAAAGAAATATCGCCAACAAGGAATCCGGATGATTGCGGGGGTGGATGAAGCCGGACGGGGGCCTTTGGCCGGTCCCGTGGTGGCGGCGGCGGTGATCCTGCCGGAATCGTTTCCCGTGGAGGGGTTAAATGATTCCAAACAAATGACACCGCAAAACCGGCAACGCCTGAAGGAGCGCATTGAGTCCGAAGCGATTGCCATTGGTGTGGGAATGGCGGATGAGCTTTATATTGACCGGCACAATATTTTGCAAGCCACGTACCATGCGATGCGAAAAGCCATCGAACAATTGCCGGTGAAACCGGACATGGTGTTGGCTGACGCGGTGACCATTCCGGATCTCGGCATCCCGCAACAAGCGATCATCAAAGGAGATGCCAAAAGCCATTCGATTGCTGCTGCATCCGTCATTGCCAAAACGGTTCGTGATGAGTGGATGATGCAAATGGCCGAAAAGTATCCAGAATACGGGTTTGACCATCATATGGGATATGGAACGCCGGAACATCTCAAGGCGCTTGAAGCGTTCGGCCCTTCACCCATTCACCGGAAAAGCTTTGCGCCGGTCCGCTCGTGTATGAAAAACACCGCCCGTCTTTTGTTGCAAGGAGAATCACGATGAGAAAAGACAAAAGAAAACAGGTCGGCCGGCTTGGGGAAGAGCTGGCGGCCCGGTTTCTGTCGGAAAAAGGGTATATCATCTGGGACCGGAATTGGGCAACCCGGATGGGAGAACTGGATATCATTGCGATGAAAGACGGGCAACTGGTGATTGTGGAAGTCCGGACGACCCGGAGTGCCAAATTTGGTTACGGTCTTGAGTCGGTCGGTTTCCGAAAACAACAAAAACTGCGACGTTTGGCGGTGCTGTATGTGAGCCGGCACCGTCTGCACCATTTGCCGCTTCGTTTCGATGTCATTTCCGTATTGTGGGATGAAGAAAATCCGCAACTGAATCATATCGAAGGCGCTTTTTAAATAATGAAAACCACCACTTTTCACGGTGAAAGCGGTGGTTTTTGTCAAACAAAGAGTCAGATTAACAGATGGAACAGGCGCGGATCGTTGTTGATTTCGATAAACGGGAACCCTTTCTTTTTCATCCGCTCAATGAGTGAAGGATAATCCTCCCGGTATTTCAGTTCGATTCCCACCAGTGCCGGCCCGTTGTCTTTGTTGTTTTTCTTGGTATATTCAAAGCGGGTGATATCATCATTTTCGCCGAGGACATCATCCAAAAACTCGCGCAAAGCGCCGGCCCGTTGGGGGAAGTTGATAATGAAATAATGTTTTAACCCCTCGTAAATGAGAGAACGTTCCTTGATTTCTTGCATCCGGTCGATATCATTATTGCCGCCGCTCATGATGCAGACGACATTTTTTCCGCGAATGGCTTCCCGGTAAAAGTCCAGGGCGGATATGGCCAATGCCCCGGCCGGTTCCGCAATGATGGCATTTTGATTGTATAAGTTCAAGATGGTGGTGCAAATTTTTCCTTCCGGAACCAAAACCACCTCATCGATATTTTCCCGGCAAATTTGAAAAGTGAGCTCGCCGACATGTTTCACTGCCGCTCCGTCCACAAAAGGGTCGATTTCTTTTAATTCAGTAACTTTTCCGTTCTCAAAAGACGTTTTCATCCCCGGGGCCCCGGCTGGTTCCACACCGATCACCTTGGTTTGGGGATAAACGCTTTTTATGTAAGAACTGATCCCGGCAGCCAGTCCTCCGCCGCCGATGGCGACAAAAACATAATCCGGGGGTTGGTTCAGGTCATTCAGGATTTCGATCCCGATGGTTCCCTGCCCGACAATGGTGCGGTAATCGTCAAACGGATGGATAAAAGACATGTGATGTTTTTTGGCATAAGCCACGGCTTGATGATAAGCATCATCAAAGGTGTCCCCGGTCAAAACCACTTCTACAAATTTGCCGCCGTAATGTTTGACTTGATTGATCTTTTGCCTCGGTGTGGTGGTCGGCATGAAAATTTTGCCGGGAATTTTTAAATGATTGCATGAATAGGAAACCCCCTGGGCATGGTTTCCTGCACTCGCGCAAACCACCCCTTGTTGCCGTTCTTCCTCCGGGAGGCTGATGATGGTGTGATAAGCCCCGCGGATTTTAAAGGAACGGACCACTTGCAAATCTTCCCGTTTCAAATGGATTTGACAGCCGTATTTGTCGGACAAGAGGGGATTAAGCTCCAAGGGAGTATGCTTGCAAACTTCTTTGAGCCGCTGATTGGCAATGAGGATGTCCTCCACTTTGACCCGTTCGGTTTTCAGATCCAACACTTTGCTCATCTCAACTCATCCTTTGGCTAAGAAGTATTTAATGAAGTATTTTAGCACAATCCTCTTATTTTTGGGAATATTAAACGAAAATTTTAAAGAGGAGAACAGAAAAAAGAAAAAGCGCCGCATCATCGGCGCTTTCCACTGATTAACAATGTTTGCAACGAAGCAAAACGGCTTCACCCGGTTTCAGACAAAGACGGTGGACTTTCCGGCATCGATCCGGGTGCCCGCAGGTGACCACCGCTTTGCTGTGTCCGCAGTGGACTTTGACGGCTTCACCCCGTTCCAAAACACAAGTTTTGGTATGGTGTGCATGGTGGCAGCATTTGATCAGGACGGATTGCCCGCGTCTTAAATGGACAAATTTTCTTTTTCTTTTCTCCGGCTCCAGTACAACCCGCCTTCTCCGGTGATGGCATGAACATGAATGGCTCATCATATCTTCCTCCTTATTGGAATTTGGATCCTTCAGGACCCTCTATTAAGTTATGAAAAAACAGAAAAATCCGTTTGTATTCTTGTGGAGAAAAACGAAAGAAAGCGATGGATTGTCAAAATATAGTAAAATATGAAAAAATAGAGTTGGTTTGTCGCAAAGGGAGTAACAGGGCGGGGGTGAAAAAATGTACAGTGAATTGACCAAAGACCGGACTTGATAATTATAAAAAGAACCCCCAACATCATAGAGATGTTGGGGGTTAAAATCTTAAGTCAACTTATGAAAACTGCTAATCCAGCATATGGAGTTTTTTCAGTTTTAAATAGTAACCATAAACAATAACCATAGGGATGAAATAGGATAACAATGTCCAACCAATATTCCAACCGTTTCCGTAAGTGATTTTACCAAAAATAAGAGTAAATAAAACAATCAACCAGTAATGATGAAATCTAAAATGTTTAATGAAATGAACAAATGTACAAGTAACCCACGGAATGAAGCCTAAATTACTTAGCAATATTCCAATATGGTTCCAATTTTTGGGGGCAAAATCCAAAAACCAAAGAACAAACCTATTTCATTAAATATATATGCAAGAGTAGCAGCGAGTGGGAAAATAGTGAGAATCATTTTCTTGTTTCTATGGTAAATGGTAGATACCATATATCCATGATAAAACCCATCCTAAAATGAAATAGTAAATTATTTTGTTTCACCCCAATTATCAGTATTACCAAGACTATTGGTAAACAGCAAAAAGGAGGTCCGCAACACCTCTTACATGTTGGGGTATCGTCATTTTTTAACGGCGTTAACAATTGCATTGCTTTTGGCAAGTTTGGCCTGCTGTATCCTTTACTCTTGGTATTCGCGATGCATTAACCAGCTAAGACATAAGAGTCTAACAACCAAACATGTGGATTGATTCGCGGTTTGTTTTTTACCACAAAAACTTATTTCTTCCCATTCCTTCAAATCCTCTTCGGAGATGCCCTTATGTTGGGGAAGGGCTCAAAAGTAGGGAAAATGCCATACAAATGATTAGATGTCAATTCTATATAAAAATTTAATTTTTAATGAACAGGGTTGTCCTTGGGTCAAATTTGTTCTTTTTTAGATTAAAATTGTGATAAATAAAACGAAAATCAATGGATAACTATTTTCTAATTGAAGGGAGGAGAATCCGTTACGGAGAGCGAAGAACGCCATGCATTATCCGTAACAGGAGATATGGGTACATATATTCATCGATTCCTCGTCATTTTGTTTATCGCCTGTGTGGGATTTGGTATTTGGGAAAGCGGCGTGGTACATGCCGATGGCAGTTTTGACGTGCCTGAAGTCAATGACCAATTCAACAATTACGGGAATAACCCAGCCCCAACGAAAGAACAGCCTATAACCACACAGCCCGTGAACGAAGAGAAGGAAATTTTGGATCGGATCACCGAACCCATCTCGGATGCATGGGATTGGACGGTAGACAAGGTTTCAAGTGCTTGGGAATGGACGAAAGAAACTGCGTCCAATGTATGGGATTGGTTCGTGGGGATCTTGTCGAAGATCACAGAAGTCGTGGTGGATGCTCTCTCCGCCGTCTGGGATTGGATTCTTGAACATAAAGCAATTACTATCGCAATCTTAAGCATTATTGGTGTTATCGTAGCAGTTGTTGGGTTTGTTTTTGAAGTGGGGCTCGCCTTGTTAATAGGTGCTGGGATTCTACTCGGAGAAATCATCGGTGGACTGTCGGCATGGCTCTCAGGGAACGAGTGGATGAGTGACGAGATGCTTCGTGACATCATTATCGGTGGCATCGCCGGAGGAATCTCAACATTATTTGGTTGGTTAGCAGGCGCAAGTGTTTCCGGCACTAGTCTGGTTAGTTGGATTGGTTCCAAAATACCTTGGTTAGGAAGATCTTTTCCCGCCATCTTTGGTAGCGGAGTGGGTGCAGGAGTAGACCAAAGTATTACCGATCTCCTGAAGACCGGCAAGATTGATCCGAAAAAAACCATGATTGTCACGGGTCTCGGTTTCCTCATCACATTTGGTGGTGGGTACATTGGTAGCCATTTTGATGACATCGTCACAAAAATTAATAACCTTAGCCTCTCGCCAGTTACGCAAATATTCGAGAATGGAACAGCTTCCGCTCCAAAGACGATCGGTGATACACAATTCGGCCAATGGTTGCAGAAGTTTGCTGCTACAACTGATAGTAAGGCCACAGGAAAAGTTACAAAAAATGATCTGGTACCAGGAAGTCCTGAACATAAAGCACAAAGATGGAAAGAATATCAAGCCAGAGGCGGTAAATATACCTACGAGCAGTGGAGTAAAGTTTATGAAGGTAATATGGGAAAAGCAAATAAATCTCATCAAATGGTTGATGAGTATAGAAAAAAACTTGATTGGGAAGGAATAACTCAAGTATCGATAGAAACTCCTTATGGTCGCCGAATTTTAGATATTGCAAATGAAGAATTAAAAAAAGCGATTGAACATAAAACGTCCACTAAGAAAGAAGGCGTTGCATATTTTTCTCGTAGTGAGAGAATAAGGGAAGAGATTGCAAAAGATACATACTTAGTTCAAAAAGGATGGGATATTACTTGGGTATTTGAAAGAGCAGACGCAAGTGAACCATTAATTAAAGAACTAGAAAAAAATGGCATAAAAGTTAAATTTGAAGAGTAGGTGGTTTAATTATGAGAAGGACTAAATTTTTTCATTCAAGGGATCAGTTTGAAGAATGGCTTTTCTTTGCTTCAGATGTCCTCGAAGATTTTACTAATGAGCTTACCTACCTAGAACTTGATTATTCGCCTGAATCATTAATTCGACTTGAAAAATGGATTCTTGAACGGCATCCCTCACCGGATTCACTTGTTAAAAGAGAGAAAGCAGAAATTCTTGATGGAATGTTACGATATGTAGGAGAAGTATATATAAAACATTTAAAAGCGATATGGGATGTCAATTTGGATGATCCCCAGGCTGTTTTTTACAGTATGCCAATTATAAGAATGCCTGGAAATGTTATTGTATCGCCATTTTCAGAGATTGTAGCTAGCTCGGATCGTAGATGGGGTGATTATATTTACAAAATGTTTAAGAATATTAGAGAAGAACTAAAAGAAAAAGGTCATCTTTGATTAGGGAAAAGTTTACTTACATGTAATGCTAAAAAGTAGTCCATTATGTTTTCAGGCTGCTTTTTACTATTTTCAAATACTTATTCTAAGTATCCTTATTTTTCCCATTAGGTTTTACTTTGTCCAGTTCCCACAGGCGGAGTGTTTTGACATTGATACCAATCATTAGCAAACTCCGCTCTGTTATACCCATAGAATAACCTTGCTTTTCTAATTTTTTGGCTCAAAGTTTTTTCGGAAAGGGTTTCAAAGCATCCCGAATATGAGATAGGCACCTTTAGAGTTTTAGCAAGCGCTCTGAATGTGGGTATTTTTGGCGTGTGCAATGTTGCTGATCGTTTCGTAAGTTAAGCCGGATAGTTCGGCTAATTCTTTGATGGTCATATTTTGACTTAGTCGTGTGTTCCTGATCCGAGCCGCTGGAGTAGAGAGGGAGGGATCGTAGAACTCGCTTCGGGTACATTGAGTTTCATCTTGCGTTGGATTTCCATTCCCCAATTGTTAATTGCACGCTTGTCCGTGTGAATAACAGTTGGGGAAAAAATGAATTTCACGGAAACCGTAGCTTCCTTCCGACCATGTTCATTGATTTTAGTATCGACTACGATTCTATCTACAAGTGTAGTTACTATTTCTCTTTTTACTTCATAAGTGAGTTTCGAATTCAACTTTTCCTTTAATTCGGATAGTAGCTGTGAAGCTGAATAATAACCTTTGTTTATATTCTGGTCCTTTTGTATTTGTAACTTAGTTTCTTCAATTTGATTTTGTATTTTTTCTTTTTCATCCTTGATCTCAAGGATTTGCTTTTCGACCTCTTGACTAGAAATAATTTTCTTTCTGAATAAGTTTAGGATATTTTGGATTTCATCCTCCTTGGCGTGTAAATTTTCCTGAAGCAATGCTAGCTCTTCTTTTAATTCATTTAAGCGGTTCTTGCTATGATCTAGTGATTTAGATAGTTCCTCGATAGCCTTTCCAGGATTTTCGATAAATTCAACGCATTGTTTCCAAACAAAATCATCAATTTCATCCATTGGGATATTTTTTGCTAACGAACATTTTTTATCATAGTGTTTGTTCTTACCGCTACATACATAATATCCTTTGTATTCTCTGTTGCTTCCAGGATGGACTGTACCGTAGTAAGTTCGATCACAAATTCCACATTTGATTAAACTACGTAATAAATATTGTCTTTTTGTATTTCGCATAGCAACAATCTGATTTGATTTTAAGACTTGCTGAGCTTTATCCCAGATCTCTTCTGATACGATAGCAGGAACTTCACGTTCAATTATCTCTCTTTGCCGAGTAGCTCGTTTACCATAACGATGAAGGCCCTTATATGTAGTGTTAATGATGGATGTTTCTAATTCGGGTTGGATGCCAGACGCCAGCTGTGTTTACTTTTCTTTTGCCACGCAGCACCTTGCGGTTATCCCGCTTATAAGCAGGTGGTACACCTAGACTATTAAGATAATCGGCCACTTTAATCGTAGTCCACTTTTCCTCTGCAACCTTTTTGTAAATTAACCTTATGACTTCTGCTTCAGATAAATCCCCGACAAGTGGATCTTCATTGACCTCAAGGTAACCTTCTTCATTAACCTTGTATCCGTAAGGTGTAATCCCACCAACCCATTTTCCCCTTCCAGCAGCCCGATTTGCTCCGTGCCACATGCGTTCTATGATCGTTTCTCGCTCTAAGTCAGCTACACCAGCAAGCATGGTAAGAAGAAACCGGCCGCTTGGATCACTGGTATCAAATGGTTCTGTCATGGAACGTACTTTTACGTTGCTCTGCTCGAGCTCATGAACTGAGTTCAAAATCACTCTTGCAGATCGGCCAAGGCGATCCAACTTGTAGATGAGGACGAGTTCAAATTTATTAGCCATTGCGTCATTGAGAAGCCTAAGACCTGCATTTCGATTTTCAAGCGGTAAGGTACCAGATACACCATCATCCTTGTACCACTCTACTACTTGGAGTTGATGGAGATCACAATATTTGCGAGCAAATTCCAGTTGGTTTTCAATTGTCCCGCGTTCTTGTTGATCTTCAGATGAAACCCTAGCATATACAGCTACTCTTAAATTTTTTTGTATTCCTAACAATTCTCTAACCTCCTTAGCGTAAATTAAAGGACGAATAAGGAGAACCAATTTATTCACATAACAATGAACAAAACGAAACCGAGGAACCACAAATTTATTCGACTAAATTGAAGATGAATCTTTTTAAGTTGCTCAATTAATGTTTGATGAATTACAAAACCTTCAGTATCAACAAAAAACCGGCTTTCGCCGGATTAGCAACAGATTGGTTCAGCATAGGCTGGAATGTTGTCCTGGTATATAGAAATTAACGCAGGGTTCAAATTGATTGCTCCCGCTACCATCATTATACAAGCTAGAGCTATTCCCATCTTTTTAACCAACATACTTAAATCCCCTTTCTTTCAGTAGTCCGATGATTTCTTGTAGTTCTTCTAAGTATTGATGGTATTTATCGCGATTTGACCCTTTGTAAATTTGAGTCAATTCGTGAACAATATCATGTGCTTTGGTCCAGAGTTTTTGTTGGCGAGCTAGAATGCGTGCCTGTTCGAGATGGTTACCGGCTTCATTACTTCTCTCATGTCTCTTGAGGAAGAAAGCTTTGTTAATTAGTGCGTCAATATATCGAATACTGTCATCGTGATACTCAAGGGCTTTATTGTGAGCATTTTCGCATTTTTTAAGATCCCCAATTCTTTCATAAAGTCCAGCCAACATGCTGTAAACGGTGATGAAAAGATATGGTTGAGTCGTACCCTTATAGGATAGTGCTGTCTGATATTGAATTAGCGCTTCACCATACATGCTCATTTCCTCGTATATGGATCCAAGTACGCTCCAGAGTTCTACACATCGATCTATCAAATTCATGGTGCTGGATAAGTACAGACCATCCATACAACACTGGATAGCCTCATTATATTTTTTGTTTTTCAAATGGATGCGAGCCATAAGTTCGTGGACGGTAACTTTAACTCGTGGATCAAATATTTGATCTATGTTTTTGTACAGATATTCTACAATCTCGTCTGACTCAGTATCTCGGTCCAGATGCTTCAGGTAGACTGACTTATTAATGAGGAACATATGTATCTTTTCTGCCCTTTCCCCGTTAGGATCAAATAATTCGATTGCTCCATTGATTTCATTAAGAGCTCGATGAAGGTCACGTTTCAGATAATAGATATTGCTAAGTATGTTTTTTGCGCAGCTTATGATATTCGATTTCTTCATTTCAATGGTTCGATTCAGATTCAGAATACGCAATGTAAATTGTTCCGCTTGGTCAGCTTTTCCCATATAGAAAAGAGTTTTTCCTTTTAGATGTATCCAGAGAAAATGCAGAGGGTGACTGTCCGGTAGATTAATTTCGTCTAATTCTTGCAGGCACACTTCAAGATTAAGTTTCAGTTCCGCCTTGTACTCGATATGAAGCAGTTTTGCCTTGATGATGGCTAACTCCCTCTGGTTGAGTCCGAACTCTTTGTCCAGGTTGATTCCAAGCTTGTTAGCAAGGATACGGATTTTTTCGATGGGAGTGTCGCCTACCCCTTTTTCGATCCGGCAAATAGTTGGCTCAGAAAGCCCTTCTTCCGTTACCTGCTTCATCGGAATATTTTTGGACTTTCGTACGTTTCTGAGATATTCTCCAATCCGTTTTCTTAAGTCCTGGGAGATGTAATCCATATGTTGGATCCCCTTGATTCAGGGAATGTGGCGTTCCCAATACGGTCACCACACGGGCCTTTGGCTATATCCTTCCGGCATGTCTAGCACGGTCACGGGGAAAACGATCAAGCGGATCCGGACGTATCTCCAACGATTGAGCGGCGGAAACGCGACCGTCACCATTACACTCCGGATGCACGGTCATGCATCCAAACCAGGAGGACAACCGTCCGTATTGGCTCCGGCCCTCAATGTCACATTCAAAGTCGGGGAAGCCAAATGGGTGGATTTGCCGTCCAGTTGGTTTTCCTACTTTTCCAGCGGTCTGGCCAAAGGCATGGGGCTGTATACAAACAACACCACCGATGACTATTACGCTGTTTTCGACGATAGCGCCAAGATTGAAATCACCTATGTGCCATAGGGAGTGAATCAGATGAAATATTGCAGCTGTACCCGTGATGGTACAGTGCTGGAAGTGTTCGAACAAATCACCGAGGTTGAATATGACGCCAACAAAAACATCGTTTGGTTCAAGTGGAATGGGATCGGCACGATGTTTTCAGGGATGGATCAATTCCTGATTCTGCCCGATTCTGTTCCAGTTTCACCTGGTGATCCGGTCACTGACGACCTGAGAAATCAAGATATTCGAGACCAAATAAGCGCATAAGGCGCTTTTTTTTATTTGCCAAAGGAGGAATCGCCAATGAGCAGACCGGTGATTTTCTACGCACCGCATGCGGACGACGAAACTTTGAACATGGGAATCACAATCGCTGAACATGTGGCCGCTGGCCGTCCGACTCATGTGGTATTGATGACGCATGGGCGGGTGACAGGTGCCCTCAATGCCATCAACGGTACAACCTATAGTGGCTATTGGAAAGCCACTCACAACCCTGAGATTGAAGGCTATGTACCGCTTACCAAAGACACGTTGGCCGAAGCTCGCATCAATGAATTCAATCATGCCTGTGGCCAACTGGGGGTTCCTCCGGAGCATCGCCACATCGAGTATCTGGACAATCTAGCGACGGGGGAAACATTGACCTATAACGAAGCGAAAGCGGTCATCGAAAAATATATCGATCTGTATCCTGACGCTGACCACTATACCCTGAGCTATCACGACATCCACCCGGATCACGCAAATGTGGGCCAAGCCCTTTTGGACCTCTACAACGACGGGCGGATCCAATACTATGTCCGTTTTATCATTTCGATGGCCACACGGACCGACTATGAAAACTGCGGGGCAACGATTCCGGGCGGTGGATGGAAGGATGTGCCCACGGACGACACAATCAAACAGAAGGCCATCAACGCTTGCCGTTGTTATGCTGCATGGGCTCCGTCTTTGGGAGCATATGCGGTCGGCTATCACTCGGTTGCCGGACAGTTTGACAAGTTTGTCGCGAACCCGTTCCACTACCTGCACATGCCAGGACAGTAAAAAATAAAAGGGTCAAGATGAAAGGGGGGAAGGTGGTGGGCGAAAAAAAGGTCAAATCTGGCGTCGTCATCACCCAGCGAGAAATGTATGATCTCATCCAAGTGGTATCCCGATCACTCCAACGGATGGAATCGAAACTGGAGCACCTTGAGGAAAAAATCGCCGATTCAAATGAAATCGACGAACGGAGCTGGGAAGCTTTGGCGGCGGCAAATGAAGCTTTGGAGATTGCGAAAGAAACCAAGAACCAATTGGATTGGTTTTGGAAAACTGTTGTGTCAGGTGTCATCCTTGCCGTAATCTCGGCGCTTTTTATTTTGGCTGGAATACCGATAGGAGGTTGATTTTCATGAATTGGGAACAACTGAGAGATCCGCGCGTATGGGTGTATCTCTTTTCGTTTTTGAAAGTGCTCACCGCCGCTTTGGGGCTTGAGATCGCGCCGGAGCAATGGGACCAATGGGAACAAATTTTGAATGCCCTCGCTGGCCTTGGGGTCGCGCTGGGCATTTTTGCATTTAATCCGTTTGAGAAGAAAAAGGAGAGCGGGCAACAATGAACCCGCTCTCTTTTGATTTTGATTTTCAACCGTATGTCGGACGTGCTGGAGCATATCCCGAACAAATCAACGAGGTTATAAAAGAACTTTACTCTCAAGGATATAGCGGCAGAGAGATAGCCAAAATGCTTGGCATGTGCAAAACATCGGTGCTTAATCGCATCAAACAAATGGGGTTGTCACGTCCTAAAAACCAATACAAAGATGAGTTTGGGCGTTTTGTAAAAAAGGATCAGCAGTTACCGATTCCGATAAAGAAGTATAGAAAACTCGCTTTTAGATATTTGCCTAATGAATGCTACTACTGTAGAACAACCGAAAATCTTCAGGTTCACCACATTGATCGGAACAGAAACAACAACACATTGGAAAACTTGCGTATTGTATGCGTTCGATGTCATATGCACAAAGAGCATCCTTACATCTTGAAAAGAAAACGAGATAAATATGGACGATTCATAAAGGAGGCAAAGTGAAATGAGTTATTTGGTTGCGCTGTGTGACGGCCATGGTTTGAAACCAACGCCGACGCCAGGGAAAAGAACTCCTCGTATCCCTCAATTAGGGGGAAGAGTCATTTATGAGAACGAATTCAACCGGGCAGTTGTCGCCTTGTTGGACAAGGAGCTGGAGCGTTGCAGCTTCCGGACTCTTTTGGTGGCCCCAACCGATGCTGACACGCCATTGAGCGAACGGACTAGAAAAGCAAACAGCGCCGGGGCACATCTCTATGTGAGCTGCCATTACAATGCCGGAGGTGGGGAAGGTCTTGAAACCTTCCACTACCCCAGAAGCACCAAGAGCCAGAAAGCTGCCCAAATCATCCATCGCCACTTGATGGCATCCGGCGTAAAGCGTAAAGACCGCGGCGTGAAAACCGCCAACTTCCATGTCCTGCGTGAAACCCGCATGCCTGCCGTATTGATTGAGTATGGTTTCATGGATGATCCGGGATTGGACGAAGCGGCGCAAATGATCGATCCGAAAGTGCAGAAAGCCTTTGCGGTCGCGACGGCCAAAGGAATTTGCGAGTATTTCGGCGTGCGCTATGTTCCCGAGACCCAGCCGCAACCGAAACCGATGTATCGTATCTTTGCAGATGGAAAATTCGTTGTAGATACTGCTTATGTCTCGAAAATCACACAAGCTGTCGAAGATGCTGTAAACAAGCAAGTGAAGAAGATTGAAATGTTTCAACGAGATTAAGTGTGATTCGAATTACTCCCGTTGACAATTGTGCGATCGAATAGCACATTGAAGAAAAATAAATCAGAAATAGCTGGCCACTACGGCTGGCTATCTTCTAATAAAGAAAGAAGAAAATCCTTGTTACACAAGCGCAGAATGGTAAGGAGCGATCGGATTGAATTGGCCTCAGATCATTATTTTGACTCTTGGTATTTTTTTTATGTTATACGGTTTTATCTATAATGATAAAAAACATAGGAAAACTAGAAAGTACGGTTATACTTTTGGCGATATCTTATTGGCTTTGTTAAAAGAATTGCCTTGGTATTTTACAAGTATCTTCTCAATTGTGATTGGGCTCGTATTAATTATTGTTGCGATTTTCATTATCACAAACTAAGAACATTGTTCAAAATTTATGGGCCTCCCTTCGGGGATGGCCCTTTTTTTATTTGCTCAAACAAACATTCGCAAGCAGAAAGGAAGGGGATTATCGTCAGAGTCTGCGTCTAAAAGCAAAAAGACTCTCAGGGTGATCGGAGAGGGTCTTAACCTAATGTTTTTTAATGGGCATTTGCAATCCGCTCGATAAGATTTCTTGTGTAACGGAAAAGTCTGTGAACCTCCAATATATACAATAACCATAGGAGGTTTTGTGGTTGGAGCTTCTCATGGGAGAAAAGTGGGCAAGCGGAAGAAAGTATCGTGACATGGCCGAACAACTAGAATGGGGGAAAGCTAAAGAAAAACCCCGACCCAAAGTCATACGCATCGGTTAAGCGCCGACTTTTCTGACCGAGGTAATTTACACGGGATTTCGTACCAGATTCATTTCATTTTAGTTCAATCAAAAACCCCCGCTTAACTGAACAGTGGTTCATTCGATTATGTTTCCAAATTCAAGCGTTTCAGATCTTCCAATGTTTGCTTAATGTTTGAAGCCAGATTCTTCTTTTCCTCTTCTGGCAACCACTTTTCCAAATTCTTGTCAATCGTGAATTCCATTAGTTCCTTTTGAATTTCTCCTAAGTAGTGAACGGCTCGATTTCCATGTTTCATCAGCCAACGAGCCAACTCAACCTTGATCATGATCTCTTTGCTGGAAGTATGACTGTAATCTCTTAATCGCTCCAAGATGTAGGTGACCAATTTTTCGACCCTTTGGCCTCCTGCGTCATATTTCATCACTTCGTTCGTTATTTTTTCCTTAAACCACTCGCGATCAAATTTTTCCAAGGCTTCATCCTGGATATCAATTGGAGGTATATCACGAAGAATTCGCGCAGAATTTCGAGGCCACTCAGAAGACCCACACATGAGAAAATTTTCTCTGTAACTAATTCTCCCGCCCCTTTCATACAATTTTATGATTGGTTCATACAGATCATAAAATTTAAGGGCTACGGGCTCCTCTTGGTCTAACAAGTAAGCCCATTCCAGATAAAACGTACAAACTGAATATGCAGTCCCATATATTTCGTTTAATTCCGTGCAGTATACTTCAATATCTATAGGCAAATTAGCGTCTATTGCATCAGATGCACTAAAAACCGCAATTCTTCGATCAGGATTTTTATTAATAAAATCCAAAAACTGATTACCTCTTCGGATATATTCCTTAAGTAATAATTCATGTGAAGGCCTATATACATCTTCATAATCCCAATTAATCATACGAATTCGACTTCTCGCAGCTTCAAAGAATTTCCCCATTTTCTCCCACCTCAAAATATCAATCTTAAATTTGGTTTAAATCCTGGAAAATCTCCTGGTTGGGCTGGAGCCAAATCATGAGCACCTGGTGGGTTTTTGGTAAACCCTTTACCAGGCTCAAAAGACTGAATATCCCGATAAGGCATCCCTTCTTGCATCATTTTGCTTTCTGCCAGTTCATGATCAGCCAATTGTCGGAACCAAGCTTTTTCATCTGGTGTCAGTTCCCTTTTCAGAGCTTGTTCCCACCCATATGCAATGTGAATATCTGGATTAAAATATCCTTTGTAATAATACTTCCCGTTCTCTTCTGCCAAGTTGACATGTTCCGTCAAAAACAAGTGTGATTTTAATTGTTTTGCCTCTTCTACACTAAGTCCTGTATTTTTAGCAAATGTATCGATCTCCTCCTTATCCAATCCGGTCGACCTTAATCTTTCATAGGTCTTCAGCGCGATCTCTTCCTGTTTAAATTCAGGAAACCATTCAGCTTTTGGTCTCGAGTCAATGCAATCATTCAATCGCGGTTAAAGCAGGTGATCCGATCAAGAGAAGTGGGGGCAGTAGTAAAGGAATGATGTTCAATGTCCACTGCGATCCCTGTTCGTATGTTGAACGAAATCCAGTATTGTGAACGTCTCTTTTACTTGATGCACGTTCAAGGATTATTTGAACATAACGCAGATACTATAGAAGGAACCTTTCAGCACCAAAAGAGTGAATCCCGTTTACGTATCAAACAAAACGTGCCTGATGATCTATGGGGTGAAGCCCCTCGCAGCTTGTACTTAGGAGACGAGGAATTAAACATCACGGGAAGGCTGGATGCTTTGCTTGTTGAAAATAACAAGTGGGCACCGTTGGAATGGAAACATTCTTCGTCTCCTACCCCTTCCAAACCATTTATCGTGAATGATTACCAATTGGACCCCACGGCATGGCCTAATGACCAAATACAAATTTGTGCCCAAGGCTTATTACTTCGGAAAAACGGCTATCCCTCAGATTTTGGCTATTTATACTATCGAGGAAATAAAAAGAAAATCAAAGTCGAGTTCACAGATAACTTGGTTCGTCTCACGCTCGATTACATCCAATTAGCCAAGGAATTAACGAAAAAAGAAATTCCCAAGCCGTTGAAAGATTCCAACAAATGTTTTCGGTGTTCTTTGAACTATATTTGTCTTCCTGACGAAACTAACTATCTTACGGGATCAGCCACCCAAGTTCGCAGGATTGTTCCCGAACGGCCAGATGGTGGCGTGTTATATGTATCGGAACACGGTACAAAGCTTGGGAAAAGTGGGGATTGTTTAACAATCACAAAACCTTCAAGAGATACCCAGACAATCCCCATTAAAGACTTGATTCATGTAACGGTGATGGGAAACGTCCAATGCTCCACGCAACTTATCCATACATTGATGGCCAGTGGTATTACAGTCAGCTATTTATCCAGTCACGGAAAACTGATTGGAATAACCCAGCCGCTGACGACCAAAAATATTCGCTTGCGTCAAAAGCAATTTATTCAATTCCAACACCCTGAAATTTCACTTCGGCTTGCGCGTTGGGTTGTCCATTCCAAATTATCTAATCAACGAACGCTTTTGCGCCGTAATGGAAAACCTGGTAATCAAGTATTGAAAGAATTGGCTCTCCTCAAAGAAAAAGCATTGGTTGCCACAGATATAGAGAAATTGCGCGGACTTGAAGGACGCGCAGGGAGACTATATTTTGAATCGTTTCCCACCATGCTCAAAGCTCCTGTTGTAGATGGAGTATCCTTGATGAATGGACGGAATCGAAGGCCGCCGAAAGACCCTGTCAATGCTCTCTTATCCTTGGGATATACGCTTTTGGTTCGGGATTTCATGGTGGCCTGTATCAATGTAGGAATGGATCCATTGTTTGGCTTTTACCACCGGAGCGAACCCGGGAGACCTTCATTGGCATTGGACTTAATATAGGTGAGGAAAATGCGTTACCATGTTTTAGTTTGTTACGATATCTCAGAACCTAAACGCTGGAGAAAAGTATTTAAAATCATGAAAGGGATGGGGGATCACATTCAATACTCGGTATTTCTCTGCCAGTTGACCGAGCAGCAAAAAGTAGAACTTAAGTATCGATTGGACCAAGTGATTCATCATCAACAAGATCAAGTAATGTTTGTAGATATTGGAACAACAACATCCGATCAGTTGGAAAGGAAAATCACTGTATTAGGCCGAGATTATGCACCTAGAGATTTACGAGTGTTGGTTTTTTAATTTACCACAGTTTTAAAAATGCTTTTTCTTTTTCATCAGAAAAATGTTATAATAAAAATGCCTATAGGGCAAAAGTCTACTGTGCGTGTGCCACGGACGATTCAGAGTCGTCACATACCACAGAATCACTATATTTTAATACGTACTTTATTGGTCTTGCTGCATGCAAGACCTTTAATCATGTGAAAGTATTATTGTATTATAAAGACTTGAGTTATCGAAAGCGATAGTCAAAGTAAAGACCATAATGATTGGAACTTGTATAACAATTATTCTCGAAACACAAACTATACATGATCGAGCACCTTCGTATGTCAAAATACCCCCACCTTGCTCGCAGTCCAGTTTTTTTAAGGATTTTCCTCTTTTTTAACCTGTACATAAAGGATCATTTGGGAAAATATTTTCACCATACCCCATTGTAATTTTTGCTTGTTATGCGCGTAAAGGACCTGCGCTCTTCGGACGGTCTGCGGGAAGCTTCATATATAACGAAAACGGTTTTTCTTTCTATTCATCTATGTAAAATTTTTCCTTGATTTTTTGTGGTTTTGTCTCTCATCATTCATTGAATTACATCATACATTAAAGATGTATAGTTGCTAAAAATCTTGTCCACAATGATGAATGTTTTATGAGGATCAATTTTTATGCTAATATTTCTTTTAAAGGAAAAATAATAGAATAATAGACAAAGAAAAAAAGAGCTACTCTGTTATCGAGTAGCCGAAAGTAAAAAGTTGAGTTTCACAGGTTTCAAAAGTTAAAGAGTACAAAGGTATTACAGTTTCACTAATGTGTACATTACAACAAGCAGGCTAATAATAATACACCCTTTCAGTACTCTTGTTTGTGGCAGAGCAAGAGCATTCTTAATGGGTGTATCGGGGTGCTGGACTAAGTGTTTAATCACATCATACAAGGCACTTCCAGCTACCCCCATTATTAGCCCAAAAAGTAATGTAACGAGTGTAGTATTACTCATAATTTCTCCCTCCTTTCATTTCATTATTAATTTATATGAATGATTTTCGAAAAAATAAAGAAATTGTCTAAAATATTGGTTATTTTTTCTTTGTTTAAGAGTATTTACCTATTTACACCATGCCATATTGACTATAAATAAACTATATATAGTATGGTTTTTGGTGAGAAACTACTATATATTGTTCTTGATTAAACTAATTGAAAAGGTAAAGAAATAAGTTTCTATACTTAAAAGGATTATCGATTTTGTTTTATTGATTATTTAGAACATAGTTTTAAATAATATATTGCTATGTAAAAAAATCGTATGAACAAAGAAGAAACTAATGATCGAAGAAAAGAAATTGTAGATTTAACGAATGAGCTGTATCGTGATGTTGTAGCGATATTGCTATGACCTGCGAGTCTCCGCACTTTCTCGATATCGTTGTTCGTCGCTTTTAACATCCACTTACAAAATGTATGCCGGAACATATGGAGCGTGAGCTTTTTATTCGGTAGGATGTAGCTTTCAATCATTCGCTGCATTCCCCTTAGTAAGAATTTCAGTGATCGTTGACTATAAAAGACATATGGAGATGCTGCAACATAAAGTTTCTTTTTTTGGCCATTCCCACTCGAAACTTCAACTAATCCTCTAGTTCGGCTAATAAAATCTTCCGAGATAGGTACTACTTTCATTATTTTGTCTACAATACGAATTCGTTTTAACTCGAGATTCAGGTCTGTTATTTTCAAATTGGAAATTTCTTCAACACATAGACACGCGTATGTACGAAGGTAAATGATCACATGGACGCATCGGTATTTATGCAGTGGGATTTTGGGGGATAAATCCAGTGAAAAAGTGGATAACTGGCTTGTATAATAGGGGGTATCACTTGATATTTTGGGGGACGTGTTTTATGCCTACCTTTCAGTTTGGGAAGACAGCTATTGAGTACACATTGCAGCAGGTGAAAGGGAAAGAAGATATTTCTATTGTTGTAGAGTGGATGGAGGGGGTTACAGTGGTAGCTCCCGATCATCTAGTTCTGGAAGAAATAAACCGAGTTTTGCGTAAGAAGGCAACGTGGATTTTAGATAAGTGGAACTTTTTGAATAAGATTAAGCGACCACCGGCTCCGTTAGAATTTGTTAGTGGAGAGAAATTACCGTATTTAGGGCGGTATTATCGAATTAAGGTGAAACAAAATCAAGATATCGATAAGGTAAAAGTGTTATTTCATCAAGGGAAATTTTATATTGAAACGCCAACATCAGCCGATGATATAGAGCATGTGCCTATGATTCGTGAAGCATTAAAATCTTGGTATATCCAGCGGGCGCAGGTGAAAGCGGAAGAACGGGTGAAACGTTATGCACAGCGTCTAGGGGTAACGCCGGCGAAGCTTGCGGTAAAAGAGCAGAAGTTTCGCTGGGGAACGTGCACACCACAGGGAGCGATTTATTTGAATTGGCGTCTTTTTCTGGCCCCAATGCGCGTTGTTGATTATGTGATTGTGCATGAATTAGCCCATCTGCGTTACGCGGATCATTCGAAAAATTTTTGGAATCTGGTACGTTCGATTTTGCCGGATTATGAGGAACGTAAAGAATGGCTGCGTGTGAACGGCCCGACGCTAACGATATAGAAAAAAGCACCCATGAAGGGTGCGTTATTTTTTGTAATGGATTTCCGCCAGTTCAACGATTTGCTGAGCAAGCGCCTCGATTTTATCGGACGGGCATTTGCTTGTCCGGAGCTGGCGCTTGATTTTTTTACGCATTTCGCGTTTGACGTCTTCTTTGTTAACCCAGTCGATGACGACGAGGCCTTCGATATGTTCCACAATGATCTGGGTGATTTCTTTTAACCGTTCTTTCTCTTCTTCTTGATCGGTCCATTCCTTTTGCAGCAATTGAAAAATCGGATAGGATTGCGGTGTCAGGCCTTCTTCTTCAATGGTTTTAGATTGTCCGCGCATCTCCTCGATCAATTTTTCTAACTCAAATGCGAGCTGGGCGTCGTTGAGCCGTTTTTCTTTTCTCGCTTTAATTAACTGTTCGAGTCGTTCCTTTAGCGATGTGTAATAGACCGGATTTTGGTCGATTTTTACTTTGATTTCGTGACGGATCGCGTGCTCCATTTCCGACGCTTTCGCCTCGTCCGTCGTTAAACTTTTCACATGGGCGTCGAAATTCTTTTCGAGGATGCTGACAGGACGGTGAAGCGCCTTGATATCCGTCGTGTAAATATGGTCGTAAATGAGCTGCTTCACTTTTTCCCCGCAGTCAGAGATGTCCATCTGCTCGTCTCGGAAGCGGTTGCGCGCGTACTGGCGCACTTTCCCTAAAAATTTCAGGTCCTCGTAATACTGTTTTGCCTCTGGATGCGGCATAATCATGTCCATACTTTCGGAGAAGCGTTTAAACGCTCGGTCAAAGGAGTGTCTCACGTCTTCGGGTTCTAGGATTTTCATGCACGCTTCAATGTCGTCGCGATTGACGCCGTCAAAAAAGCGCATGGCGGCGCGATGTCGCGACTGCAGTCGCGGTATCTCTGACTGGATCGACGTCATCGCTCCCTGGATGTCCGTCGGGTTAAAAATGGCTAATGCTTGCTTAAGGAACGCGGACACGCCGTAATAGTCGACGATGAGGCCATATGTCTTCTTGTCGTAGGTCCGATTCGTTCTTGCGATCGCCTGGAGCAAGTTATGTTCCTTTAGCGGCTTATCGAGGTACATTACTTGCTCGATCGGCGCGTCAAACCCGGTCAGCAGCATATCGCACACGATGATAAACGCCAGCTTGTCCTCATGCAGCGGCTTTTTAAAGCGCTCAATGTAGTGCTTTTGCTGCTCTTTGGTTAGGTGGTATTTTTTCAATCGGTCGTTGTCATTGTTGTTAGCGGAAATGATGACGACCGACTCCGGACCGTTGAGTTCATCGAGAATTTCTTTATACAGGACCGCGGTTTCGCGGTTAATAGCGACAATTTGCGCTTCGAAGCCGTTTGGTGCGATATGTTGCTCGTAATGTTCGATGATGTCGAGACAGATCCGGCGGATGCGTTGCGGTGACCCGATAATGGCTTCCTCTGTCGCGTATTTCTTCTTGATCCGTTCCCTGTCCTCTTTCGAATAGTCTTGAAAGACGCGGTCAAAAATCGCGTCCAGCGACTCACCCTCGACCCGTAATTCCGGCAGGCGGCTTTCGTAATAGATCGGGACTGTCGCCCCGTCCTCGACAGCCTGCTGGATGGTGTACGTGTCAATGTACGTGCCAAACGTTTGGACGGTGCTGCGGTCTTCCTTGTCAATCGGCGTCCCCGTGAACCCTATATATACCGCATTCGGCAGCGACGACCGCATGTTCATCGCTAGTCCCCCGTAATTGGTGCGGTGCGACTCGTCAACGAGGACAAAGATGTTGTCCGCGTCATTTAAGAGCAGGTCACCCCCGTCGTCGACGTGATCCTGGAACTTTTGAATGGTCGTCATGATGGTTGCGCCTGTCGCTGTCCGCAGCAAGTCACGCAGATCCCGGACACTTTCGGCACGCCGTGGGTTCGGGAATCCGCAGCGACGGAACGTATTCGTGATTTGTTCGTCCAAATCGGTGCGGTCCGTCACGATGACGATGGACGGGTTACGCAATTCTTTCAGACGTCGCAGTTTGACGGACAGGTAGAGCATCGTCAAGCTCTTTCCAGATCCTTGCGTCGCCCAGACGACGCCGCCCCGTTCCTTCGGTGTCTTGCCGGTTAAAATGCGTTCGACGGCCTTATTGGCGGCGCGGAATTGCTGGTAGCGGCAGACTTTCTTAATCGTGCGGCCGCCTTCTGCCTCGTAGACGACAAAGTTTTGGATCATGTCCAGCAAATTCTTTTTCGGGAACATTCCCGCGACTAACACGTCTTGACGCGTCGGATTGTCGCCAATATCACTAGCTTTCAGCGGATACGGGTCTTTCCATTCCCCGAAGTGTCGCAGTCTTGCGCCAATAGATCCGAATTTGGCTTGTTCGTTACATGTCGCCACGACGACATGGTTGTAGTGGAAAAGGCGCTCCGCCTCCTGCTGGTAGCGAAGCAGCTGCTGGACCGCCTCGCTGATTGGATGCGGCTTCGTCGGGCTTTTGCATTCAATGACGACAAGCGGCAGACCGTTGACAAAAAGGACAACATCCGGAATGATGGTCGTCATCGGTCCACTGACTTTGAATTGATTCACCACTAAAAATTCATTGTTTTCGGGATGGTCAAAATCAATCAACTTGACCGTCTGGCTTTTCTTCCCTTTCCCAAGGTCTTGCTGAATGGACACATAGTTCACGACCATGTCATAGAACTTCTCGTTAGCCTCCATGACGCTCGCGGCGTTGATATGCGTCACCATACGCACGACTTTATGGAGGTTGATGTCGTCAATCCACGGATTTAGGCGCTGGATCGCCTGTCTTAACCGTGTCTCCAACACGACATCCCGGTGGGACGCGCGTTCCGAATCGAGCGCATGTCCTGGAATATACGTATATCCTAGTCCTTCTAATTGCTTGATTAATCGATGTTCAACTGGCCGTTCCTTTGCCCACTCGTAACTCACGACGACACCACCTCGTCATCCACCTTTACCCGGACCTTTCCGGTGAGGAGGGATTGCATAAGGGATTTTTTAAGATTAGTAAGTTGTATAAGAGTAGCTTCCTCAACTCCCAATTTTCTATCATAGATTGATAAGATTTTCGCGATTTCCTTTTGCTCATTAATATCTGTTGGTACACCAAACTTGTATTCTTTGATATCAGAAGCTGTGACAGCAGGATAATTTGATCCAGTCATTCTAGATTTTAAAAATTCAACAAAGTTGTTAAGTAAAATAGATTGAAACAAAAATAAAGGATCAATAGAAGCTTTTGGTCTTAATACCGCAAAACCAGTTGAACAAACTCTTCCATCATGTTCTTTATCAATAAAGGCAAAACCTTTAAGATATGGACGAACTGTGGAAACAATGGTATCACCAGTTCTAACCAATCTTCTGGCTCGGCTAGGTGCATCTTTGAATTTATAACGAGCTGTTTTTCCAATTTTACCTGGTTTTTCTATAGAACTAATATCAATATATTCAAATTCATAATTATTATCTGTTTTGTTCGATAAAGCTTCAGGATTAACAAACGCTATTTCATCTATACTTCTAACCTCCCACTCCTCCGGAATCTCGCCAATCTCCGTCTTTTTAAATTTCGTATGTCCGATTCCTTTTGTAAGGAGTTGCTGCATCAGTCCTTTTTTCACTTTTTCCGTTTGTTCGATGATGGCTTCGGTTTTTTCAATGGCTTTGTCAATTGTTGAAAGAATCGAAGTAATTTTTGTTTGCTCTTTTATTGGGGGAACCTGAATTAATAATGCCTTAAGTTGCTCAAGTCTTATTCCCTTCACAGTGGTTCCTGTACCCATTTTCTCAATAAAATTTGCTCTGTGTAGTATTGAATACAAGAGATATTCTGCAGTAATTTTCTTTTTATCTGGAACTAATGCTTTTAAATCTTGGTTAATAGCAACATCTGTCTCATTTATAAACGCTTTTCCTAAAGCCATTCTTGTTGCTACTATTACATTTCCTTTTGGAATTATGTTAGTTGCACTATTTTTTACAGCATCTTTTGTTATATACTCCTGAGCATGTGAAAGACGATGGTACGTCAAATCTTTAACAGTGAACCAAGGAATATTACCTTTATAATACTCCTCAACTTCACGTGATGGGGTACCTCCACCTATTATTTTCTCAACAACTTCGCCAATGGTTAATGTTTGTATGGAACTAGACATTATACCCCAACTCCTTTAAATACCCGTACATCACTTTTTCGATTTCCTCCCGCTCTTTTTCTAGCTGACGGAGTTGGCGGAGAGCTTCGGCGATGTCGATTTGTTCTTCTTCTTCAGTAGTGTCGATGTATCGGGCGATGTTTAGGTTATAGTCGTTTTCTTTGATTTCTTCAAGGGAGACGACGCGACAATATTTGTCCTGATCTTCCCATTTTTCAAAGGCGGATACAATCTTATCAATGTCCTGATCGCGAAGGACATTTTGATTCTTTCCTTCCTGATAATCGCGCGATGCGTCAATGAACAGCACGTTCCCTTTTCGTTCCGGCGCTTTGTTGCGATTTAGAATAAGGATACATGCTGGAATACCCGTTCCATAGAACAAGTTAGCTGGTAGACCGATTACTGCCTCTAACAAATCTTCTTCAAGGATACCTTGGCGAATTTTCCCTTCAGCGCCTCCACGGAACAAAACGCCGTGTGGCATGACGACACCAGCGATTCCTCGATGGTTGAGTGTTGCGATCATATGTTGAACAAACGCCAAATCACCTGCGTTTTTTGGTGGTAAACCGAATCGGAAACGGCCATATGGATCGGCTTCGGCTTCTTCACGCCCCCAGTTTTTCAAGGAAAATGGCGGATTGGCGATGACTCGATCATATAAAAGCAATTCTCCGTTTTCATCGAGCAATTTCGGATCGCGGATCGTATCGCCTTTTTCAATGCGATGATCGCTTAAGCCATGCAAAAGCAAGTTCATTTTCGCGATGGCCCATGTGTTTAAGTTCTTTTCTTGTCCATGTAGTGTGAGGTTGCGAGGGTTACCTCCCTTTTCCTTGATGTAGTCAACAGCTTGAATAAGCATTCCCGCGCTTCCAACCGTCGGATCGCATATACGCATCCCTTCTTCTGGTTTGATGAGTTTGACAATCAGACGAACTACTTGGGAAGGCGTATAGAACTCGCCACCTTTTTTCCCTGCGTCGTCGGCGAATTGTTTAATGAGATATTCGTAAGCGCGTCCGAGAATGTCCGGATCGGATAAGTTTTCATTGCGCAAATCGATTTTGCTGAAATGTTGAAGCAACTGCATAAGCAGCTTATCCGGCAGTTTTTCTTTATCGTTAAAGTCGATGCTCGCAAGGACGCCTTCGAGAGATGGATTTTCCTCCTCCAATTCTTCGAATGCCTTATTGATTGCCGCACCGATATCCTGAGTAAGAGAGGTGATATACGACCAGCGCGCTCGTTCCGGCACAAAAAATTGGTGCTCGTCGCGGTCGTACCATCCGTAGTCTTCTCCTTCTTCGCGCTCGATGCGCTCCGCAGTTTCGACGAACACGTCATTTAGTCGTTTCAAAAACAACAGACCGAATATATAGTTTTTATAATCGGAGCTATCAATAGACCCCCGTAGTATATTGGCAGATTCCCATAAATGGGATTCAAGTTGTTGCAGTGTTAGTTTTTGTGTTGTCAATTCCATCATGTACCCCCTGTGAGTAGTAAATATGGTCTAATTTTATTTTACAGATGATATAAGGATTTGTCTTGAAATAAAGTGAAAAGTTCAAGTTTATAAACGTTCGGTATTTTTTGTCATAATATAAGGAAATTGATAAACTAAGAAAAAATTGAGGATTTAATGAATGAGCTGTCTGAGGATTAAAAGCAATAAGCCCCTTTCATGGTGAGAAAGGGGCAATTTTTATGTCCTTAATAGACGACACGTGGATATAATGGATTTTCCCACTGTCCTTTTCTTTGAACCGCAATGTTTGGTTTGGTTGATCATAGTAATGAACACGACCGATGACGCAGCATAAACGATAATGATGTATGTATTGAATCGAAAGATAAGAAGCAAATTCCATTGCCTCGAAAATGATCCGATTCCATTCTTCATATTGTTGCTCGTCGTGATGAAAGGGATGGATCCGCTCTTCTTTTTCACGAAGTTCCTTTAGCATTTTGCGGTGTTCCGGCATTAAAAAGGGCGAATATTTGATAATTCCTCGATCGCGTTGGTTCATGCCTGATGCCCTCCTATATAGCCGTTGCGGATGCGGGAGACGCTTCCAGGTGTGTAGCTGACTGCGCGCAACAGCGCATTTGGACCAAATTTGTCGCGAATCGCATCCATTGCTTTGGCAAGAGCGCGTTCCTTCGTTCTATCTTCAAAAAGGGACAACTGCAAACTTTCCTCGTCCATTAAATTTCCTAGGGATACATGAATAACGCGCACGCTTCGCCCGTCATAAAACTTATGGAAAATCTGCTTGCAGACGCGGTAGATATCCATCGTTAAGTTTGTAGCGGTATCAAGGGTGACGGACTGATGGAATCCTCCTTCATTATGCGAATAGCGCACGCTAAACGAAACGGTGCGTCCTACTTTACCGATTTCACGCGCTCGTTTTGCTACTTCCTCACAAAGCTCCAACACAACTGTTAAAATTTCGTTTTCCCGCCAGTAGTCGCGCAGTAATGTAATTCCTTTTCCGATGCTTTTTTAACTATACTATAATGATTAGAGGATATTATGTTCAGTATAAGGACATATATCCTCTTTTTTCATACATAATAGATTCATTATATAGATATTGAAAATATGGTCTATTATGTATACTTATAGGCAAAACATATTTTTGTTTTAAAAGAGGTGGAGGACATAGCCCACAGCGGGAGGCGTAGCGAGGTCTTTCGATCGAGCGTAAAAAAGAAAAGATATAGTGAAGAATCTTTATTTTAATCCTATATTTTCTGTGTAATCAATTATTTTAAGATCTTTATCCACTTTTTCTAGTTCTTCTTTTGTGTTTGGGTAACGTTTATAGTTATTATCTATATCTCTCTTATATAAGGATTCAATTTGTTTTCCTGAAACATCATATATGAGCTCAATAAATTTTCCGTCTTTAAAAACAATAATACCTGTGTCTTCTCTTTTTAAAATTTGGGTATCAGAAAATATTTTCTCTTTTTGTAAGTATTTATTTTCTAAAGTAATCACTTGATTAATTGCTGAATCATACTTTTTCTTGTTTTTTTCCTCGTTACATCCTGTTAATAAGATTGTAATTATTAAAAGAACTACAAAAGGTATTAACTTCAATTTCATTTGATTTTCCCCTCTTTCTGAAAAAGTATACTTATATATTAGTATGTTATCTTATTGTACATAATTTAAAGAATTTTTTAAACTATAATTTCATTTCACTGGTAAATAGATGATGTATAAAATTTTGTGTAAAGCATTTTGCTAGAACAAAAGAAAAAAGGTAGGGTATTCTCTGATTTGGACCACAACACATTCCAGAGAAAGGAGTACCCTACCTATGTCTAAAAGAAGTATACCGAATGTCGACTGGGCAAATCAACTGGAAAATGCCATTCGTCAGTTTGTAAAAGAAAAATTAGAACTGATTATGCGGGAAGAAATCAAAAATTTCCTCGAAATCGAACAGGCTGGAACGCCGAATATGAGAAACGGCTACTATCAGCGAAATCTAGATACACAATATGGCCGGATTGAGGGTCTTTTGGTTCCAAGAGACCGAAACGGGGAATTTCAAACACAGTTGTTTGCCCCTTACCAACGGCACACGGGCTGGCTGGAGGAAGCAATCATTAGGATGTACCAAAGTGGCATGAGCACGCGTGAAATTGGCAAGTTTATCGAACGAATTCTAGGAAGCACCTATTCTCCTGCGACGATCAGCCGGATTACCGATGTCGTGAAGGAAGACATCGAGAAATGGCACGCTCGTCCACTACACCAGCGTTATTCGGTCTTATATTTGGACGGCTTGTACGTGAAACTTCGCCGGGATACGGTAGAGAAAGAAGTTATTTATGTGGTATTGGGGGTGAACGAAGAAGGGTATCGTGAAATTCTTGATTTCTTCGTAGGAGGACAAGAAAGCGCCTATGTATGGCAGGAGATTCTCCAACAGCTCTACAAAAGAGGCGTCAAGGAAGTGCTTCTTGGCGTCTTCGATGGCCTTCCGGGGTTGGAGGAAGCCTTTAAGGCGGTGTATCCGAAAGCCGATGTGCAGCGCTGTGTCGTGCACAAAGTCCGCAACACCCTCAGCCGTGTTCGGAAAAAAGATCAATTCGAAATGGCGGAGGACCTGAAACTCATTTATCGTTCTCCGAATAAAGAAATCGCATTGGAGATGTTTCAACAGTTTCAATCCAAATGGTCTCACAAATACCCAAGGGAAGTCCAATCTTGGGCAAATGAGTTGGATGTCCTTCTCACCTTTATGGACTATCCAAGCAGTATTCGAAGTGTGATTTATACGACCAATGCCATCGAACGAACGATCAAGGAGATTCGGAAACGCCTAAAACCGATGAACAGTTTGAGCAGTTTAGAAGCCGCTGAAAAAGTCGTATATTTGACGATACAGGACTTTAACGAGAAATGGGCAGGGCGAAAGCTGCGAGGATTTGCCGAAGCGCAAGAAGCCCTTCAACGAATGTTTGAAGAACGTTATTGTTAACCAAATATTGTAAATAAACAAAATAAGGGGATTTTCCCTTTCCACACAAGAGACTGAATATTCAGTCTCTTGTGTGAAGGAAACCGGTTCCCTATCCATTCCAAATCCATTTCAGAGATACCCTATCTATCTTACATTACACAAAATTCTTGACGGTACCATAAGCCGAATTCTGACTGCTGATTTCATGTTAAAGGGGCTTTCAACCATTGTTGAGTTAACAAGAGTAAAAATAGGCTTATGTTCAATAATATTTATTTTAGGGAAATCCTCAGGAATCGAACTGCCTCCAATTTCAGATAAAAATTGCATGCAAGTTTCAAGTATTTCTTCATAGTAACTGTCTATTTCAAAATAAAACTCGCTATTTTCCTCTTTTAAAGTTGCTTGAATCACTCTTATTTGGTTAATAAGATCAATCAGCTCCCTACTTTCATGAGCATTATAATGACCGCCAACTCCTGGTTTTGATACCAATTGTTCTTATTCTTATCCCACTCGGGTCCCGGAAAAGAGTAACATATCCTTGCACTAACTCATGAACAGCTTCCGTCACGTCCTCTTGAGAAGCAAGAGCCTTTTTAACTCTCTTTTTGTCCATTGCTTCCCATTGATATACCTCATCATTTCTAATTTTTATAAATTTCCCGTCTCCGAGAAGTTTCCGGGTTCTTTTATTCGTTGGCACATAAGATTCATCTTTTACTCGTTGGCATACAATACGAAAAATCTCGCTATTTTGATTCCAAAATCTTTTTTGCAGGTTCTGAGCTGCATTAATATCTGCATGCAAAACGACTAATTTGCAATCAGAGGAATACGGATTAGACAGAGTGACAAACAACTCTCCCCCAGACCATGGGACAATATCTCCGGGTTTTAATAACGAAAGTTCTTCTTCCTTCAAAAATCCTGTTTCCAGCAGTTTCTGTTTTACCTGTTCCAGATCTGCCTCAGTTACAGCGTGACAACGGCGGGAAGTGTAAGCGGAATAGACATCCCCGACCTGAATTCCGTAGATTTCCGCGGGAGATGGAATGACTTTGGAGTTTCGTAACTCCGGAAATCGATCGAACTTGAATATATATCTACATACCAACTCTGAAAATAAGGAGCCATTTAACTATATTGTTGATTGGTTCGAAGAACGTGACCAGGGATTGCAATATTTCAATGAAGAAGAACAAACGTACTCAAACATCGAGGGCTTTTATCTTTCACTGGAATTCAATGGGCCAGTTCTAGTAGAGAAAATACAAGAAATTGCACAAGCTAATGGATACGAGTTGAATATAATCTATAAAGAAAGCGTATCATTTGAACATGGTGCTGGTAACTTTATGGAATTCATAACTTTTTTAGTTAAGCCAGCATCCGAAGCGATCAGCAACATATCGTTGAATTTATTGAGTAACATAATATATGATAAGTTAAAAGAAGATCATCCTACAAAATATTTTGCAGGAACTATTAATCCCGAAGCTATTCTAAATATTGTTGTAGATCACTTTAGAGAGGAATCCAAAGCTAGTTTATTGTATAGGGGAGCAATTACAGATCACGAAACGGGAAATTGTACACATTTAGTACAATCCCGCTATTGTGATTATGAGATAGAATTTGATAAAAATCAGATTGTTCGAATTGAATCGAAACCCCGTACACAGACACGTATCTAAATTAGAGCTTCATAATCACCCCGAGAATTAATCAGCGAATCTCTCCGAGGGATTCAAATTAGTGCAATTCACATAAAAAGAAAGCAGCCCATTAGGTTTTTGGGCTGCTTTTTAATATGTTCAAGTATCGATTCAAAGTGTCCATATTCTTGCTAGTCGGTTTCACTTAAAGCCAGAAGTATTTTACTTAATAAAATAAGTCGTTTCATCGAGGTGGGATTGAGAATTGATTTTGGAAAAAGGTATAGGAAAGAGTCGGACTTGCAGCAAAAGTGATGTTCGGCTTTTTAGACGGCTGTTGTTCTTTGTGTCGTTTCATAATACTAAGTGAGATCAGCTTGTCGCACCGGGGCGTTCTTTTCCTGGATGAATTGCCGGAGTTTTCCAAAACGGTGCTGGAAGTGCTCAGGCAGCCCTTGGAAGACGGGACCGTCACCCTGGGAAGGGCAAGAGCGGTTTACACTTACCCGGCGGAATTTATGCTGGTGGCTTCCATGAACCCGTGTCCGTGCGGCTTTTTTGGTTATGAAGAGGATCGCAGTTGCACCTGCACCCCGCACCAAGTGCAACGGTACCGGTCCAAAATTTCCGGTCCCTTACTGGATCGGATCGACATCCACATCGAGGTGCCGAAAGTGGATTTTAAAACATTGAGCGAAGGGGAAAGAGGGGAAACCTCCGCTTCCATCCGAAAACGGGTGAACCAGGCACGAAAAAGGCAGCAGGAACGTTTCCGGGGAAGCGAAACGAAAACCAACAGCACCATGAGTACGGCCGATATCCGCAAATATTGCAAGTTGGATCCGGCGTCGCTCCAACTGATGAAGCAGGCTTTTGAAACCCTCGGTTTGAGTGCCCGGGCGCATGACCGCATCCTCAAGGTGGCCCGCACCATCGCCGACTTGGCAGGAAAAGAAAACATCGAGCCTGCCCATATTGCCGAAGCGATCCAGTACCGGACACTTGACCGGAAGTTTTGGGAGTGACACACTCTGAATCAGAACGCCTTCATATCAAGGCAAACTCTCAAACAATTTAAGCCGGCTGGGATGCCACCTCATGCTGCAGCATCAGGATAATCTTGTTCTACCATCAAAAAATACAAAAGTTGTTTGATGGATTTGGCCAATAGTAAATATGGCATGGAAATAAAGCAGAGAGGAATGAATCATGCAGAAACCACCAGAAATGCAATTACCACCGGAGATCAGAGCAGCATTGGAGAAGATTGATTTTATCAACAGGTACAAAAGTCTGGCTGCAAGGTACAAATTTAAGTCTGATGAAAGGTTTAAAAACTATGATAACAATGAAGTGTCGAAGATATTTGCTGAATTGGGTTATCCGGCCCGTTACGATAAAAGGGAAAATTTCTTTCAAATTGTAGAGGAATATCCTTCCTTTCAATTTGGATTTCATATCTATCTCAAATATGCTCTTTTGGAGTTGATCTGGGTGGTCCGAAAAGATGGGGAGTTACTGATTGGTGATCCATGGGACTGGTTAAAGCAGTTATTGGATGGTACAGACGAACGTTTCAGAGCAGCCGGATTCCGCAATTATGATGATTTAAGGGAAATATTGAAAGAAGCATTTGAGATGTATGAGGATTTTAAACGAGTGTTGCTGGAAACCACTGATCCTGAATAATTATATTCCCAGGGCGATAAGGAAGCTATATCGCCCTTTTTTTAATCTTTGTATCAAAGAGGAGACAGTATGAGTTTAGTATCGAAGAAGCATAGAATAACCCGCATGAGTTATCAAGTGATCGGACAATGGACAATAGGTCAAGCTGGTGTCATTTCATAAATCCACGTGAAATCAGCTTGATGCACTGGTGGGTTCTCCGGGTCTCCCTTCGGAGATGGACCTTTTTTATTTGCTCAAATATTCACAAGACAGAAATGAAGCATCTCATCAGAGAAAAGTGGGCAGGTAAAAATAATGCTTTTATCAATAATCTGCATTATTTTCTTGACGCACTTCTTCAAACCAAGAAAGAAAAATATCATCTGGTAAAAGCATATCATCATTAGACCAAACTAAATCATACTTATATGTTGCTTGTAGTTTGTTCTCTTTTACCTTGTAATGTATTTTTTTCGGTAGGCATTTCCTGATTAAATTCTTTAAACATTTATTATGAAGTTGCTTTAATATTTCAATTCCTTTGTGTAGTATACTCCACTGTTTTTCTTTTGAAAGATCATAAATTTTATCTTCTAATACCTCATTTAGTTGTTTTTTTTGAACAACCTTGCCGTTAATTTTATAGAACACGTTAAAGAAATATGATAATTCACAGGAACAGTATATATAGATATCATCCGCTCTGTTATTGACATACTCTAAATAGATCGCCACCATTTCAGCTTGTAATTCTGCAAGAACATCTTCAAAACCTTTTTTCATGGCTTTCACTCCTGATTTGGAATATGTTGCTCAAATCCGGCGCTATACTGCACATCAAAATTACTCGGCCTCATCTTATTTCCGTCATAATTCATTCTAACTCTTACAGAAATTTGTTGGTCATTATCTGGTGTCCTTGCCCGGCGGTTCCCCAGCCTCATTACACACTATATAGGCATTTTTTATCGAAGGGATCGGCAGATCGCCATCCGCGATTTTCAAGACATGCATCTTGACGGTCGGAAAACCATTTGTTAATGCTGGTTACCGAATCAAAGAACCATCCTCCGTATGAAACAGCCCGCCGACACCAATGGGGATTATTGCTCAACTCCTGCAACCACTGCTAATTTTTTTTACTGCAGTGGCCATCCACGGGATTTTGCAGCCGTGAAGAGGATCGCAGTTGCACTTGCACCCCGCAGCAGGCAATGATACCGTTCCAAAATCTCCGGTCCCCTTGCTGAACCGGATTGACATTAAAGGGGAAAGAGGGGAATTCTCCGCTGTTTATTCTGAAGGCGGAAATCAGTTAAAATAGAAGTATATTGCAAAAATTTCAAAGACGGGAGATGCATCGGGATGGCTGATACCAATCATGGAGTGGTTGAGGATTCGGAAGATTCGGAAATAAGTCCTTTTGGCGAAACGTTTGGACCAAACCGGAGATTTTTGCAAAGGTGATGAAATGAGCGACTTTATCCGAACATTGAAAACAAATTTCTATGGAAAAATGCTGATGATCTTTACGGTTGTGTTTTATTTTTGCATGTATGCTTCCAAAACCATTCATCCGCTTGGTTTGAAGAAAATCAAGCGCTTGCGTATTTTGGCGTTTCGTACTCGGTCACGGCGGTGGCGGGGACTTTTTCTTTTTTCACCGGATTTCTGAGTGACCGGATCGGACCGACCCGTTCCATCTGGTTGGGCATTGTCGTATATGCGGCCGGTTTGTTTCTGAGGATCTACACGCATTCCGTATGGATTGTGGCGGCTTCCGGGTTTATCGCCGGACTGGGGGCTTCGCTCGTGATCATCTGTATGCGGCATTGGGTGGTGTCGGTTTCCAAAGCTGACGGGGAGAAAGCCTCGCTTGTTTCCATTCAACAAACGGGAACCCATTTCGGGGCCGCTTTGGGGATGGTGTCCGTCGGGTTCATTCCCGCTTGGTTAGGCGCTCCCTCCTTCTCCTATCCGGTGGTGTTGGCGGGAGTGGCGGTTTTTTGTTTGTTTTGTGTGTTTTTTGGCCTGTCTCAATCCGCTTTTTTCGTCGGGGATGCGCTCGGGGGATCGGTGGGAGGATGGCTGTACAGTTATCACATGAATTTTGCCATTCTCGTTTGCGGGGTGCTGACTTTGCTGAACGCGATGTTGGTGCCTTTGTTGTTTGCAATCGTCAAAGCCAAAGAAAAAAACCGGATGGCTCATGACCGGTCTTTTCATAAGAATCTGTAATTTAAAGAGGGGACCGGATGCACCTTCAGCCGTTGAAAAACATAGGATAAAAAGAGACACCCTTACCGGTGTCTCTTTTTGAAAGAAGTATAAAGGATGTTGAGAATGTGATCTATGTGAGTTGTTCGTCCATACAGAGATGGTTGTCTTCGATGTTCAGAATGGATCTCTTTTGTGATGTTTCTGAAAATGGTGCATTGCAGGTGCCGCTGCGATTTTTCCACAGCGATGGCAGCGATCAACTTCTGTCCGTATCCCGGAATCAGTAAGAGAGATCGGCTGTGGACCAGGTTTTACATTTGGGGCAGCGGACCATGCTGCCGGGAAGTGCTTTGCACACTTCGGTTTTGCATTTGTGGCAAATCACGGTGACGAGCTGGTCTTTTTTTGAGTGCATGCTGCTTCCCCCCAATCGGGAACGTGACTCCTAACATCGATTGTACATATTTTTATCAATTTGTAAATAATATTATAATTTTTCAGTAACCAACCGGAGGTTCGTATTTGGGTATCATATTCGGTAAAATAAAAAGGAAATTTGGTTTTAAGAGAAAAACAAGGAGGCCGGCCAAAAACGGCTTGCCTGTTCCGGACGGGCGGTGGAATGAAAAAAGATTGGCTTGGCAAGCAGTGGTCTTTCATGGTTTCGTTTTGCCGCTGTTATGGATGCTGACCGGACGTTTGCCGTGGTTTTCGGGCTGGCGCTTTTGTTTGTCCCGTTTACGGGCATTATTCGTGCGGTGTAAAACCATCCGTTTCAATATCCAAGTGAATATTTAAATTTTCTTTACCGAATTTGATTTTTAATCGGGAGTGTGGTAATTTAGAAAAGAAGTACAAATGGAAATATATACAGTTGGATCATGAAAAAAGGAGTAGGAATGGTGAGGAGTTTCAAAAAGCTGTCGATTTTGGGTTTGTTGGTTGCGTTGCTCATGGCTGCCGGCTGTGGAAATGATGAGAAAGTGGAAGTGCCGAAAAAATCCGTCACCGTGATTGACGGGGACACGATTAAAATCAAGTTGAAAAATAAAGAGGAGACCGTCCGGTTGCTGTTGGTGGACACGCCGGAAACCAATCATCCTCAGCTGGGAAAACAACCGCTCGGAGAGGAAGCCACAGCATTTACCAAGCAATTGATCGAAAAAGCCAATCAAATTGAATTGGAAAAGGAAGAGAACAAAAGAGACAAGTACGGGCGTTTCCTTGCCTATGTCCATGTGGACGGCAAACTGTTGCAGGAAGAGTTGGTGAAAAACGGTTTTGCCCGGGTGGCCTATGTGGATGATCCAAAAGCCAAGTATCTGGAAGACCTGAACCAGGCCCAAAAAGAGGCGGAACGTAAGAAAGCCGGCATTTGGCAATGGGATTCGTATGTCCAGAAAAACGGATTTAAAGTTGAATCTTTACAAGATGAAACCAATATTTTTGTTGCAAGCAAAAACAGCGATGTTTATCACCCGATCGGATGTGAAGCGGTGAAAGACATCAAACCGGACAATATCATTTATTATTATTCCGAGCAGGATGCAATGAAAGACAAGCGCAAACGCAGTCAGGTGAAAGAATGCTGGGATCGGTATCATGAATTGATGATGGGAAGGTGATAAAAAGTGTTGAAAGATCTGATGGCCCGGTTTGGCAAAGGGGCTGCAAAGGTGGATTTGGTGCTGGATGAGAGCCGGTTCCAATTGGGGGACACAGTGGAAGGAAAATTGCTCATTCATGGTGGCGAGGTTGAACAAAAGATCAACAAGATTGATGTGAAGCTGGAAGTCATCATCCGGCACGGGGATACGGATCATGTTCATACCATCACATCGATTCCTTTTTATGAATCATTTACCATCCGCCCCGGCGAAACCAGGGAATTTCCGTTTGCATATCAATTGCCTTATGACCTTTTGATTTCAGGAAACTACGTCACCTATTATTTTCACACTGATTTGGATATTGCCGGCGGGGTGGATCAAAAGGATCGCGATTACATAGAAATCCTTTGTCCCGCGCCATTGCAAAAAGTGCTCGACGCTTTGGGCCAATTGGGTTTCAGGGAAAAGCATGACTCCCGGGAGTTTAACGGACGGGTGCAGGAATTTGAACTTTTCCCGACCGGTTTCTTGCAGGGGCAAGCGGAAGAATTGGAGTTTGTCGCCGCCGTTCAGCCGGACGGAATCAGGTTGTTGCTGGAACTGGAACTTTACTCTTCTTTTGGAGGCAAACAAGAGATCAAGCGGGAAGTTTTCATTTCCAATGAAGAATTGGAGCCTGAGTCTGAGTTGGTCGGGCGGTTGCAGCAAATTTTGAGCGAAATGGCGGAGGCCCAAGGTGGATATCATGGAAGCTTTTCTCATGAACCGGTTTACCATGAACACAGTCACGGTCACAGCCACAGTCAAGGTTCTTCCGGGTTGGCCGGAGCCATTGGCGGCTTTGCTGCCGGCATGATCGGCGGGATGATCATGAATGAAGTGATTGATGGATTGATGGATGATGACGATGATGACGACGATGATGAAGCATTGGAAGATTTCTTTGAAGATGAAGATTAATCCAAAAAGTGGTGAATGACCCGATGGTTATTCATCACTTTTTTTATTTTCGGGCGGTTCACAGTGGAAGAAATCGAAAGAAAGAATATTATAAAATGATAATGGTAGAATTTAAGATTAACAGATTCCAATTGGAGTAGAAGGGTTTATTTTTTGTTATGAAGAATTAATTCTAATGGAGAATGAATTATCTGAATATTGTGGTTGTCAATTTGTTTCAGGGGGAATGTCGATGAGCGTGTATGTTGTGATAGACCCGGGGCACGGCGGGAAAGACCCGGGAGCAAGTGCCCATGGATTGGCGGAAAAAGACGTGGTTCTTCAAATTTCCAAAAAAATGAATGATTATTTTGGGGAGTATAAAGGGGTTACTGTTTCCCTGACCCGTTGGGATGACCGTTATCTGGATTTGAATGAGCGGTCCGATTTTGCCAATGCAAGAAACTGTGATCTCTTTTTATCAATTCATATCAATTCGGCCAGCTCTTCGCAAGCAGAGGGATTCGAAACGTATATTCACCCCAATGCCGCTTCCAAAACCAAGAATTATCAAAATCAACTGCATTCGACCATCACCAATTATTTATCCCAATACCAAATAAAGGACCGGGGAAAAAAGCAAGCAGACTTTGCGGTGCTTCGCAATACAAAGATGGCGGCCATATTGATTGAAAATCTCTTTGTCACCAATGAAAGGGAAAATCAATTATTAAAAGACGGCAAGTTTATTGATGGTTTGGCCCAATCCATTGTGGAAGGGGTTGCACGCATTTACGGATTGGAAAAGAAAAAAACGGAACCGAAACCAATGTACCGCATTACGGTGAATGGAAAAGTGGTCTATGACACAGCGTATGAGTCTAAAATCACGGAAGCCATTCTCGAGGCGGTAAGAAAAGGAGCCGATGAAATCCAATTGAACAAATTGAATTAAAGAAAGGGAAGGAGGATGTATTCCTCCTTCTTATATTTTATTCACCATATCCAAGCGGTATTCTGAATAAAAATAAATATATTTATTTTGCATATATAAGATCTTTTATAATAAAATATTTTAAAATATTGAAAGAGAAAAGAGATCCATTGGACAAGGCTTCGGATGAAGGATGGAGCAATTGTTCAGACAGGGGGGTAGTGGAGGTGTACCGGATGAAGAAATTGTTGAAAAATATGACTTTTCAAGTTCTGTCAGCCATTTTTATCGGGATCTTGCTGGGAGTCTTTGTACCGGATGTAGCCAAAATGATGAAACCATTGGGAGAAATGTTTATCAACATGGTAAAAATGGTGATTGCACCGTTAATATTTTTTACCATCGTGCTTGGCATTGCCAAAATGGGAGACATGAAAAAAGTGGGCAGGGTCGGGGGAAAAGCGCTGATCTATTTTGAAATCGTTACCACTTTTGCTTTGGTTATCGGACTGATTGTTGCCAATTTGGTGGAACCCGGTGAAGGAGTGAACCTTCAAGCAACCCAAGCCGAAAGCGACCAAGTGAGTGAATACGCCCAAGAAGGGGAAAAAATGAAGCTGTCCGATTTCATCATTCATATCATTCCGTCCAATGCAGTGGAAGCTTTCGCGAAGGGGGATATTTTGCAAGTTGTTTTCTTTGCGGTTTTGTTCGGGTTTGCCCTGGTTTCGCTGGGAGAGACGGGAAAGCCTGTGATTGATCTGTTTGACCGGATTTCCAATGTATTCTTTAAAATCGTCAACATCGTGATGAAAGCGGCTCCGGCGGGGGCATTCGGGGCGATGGCTTTTACCATCGGAAATTATGGTTTGGCGACGTTGGTTCCGCTTGGAAAATTGATGTTGTCGGTTTATACAACCATGTTTTTGTTTGTGTTCGTGATCCTGAACCTGATTTGCAAAATGTACGGTTTCAGTCTCCTGAAATATTTAAAATTTATTAAGGAAGAATTGTTGATTGTGCTCGGCACATCTTCGTCGGAATCGGTCTTGCCGCAAATGATGGAAAAAATGGAGAAGGCAGGGTGTTCCAAATCGGTGGTCGGCTTGGTCATTCCGACCGGCTATTCCTTTAATTTGGACGGAACCAGCATTTATTTGACCATGGCGGTTGTGTTTTTGGCACAGGTCAGCGGAGTGGATTTGACCCTGACCCAGGAGCTGACCATCTTGGCCATTTTGATGTTGACGTCCAAAGGGGCCGCCACCGTAACCGGGGGAGGGTTCATTGTTTTGGCTTCCACCCTGAGCGCCATGCAAGTGATTCCCATGGAAGGCTTGGCGTTGTTGTTGGGAGTGGACCGGTTCATGTCTGAAGCACGGGCCATTGTCAATATGATTGGAAACGGGATTGCCACTTTGGTGGTGGCCAAAAGTGAAAAAGAGTATCATCCGGACGGAGAAGATACGTTGGAATGACAGAAAAACCACACCTTAAAAAGGTGTGGTTTTTTGTTACAACCCGTCAGAAGAGAGGGGATCAGGGGAGGTCGGATCGAATGTGCCGTTTTTGGCCCGGGACAATATCTCAATCCGGACGTTGATTTGTTTTTCGGCAAAGCGCCGGATTTTTTTCATATCCACTCCCAGCGGGCTGATTCCTTCCTGGTATCGGGATACAATTTCCATACCGTATGGCGCCAGTTCTTCCATTTTTTTGACGAACCGGTCAAACAGGGAAGGTTTTTCATGAATCAACCGCTGCAAGAGATAGGTGCCATAGCTGATATGGCGCGATTCGTCCAATTTCAAATAACCGATTCCTTCCATCAACCCCGGCATCAGACCGGATTTGTCCAGCCCTTCATGGAAACTGGCGTAACCGGTTTCCGCCAACACGCCTTCCACAAACATGTTGTAAGTGGTGGCGGCATCCACGATCGCTTCGGGTGAAGCATCATGCAACAAGCGGTTCATGGATTCCGGAAGCATTTCGTTGAAAATTTTGCGGTATGCGGGGGAATGGTATCGGGATAGATCGTCGGTTTCCCCGATTTCATTGAGAAACAGCCGGAAAAATTCCGTATGTTTGGCTTCATCGAATAAAAATGTCGTCAGATACAATTCCTCTTCCAGGCGCCCTTCTTTGGCGATGACCATGATCAGAGGCAGCAAATCAACAGTGACCGCCTCTTCTCCGGCCAAAAAACTGGACGACCGTGCTCGGATTTCTTCTTTTTGTTGTTCGGTCATCCGTTCCCAATCTTTTTTGTCCTTCGAAAAATCGATGGACTCCGGGTTCCATGTACCGGCACGTTTGGCTTTTTGATAAAGCTGATAAGGAAATGAATCAATCTGGAGACCTCCCGGACGGGTTGACTGGAACTCCTTGCGCATGTGTCGCATCGCCTCCTTTGCATTTCAAGCGTTGATGGGTTGGTCAAAAACTTCACGAACGATCCTTAAGATGGTCTCATCAGGAATCGGATAAATCCCTGCCGGATCCTGTTTCACCAGCGAAACCAATTCCTGCCCGAGTTCAGGGGTGAAATGCCAATCAGCAAATGTATCCGGCAATCCCACGTCTTTTCGGAATTCTCTCAGAAACCCGGTGACAGCATCGAGCGTCGGTGGAACTCCGATGATTTTGGAAAATGATTCGATTCGCGGCTGATAGAATGAGGGCAGGGCTTCCATGACAGCGGGCAACAAGACTGCATTGGCCAGCCCGTGCGGAATCCCGAACCGGGCGCCGAGGGCGTGGGACAAATTGTGAACGGGGATGGCTGTCAACGAGTAACAAAAAGCGATAATGGCCAATGAACTGGCAATCAGCATTTGTTCACGGGCTTCGAGATGGTTTCCTTTGTCCACCGCCACCGGAAGGTGTTTTAAAATCATTTGCATGGATTGGATGGCGAATGCATCCGTGTACGGATGAGCGGTCGGTGAAAAAAAGGCTTCCACCGCATGGGTGAGTGCATCCATTCCGGTTGCAGCCGTCATTTTGGGCGGCAAACTGACGGTCAGCTCCGGATCGAGAATCGCAATATCGGCAGCGATATAGGGATGAAACAGATTGGCTTTTTTCTGATATTTCTCATGAAAGATGACAGCCACCGGAGAAACTTCGGATCCCGTGCCGGCCGTGGTCGGGATGGCGATATGCGGAATCGGAATGGGTTTTGCTTCCGGCAGGGTTATTTGTTCAACCGGTTTAAGGGATTCGTGAATATCTTGTTTTCCCAAATGCAAAAGCCATTTGACCCCTTTGACGGTATCCAGGACACTCCCGCCTCCCAAAGCGATGAGTGCATCAGCTTGGCGGTCACGGAAAAATTGGGCCGCACGATTGATTTTTTCCCCCTTGGCGTCTTGCTCGATTTCATCGAATATTCCGACCAATTGCACCGGTTTGACCGTCTGGTCCAGGAGCTTTTTGATTTTTTCCGTGATGCCGGCTTGGGTTAAACCTTTGTCAGTGAAAAGGACCACCCGTTTTCCTCCCAGTCCGTGCACGAATTCAGCCAAACGGGAACAAGTCCCTGAACCGCTGTGGACTTGGGAATGGAGAAAAAATTGGAAGGAAGAAAAAGTCATTTTTTCACCCCTGTATATGTTATATTGATAAAAACAAATGAATATTTACAAGGATCGGTCGGCCTGTGGCTTATAAAAGCAACCTCCCTATTTTATTATACAATGTTTTCTTTTTTGAAAGCGATTAATATTAATAAGATTCTAATTGTCTTACATTAATATTTGTGAGATATTTAGAAATATATTTGTTTAGATTATAATGTTTGTAATGGAGAGGTTAGACTTTTTTTCGCGAAAGGAGTACAGGTATGAAGCATTTTTCGAAAGTTTTAGTAGCCAATCGTGGCGAAATTGCTACCCGGATTTTTCGCGCTTGCACCGAACTGGGGATTCGCACGGTCGCTGTCTACACCGAGCAGGACAGCTTATCCCTCCATCGTTACAAAGCGGATGAAGCTTATCTGATCGGCGAGGGAAAAGGCCCGATTGAAGCGTATTTGGATATTGATGCCATTTTGGAAGTAGCAAAACGCCATGATGTGGATGCTATTCATCCCGGTTACGGCTTTTTGGCGGAAAATACCGAATTTGCCAAACGGTGCGAAGAAGAGGGGATTGTATTTATCGGTCCGTCCCCGGAGCATATCAAAATGTTTGGCGATAAGGTGGAAGCCCGTGACATGGCTGTTAAAGCCGGGATTCCGGTCATTCCTGGTACCCCTGATCCGATTCAGTCACTAAAAGAAGCGCAAGAGTTTACAGAAAAGCACGGATTTCCGGTCATCATCAAAGCAGCTTCCGGTGGAGGCGGCCGCGGGATGCGGATTGTCCGCAAGGCGGAAGAATTGAAAGACGCGGTCGAACGTGCCCGGTCCGAAGCGAAATCCGCTTTTGGAAATGCCGCGGTTTATATCGAGAAATATTTGGAAAATACGAAACATATCGAAGTGCAAATTTTGGCAGACTCTTACGGGAATGTCATTCATCTTTATGACCGGGATTGTTCCATCCAACGCCGCCATCAAAAAGTGATTGAAGTGGCGCCGAGTGTGTCGTTGGATGAGAATTTGCGCGAACAGATTTGCGAAGCGGCTTTGAACCTGATGAAAAAAGCCGGTTACATCAATGCCGGAACGGTTGAATTTTTGGTCACCGGCGATCAAAAGTTTTACTTTATCGAGGTGAATCCGCGGGTGCAGGTGGAGCACACCATTACGGAATTAATCACCGGTGTGGACATCGTGCAATCCCAAATCCGGATTGCGGAAGGATATGCTTTAACCGATCCGGAAGTGGGCGTGCCGGCGCAGTCGGAAATCACCACCCGCGGGTATGCGATTCAATGCCGTGTGACCACCGAGGATCCGGAGCGCGATTTCCTGCCGGAAACGGGAAAATTGCTTGCGTACCGGTCCGGAGGCGGATTTGGCATTCGTTTGGATTCCGGTAACGCGTATCCCGGGGCTGTCATAACACCGCACTATGATTCCTTGCTGGTGAAAGTTTCTTCTTGGGCGATGACTTATGAACAAGCAGCCCAAAAAATGTTGCGCACGTTGAGGGAATTCCGGGTTCGCGGAGTGAAAACCAATATTCCGTTTATGGAAAATGTGGTGCAACATCCGGTGTTTTTAAGTGGGAAATATGATACTTCGTTCATTGACACAACACCGGAATTGTTTGAGTTTCCAAAGCGGAGAGACCGTGGAACCAAATTATTGAATTATATCGGTCAGACGGTTGTCAACGGGTATCCGGGATTGCCCAAAGACAAAAAGCCCAATTTTCCCGAACCACGTGTGCCCGTTGTTCCTTATGACCGGGAATATCCGTGCGGAACGAAACAAATTTTGGACGAGCAGGGAGCCGAAGGACTGATTGACTGGATTAAAAACAGCGAGCGCCTTTTAGTGACGGATACGACCTTTCGCGATGCCCATCAGTCTTTGTTTGCAACCAGAATGCGCACCTATGATTTGTTAAAAATCGCTGAAGCGACGGGAAAACTGGCTCCGGGATTATTCTCGCTGGAGATGTGGGGAGGAGCCACTTTTGATACGGCAATGCGCTTTTTAAATGAAGATCCTTGGGAAAGGTTGCACTTACTTCGTGAACGGATTCCCAATATTTTATTTCAAATGCTGTTCAGAGGCGCCAATGCGGTGGGTTACACCAACTATCCCGATAATGTGATCCGGAAGTTTGTGCAACTGGCTGCAAAGAGCGGCATTGACGTTTTCCGGATTTTTGACAGCTTAAACTGGATTGAAGGCATGAGGGTGGCAATCGATGCCGTGCGTGAAACCGGGAAAGTTGCCGAAGCGACCATATGTTACACCGGGGATATCACGGATCCGTCCCGCAACAAATACTCGCTGAAATATTATGTGGATCTGGCCAAAGAGTTGGAAAAAGCGGGGGCGCAAATCCTGGCGATCAAAGATATGGCCGGATTGTTGAAACCATTTGCGGCATATCAGCTGGTCAAAGCATTAAAAGAAGAGATCGGCATTCCGATTCATTTGCATACGCATGATACCAGCGGGGTGCAGATGTCGACGCTGATCAAGGCTTATGAAGCCGGGGTGGACATTGTGGATACCGCCATCAGTTCCATGTCCGGATTCACTTCACAGCCCAGCCTGAATGGTTTGGTTGCCGCATTGCGCGGTGATAAGAGAGAAACCGGATTGGATTTGCAGGAGATCCAAAAGCTCTCGGATTACTGGGAAGATGTGCGGGCTTATTATGCCGGTTTTGAAAGTGACATCAAATCGCCGACCGCCGAGGTGTATGTTCATGAAATGCCGGGCGGACAATATTCCAACTTGCGCCAGCAGGCGAATGCGGTCGGTCTGGGCGATCGCTGGGAAGAAGTGAAAAAAGCTTATGCCACGGTAAACAAAATGTTTGGAGACATTGTCAAAGTCACTCCTTCTTCCAAAGTGGTCGGGGACATGGCCCTGTTTATGGTGCAAAACAACCTGTCGGAACAGGATGTTTATGAAAAAGGCCACCGTTATGACTTCCCGGAATCGGTCATTCAGTTTTTCCAAGGATATTTGGGACAACCGCCGGGGGGATTCCCGGAAAAGTTGCGGGATATTATCTTAAAAGGCCGCGAATATTTCACTTGCCGGCCGGGCGAATTGTTGGAGCCGGTTGATTTCGGGGAAGTCCAAAAAGAGCTGGAAGAAAAAACCGGCCGGACGGTCAATGAGTACGATGTGATGAGTTACATCATGTATCCGAAAGTGTTCTTGGACAAAGAAAAGAAAACCAAGGAATTCGGGGATCTCTCCGTGTTGGATACACCCACGTTTTTCTACGGGCTCCGTTACGGGGAAGAGATCAAAGTGGAGATCGAAACGGGTAAAACCTTGATCGTCAAATTGATTACAGTCGGGCCGTTGGCTCCGGACGGGACACGGACGGTGTATTATGAATTAAACGGACAACCGCGTGAAGTGAACATTCGCGATTTGTCAGCCAAAGCAACGGTCGATTCGCGCCGCAAAGCGGATCCGGATGTGGAAGGCCATGTGGGAGCCACGATGCCGGGGCATGTGGTGAAAATCCTGGTTGAGAAAGGGGACAAGGTGAAGAAAGGAGAACACCTTGTCGTCACCGAGGCCATGAAGATGGAAACGACGATCCAGGCGCCGTTTGACGGTGTGGTCAAGGAAATTCATGTGAAAAATGGAGATGCCATCGAGACCGGGGACTTATTGATTGAAATGGAGTAGAGATTGACAAACCGTCCGGATGTCATGTATATAAATGTATAAAACTTGCATATCAAAGTGCGATGACAGAGTGAATCAATCCGGAGCGATGCACAGAGAGCGGGTTTCGCGGCTGGAAAAACCCGTCATTTAACCGGATTGTCCCGCCTCTGGAGCGATCCGTGAAAAGCGGATTCGGTGGCTTGGCCGTTATCCAGTAAAGGGGATGCGTCTTACGGTGGATGTGGGACGCATCAATGAAGGTGGTACCGCGAAAAAGCCTTTCGTCCTTCAGGGATGAAAGGCTTTTTTTGTTTAGAGGGAGGAAGAAGCATGGGAAAAAAGCGTGTTGTGGTGAAAGTCGGCTCCAGCAGCCTGACGGAAGCAGGCGGCGTCCTGTCAGAGAAAAAAATCAATCCATTGGTCGGGCAAATCGCCGCCCTGATCCGGCAAGGAATGGAAGTGATCCTTGTGTCGTCCGGTGCGGTTGCCGCCGGGATCGGACGGTTGGGATGGACCCCGGCTTCGATTACCATTCCGGAAAAGCAGGCGGCTGCCGCTGTGGGCCAAAGCGCACTCATGGATACGTACCAGAAATACTTTCAACAACATGGTCTTCCGGTGGCCCAATTGTTGCTCACACGCTTGGATTTGGAAGACCGGAAACGGTTTATTCACATTCGCAATACCATCGAAACGTTGTTGAAAAAGGGGATTGTACCCATTGTTAATGAAAATGACACGGTGGCCGTTGATGAAATTCGCGTGGGGGATAACGATACTTTGAGCAGTCTGGTGGCCATTGTGGCCCAAGCAGACCTTTTGGTGATGCTGACAGACATTGACGGTTTGTATACCAAAGATCCCCGAAAAGATCCCGAGGCCGAAAAAATTGAGGAAGTGCATGTCATCACCAAGGAATTGGAAGAGATTGCCGGGGGTTCCGGAAGCATCGTGGGAACCGGCGGAATGCGGACCAAAATGACCGCGGCCAAAATCACGGTCCAATCCGGAATGAAGGTGGTGATTGCGTCCGGCAAAGAACCGGATGTATTAAGAAAAATTGTGCAAGGGGAAAAAGTGGGAACCTGTTTCCATCCGCACAGCCGCTTGCCGAGCAAAAAATCATGGTTGGCGTTCAGTACCCGTGTCAAGGGGAAAATCACGGTGGATTCCGGTGCGAAAGAGGCGCTGGTCCGGTTTAACAAAAGCCTTCTGTTGGGCGGAGTGATCCGTGTCAGCGGAACTTTTTTGGAAGGAGCCGTCGTGGAAATTTGCGATCCGTCCGGCCGCTCTATCGGCAAAGGGATCTCCAGCTTTTCCAGTGCCGACCTCAATCTCTTGCTGGAACGGAAAGCTTGGAATCAGGGGAATGAACGGATTCATGAAGTGGTTCACCGGGATATGATGGTGATTTTGAAGGAGGAGGAGCTAGTCTTATGATGACGGTTGATTTGCAAGACATGGTGAAAAAGAAAACATGCAAAGCCAAACAGGCTTCACGGAATTTGACGATGGTTTCCGCCCGGGAAAAAAACGAAGCATTGATGCGCATGGGCGAGAAATTGTGGCAGATGCGGGAACGGATTTTTGAAGCCAATCAAAAAGATTTGGATGCCGCCATCCAAAACGGATTGTCCAAAGCGAAACAGGACCGGCTGCTGTTGAATGAGAAACGCCTTGCCGACATGATTGAGGGGCTGAACGTATTGGTCCAAAGCAGCGATCCGGTCGGCGAAGTGATGGAAACCCATTGCCGCCCGAACGGATTGAAAGTGGATAAAGTGCGCGTTCCGTTCGGGGTGATTGCCATCATTTACGAATCACGTCCCAATGTCACCGTGGATGCCGCCGGTCTGGCATTGAAAGCCGGCAATGCCATTGTCCTTCGCGGGGGGAAAGAAGCAATCTTCTCCAATCAGGCACTGGTTCGGGTCATGTGTGAAGGGCTGGCGGAAACACAGATTCCGGTTGATTCCATTCAATTGATTGAGCGGACCGAGCGGGACACGATTGATTATTTGATCCGGGACAAAGAATCGGTCGACTTGGTGATTCCGCGCGGGGGAGCCGGATTGATTCAACGGGTCGTGCAAAATGCCCATGTGCCGGTCATTGAAACCGGTGTGGGAAATTGCCACATCTATGTGCATGCTTCCGCGGATTTAAAGATGGCCCGGTCGGTGGTGGTCAATGCCAAAACCCAACGGCCTTCGGTTTGCAATGCCATGGAAACCCTATTGGTCGATCAGGGCATTGCGGAGGAATTTTTGCCTTTTTTGGCCCGGGAGTTGGCGGCCCGGGGGGTGCAGGTGAAAGGATGTGAACAAACCTGCCGCATTTTGCAAAATGAATCTTCGCTGAAAATCGAACCGGCCGCAGAAGAAGATTACGACACCGAGTTTTTGGATTTGATCCTGGCTGTGAAAGTGGTTCGGGGAACCGGGGAAGCGCTCCGGCACATTGAACGGTTTGGGACGGGCCATTCCGAAGCCATCATTGCCGAAGATCAAAAAGCGGCGGATGCCTTTTTGACACAAGTGGATGCGGCGGCCGTGTATCATAATGCTTCCACCCGTTTTACCGACGGGGCTGAGTTTGGATTCGGCGCCGAAATGGGGATTTCCACCCAGAAGTTGCATGCACGGGGCCCCATGGGATTGAAAGAGCTTACCAGTTACAAGTATGTGATCCGGGGAACCGGCCAGGTCCGGGAATAAATAAAGAAAGGGAATGGCAAGCGTTGCCGCTTTGCCATACCCTTCTTGATTACATACTAGGTAGCATCCAGTGATGGAGAAAACTCAGCTTTTCCCCATACTGTTGTGTCGCCCAAAACAAAAGTCCGGTCAGAATCGAGATGATCGGAATGATTTTAAACGAGAATTTGAGGATGGGCGTTAATTTTAAGTCGTTGAGCACTTTGTATATGATCAACATGACGCCGATGCCCTGTTTTTTCATGTATTTGCGATAGCCGACGGCATAGAACCAAATAATATGTAAGGCAATCAACGCAATGATCCACCACATCACCGGCGCCCCGACTTGATTGTACAGCCAGCTGCCCACCAACGGCCCCCAACTCAATCCGATCTGGGCCAGATTGGCGGCTCCGTAATAGGCACCGCGAAACCGGTCATTGCTCAACTGGTCAATCATTTGGCTGCTTACCGGGAAAATGAAAATCTCCCCGAAAGTGAATAAAATGGTTCCGCTGATAAAGATCAATTCCCGGTCTCCCAGCGAAAGCGAGGCATATCCCGCGGAAAACAGCAGGACCCCCAGCAAAATACTGCTCAACGGGTTTCTCTGTTCCGCCCAGTTGGTGATAAAGGGCTGGAACAAGATGACAATGGCTGCATTGATCATTAACAAGAAGGAATAGATTCGTTCCCCGTTCACGATTTCGTTGGTCAGAAACATCGGCAAGCTTGTTTCCAATTGTGCATAAATGCCGTAAAAGATCATACTGCCTATGATGTAGTATCCCAATGTTTGGTCTTTTCTCATGAGATGCAAGCATTCGGACAACTGAACCTTGCCTTCATCCCTGGAATGTCGGATTTTCTCCTTGTACTTGAGCAAAAACCCGATTTGCATTAGGGAGTAAAGAGCATATAACAAACCGGTAAGGACAAAGGTGTAAGGACCGATCGACTGGAACAAAAAAGTCCCCAGCAAAGGACCGATCACCATGCCGATATTGATGGCCATATAACGGTAACTGAATACTTTCAGTCGTTTTCTTTGTACGGTTAAGTCCGCCATTAACGCTTGGGAAGTGGGTTCAAAAAAAGCGCGCCACAAGCCGTGGAAAAAACTCAACAGGATAAACGTGACATACCCCTGTGCCAATACGAACCCGAAAAAACAAAAGGTCCAGGCAACCAAAGAAATGACGATAATAAACCCGCGACCAAACAAGTCAGACAGATAACCGCCAACAAATCCCCCTAATGCCGCACCCAATCCCATCACTCCGAGGATGATCCCGACCTGCATCGGGGTGAACTGGATGTGATGGGTTAAATAAAACACCAAAAATGGCAGGCTCATAAAAGAGGCAGTTCTGGTAAAACCGGTTCCAAAAAGAAGAAACAGAACCATTGGATGCATTCGTTCTTGTTGATGCCGTTCTCTTCTCGACATCAAAACGGGTTGATGGTTTGTAATGAGACACCACCTCTTTGACGGGGATCAATCGTTCAACAAAATGATGCTCATGCTACACTAGTAAAAACAAAAACAGGAAGAAAACATCCCATCTCCATCTTAACGGTTATTTTGAAAATTACAATATATAAATTTTGAAGTTCCTTTTAAATAGCTCGCCGATTTTTCTATTAACACCCTGTTTTGAAATAATTTAGGTGATTAGACTATAAAATATATAATATTATTATATAAAAACAATTTATTAATAAAATAGAATATTTTCAAACATAATTTCGCGGGAATTTGGCGGTTTCGGATTTGGTTGAGTTTGTATTCATTTTTTATTAGAATTTATTCATACAGTTTTTGAATTGTTGAGTTGATCAAAGAAGAGACAGGTGGTTGAGGAGAGTATGAGCAGAGAACCAGTCGGAGCGAAGGAAGATGTGTTGCAGAGAGAGTTGACGCCCGGGCAGTTGACGATGATCGGCCTGGGAAGCGCCATCGGCACCGGACTGTTTATCGGTTCCAGTTTGGCCATTCATTATGCCGGACCTGGTGTCATTGTGAGTTATGCTCTTATTTCTGTAATCGTGTTTATGATGGTGTTTTGTCTTGCAAAATTGTCCATGGAACATCCGACGACGGGATCATTCGGGATTCATGCCGAGAAATATCTCCATCCGTGGTTGGGTTATCTGGTCCGGTATACGTATTGGGCGGCCAATGCCATTGCCATCGGAGGCGAAGCGACGGCTGTCGGGATTTACATGCAGTATTGGTTTCCCGAAGTGCCCCGGTGGATCTTTGTGGTTGCTTTTTCACTGATGATTATTTTGATCAATGCCTTGTCCGTCAAAAATTTCGGCATGTTTGAATTCGGGTTTTCCACGGTCAAGGTGACCGCATTGTCGGTCTTTATTGTTTTGGGGTTGCTACTCATTTTTGCTGAACCGGCTGAAAGCATGAACCGGCTGGCCGGTGACGGACAATTTGCTCCTCAGGGATGGTTTGGGATTTGGATGGGAATGGTGATGGCCTCCTTCAGTTTCATGGGAACAGAAATTGTTGCCGTCACGGCCGGAGAAGCCAAAGAACCCCGTCGGGCCTTGTCCAAAACCATGAAATGGATGGCCCTTCGATTGATTCTTTTTTATTTGCTGTCCATGGCCGTGATGCTGGCTTTGATTCCCTGGCAACAAATTGGCGGGGAACAGTTGGAACAAAGCCCGTTTGTTAAGATGTTGCAGCTTTTGAACATTCCCTATGCCGCCGGCTTGATGAATTTTATTGTGTTGACGGCCGCTTTGTCGACCATGAATGCCAATTTGTATGCTTGTACGCGGATGATGTTTTCGTTGGCCAAAAGTGAGTTTGCGCCCGAAAAGTTGGGGAAGGTCACCCGAAAAGGAGTGCCGGTCCCGGCATTGATCATTTCGTCCTTTGGACTGATGATTGCCATCTTGCTCAATGTGACGGACGCGAAAGCCTATCAAACGTTGTTTGGCATCGCGATTTTCGGCGGGATCTTCACTTGGATGATCATCTTTTTAACCTATTTCCGCTATCAATGGTTAAAAACGGCACGTTTTTCACCGGTTGCCACCATTGGGTTTGTCGTGCTGCTTTTGGTATTCATCACCATGTTTTTGCATCCGGCGTGGAAATACGCGATTTATATCGGGGTGTTTTGGGTGATGATTTTAAGCGTCTTTTACGGGCTTCAGAGATGGCGGAAAGCGAAAAAACAGGAATAAGCGGAATCAGACTTTCATAATTTATAGCGGGTGATGCCGAATTTTGGCATGACCTGCTCTTTTTGTTTGAAGCGGAAAGATAGGATCCGGAAGAACCGGTGGAGAATGGAATAAAAAGGGAAACGAACAAAGATGGAGGTGAACCGATTGCCTGAGCTCCGAGTAATTCGGAAATCATCTGAAAATTGCTATCATTTGGAGGATTTCCCCCGCCTTCCCGATGAAACCGATGATATCGGGAGATTTCGGCGGGCCATTCATGCAATGCCTTCCGGATCCCGGCTCATGGTTCCGCCCGGCCGTTATTTTTTGGAGGAGATTTGCATTCGCAAACCGATTTCCATCTGTTTTGACAAAAAGGCGGTCGTGGAACCTGTGCACGTCAATGCCCCTTATATTTTGAAATGGGAGGGCGGGACGGGTTACCATGATTATTGCCTCGCCCATGACCTGAAAAGAGGGGACCGGAGTTTTTGGATTTTGCAAACCCCGTGGGATATCAAAGCCGGAGACATGATTGCATTGACAGATGATTCCACGAGATGGTCGGACGGTCAAAAAAATGTGAATGTGGAAATCCATGAAATCAAAAGCATTCATCCGTCAGAACAAGAATTGCTCCAGGACGGCCTGAATGAAAAAAGTTGGGCCGGTCCGGTTTGGAATCACCAAAGCACGTTGGGCAGGAATGCTTCTTTTGCCTGGGATCCCGGGGAATCTGCTTTAAAAATGGAATTAAAACCGGTGACGGAACCGGGATATGTTTCCTTCGAACAGAAGGTTTTCGGGATCCAGGAAGGCGAACGGTATAATTTGCAGTTGATTTGCCGGGTGAAGACAAGCCGGTCGGTCACGGGAAGCTGTTATGTTGCTTGGTATGACAGACGGGATCAATTTCTTTCCCGCTCAAAAGTGAAGGAATTTGACCCGTTACATTGGCAGAGAATCGTGAACGGGAATCTGAAGGCGCCTTCCGGTGCGGCAGCGGCGCGGGTGATTGTTTCCGTCCATGCGTTAAAGCCGGGGGATTGCGGTACGCTTTGGGTAAAAGGGGTATCCTTTAAAAGCGCAGTGACCCGGATGGTCTTGAAAGACCGGGTCCGCCTCCCCAAGCGTGCTTCCGGCCAAAAAAATGTTTACAAGATCAACCCGCTCCGGTCCGTCTGCGTGGAAAATTTTTGTTATCGCTTAAAAGAAGGTTCCAGTAAAGGGTTTGGTATTTTGGCCTTCAATATGCATGGGTTTTTCGTCCGGGGATTGAAAGGGGAAAGAGGGGCGGAATCGGCCATTCAAGTGCAGCGCAGCATGGATGTGACCGTGGAGGATTTTGATTTGAGGGATCCGCAGGTGGTGGGATCCGGTCAAGGTTACGGGATCCAATTCTACGGCGGAAACCGGAAGATTGTGGTCCGGAACGGATATACCCGGCGGATGCGCCACAGTGTGGATTTAGAAGGGACTTTTGATGCATGGGTGGAGAATGTGGTGGACGAAAAAGGAAAAGGGGCTTCATTCATGATCTCGCATAACGGCTGGTGTTCGGATATCACGTTTATCCACTGCCGGTCCGTCGACTCCGGTTCGTCGGGATTTGTTGCGGAAGCCCAAGGGGTGAAAGATCCTTTCTCTTTGAAGCATCACAATATCCGGATTCTCCATTGCGAATGGCAACGCACACGCCGTCTCGCCGATCCCGTTTGCTATGGATTCGGCATTTGGCTGAAAGCGCCGGCGACCGGGAAAATCATGCATTTTAAGGCGATGTGCGGAAATGGCGAAAACCCCACGGCTCTTCAGGACAACGGGGCGATTCGGTTACTCCCTGTCGGCAATGACCTTTTGGTCAAGCACGTGACAGGCGAAGGATTGAGGCGGGGGGTGTTGATCGCCTTCCCGTCGGCCGTTCCGGAGCAGGAATACCCGGGGAAAATGGTGTTTCGCGACATCTGTTTGCGAAATTGCCGTACCGGCTTTTTGATCAATGACGGTGAGGGAAAAAGGGTGTTTCTTTATGATTTGAAGTTGGATCAAATCGATTCCTGGTTGTTTGAAGGAAACGGGCGGGGCAGTTACGAACAATTTGTGTTGGACGGATTGAAGGTGGTGCGTTCCGGCAAAGCCGGATTGATGCAGTCCAGGCCGCAGCCGGTCCAAGGTTCGGTGCTGCAGGGAAAGATTGCCCGCATTGTGTCGGATCAAAGGGGGGCGTTTTGTTCGCTGAAAAAAAATTGGGCGCTGTCTTTAACCGACTGTTTGTTAAAAGGAGACGGGGAGACCATTTGGTTTTCAGGAAAAATCAAAAACTCCTGCGCCCGGGGGATTCCGGACGGGATTGTGGAGGGGCAGCGGTTAAAATTGGTTTCGTCCTCTCCGGATACGTTTACGGTGTTTTCGGACAACATTGCGGGGGGCAAGGGGCGCGGCATCACCCTGTCTCCCGACAAGCCGTCCGTTCTGTTGGTCTGGCAGGAGAAAAAGTGGATTCCTGTTCAATAAAATTGAGAAAAAATATGTTAATATTTTATGGTGTCTGTTTGGGGTATGGATCAAATAATCAGAATTAGAAAGTGTGAGTGAAAATCAAAACAAAGCAAAAAACCGTAGATTTGGACAAATTGGAAGAGACGAGCAAGAATCCCATGGTGAAGGAGTACGGCGTGACTTGGACGTTATACAAATGTGAGACATGTAAATATTTAGAAGCGCATGGTAAAAGTTTTCGTTGCAGTCACCGCAAAGGACGCCACTATCCCAGTTGGGATGCTTGCGGCTTATATCGTCCGCGCTCTTAAAACTCTCGCAAAAAGCGAGAGTTTTTCCTTATAAGTAATCCATGACAATTTGTGCGCCATGGATGGCGGAGCCGGGTTTTCCGACAAGGGTTGCATTGGTCTGCATTTCTTGGAGGGGATCCGGGTGTTCGATCAAATAGGTGAGTTGTTTGGGTAAATGTTGCGGTTGGTCTTCCCGGATGGCCACTTGCTTGTTCAGCAAAAAACGGCTGTTTTTTTCTTCCTGGCCGGGGATCGGTTTGCAGATGACCATGGGGAGTCCGGTGGCCAAGGCTTCTGAACTCGTCATTCCGCCTGGTTTGGTGACGATGAAATCCGATGCGCACATAAAATCAACCATGTTATGCACAAACGGGAAGAGATGGACATGGGAGAGGTTTTTCAGTTCCCGGGATAATTCCTTATATAACGGTTGATTGTTTCCGGTGATGATGAGCAATTGATAATCTTGTCTCAAAGCCATGTTTTTTAATGCGTCCAGACAAGAGTAAAACGGCCCGATTCCGCTTCCGCCGCCCATCAGCAAGATCGTAAAGCGGTCGGGAGAAACGCCGATCTGTTTTCGCGCTTCCTTTTTCTCTTTTTGTTCCGTGAAAAAAGCCGGGTTGATGGGAATGCCTGTGCTGTAGAGATCGGCCTGGCTTCCTTTTTTTCGGATCTTCAGCCCGATTTCTTCATGTGCGGTAATATAAAAATCAACTGCGGGATGAATCCAGAAGCTGTGAACATCAAAGTCGGTCACCACGCCACCCAACCGAAAGCGGCTGCAGGAAGTATGGCTTTTCAAGTAGGCGCAGGCGCTCAAGCAAAAGGCATGCGTACAGATGATCACCTGTGGTTTTAATCCCTCGATGAGAGTCCGGAGTTTATGAGCCACAAATTTTCCCATCGGGTCCCGAAACAGTTTGCTGAACCGGGAATCCCATTGATAGCAAGCGCCCCAGAGGTTCGGGGCATAGCGCAACGTCTGCAAATAGCTTTTTTTGATCAATGATTTCAACTGCTTGCTGATCATTGGCAGGATGGAAACGATTTGAACTTCACTGCTTGGATATTCAAGTTCAATCCCTTTCTTTAATGAGCTGGCGGCGCTGTAGTGACCATAACCGGCAACGGTTTCGGTTAAAATGAGGATTTTGTCCATGGCTCAGTCACTCTCCAAATCCGTTTTAATCCTTCTTTCAACATTAATACCCGCTGAGCAAGCAAAGTCCTTTCCGTCTGAAAAAAATTATCCGGACCGGCAGGCGGCATCCGGGTCCGAATCCGCGTATATAAAACGGTCGGATCCCGGAAGGGGCGGGGCGACGCCCGTTGCAGAGATCTTTCCGACGGGGTGGTCCGGACCCGAAATATGTTATTACCTTTATCTGTATTGATTAAACCCGTGCATCATTGGGTATTGGGCAAAAGCGGCCGGGGATGTGACGATGAACGCAATCATGTGTTCTATTTTCTCTTTAACATAGAAAATTATTCAAATAGAAAGAAAGCCGGGGCATAAAAAAAGAACCCTGCATGGTTCATGGATGCAGGGTTCTTTGCGGGCTTTTAATCCAACAAAAAGTTTTTGACTTTTTTCAAAAATCCTTCTTCCTGTTCACTCACGTTGAGTGTTTTCCATTCGGAAGGGGTGGCATATTTGACCTGCATTTGGAGCATCTTTTTGTTGGAGCCGTCTTTATTCATGATGTAAAAAGAGCTGGAGTCTTTCTCTTTTTCATTTTCTTCGTTGATGGTGAACAAAATTTGTTTCCCGTCTTCCGACCAAACGGCCCCGGAAGCGGCTTTGTCAAGATCCGCCGTGATGTTTCGGGCCTGTTTGGTGGCCAGATTCATGACATAAATGTCGGTTTGTCCGTTTTGGCTTTTTTCAAACAAAACCGATTTTCCATCGGGTGAAAAATGCGGGGAATACTCAGAGGATTCCTGATCATTTTGGCCGGTTAAAGGCGAAATCTGGCTGCCGTCGGCGTTCATGATGAAAAGGCCGGTATTCCCGTCTTTATCCGTGGAATGGAAAACGATTTTTTTCCCATCCGGAGACCAGTCCGGGCTGGAATGAAAGACTCCGTCTTCGGCTTCGGTAAGCTGTGTCACTTTTTTGGTTTCCAACTCGATGGTGTATAAGTTTCCGTCGCTCCTTGCAAAGACAATTTTTTCCCCGTCGGGAGAAAAGCGTGGGGAAGAATCGAAATGGGGAAATTTGCTGCGGGTGAGACGGACTGCGTTTTTCCCGCTGCTGTCGGCAACATAGACGCTGTCATGCTTAATATAAGTAATCATGTCACCGGAAGGAGAGACATCGACGGAATTTCCCGAAGTGATCCGTTTGGTTTGCAAAGTTTCAGGGTTGAATTGATAAATGCTCTGCGTATGTAAACCGCCACTGAACAAAATGGTGCCGGGTTGTGTTTCTTGATTGGCATAAACCGGCAGAGCAAGAGAGGTGGAAAGAATGAGTGCCCCCATCACCCCTGTTACTTTTTTGGAAATTTTTTTCATGGATTCTCTCCTTTCTGGTACCGCATTTAAAAATTATTATAAAGGATTTTTTTATGTTTGCGGATGTTTGTTGCAAAATTTACAAATATTTTTTCTCATATTTTCATTTTGTTTTCATAGAGAAAAATTTTGTTTGATTTCTGTCTATGCATTCGCTAGACTGTGTAAAGAAATTGGAAAGAAAAAGGAGGATATGCATCGGAAACCGGATGCAGGATGAACATGAAAACGTTCGTGATTTCAGGTCTCAAACCGGAATTTTTTCGGGATATTGAACTGATTGCTCAATTGTTTTTTGAAAAAGTCCGTGTCATCGACAGGGACGAAGAACAAAACGGTGATTATTTTCTGGCTTTTTCCATCCATGAAGGAAAGCCGGTGGAAGTAAACATCCGGCTCGAAGATTTAAAGAGCCGCCAATGCCATGAATCTTTTCACCAACGCGAAGTGGAAGCGGAAGTGGAAGGAAAGGAATATGTGAAACGGGTCCGGCAAGCGGTGAAATATGTGTTTTTGGAAGTCATGGAAAAAGCGACCGGAATTGATCAGCCTTGGGGGATCCTGACGGGCATCCGTCCGGTCAAATTGTTCCATTCATTTTTGCAACAAGGCTTTTCCGAAGAAGAAGCGGCGCAAAAATTGCAAAAAGATTATTTGCTGCATCCGGAAAAGACGGAGATTCTGGCGGAAATTGCCCGGCGCCAAAAAAGCGTTTTGCCCGATTTATATGATCTGGACCGGGAAGTCAGCATATATATCGGCATCCCGTTTTGTCCGACCAAATGCGCGTATTGCACATTTCCCGCTTATGCCATTCAAGGGAGAAACGGAACCGTCGAAGATTTTTTGGCAGGTCTTCATGAAGAAATCAAAGCGGTTGGCAAGTGGTTGGAAGAAAAACAGTTGAAGGTAACCACCATTTACTTTGGCGGGGGGACGCCGACGTCCATATCCGTCCCGCAAATGGATGGTCTCTTCCGGCTGTTGAAAAAGCACATCCCGCATTATGAAAACGTGCGTGAGTTGAATGTGGAAGCCGGGCGGCCGGACACGTTGGATGAAGCGATGCTGGATCTTTTGAAATCTTGGAACGTGGACCGGATCAGCATTAACCCGCAAAGTTTCAAAGAGGAAACCCTGAAATGGATCGGCCGGCACCATACAGTGAAAGAAACCTTGGACAAATACCGGCTCGCACGGGAGAAAGGATTTACAAACATCAATATGGACTTGATCATCGGGCTCCCGGGAGAAGATATACAAACGTTCCGGGAAACCCTGAAGACCATGGGGGAATTGAAACCGGAATCGGTGACCGTTCACACCCTTTCCTTCAAAAGAGGTTCGGTGATGACGCAAAACAAAGACAAATATCAAGTGGCCGGGCGCGAAGAAACGAGAACCATGGTGAAGTTGGCGCGGGAGTGGGGCAAAGCCTCCGGATATGTTCCGTACTATTTGTACAGGCAAAAAAATATCCTGGGAAACCAGGAAAATGTCGGGTATGCATTGCCCGGGCAGGAAAATATGTACAACATTATCATTATGGAAGAACGGCAAACGATCATCGGATTGGGATGCGGGGCCGTCAGCAAAATCGTTTCTCCGCATACGGGACGGATCACGCGTTTTTCCAATCCCAAAGAACCCAAGGCCTATATTGATTCCTTTGCCCGCTATCTGGATCAAAAGATCCGTCACTTGGATGAAATCTACGGTCAAACCGGTTCCCTTTAATGGCGGAGGCGAAGAGGGTGTCCCGCCCTCTTTGGCCTTCTGAATCATTCGCAGATCAAACAGGAAAGCCAACGATAAACCCCTTGGCAGTCGGTACCCCGTTTAAATTCCAATTCATAGGTTTTCCCTTTGGTCCTGATTTCCAAGACATGTGCGCGGTTCCAGAACCCTTTGACATACAGCCCGATGCTGTCGATGCGTGAATACGGGATGGAAAGAATCCCTTTTTCCCTTCCGAAGAGGGTCCGGTCGATCAAGACGATCCGCCGGGTGGTCAGGACAACCATATCGAGCAGCAACCCGTAAGTATATATGGTTTCTTCACCCTCATACAGCCATTTTTGTATTTGTTCCCAATGCTTTGCGGAATTTTCAACACGGTTTTTTTCCATCTTTCCAGCATCCTCCCCTTCATTCATCATAGCCGGAATTTTTCCATTTCAACCGGTACGACGCCTGATAAAAAAAGATCCACCTTTTTAAGATGGATCGGACTCTTCGGGTTTTCCGCGATTCATTCCTCTTTCCGGTTTAAACCGGCCACTTTGACACCCAGGACGGCCAACAGGATCCCGATGACGGGAACTGTATAATTGAAAATCGCGTAGGGAGCATATTGAAAGGTGTTCACGCCCAAGGTGGAGGTGATGAAAACACCGCAAGTGTTCCATGGCGGATGTGACCGTGCCCCCGTCTTCCAGCGCACGGGACAGGTTTTTGGAATGAAGGTTTCTTTTTTGTAAGCGCTTGCAAACATGCGGCTCGGAAGCAGAATGGAAATATATTGTTCCGCGGCGGTGACATTGGTGACAAAGCTTGAAAGAATGGTGGTTGGAATCAGGCTTTTTGCCGATTTGGCCAATTTCAGGATTTGATTGACAAGGGCTTTTTGCATGCCGGTGGATTCCATGATTCCCCCGAATGTCATGGCCACAATGGTCAGGGAGACGGTGTACATCATGCTCTCGATTCCGCCGCGGTTAAACAATTCATCGACCCATGCCTGTCCGGATTCAATGGTGTAGCCGTCATGCATGGCCCGGATCGCATCGCCGGCCGGATCTCCCTGGACAAAGACCTGGCAGATGAATCCCGACAAAACCCCCACCGCCAAAGCAGGCAACGCCGGAACTTTTTTGGCCACCAGAAAAATGACCAGCATGGGAACCAATAAGAGCCAGGGCGAAATGACAAAATGTTTTTCCAAAGTGGAAATCATGGTCTGGATATTTCCATCCTGGATGTTGTGGGCGCTGAACTGCATTCCTGCAAAAAAATAGAAGGACAGTGCGATGACAAGTCCCGGAATGGTGGTGTAAAACATATGCCGGATATGTTCGAACAAATCGGTTTCCGTCACCCCCGAAGCCAAATTGGTTGTATCGGAAAGTGGGGACATTTTATCGCCGAAATAGGCTCCGGATATGATGGCTCCCGCCACGAAAGGGTGGAATGCCCATGCTGATCCCGATTCCCATGCCGGCGACGCCGATGGTCCCCATCGTGGACCAGGAACTGCCGATCGCAAGGGACACGACACAACAGATCAAACAGATGCTGACCAGAAAGAGGGAAGGGGTCATGATCTTCAGTCCGTAATAAATCAAAGAGGCGATAATTCCCCCGCCGATCCAAGTGGCGATGATCAGTCCGACCAGAATGATAATTAACATGGCGGGTAAAGCCAGGCGGATGCCTTGATACATCCCTCCCTCCATATTCTTCCATGAATGGCCGTGAAAGTGTGCGACCAGACCGGCCGTGATGGTGCCGACGATCAGCGGGATGTGGGGGGGTCCTTCAAACCGGATGATCGTAACGGCCATGGTGACGATCATCACCAGAAGCGGGAATAATGCCCAAAGAAACGGAATATCCTGTTGCTTGGAATGCTTCATAAATTTCCTCCTTTGTTTCGCCTTGGATAAATGTTGATTTTTGGGGAATATCTATTAGTTTATAATAAATTAATTCAGAAATAAAATTTAGTTACGATCATTTAGCCAAGTCTTTTTTTTGTGGAAACGAAAAATATTGCATCAAAATCCACGCGTAAAAAAAAGAGGGCGGTTGCCCTCTCGTGTCGGATGGAAGCGCAGTTGCGCTGGTTATAAGAGGTTGCTGGTGGAGTTGCCGCTTCCACCGCAGATGGTTTGTGCATCTCCCAAGTTAATCGGGATTTGCAGGTTCAAGTTGATGAGACCGGCACTTTGAGCTCCGGTGGTGGCTCCGTTATTCACCCGGGCTTGGCATCCGCCGCGGCGGCGTCTGCGACGGTGTGGCACAACCACTACAACTTTCTTTCTTCTCGTGCAGCAGGACATACCGCGTCACCCCCTTTCACAAGGATTGCCGGACAAAGACGGGTCGGGAGAAGTGGATGTCAAATCAGGAAGGGAAGGGGGAGATGAACTCCCCCGGCATCATTCATCAGAGGAGATTGCTGGTCGAGTTACCTCTGCTGCCGCTGAAGGCCTGAGCATCTCCTAAGTTAATGGGTACTTGCACGTTCAGGTTGAGCAAGCCGGCACTTTGTGCACCGGTCCGGGGAGCGTTGTTGACGGATGCGCGTGCGCTGAAGGACCGGCGGCGTCTGCGGCGGGCTACAACGACCACGACTTTCTTTCTTGCATGGCAATGCATAAGCCTTGCACCTCCTTTCAGGGAAAATGATCACATTGGATTCGGATTACTCTTTCTTTTCAGAATCCGCAGCGGATTGCTTGGAGGAGAATTGTTGTTTGATTTGCTGTTCAATTTGCTTTTTTTGTTCTTCCGTCACCGGAACTTTTTTCGCGATGACATTGACCAGATTGGGAGCCAGGGATTGCATCAGGGATGCGCCGGTTGTCGTTCCTCCGTTTCCGTTGCCGATGAGGATCGACATCAACAGGTTGACGAGTGCCGTGATGAAATCAATGAGGATGCCTGTTGCATTCGCTACGGCTACTCTGGCAGATCCGGTGAGGGCTCCGGGCAAAGTCAGGATATAATTGAGAAAATCAATCGCGGTTTGTTGCGCTTCCACTTGTTGGGATTGCGGGACATTTTCCCGGATGGCTTCGTCCAAAATGGCGCGGATTTGTTCCAACTCTTCGGGGGTAAAGGAGTTTTTACTCATCCTGTTTCACCTCCTTTCAATGGGGTTCACAGAACTTACACGGCATTGGATACCGAGTTTTGGTCACTTTCATTCAACGATGTGGAATCACCTACATTGACGGGGATTTGGACGATGATATTAATCAGACCGCTGATCGCGCCATCGATGGTCGCGGCGTTGTTGACGGAGCTGTCTGCGGAGGAAGGGCGTGTCGGACGTCTTCGTTTTTTGCGGGGGGAAACGTTTTTTAGCAGAAGCAGTCTGCGGCAGTGCCTGCACAAAGTCGGTTTTTTCTTCCTTTTCCGGAGTTTCTTTCGCCGTCTATAACAGGTCATTGTTTGCGCCTCCTCTCGTCCGGGAGGGCGCCGATTTGTTTCGGTGCAAGACATCTTGTTGGATGAGTTGCTTTATCTTGTTTTTGGTCCCTGGTTGGAACACTTCTGCCAAATTGATTAAATTCTGCAGTTTTGGGGGGAGTTTTTCATCATCCAGACTTTTGATCAATAAGTTGTATATTTTCATTCTCATGATTTGTTCCATTTGTCCCGAAAGTTGATCGAGGTGTTTCCGGTTGCCATTCAATGACGACACCTCCTTGTTTTCAACTGGCATTCTTTGAAGTTACTATAGTATATTATTTGCTCGCAAAAAGGTGATTATATATTTTATAAATAGTTTAGTATCTTGGTAGAAAATAAAGCCGCCTTCCATTCGGAAAGCGGCTTTTCATCAGCCGGGGGTTTCCGTGAAATATTCCGGAAATTCCCGCATAAATGTTTGTACGACTTCCGGATATTCGTTTTCGGCGATTTCGAAGATTTCCTCCCCTGAATATTCAAAAAAGAACAGGGATTTGTCGGGATGATCCGGGTCATAATACATGGCCATGGTTCGCTGTTGATGGGTGAAAGTGGCGCCCAAAACCGCCAGGAATGTCCTTCCTTCCACTTCCAGCCGTTGGAAGAAAAGCGGTTCCAACTCTTGCAGAATCAAATCGCTGTAGGTTTCCCCCGGATAACGCAAGACCATTTCGTCTTCTTTTTCTTCTTCAATAATATAGATTTCTCTTTTTCGTTCTTTTTTCCACAACAGCAGCAAATGCTTGATTTCTTGATGGATGAAAACATATTGATAAGGCGTTTGAAAGCGGATGTTCAATGATTTTCTCCCCTGTTTTAAAATCGTACTCTTTTTATATTAAAACACGGACGAGCCTTAAAACAATGGACTGGCTTGAAGAAAAGGCCTGCGGAAATGCGGTTGCTAGAATCCGGCAGGCAACAGTATAATACCAACGTAAGGATTTATGAAAGGGACCATGATTGGGAAAAATGGAATGGGAGAAGGAGGGAAATCCATGAACACGTCCGGCAAGGAAACGCCCCGTAACCAGGAAAATGATTTTATTGACGCCGTGAAAGGTGCATTGGGAGCCGCCGGGGTTTTCTTATTGATCTTTATTATTTTAACTGCGATTGACTTATTGCGGTAAAATTTTTAAAAACGGGAGGGTCTGAGGCGGAATCCTCTCGTTTTTTTGTCGGGAACCGGAAGTGCCCGGTTTGCTCCCGGTTGGCAAAAGCAAAACCGTGAGATATACTTCAGAATGTGGCCAAACATTAAAAAAAGATTTTCTGTCTGACTGGTACCCGGTTATGTAAGGGGATACAGAAGGATGGAATACATAAATCATGAACCAGGGTTTGGCGTGTTTTTTGTGGTTATGACCAAGGATTGGGGGATTGCGGAATGAATGTTCATGAGTATCAAGGAAAGCAAATCCTGAAAAAATATGGCGTTCAGGTTCCGAACGGCTTTGTCGCGTTCACAGCCGATGAAGCGGTGGAAGCTGCGAAAAAGCTGGAAGGAGACCTGTGGGTTGTCAAAGCGCAAATTCATGCCGGGGGCCGCGGAAAAGCCGGTGGCGTGAAATTGGCCAAAAGTTTGGAAGAAGTCCGTCAATATGCGGATGAATTGCTCGGGAAGACGCTGGTGACCCATCAAACCGGTCCGGAAGGAAAAGAAGTCAAACGATTGTTAATTGAAGAAGGACTCCCAATTGAAAAAGAATATTATGTTGGAGTGGTGATTGACCGGTCCACCCAACGTGTCGTCATGATGGCTTCCGAAGAAGGAGGAACCGAGATCGAAGAAGTGGCCGCCAAAACTCCGGAGAAAATCTTTAAGGAAGTGATTGATCCGGCGGTTGGAATGATGCCGTTCCAAGCGCGCCGTTTGGCTTATTCGATCAACATCCCGCAAGAGAAAGTCAATAAAGCGGTAAAATTTATGTTGGGCCTTTATCAGGCGTTTGTCGACAATGATTGTTCCCTGGCGGAAATCAACCCGCTCATTACAACGAAAGACGGACGTGTCATGGCATTGGACGCGAAATTGAATTTTGATTCGAATGCATTGTTCCGCCATCCTGATATTTTAGAAATGCGCGACTTGGATGAAGAAGATCCGAAAGAGGTTGAAGCTTCCAAATACGATCTGAACTATATTGCACTCGATGGAAATATCGGCTGCATGGTGAATGGAGCCGGCTTAGCCATGGCCACCATGGACATCATCAAACATTATAACGGAGAACCTGCCAACTTCCTGGATGTCGGGGGCGGCGCAACCGCGGACAAAGTGCGGGAAGCTTTTAAAATTATTTTGTCGGATGAAAATGTCAAAGGAATCTTTGTCAATATTTTCGGCGGAATCATGAAATGTGACGTGATCGCCAGCGGAGTGGTGGAAGCGGCAAAACAAATCAAACTGGACCGGCCGTTGGTGGTTCGTCTGGAAGGCACCAACGTCGAACTCGGCAAGAAAATCCTGCAGGAATCCGGCCTGGAAATTGTAGCAGCCGATTCTTTGGCGGATGGCGCGCAAAAAATCGTGGAACTGGTGAAGTAAGATTTTGATGACAGATCGCCCGAGAAAGGTGGGAGTTTTAGATGAGTATTTTTGTAAATAAGGATACAAAAGTGATCATCCAGGGAATTACAGGGTCAACCGGATTGTTTCATACCAAACAGGCGATTGAGTACGGGACACAAGTGGTCGGCGGTGTCACCCCGGGGAAAGGGGGACAGGAGATCGAAGGAGTTCCCGTTTTCAACACGGTGCAGGAAGCCGTGGAAGCGACCGGGGCCAATGCTTCTGCGATTTATGTGCCTCCGGCCTTTGCAGCCGATGCCATCATGGAAGCGGTGGATGCCGGATTGGAGTTGGTCGTGTGCATCACCGAAGGCATCCCGGTATTGGACATGGTGAAAGTAAGACGGTACATGGAGGGGAAAAAGACACGCCTGATCGGCCCGAACTGTCCGGGTGTCATCACTCCGGGCGAGTGCAAAATCGGAATTATGCCGGGATACATTCATGTTCCCGGACATGTCGGGATCGTATCGCGGAGCGGAACGCTCACCTATGAAGCCGTCCATCAATTGAGCACACGCGGGATCGGCCAATCGACGGCAGTCGGCATCGGGGGCGATCCGATCAACGGGACAAACTTCATTGATTGTTTGAAAGCTTTTGAAGAAGATCCGGACACCAAAGCGGTGATCATGATCGGGGAAATCGGCGGTACGGCAGAAGAAGAAGCGGCCGAATGGATCAAAGCCCATATGACAAAACCGGTGGTCGGCTTTATCGGCGGACAAACCGCACCTCCCGGAAAACGCATGGGACACGCGGGTGCGATTATCTCCGGAGGAAAAGGAACCGCTGCCGAAAAAATTGCCACGTTGGAACGCTGTGGCGTAAAAGTGGCGGAAACACCGGCTGTCATCGGCGAAACCCTTGTGAAAGTCTTGGAGGAAAAAGGGTTGTTGGACGAAGTGACGGCAAAGTGATGAATGAAGGGAACCTTTTAGGTTCCCTTTTTTTATTGGGAAGGGCCGCGGCAGTGATGGTTTTTGGGGAAATCAGGATCCGGCGGAAGGAGAAATGGCGGGGAAATGGTACTTTGTAATATTGGAAAAAAGACCTGAACGCATCACAGGTGTCGACTTTAAGAAGATATTCATTTTCTTGCAAAAGAGGTGTTGGCCGTTGCATGCTTACTCTTGGCTGATCGCATTGGATCACATTCAGTCGGTGGGATGGCACACCATTCATTCATTGATTCAAGCGGGATGGAAACCGCAAGAGCCCGTGCCGGACGATTTATTGAACCGGTTGACGCGGTCCCAGGTGAGGCAAATAGTGATCAGGAAGGTGAAAAGCGAATTAACTTCCGCGTTGGTTGAAAAAGTGATGCGAAACCTGGGAAAAATGCAGATTCAGACCGTGACGTTTTTTGATCCGGCCTATCCTTCTTTGTTGAAAGAGATTGCCCAACCGCCGTGGGTGTTATATATTCGTGGGGATTCATCTTTGTTGGCGCAAAAATCGCTTGCCGTGGTTGGAACAAGAAAACCGACGCCTTACGGACTCCGGGCAACGCGGGAGCTGGTGACGCCGTTGGCGGAACGTGGGTGGACTATCGTCAGCGGGATGGCCAACGGAATCGACGGAGAGGCACACCGGTCCGCACTGCGGGTGGGAGGCAAAACCATTGCCGTTTTGGGGACGGGGGTGGATGTCATTTATCCCAAAAATCATCGCCGGCTTTATGAGCAGTTGGTGGAGCACGGGGCGGTAATTTCCGAAATGCCTCCCGGCACCCGGCCCCATCCCGGGGTCTTTCCCAGACGGAACCGGATTATCAGCGGCCTTTCGTACGGAACGCTGGTGGTGGAAGCTGCGGAAAAATCGGGGTCTTTGATCACTGCCGGGTTCAGCATGGAGCAAGGAAGGGAAGTTTTTGCGGTTCCGGGGATGATGACTTCCGTCCAAAGCCAGGGAACATTAAAACTGATCCAGGACGGGGCAAAATGCGTGCGCCAGCCGTCAGATATCCTGGAAGAGCTGGAGGGACTCTCTTTGACCGGCACCCTTCCGGACGGTTTGCATAATTTGAGTCCGATTGACTTAAATGATATAGAAGAGCAAATCTACGGACAAATTCCGTTGGATGAACCAATCCACATCAATCAGTTGTTGGAGCGGTTTGATCAACAAAGGGCTCCGGGAGAAATCCATCAGGCACTGGTCACCTTGGAGATGAAGCAGGTGATTGCCTCCCTTCCCGGAGCCCGGTATATCCGCAAGTGATGCAACAAAGCATCTTCAAACCAAGTGTCCGGAAGTTGAACACTTTGGTCACAATTTGGTATTGTATCAAATACGAGTGCAAATAAGAGAAGTGGCAAGAATGAGGGGAGGGCCATAGATGGCCGATTCACTAGTGATTGTTGAATCACCGGCTAAAGCCAAAACCATAAAAAAATATTTGGGAAGCAAATACATCGTGAAAGCTTCCATGGGACATGTGCGGGATTTGCCCAAAAGCCAGATGGGCGTCAATGTGGAAAAACAGTTTGAACCCAAATATATCACCGTCCGCGGAAAAGGGGATATCTTAAAAGAATTGCGTGATGCCAAGAAAAAAGTGGAAAAGGTCTATCTGGCGGCGGACCCGGACCGGGAAGGTGAAGCGATTGCCTGGCATCTGGCACACAGTTTGAATGTTCCGCTGGAGCAAAAATGCCGGGTCGTTTTCAATGAAATCACCAAACAAGCCGTCAAAGAAGCATTCAAGCATCCCCGGGAAATCAACATGGACTTGGTGAATGCCCAACAGGCGAGGCGGATTTTGGATCGGCTGGTGGGTTATAACATCAGCCCGCTGTTGTGGAAGAAGGTGAAAAAAGGCTTGAGTGCCGGACGGGTCCAATCGGTGGCGGTCAAGTTGATCATCGACCGGGAAAATGAAATCCGGGAGTTCAAACCAGAAGAGTACTGGACCGTGACGGCCGTTCTGTTAAGCGGCGAAGAGCCTTTTGAAGCCAAATTTTACGGTTACGGAAAAAAGAAAACGAAGTTGGGTTCCAAAGAAGATGTGGATCAACTGCTTGAAGCAATCAAGGGAAAGCGCTTCGTTGTCGAAGAGGTGAAAACCAGCGAACGCAGACGAAATCCGGCCGGCCCGTTTATCACGAGCACGTTGCAGCAGGAAGCCGCCCGGAAGCTCGGTTTTCGCGCCCAGAAGACGATGGCGGTCGCCCAGCAGTTATATGAAGGGGTGGACATTGGCAAACAAGGAACGGTGGGGCTGATCACCTATATGCGGACGGATTCCACCCGGATTTCGAAAACGGCCCAAAGCGAAGCGCGCGAATACATCACCGAAACATTTGGAGCGGAATACTTGCCGAAAACACCGCACTCGCACAAACAGAAATCGGGCGCGCAAGATGCCCACGAAGCGATTCGTCCGACCTCTGTCTTCCGGGTTCCGTCAGAAATCAAAAGTTATTTGTCCCGGGACCAATACCGGTTGTACAAATTGATTTGGGACCGTTTTGTGTCTTCTCAAATGGCGCCGGCCGTTTTTGATGCGGTTTCGGCAAATATTCGGGTCGGGGAAGCGTTGTTTAAGGCAAGCGGATCCAAAGTCAAGTTCCCGGGATTTATGAAAGTGTATGTGGAAGGCGAGGATCAGAAGAAAAAGGAAGAAGACAAGTTTTTGCCGGAGCTCGCCAAGGGGCAGGTGTTAAAGCGGAAGTCCGTTGAGCCCAAACAACATTTCACCCAACCTCCGCCCCGTTATACCGAAGCCAGCCTCGTCAAAGAGCTGGAAGATAAAGGGATTGGGCGCCCGAGTACTTACGCCCCGATTTTGGATACCATCCAGAAACGGGGATATGTCCTTCTGGAAGATAAACGTTTTGTTCCTTCCGAGCTGGGGGAAATTGTGATTGATTTAATGCAGCAGTTTTTCCCGGAAATCTTAAATGTGGAGTTTACGGCCAATCTGGAAGAAGACCTGGACAAGGTGGAGGAAGGAAAAGCCGATTGGATTGAAATTTTGGACCGGTTTTATCATCCGTTTCAAAAACAGTTGTCCGTGGCGGAAAAAGAGATGGAAGAAGTGGAAATCCAAGACGAAGTGTCCGGGGAAGTCTGTGAAAAGTGTGGCAGCCCGATGGTATACAAGTTCGGCCGCTACGGGAAGTTTTTGGCTTGTTCCGCTTTTCCGGATTGCCGCAATACCAAACCGATTGTCAAATCGACCGGGGTCCCGTGCCCCAAATGCAAAGAAGGGGAAATCGTTGAACGGAAGAGCAAAAAATCCCGACTGTTTTACGGATGCAGCCGATACCCGGAATGCGATTTTGTTTCGTGGGACCGGCCGGTTCCCCGTCCATGCCCGAAGTGCGGGAACCTGATGGTGGAGAAAAAAGCAAAGAAAAAGCAGACCATGATTCGTTGTACCGTTTGTGATTATGAAGAAGAAAAAAATTGACGGAGGGGACGTAAAAAGATGACACAAGTGACTGTTGTGGGAGCGGGGTTGGCAGGAAGCGAAGCCGCTTGGCAAATCGCCGAGCGCGGAATCAAAGTGAAATTGTATGAAATGAGGCCCGTGAAAATGACACCCGCCCATCGCGGGGGGCAATTTGCCGAATTGGTGTGCAGCAACTCGTTGAGAAGCGCATCGTTGACCAATGCGGTGGGCGTGTTAAAAGAAGAAATGCGCCGCCTCCATTCCATTGTGATGAAAGCGGCAGACCGGCATGCGGTTCCGGCCGGCGGAGCGCTTGCCGTGGACCGGGAAAGTTTTTCGGAGGAAATCACCCAAACGCTTTCCCGCCATCCCAACATTGAAATTTATCATGAAGAAATCACCGAATTGCCCGAGGGGCCGACCGTGATCGCCACCGGTCCGCTCACATCCAAGACGCTGTCGGAAAAACTGAAGGCTTTGACCGGCGAGGAATATTTGTACTTTTATGATGCAGCGGCTCCCATTGTCGAAAAAGATTCAATCGATATGGAAAAAGTTTTTGTCCAGTCCCGTTATGATAAAGGGGAAGCCGCTTATATCAACTGTCCCATGACGGAAGAAGAGTTTGACCGTTTTTATGAGGCGTTGATTCAAGCGGAGACAGCGCCCTTGAAGGATTTTGAAAAAGAAATTTTCTTTGAGGGATGCATGCCGGTTGAAGTGCTCGCCAAAAGAGGGAAAAAAACATTGTTGTTCGGTCCCATGAAGCCGGTCGGGTTAACCGATCCGCGGACCGGAAAACAGCCGTTTGCCGTCGTGCAACTGCGGCAGGACAACAGTGCCGGCACCCTTTACAATATTGTCGGCTTCCAAACCCATTTGAAATGGGGGCCGCAAAAAGAAGTCATCCGGATGATTCCCGGTTTGGAAAATGCCGAGATCGTCCGGTACGGGGTGATGCACCGGAACACATTTATCAATTCACCCAAACTTCTTCTTCCCACCTATCAATTCAGGAAAAATGACCAACTGTTCTTTGCCGGCCAAATGACCGGAGTGGAAGGTTATGTGGAGTCGGCGGCGTCCGGTCTCATTGCGGGCATCAATGCCGCCCGTCTGGTAAAGGGGGAAGAACTGACGGTTCCGCCCCGGACGACAGCCATTGGAAGCCTGGCTCATTATATCACCCATACCGATCCGAAACATTTTCAGCCGATGAATGCAAACTTCGGATTATTTGAAGCTTTGCCCAAACGGATCCGCAACAAGAAAGAGCGGGCGGAAAAATACGCTGAACGCGCTTTGGAAAGTATTGAGGAATTTCGCAAACAAGTCCCCGTCTCTTCTTGATGCGGCATTTTCAAACGATCATGCATGATTGACGGGAAATTTCGATTGGCCCGGAAAAAGGGGGAACCAAGATTGGGAGATTTTCATGCAACGACCATCTTTGCCATACAGCATGAAGGAAAAGCGGCCATGGCCGGAGACGGTCAGGTGACTTTTGGCAATCAAATGATCATGAAACACGGCGCGAAAAAAGTGCGCCGCTTGTATCACGGAAAAGTGGTGGCCGGTTTTGCCGGATCCGTCGCGGATGCGATGACGCTGTTTGAGAAGTTTGAAAGGAAGCTGGAAGAATACCATGGGAACCTGGCGAGGGCAGCGGTGGAACTGGCCAAGGAATGGCGTTCCGATAAGGTTTTGCGGAAACTGGAAGCCATGATGATCGTGATGAACGTGGAGAAATTGTTTTTGATCTCCGGTACCGGTGAAGTGATCGAGCCGGATGACGGGATGTTGGCGATCGGTTCGGGAGGAAGCTTTGCATTGTCTGCCGGCAGGGCGTTGAAACGGTATGCGCCCCATCTGTCCGCAAAAGAAATGGCTGAAGCCGCATTAACCATTGCCAGCGAAGTTTGCGTGTTTACCAACAATCAAATTCTGGTTGAGGAGGTCTCATGATGGCGCCCGTGTACAACCCTCGAGAAAAATGGACTCCCCGGCAAATTGTTGCAGAATTGGATAAGTACATCATCGGGCAGAATGAAGCAAAACGCGCCGTTGCGATCGCTCTCCGGAACCGTTACCGCCGCACGCTGTTGCCGGATGAACTGAAAGATGAAGTGGTTCCCAAAAACATTTTGATGATTGGCCCGACAGGGGTGGGAAAAACCGAGATTGCCCGCAGGCTGGCGAAGTTGGTCGGTGCGCCTTTCGTCAAACTGGAAGCCACCAAATTCACCGAAGTGGGTTATGTCGGCCGGGATGTGGAATCCATGGTCCGCGATTTGGTGGAGACCGGGGTTCGCATGGTGAAAAAAGAAAAGTTGGAAAGTGTGAAGGATGAGGCGCGTGCCATGGCCAATGACCGGATTGTCGAAATTCTGGCCCCCGGCAAAAAGGCCGCGCCAACTTTTAAAAATCCGATTGAGTTTCTATTCCAACAAAATCAATCCTCCCCCCCGGCCAGTCAGACGCAACAGGATGAAAGCAAGCTGAAAGAAGACCGGCGGATCCTCAAGGAGAAGTTATTGCGCGGAGAACTGGAAGACCGCGTGATCGAAATCGAAGTGGAAGAGCAGGCTCCGGCCATGTTTGACATGTTTGCCGGAACCGGCGCGGAACAAATGGGAATGAACATGCAGGAGATGCTCGGGCATTTGATGCCGAAGAAAACCAAAAAGCGGAGAGTCACGGTGAAAGAGGCCCGCGAAATATTAACCCAGCAGGAAGGGCAAAAATTAATCGACATGGACCAAGTCACCCAGGAAGCTTTGGAACGGGTGGAGCAATCGGGAATCATCTTTTTGGATGAAATTGATAAAGTGGCCGGGAAGGACGGACATGGCCCGGATGTCTCCCGTGAAGGCGTGCAGCGCGACATTTTGCCGATCGTGGAGGGTTCGACGGTGATGACCAAATACGGGCCGGTGAAAACCGATCACATTTTGTTTATCGCCGCAGGGGCGTTTCATGTGTCCAAACCGTCGGATCTGATTCCCGAACTTCAGGGCCGCTTCCCGATCCGTGTCGAACTGAGCGATTTGACGGCCGATGATTTTGTAAGGATTTTAACCGAGCCCAAAAGCGCGCTGATCAAACAGTACACGGCGTTGTTGGAAACAGAGGGCATCCGGGTGACCTTCACCGATGAAGCCATCCGTGAGATTGCCCGCTTGTCGGCGGAAGTGAACAGCGCGACGGAAAATATCGGAGCCCGCCGTCTCCACACCGTTTTGGAGCGGTTGCTGGAGGAATTGTCCTTTGAGGCGCCTGAAATCGGAGCCGGCGAAATCAAGATCACACCGGAATATGTGAGAGAACGATTGCAAGATATAGTGAAAGACCGTGATTTGAGCCAGTATATATTATAAAGAAGGAAATTCGGCGTTTTTTTCGAATTGACGTGTCACGGGAGTTTTTTTCTTGCGATGGCTTTGATGAATATGGTATATTCATCAATGGTGTAAAACACACGTCAAGGAAAGCAGGCAGTGGTGCCATGTGAAAGTGGTTTCTGCTTGCGATGACTTTGGCGGAGGAATAACCAATAAGGAGGATTTTTTAAATGGCAGTTGTATCAATGAAACAATTATTGGAAGCTGGGGTTCATTTCGGTCATCAAACACGTCGTTGGAACCCGAAAATGAAAAAGTACATTTTCACGGAACGCAACGGCATTTATATCATTGATTTGCAAAAAACCGTGAAAATGATGGAGCAGGCTTACAATTTCGTTCGTGACCTGGCTGCAAATGACGGAAACATTTTGTTTGTTGGAACGAAAAAACAAGCACAAGAAGCTGTAAAAGAAGAAGCCACCCGTTCCAACATGTTTTATGTCAACCACCGTTGGTTGGGAGGAACCCTGACGAACTTCCAAACCATCCGCAAACGCATCGAACGCCTTCATGAATTGGAACGCATGGAAGAAGACGGCACCTTTGATGTATTGCCGAAAAAAGAAGTGGTTCTGCTGAAAAAAGAGCAGGCAAAATTGGAAAAATTCCTCGGCGGGATCAAATACATGAAAAAATTGCCGGATGCCATTTTTGTGATTGATCCGCGCAAAGAACGGATTGCGGTTGCTGAAGCCCGCAAGTTGAACATCCCGATCATTGCCATTGTGGATACCAACTGTGATCCGGATGAAATCGACTATGTCATTCCGGGGAACGACGATGCCATCCGTGCGGTTCGTCTTTTCACCGGAAAAATCGCCGATGCCATTCTGGAAGGAAAACAAGGGGAACAACAGCAACAACAGCAACCGAGCGAAACAACAACGGCTTCCTGACCGGAAAATGAAGAGGGTGGCATGACAGGGCTCATGCCGGCCCCCTCTTTTTATACGCTATACCAAAAAAGGAGGAGCATTCATGGCAATCAGCGCACAACAAGTAAAAGAACTGCGTCAAAAAACAGGCGCGGGAATGATGGATTGTAAAAAAGCTTTAACCGAAACCAACGGAGACATGGAAAAAGCGATCGAATATCTCCGTGAAAAAGGAATCGCCAAAGCGGCCAAAAAATCAGACCGCATCGCAGCGGAAGGGGTTGTTGAATCCTACATACATGCCGGAGGCCGGATCGGTGTTCTGGTGGAAGTGAACTGTGAAACCGATTTCGTTGCGAAAAACGAAGACTTTAAAAACTTTGTCCGGGATATCGCCATGCAAATTGCCGCAATGAATCCGCAATATGTACGCAGCGAAGAAATTCCGGAAAGCGTTGTGGAAAAAGAACGGGAAATTTTAAAACAACAAGCGCTTCAAGAAGGCAAACCGGAACACATTGTTGACAAAATGGTGGAAGGACGTTTGCAAAAACATTTCAAAGACATTTGCCTTTTGGATCAACCTTTTGTCAAAGACCCGGATAAAACCATCGATCAACTGGTAAAAGAAATGATCGCCAAGATCGGTGAAAACATCAATATCCGTCGTTTTGTGCGTTACGAAATGGGCGAAGGTCTCGAAAAACGTGAAGATAACTTTGCGGAAGAGGTTATGTCCCAAGTCAAGAAAGGTTGACAAATTACATGGGAACACGAACTTGGTGTTCCCATTTTTTTAGAAGTTCTTTGAACAAACTGGACAAGTTGTATGATTTGAAGGAAAATTCATCTATATTGATTTTGTACGAACGGAGGAAAACGATGAGTACTCCCAAATATAAGCGAGTTATCTTAAAATTAAGTGGTGAAGCCTTGGCCGGAGAGCGGGGTTATGGAATTGATGCTAACGTGATCCAATCGCTGGCCAAACAAATCAAAGAAGTGGTCGAACTCGGTGTGGAAGTGGCTGTGGTTGTGGGAGGCGGCAATATTTGGCGCGGCATTCAGGGATCATCCCGCGGAATTGACCGGGCCACTGCCGATTACATGGGAATGCTCGCCACGGTGATGAACTCGTTGGCATTGCAAGATGCGTTGGAAAGCATCGATGTGCCGACCCGTGTGCAAACCGCCATTGAAATGCGACAAGTCGCCGAGCCGTATATCCGCCGGCGCGCCATTCGCCACTTGGAAAAAGGCCGGGTTGTGATCTTTGCCGGCGGAAACGGCAATCCGTTTTTCTCGACGGATACGACCTCGGCGCTCAGAGCGGCTGAGATCGAAGCAGAAGTCATTTTGATGGCCAAAAACAATGTGGATGGCGTTTACACTGCAGATCCCAAGAAAGAGCCGACCGCCAAAAAATATGATACGCTGACTTATCTGGAAATCTTGAACAAAGGCTTGAAAGTAATGGATTCCACAGCTTCGTCCTTGTGTATGGATAACGACATTCCGCTCATTGTTTTTAATATCTCCGAAGAAGGAAACATTCGGCGTGTGCTTTTGGGAGAGCAAATCGGAACATTGGTAAAAGGGAGTGTGTAAGCATATGGATGAAGTAAAAAAGCAAGCTCAGGAGAAGATGGAAAAGGCACTGCAAGTCTTAAAAAAAGATTTGGTTTCAATTCGTGCCGGACGGGCCAATCCTTCATTGTTGGATAAAGTGGTCGTGGAATATTACGGTTCGGAAATGCCCGTGAACCAAGTCGCCAATATTTCCACTCCGGATCCCCGCACCTTGCTGATCCAACCGTGGGACAAATCGGTATTGCCGGAAATTGAACGCGGGATTTTAAAATCCGAGCTTGGGTTGAACCCCAACAATGACGGTTCCGTGATCCGCATCACCATCCCGGCTTTGACAGAAGAACGGCGCAACGAATTGGTCAAACTGGTCCGTAAAACAGGCGAAGATGCCAAAGTGGCGATTCGCAACATCCGTCGTGATGCCAACGACACATTGAAAAAAATGGAGAAAAACGGGGAGATTCCGGAAGACACCCTGCGCCGTGGCCAAGATGAAGTCCAAAAACTGACGGATCAATATATTAAAAAAGTGGATGATGTGGTTGCGGACAAAGAGAAAGAAATTCTGGAAATCTGAGGAATGATCTCATCGGGTGAAAACCCCTTCTTCACAGAGGGGGTTTTCTGGCTAAATCAGGAATTGTTGGAGGAAAAAGGTTGATTCGTACCTAAGATATTTTGAGACCTATTTGCGGAGGAATGTTCTATGATCAAATCCATGAAGCGTTTGATGGGATCCAAGGGGAATGAAACTTCATCCGCCGAAGATTTGTTAGAAAAGATCAAAAAAGCGCCCATGCCCAAGCATGTGGCGATTATCACCGACGGAAACGGACGCTGGGCCAAAAAAAGGGGAATGCCGCGCACGGCCGGTCATGCCGCGGGAATGAAACGGATCCGCGAAATTATCCGGGCCGCCGATGATCTGGGGGTTGAAGTATTAACCTTTTACTCCTTCTCAACGGAAAACTGGAAAAGACCCAAAGACGAAGTGGAGTATCTGATGAAGCTGCCCATGGAGTTTTTGAAAACCGATTTGCAAGAGTTGATGAAGCGAAACGTCAAGGTCCGGATTTTGGGCGGGATCAGCAAGACACCGGATTATACGCAAAAAGCGTTGATGGAGTTTGAGGAAAAAACCAAAGACAATACCGGGTTGATATTGAATTTTGCCATTAACTACGGGGCAAGAAGCGAGATCATAGAGGCTGTTCACCGGATTATAGAAGACATTGAAAATGGTCATATTGATAAAGGAGAAGTCAATGAAGAATTGATGAGCGAGTATCTGTTGACCAAAGGATTGCCGGATCCCGATCTGGTTATCCGGACAAGTGGTGAAATCCGGGTGAGCAACTTCTTGTTATGGCAGCTTGCATACAGTGAGTTGTGGTTTACGGATGTGTTGTGGCCTGATTTCTCGTCGGAATGTTTTTACCAGGCGATCGAAGATTTCCAGCATCGTTCAAGACGCTTCGGGGCGGTGTAAATAGACAGGGGAAATAGCGATGAAACAGAGAATTATTACAGGTACATTGGGCGCTGTGATTTTTCTGGGATTGATGAGCCAAGCCTGGTTATATACAATTTGCTTGCTTGTTTTGGGAATTGTGGCCTTTATTGAATATGCAAAAATGAAAAATATTTCGCCTCGCACCCCGCAAATTTTTATCGGGGTTGCTGTGATCTTGATGGTTTTTTTGAGTGTGCTTGCCAATCAACCCAACTTCTCCGGATTCGCTTTTTTGCAAGGAATCACACCGGTCATCCTGGGGCTGATTCTGTATTTTTTGTGGATGGTCTTCAGCCGGAACCAATTTGATCTGTTTCAAATGGCTTATTTGTTTGTGGGTGCCATATACATAGGATATGGATTTTCCTATATGATGGTGACGATTTGGCAAGAGAACGGTTTGGCTTGGTCCTTGTTGATCATTTTGGCCACTTGGGCAAATGATACCGGCGCTTATTTTATCGGCAAGCGATGGGGAAAGCAGAAGCTGATGCCGGAAATCAGCCCGAATAAAACCATTGAAGGATCTCTTGGCGGAATTTTGTGCGGAACTCTTTTGAGCATCATCATCTTTTTCATTTTTCCCGATCTGGGCAATCTGTTGTTTGCCGTGGCCATTGGCGTATTGATCACCATCGTCGGTCAAATCGGGGATCTCATCGAATCGGCATGGAAAAGAAGCACAGGTGTCAAAGACTCGGGTTCACTTTTGCCGGGGCATGGCGGATTTTTGGATCGTTTTGACAGTTTGCTGTTCACGTTTATCATTTTACACTTTGTTCAACTTCTGTGATGACTGAAAGGGGCTATGGAATGTTAGAAAAGGTGGCTATTCTCGGTTCCACTGGGTCCATTGGAACAAGCACACTGGCGGTAATCAGAGAGCACCCTGAACAATTTGAAGTGGTCGCTTTGGCGGCCGGGAACAATGCAAATTTGATGATACAACAAGTGAAGGAATTTCAGCCCCGGTTGGTGTCCATGGCCACCCGGGAAGCGGCTGAAGCCGTGAAGCGGGAAGTGGGGGACGAGGTTCGTGTCATGTGGGGAGACGAAGGCTTGAAGGAGGTTGCAGCAAGTCCGGACTCCACCTATCTTGTCTCCGCTTTGGTCGGAAGCAAAGGCTTGGTCCCGACCCTGGAAGCCATTCGGGCAGGAAAAAAGATTGGATTGGCGAATAAAGAGACCCTGGTCACAGCCGGCCATATTGTGACAGCGGAAGCCAAAAAACATCAAGTGCCGTTGTTGCCGATCGACAGCGAGCATTCTGCACTTTTTCAATGTCTTCATGGTGAGCGGATGGATGATGTGGAAAGGGTGATCATCACAGCGTCCGGGGGGGCGTTTCGTGATTGGAGCCGGGAAGAATTGGTTGATGCAACTGTGGAACAAGCGTTAAATCATCCGAACTGGGCAATGGGAAACAAGATCACCATTGACAGTGCCACGATGATGAACAAAGGATTTGAAGTGATTGAAGCGCACTGGTTATTTGATTTTCCTTATGAGAAAATAGATGTAGTCCTTCATCCGCAGAGTGTCATCCATTCGATGGTTGAATTTAAAGACGGTGCAGTGATGGCTCAATTGGGCACCCCGGACATGAGGGTTCCGATTCAATATGCTTTGTCTTACCCCAAACGGATGCAACTGACGACAAAACGCTTGGATTTTGTTCAATTATCCCGGCTCGATTTCAAAGAAATGGATTTCAAACGGTATCCTTGTTTGAAAATGGCTTATGATGCCGGGAAAACCGGGGGAACGGTGCCTGCTGTGTTAAATGCAGCGAATGAAGTGGCGGTGCAAACCTTTTTACAAGGAAAATGTACTTTTTTGGCCATTGAAGAGATTATCGAGCGGACGCTGGATGCACATCAGGCGGTCAGCAATCCGTCGTTGGAAGAAATTGAAGAAGCAGACAGATGGGCCCGCCAATTTGCACAAGACGGTCTTGTTCCGTTGGCTTAGATTTAAGGCGTGTGATCAACCAGGGTGGTGATGAATAGTCCATGCAAACCATAGTGATATTTGTGTTGGTCCTGAGTTTACTTGTCTTTGTACATGAACTGGGACATTTTATCTTTGCAAAACGTGCAGGGATTCTGGTGCGGGAATTTGCCATCGGTTTCGGGCCGAAACTTTTTGCAACCAAACGAGGGGAAACGCTTTATTCCATCCGGATTTTGCCCTTGGGCGGTTATGTCCGCATGGCTGGTGAAGATGCGGAGATGGTTGAAATCAAAAAGGGGACGATGGTTTATGCGACCCAAACTCCGGAGGGGAAACTGAACCATTTGTACCTGTATGATCCGCAAGGGTTGGAAACAGAGTCTCTGATTGTCGGAAGGCTTGTGAAAGCGGATTTGGAAAGACAGCTGTATGTGGTGCTGGAAGATTCCGATGAAAATGAAGCAAAATATTTCCTGGATCCGCAAGCCAATATTCATTACAGTGAAAAAACGGAACTGCAAATTGCGCCGTATGACCGCCAGTTTGGCTCCAAAACTGCCGGACAAAAGGCGATGACCATTTTTGCCGGCCCGCTGTTTAATATTGCGTTGACCATTATTCTGTTTGCCATCTACACATTTGTAACCGGAATCGAAGATCGGTTGCCGGTTGATCAGGCCATTCCGGATTCACCGGCAGCCAAGGCCGGGATCCGGGAAAATGATTTGATTGTGGCCATTAACGGCAAAAAAGTGAATACCATGGATTCGTTGCGGTATGAGTTGTTGGAATCCAAAGGGGAAACGGTGACCATTACGGTGGACAGAAACGGACAAAAACTGGATTTTCCGGTGACACCGCAAAAAAGCGGGGAAGTCTACCAAATCGGGGTTTATTTTAATGTCAATGAGATGAAAAGAGACGCCACCCTTTGGGAAGCAGCCATTGACGGGTTCAGGCAGACGTATGATTGGTCTGTCATGATCATGGACGGATTCGGGAAGTTGGTGACCGGACAGCTGGGTCTGAAAAGTTTGGGCGGGCCTGTCCAGATGGGTTCCATCACCGGTGAGGCGGCTAAGGCCGGATATGAATCACTCATCCGTTGGACCGCTCTTTTGAGCCTGAATCTGGGGATTTTTAATCTGTTGCCGATCCCGGCTTTGGATGGAAGCCGTCTGGTTTTCATCGGGATCGAGGCGGTTCGCGGCCGTCCGATCAGTCCGAACAAGGAAAGTCTGGTTCACTTTATTGGGTTCGCTTTACTGATGATGTTGATGCTCGTGGTGACTTTTAATGACATAAAAAAAGTGTTCTTCACTTGATAAAGCGGAAACCCGGCTCTGATCGATGGGCCGGTTTTCCTTTTTTGTGGCGGATGGATCTTTTTTATTTCAATGGTTTTATGTATGATAAAAAACAATGGCATTTTTTGAAAAGAGAGGGATGAATATGCGGCAAAACAATATGATGGCTCCGACACTTCGGACGGTCGGGGAAGCAGAAATGATCAGTCACCAGCTGTTGCTGCGCGGAGGATTCATCCGGCAATTAGCTGCGGGGATATATACTTTCCTGCCTTTGGGATACCGGGTTTTACATAAGGTGGAACAAATTGTGCGCGAAGAGATGGATCGCATTGGAGGTCAAGAGTTGTTGTTGCCGACACTGCATCCGGCTGAATTATGGCAGGAGTCCGGCCGTTGGGACACTTACGGGCCCGACTTGTTTACGATGCAAGACCGGCATGACCGGCCTTTTGCGATCGGACCCACCCATGAGGAAGTGATCACCGATTTGTTGCGTGGAGAAATCAATTCCTATAAAAAACTCCCGATGATTTTATACCAGATCCAAAACAAATTTCGGGATGAAAAACGCCCGCGTTCCGGCTTGTTGAGAGGGCGGGAGTTTATTATGAAAGATGCCTATTCGTTTCATTCGGATCAGGACTCGCTGAATGATACCTATGAAAAGATGTATCAGGCATACAAAAACATTTTCACCCGCATCGGTTTGGAATTTCGGGCGGTGGAAGCCGACTCCGGTGCCATCGGCGGCAAAGGCACCCATGAGTTTATGGCTTTGGCGGACGCAGGGGAAGATACAGTGGTCATCTGTGAATCCTGTGATTACTCTGCCAATGTGGAAATGGCCGAAGTGGCCGGGGAAGAAAACACTACCGATGTTGCTTCCGTGGAAGAAATGGAAAAAGTGCACACTCCGCAAAAGCGCACCATTGAAGAGGTTGCAACATATTTGGATGTGCCGGTTTCAAAGCTTGCCAAAAGCCTTGTCTTTTTGGTGGACGGGGAACCTGTGCTCGTTTTGGTGCGGGGAGATCATGAAGTGAATGATGTCAAGGTGAAAAATCTGTTGAATGCCACGGTTTGTGAGTTGGCCGATGATCAAACCGTACAGGAAATCGCAGGGGCTCCTGCCGGGTTCGTTGGACCGGTGGGCTTGAAGAAAAAAGTGAAAGTGTTGGCGGATCAGGCTGTGATGAATCAGAGTGAACTGATTGTCGGAGCCAATGAAGCCGATCATCATTTCATTCATGTTCAACCTGTGCGAGATTTTGAAGTGGATGTGACCGGCGATTTGAGAAATATCCAGGAAGGCGACAGATGCCCCCGTTGCGGTGGTGCGATTTCTCTGCGCCGCGGGATAGAAGTGGGGCATGTGTTCAAGTTGGGAACCCGCTACAGCGTGGCAATGAAGGCCGGATTTTTGGATGAAAACGGCAAAGAACAGCCGTTTATTATGGGATGTTACGGCATCGGCATCTCCCGCGCGGTTGCATCCGTTGTGGAGCAGAATCATGATGAACAGGGAATCATTTGGCCCGCTTCCATTGCCCCTTATACGGTTCACCTGATTACGGTGAATATGAAAAATGAAGTACAGGCCAAAACCGCGGAGAAGTTGTACCAAGAATTATTGGAAGCCGGATATGAAGTATTGTTTGATGACCGTAAAGAACGGGCGGGTGTCAAATTTAAAGACGCGGATTTGTTCGGAATTCCGGTTCGGATTACCGTCGGAGCCAAAGCCGGGGATGGTCTGGTGGAGATGAAACTTCGCCGCTCGGGAGATGCGCAGGATGTAGCCGTTGAAAATGTGATCCGCGATTTACCGGAGTGGATCAAACGGGCGGACAATCCATCGTAATTCCTCCAAGGATTTTACAACCCTTCTTTTCTGCATGAGAAGAAGGGTTTTTTGTTTGTTTATTGTGGGAATAAATGGTTTTATAAAAAAGGGTTGCATTTTGTTTGTGGCCGTGATATATTATTTCTTGTCGCCGCAAGGCGGTCGACAAAAAGAAAAAACGACGCACCTTGAAAATGAGATATGGAAGAAGCAAGACGAGGTTGAAGAGGCTCGTTTGACGAGAATCTTCACACGTCGCTTGTCAAGTTGCAATCACCGGGAGAAGTAATCTCCAAGAGAGCCAGTAGGGTAAGCTACTAAGGGCA